>JAFGMI010000052.1 GCA_016927595.1 Melioribacteraceae bacterium | reverse complement strand
TTGGATTAGAAGGTTAGATGCTGAAATAAATTCAGCATGACATGAATTGCAAATTATGAAATGAATTTTAGACTGTCATCCTGAAACTCCGAAGGAGTGTTCAGGATCATATTTGTAAAAAGAGATTCTGAAACAAGTTCAGCATGACAAAAGTGAAAAATTGAAACTTTAATTTAGTATTATGATGATCAATCTTGCATACGTCAGTTATTGATTTACGAACAGTTGTTCCTTATACTGTAAAAATTTAACTTTAATTTAATCACATAAATAATATACAAGGTAATGAAACAGTACTATATTTATATAATGACAAACAAAAGTAAAACGCTTTACATAGGTATGACTAACAATTTGATTAGGAGAGTGTACGAACACAAAAATAAATCAGCAGACGGATTTACTAAGAAGTATAATCTTACAAAACTAGTATACTACGAACAAACCATGAATGTTCATTCGGCGATAAGAAGGGAGAAGCAATTAAAAAACTGGCACCGGCAATGGAAAATAAATTTAATAGAATCTGTTAACCCTGAATGGAATGATCTTTCAGGAGAATTGGGGTTAGAGAATAAATAAGAATAAGATGCTGAAATAAATTCAGCATGACATGAATTGTACATTATGACACAAATTTTACGCTGTCATCCTGAAACTCCGAAGGAGTGTTCAGGATCTGACAGCTTAAAGTTGTCCCGTTATAGACAGTTTGTGATAAGTTGATAACCGGGACACACTAAATTTATTATCATATCGGGTTGATAATTCATAAGAATACATAATAGATGAAATTAAATTTTCATTTACGTATGTTTAATACATCAGTGATATGAATTTTTATAAAGGTTCAACATGGATGTCGAGATTTTAGCACGTCTTCAGTTCGCCTTCACCATTGCATTCCATTATATATATCCGCCATTAAGTATCGGGCTGGGAGTTCTGCTTGTCTTTATGGAAGGTATGTATTTAAAGACCGGCGACAAGATTTACGAGACCATGACAAGATTCTGGGTCAAGGTATTTGCGCTGACTTTCGCCGTTGGGGTGGCGACCGGTATCGTAATGGAATTTGAGTTCGGTACAAACTGGGCTACGTATTCGCGTTATGTCGGTGATATATTCGGAAGTGCTTTGGCAGCCGAGGGAATCTTCGCATTTTTTCTCGAATCGGGTTTTCTCGCGATACTCGTTTTTGGCTGGAACAAGGTTTCGCCCAAAATACATTTCTTATCCACAATAATGGTTTCATTCGGCTCAATGCTCAGTGCTGTATGGATTGTTGTTGCTAATTCCTGGCAGCAGACGCCGGCAGGTTATCATATAGTGGGCGAAGGTCTCGAAGCGCGTGCCGAGATAACCGACTTCTGGGAAATGGTTTTTAATCCTTCTTCAATCGACAGACTTTCACACGTCCTCTCAGGCGCCTGGCTTGCCGGTGCATTTCTGGTAATAAGCGTTAGTGCATTTTATATAATTAAAAAACGTCATGTTGAGATTTCGAAAAAGGCTTTGAAAATAGCTTTATCGCTGGCAATTTTTGCTTCGCTGTTTCAGCTTTTTACCGGACATAACAGCGCGCAGGGAGTTGCGGAAACGCAGCCTGCTAAACTGGCGGCTTTCGAAGCACACTTTGATTCATCTGCAGCTGCTCCTTTGTATTTGTTCGGATGGGTTAACGAGGATGAGCAGGAAGTAAAATTCGGCGTTGCGATTCCAGGTATGCTGAGCTATCTTATCTACGGAGACGCATCCAGACCTGTAACCGGACTAAATGCGTTCCCCGAGGATGAACGTCCTCCGGTGAATATCGTGTTTCAGACTTATCATTTAATGGTAGCTATAGGAATGCTCCTCATCGCTATAAGTTTATTCGGAGCTTTTCTCTGGTGGCGCGGAAAGTTGTTCGATTACAAGTGGTACCTTTACGCGCTCGTATTCGCGGTGCTTCTTCCGCAGATAGCGAATCAGATCGGGTGGATATCGGCGGAGGTGGGCAGACAGCCCTGGATAGTATACGGTCTTCTTCGTACTTCTGAAGCACTTTCAAAAGCAGTTGATGCCAACCAGGTTTTATTTTCCCTGATACTTTTCATCGTTATATATCTTTTCCTGTTTGTTCTGTTTATTTACCTGCTTAACGAAAAGATTCAAAAAGGTCCCGAGCATGTAGATGAAACACTCGATACTTATACTCAGCAGAAACAAATTTTTTCAACTAAAAACTGACAGCCATGGAATTTACATTCGACTTAAACACGATCTGGTTCATACTTATCGGCGTGCTTCTCGCCGGCTATGCTTTTCTCGACGGCTTCGATCTCGGCGTGGGCACCATATATCTTTTTATCAAGGGCGATACAAACCGAAGACTCGCGCTTAACTCGATCGGTCCGGTGTGGGACGGAAATGAGGTCTGGCTCGTTACGGGCGGCGGTGCGCTGTTTGCCGCGTTCCCGCATGTATACGCTACGGTGTTCTCAGGATTTTATAATGCGTTCATGCTTCTGATCTTCATGCTCATCTTCCGGGCGGTGGCTATTGAGTTCCGCAGCAAGCAGCCGATGCAATGGTGGAGAAGCATGTGGGACAGGGCTTTCAGCGTATCTAGTATACTTATAGCATTCCTGATGGGAGTGGCGATCGGAAATATTATAACCGGTATTCCACTCGGAGCCGATAAAGAATTCCAGGGAACATTCCTTGGATTGATAACGCCGTATACAGTTCTTGTAGGTTTAACTACCGTGGCTCTTTTTATGATGCACGGATCGATATACCTTACGATGAAAACCGAGGGCGATCTGCAGGAAAAGACAAAAAGCTGGGTAAACAACGCGATAATATTTTTCGTGATCTGCTATACAACCGTAACCATGGCTACACTCATTTACTATCCGAACATGACCCTACACTTTGTGGAGAACGAGTGGCTTTTCCTCGTCGCTGTTCTCAACATGCTTGCCATTGCAAACATACCGAGAGAGATACATCACGGAAGGGAATTCAGGGCGTTCCTTTCATCAGGTGCGGCAATCTTTTCGCTTCTTCTTCTCTTCGCTATCGGCATATTCCCGAACCTCGTGCTCTCCGATCCGAATCCGGAACACAGTCTCAACATCTACAATGCGGCATCATCGCAGAAAACGCTTGGCATAATGCTCACGATAGCGATGATAGGCGTGCCGTTTGTGCTTGCATATACGATAAGCATTTACTGGGTGTTCAGGGGCAAGGTGAAACTGGATTCATCGAGTTATTAGAGTATAATATGGAGGGAATACCAGTATAGATTTTAGTATTGAAAACTTACTCTCCGGCGTTTACTTTTATTCCTTAAGCACCGGACACAATTTTAAAACAAAAAAGTTTACAATGGTTCGTCAGAGGAAGCTAAGTGATTAATAGTTTTATAAAAACAGCTTTGCTTAATATAATAATTGTCAACTTCGGGTTTTGCCAATCGAACAAGCAAGTTGATCTAAACTGGCCATCATTAAATAATTCAGCATGACCGATGTCACGGGGGAATCCTCAGGCTAATGGAAGAACAAAAGTCATAGGACCACGAACATCAAACATCATTTGGCAGGTTAATAAATCATTCGGTACTGCTTCAGGTCCTGTTATTTGTTTCTCAGACATTCTTTATTTCCCCACAAGCTGGAACAAGTATGTTTATGCGATGAGTACTGATACTTTGAACCTCTGGAAATATGAAATTGATTCTCCCCTTTTCAGTTATAGCGGTATGATTTTAGACTCAGAAGAAAACCTATATTTTGGGGCATATAATGGTTGTCTATATTCACTGAATTCTGACGGATTATTGAACTGGAAATTTAAAACGGGTGACGCAGTCAACTCCAAGTTTATTAATATTGGTCTGGACTCTACAATATATTTTTCAAGTTCGGATGGATTCCTTTATGCTGTAGATAATAATGGTGAATCAAAGTGGAAGCAGAGTTTAGAAAGCGGGTTCAATCATACTCCGGCTGTTCTATCACCGGATGGTCAGACTATTACGCCCCGGCAATTGACAGTAATCTGTATGCGTTGTATTTAGATGGCTCGCTAAAATGGAAATACTCTTGTCCCAAAATTACTCAATGCCCGCTCTTAGACTCTGAGAGGAATATTCTATTCCCGCCCGGAGAACATGACAGCAAAGTGGTATTAATCAGACCGGATGCTTCACTGAAATTCTGTTATACATTTCCTGACTCCATTATACAAGTTATTACATCATCACTATGCATGGATATAAATGGAAATATTTTTATAGTCGGAATAAGCAGTGGTCATAAATCTTCGATAGCATCCCTGGATTATAATGGTAATTTGCGATGGCAGAAAATTATCGATCCCTCGCCTTTAGAAATATGGGCTCCTTTAGCTTGTGATGCAGAAGGAAAAGTATACTTTGGATGTACTGATGGGACGTATTATTACTGCTATTCTAATGGCGGTGAACAATTATGGAACATACCTCTCAATTCGCATCAGGCTGATTTCTCTCCGGCATTCGGCTCAGACGGAAGTCTTTATATTGGAGTGCAAAAGGGGAATCATAAAACATTGATGATCGCAATTAAAGATAATCCAAGCTCAATTCAGGATTTTATAAATGATGTTTTTGAATGCAATTTCTTGGGAACTATCCTAATCCCTTTAATCCTTCTACAATCATAACTTATAAATTGCCTGTTGACGGATTTGTTACTCTTAAAGTATACGATGTGCTGGGAGAGGAAATAGCGGTGCTGGTTAATAAGAAACAGGCCTCCGGAGTTTATGAAATCGAATTTGATGGTTCTGATCTTGCAAGCGGTGTGTATGTCTGCAGAATTGAGGTTAAATCCTGAGACTTGAATAAAACAAAGGATTTTACCCCAGTGCAGAAAATAATTTTAGTTAAGTAATGATTAAATATTTCCGGTCATGGACTTTAAATTGTTAAGTTCATGACCGGGATGTTTATCTTAAAAATTAGTCGGACACAAACTTCCAGAAATTATTTAACCTGTTCATCTTCTTCTCAAGCAGGCCATTCAGGCTGTACTTTCCCGGACCGGTCAGAAACAGCAGAATATAGGAAGCGAGGAACAGCAGGGCTTTTTCCTGTGTTGAAAAAGGGTCATCGGCGTGAGCGATGAATGCTGCTACGCTCATAGTCGTTATAAGCATAAACGAGCCGATGCGAGTAAATAGTCCGAGAGCAACCAGAGCAGCCGCGAAAAACTCCGCAGATACAGCAAGTGTTAAACTGAACTTCGTGCCCAATCCTAAAAAGTTCATAAACTTTATTTCTCCGCCTTCTAAAAGGCGCTCCAGCTTTCCGAGTCCGTGTCCGAACAACATAAACGAGCTCACCGCTGTGCGGAAAATTAACAAGCCGAGATTCTGTAGAAATAAATTCACTGGATTTCCTTTTTAATCTTAAAACTAATTTCTCTGATTTGGAGTTCAACTTTCTTATATTCGCTTTCATTAATAAAGAAAGGGATTCTGCATGAAGGCACTGCTGGTGTTCAATAAATTCGCCGCAAACAGGAGAGCGGGCGGTCTGGGCGAAACTGTAAGAAGAGAGCTTCACAAACGCGGCGTTGAGTTCGACTCTATTGAAACGAACGGTTCGTATAACTTCGGCGGATCATATCCTGAGATTAATATTAATGAATACGATGCGCTGATTGCCGCCGGCGGCGACGGTACTATCTTTCACACCGTCAATTTGTTTTACGATAAAAGCGGCGGCGCGCTGCCGGTGGGAGTGATACCGATCGGCACCGGGAATGCCTTCGCGAGGGATTTAGGTATTAAGGCGAACGACATCGTTAAATCGGTTGATGCGATTGTAAAAGGTAAAACAAGAAAGGCTGATCTCGGTAAATTCAGGGAGAACGGGAACGCGCTGTACTTCTCCAATATTATAGGTTTCGGATTCGTTACGGATGTTGCGCACAGTGCGCACAAAATGAAGAGTATCGGGAAACTTTCGTACACGCTTGGCGTGCTATATCACACTGTCTTCCTGAAACCGTTTGCGGCGGAAATAGAATACGACGGAAATAAAATTGAGCGCGAGATACTCTTCGCAGAGATATCAAACACGCGCTACACAGGCAGCGATTTTCTGATGGCACCCTCAGCGGAACTCGATGACGGATTTCTCGACATCACCATCATGAACGCCGCCTCAAGAAGCATTCTTCTTAACGGACTTCCCAAGATATTCAAGGGTGCTCACGTAAACATGAAAGAGGTTGAAACATTCCGTGCGAGGTCGATAAAAATAAAAACAGCCGAACCGAAAACACTCACACCCGACGGCGAGATACTCGGTTCAACTCCCGTGCAAATAGAATGCCTGGAAAAAGCGGCTGACTTCTTCGCGGCTGACTGATCACTCAGCTAGAACCTTTATAACAACCTTCAGCACTTCCTCGCTTTCTTCCACTTCGATGCCTGGCATATGCGCGTCGTGCGGGAAAAAGATCATGAATTCATCTTCATTAAGCTGCAGGTAATCTCCTTCGCCGTCATAGAACTCAACATCCTTCTTTGCATCGTATTCCTGCGCAACGTCCAGGTAGTCTACGTTTATGAAGCCTACGTTCTCGGTGCCCGAAGCAACGAATTGCACGTCTATATACTTTCTGTGTGCTTCCCATTTAACTTCGGATTCGTGTTTTGTGCTGTACCTGCTGACAAGCGCGAAAATATTGTCACCGTCGATGTCTATTCTGCCCGGTTCGCATTCGGTAAAATCGAGCTGAACGAGAAACTCAAGCGCCTTTTTAATCCCCGCGTTCACTCCGTAATAAAGATGAGCGTTTTCAATCGAGTCGAATATCATTTAGTGTCCCTCCTGGAAAATTGTCTTTTAAGTTTTTTAACCGCTGACGGTTCATCAATTATCATTTCTTTCTGTTTCAGTTTGCCCGACAGGTTGCGCTCCACAAAAATTTTTTCACCCGTAAATGGATTCTTTCCCGTATAGTACATTAACGTGGAGTATGTAGAGGGCGTCGGCGAGAATATCTGTACCTGTTCGGGGTGAATGCGAAGTTTTTCCGAGGTGAACGTCCTGAGCTCCGTCATTTCCTTTTCGGTGCAGCCGGGATGAGCTGCTATGAAATAATACGTCAGATATTGTTCCTTGCCGGCTTCCTTCGAGAGTTTGTAAAACATTTGCCGGAATTTTTCCAGCGATTTCTTGCCAGGCTTACCCATCAGTCCGAGCACCTTGTCGTTAGCGTGTTCTGGCGCTATTTTCATCTGACCGGAAGTGTGCCGGCTTACCACTAGTCTGAGATACTCCTCACCGTGAAGCTTGTCGTCCGCTATCAGATCGTATCTGATTCCTGATGCGACGAAAACTTTTCTTACGCCGTTAACCTTCGATATTTCCTTCAGAAGTCTGATGTTCGGTTCGTGAGTAGGTTTAAGAGCCTTGCAAGTGTCGGGGAAAACGCAGCGCTTGTCGTCGCATACGCCGAGCTTCACTTTCTTGTCGCATTCGAAGTCGTACATGTTGGCGGTGGGTCCGCCCACATCGTTTATCGTACCGGTAAACCTGCGATGCTTCGTGAAATCACGAGCTTCGTTCAAGATTGAGTTAATGCTTCTGCTAATAATGGTTCTTCCCTGATGCACGGCAATTGCGCAGAAGTTGCATTCACCGTAGCAGCCGCGGTGAGTAGTGATCGAAAAACGTATAGTATCGAGAGCACGGACTTTTCCGAACTTTGCGTGAAAAGGATGAAGCTCGCGTTCGTAATTCAGCTCGTAGTATGAATCGATTTCTTCTGTAGTCGGATGGGACTGAGGCGGATTTTGTATGAGAAAGCGGTCGCCCGCGGGCTGACACAAACCTTGCGCGCTTACCGGATCATTATTGCGGTAGAATATGTCGAACATCTCCGTGAATTTATCCTTGTCCGAAACGCATTCCTCGTGCGAAGGAAGCTGAAGGTACTCGTATTTCTTCTCGCGGGAAATATAGCATAGACCGTTCACGTTCTCCGCCGATTTGTTCTTGTTCAGCTTAGCAGCCAGTTCTAGCACGGCTTTCTCGCCCATGCCGTAAATCAGGTAGTCGGCTTTTGCATCGAACAAAATGGGTCTGCGTAGTTTATCGGACCAGAAATCGTAATGCGTTACGCGTCTCAGACTGGCTTCTATTCCGCCCAGCACTATAGGTTTAGTGTTCTTGAAGTAACGTCTGATCAGATTCGAATAAGCAATAACCGCGCGGTCGGGACGGCGGTCGTTTATCTCGCCCGGCGTAAAATCGTCCTGGCGGCGTTTCTTGCCGAGCGAAGTATAATTGGCTACCATCGAATCCACGCTTCCGCCGCTAACGCCCCAGAAAAGTTCGGGTTCGCCCAGACGCGTAATGTCCTCTGCGGAATTTACATCGGGCTGTGCGATCACCCCGACCCTGTAGCCGTGAGCTGCGAGCAGTCTGCCAATTAAGGCGATTCCAATAAAGGGACTGTCAATATAACTATCGCCGGAAATCAATATGATATCAAGTGCATTCCAGCCGAACTTTTTTACTTCATGAATTGTTGTAGGTAGAAACATGTATTTTCTTAATTGATCTACGATAATAGTCAAAGTTTAATTTCAGAGCAATTTCTTTAATTTTTTGACAGAACTTTTCTTAAACCATGACGTCACAGATAATTTTTATGCCCATTTGGAGAGACAAAATGAAATCAAAGTGGTTAATATTATTTTTATTTTTTATTGTGGCAAATCAATTCATAACAGCAGGAGGTAAAGACCGAACCAGTCTTACAGGTAAGGTTTATGATGAAAAATCCTCTCAGCCCCTCGAATATGCCAATATAGTTATTTTCAGCAAAAAGGATAGCTCTCAGATAACTGGTACAGTCGCAGATGAAAAAGGTGTTTTCAGAGTTGAACAAATACCGAAGGGAGAGTACTATGCAAAAGCCAGTTTTATAGGTTATGAATCAAAAATTGTTGAGAATATTATAGTCGGACAAACCGGTATTACGCTGGATCTGGGTGATATTCTGCTTGCACCTGATTCGTTTAATTTTAATGATGTTGTAATCAGCGCTGAACGTGCACCTGTATCATATGAAATTGACAAGAAAGTTATTAGTGTTGAAAAACAGCTTACAGCAGCCGGAGGAACTGCGGTAGATGTTCTTGAAAATGTGCCCTCAATTACTGTAGATATAGAAGGGAATGTCAGTCTGAGAGGCAGCGGTAATTTTCAGGTCCTTATAGACGGCAGACCCACAATACTTGATGCCAGCGAAATCCTCCAGCAAACGCCTGCAAGTTCGATCAAAAACATAGAGATCATTACAAACCCTTCAGCGAAGTACGATCCGGAAGGTGCTGCAGGTATAATTAATCTTGTAATGAAGCAGAAAGAAGACAAAGGTTTGAGTGCAATGATAGAACTTGACGGCGGTCTTAATGATAAATACAGCAGCAACCTGATTTCCGAATATAAAACGGATTCGTATTTAATTAATGCAGGTCTTGATTACAGGGATCAGGTTTATTTGTGGGACAGCAGAAATGAGAGCAGAACAACTGTTGATGGTATGAATTCTTACATTAATTCCAGTGGTGATGGAACATGGGGTAGAAAAAGTTTCGGATTCAGAGGCGGAATTACTTTTTTCCTAGGCGAGAGCACCAGCTTGATTTTCGGGTCCCGCTATGGTGACGGCGGATTTGAACAGAATTCGTCAAATGATTTTCGCAGCTGGTCTGATTTGAGTTTTAACAACGATGAATATATAAGCAAAATAAACCGTGTAAGAAAAGGGACAAGATTTTCATTCAATACAACATTCGATCATAAGTTTTCCAACGGTCAGAAAGTTATGGCGGATTTTCAAATCAGTACCAGAGATGGAAATGAATCGACAGTAAACAGGCTGCTGGATTATTATACTGAATCGGAAACATCGTCTACTATAGTAAGCGGACAGCGATCAACAGAATCGGGACCTTCGCGAGATATAAGAGCTAAAGTTGACTACACGCTTCCTTTAGAAGGTAAGAGCAAATTTGAATCCGGTGTTCAGGCTGATCTGGACAATTCCGACGACATAACAGGTCATTATGAATATAATTCTGTAATTGATGATTTTGTTTATCAGTCTGAATACAGTAATTCAGTAAATTATATAAAAAATATTTACTCGGCGTATGCAACCTATTCGGGTGAGCTTGATGATTTCGGCTACCAGGCAGGATTAAGAACAGAATATACGGACCGGCAGGTGAAACTGATCGGCACTTCAGATAAATTTTCCATTAACCGATGGGATTATTTCCCGACCCTGCATACATCATACAAATTCGGCGGCGGTAAACAATTGATGGCAAGTTATTCGAAAAGAATAAACCGACCGCGCAGATGGGAATTAGAACCTTTCGAAACATTTCTTGACGCATACAATGTCAGAAGAGGTAATCCGTCGTTGCTGCCGGAATATCTCGATTCTTACGAACTCGGTTTTCAGACAATGTTCGGCAAAAGTGTTTTTTCTATTGAGGCATATTATAAAGTTAAAGACAATAAAATCGAAAGAGTACGGTCTGTCTATGATAATAATATAACACTCGAAAGTGTTGAAAATGTAGGTTCCGATTATTCATTCGGTAACGAATTAATGCTGAACTTTGATCCTGTGGGCGGATGGAATGCAAATCTAATGGGTAATATTTATCATTACAGAATTGAAGGACGATTGTACGGTGAAGATTATTCCAGGGAAAGCTACAACTGGAACGCACGGGTTAACAATAATATTAAATTTGAAGACCTGTTTCAGCTACAGATAAATGCAATGTACAACAGTAAAAGTGTCTCAGCCCAGGGAACCAGAAGCGGGTTCTTTATGGTAAACATGGCTGTTAAAAAGGACTTTTTTGATAAAGCCTTGTCGGCTACTCTTCAGCTCAGAAATATTCTCGGCACAGCTAACTGGGAATCGGTTTATGAATCAACTAACTTTTACAGTTATAATCTGACCGAACGTGAAGCACCAATGGTTTCGTTGAACCTCCGGTATAATTTTAATATGAAGCCGAAAAGAGACAGAGATCGCGGCGATGATATATTTGACAACGGGGGCGATTTTTAACCAATAATTTCAATTACAACGGGCGGATTACTGATTCGTCCGTTGTTATCACCCACGATATGCAAAAACCTTTCCTGTTATTCATACCTCTTAATGTATTTTATGAATTATGATTATCTGATATTTCATTATCCCTTTTGCGGACTAATTTCTTTATTTTTAATGTATGATAACAAGTAAAGATGCTGTTAAAATTTCCCTCTATAAAGAAACCAATCTTAGAATTATTTTTCTCGTGACGCTGATGGCTGTTTTGGGTGTTTCCAGCATAACTCCTGCTTTTCCTAAAATAGCCTCCGAATTAAATCTCTCTGCGGATTCTATAAGTCTACTAATTATTTTCTTTACGCTTCCCGGGGTTATACTGACACCAATCGCCGGTGTGCTGGCAGACCGAATCGGCAGGAAGAAAATTATGGTGCCGTCGCTTTTTCTTTTCGGATTATCCGGTACAGCATGTTTCTTTACAAAACATTTCGAAACGCTTGTTATACTCAGATTTTTCCAGGGAGTTGGCGCTGCGTCAATCGGTTCGCTCAACATAACTTTAATCGGAGATATTTTTTCGGGCAAAGAGCGTGCTGCGGCAATGGGTTATAATGCCAGTGTGCTAAGCACTGCCACGGCAGCATATCCGGTTATAGGAGGTGCGCTTGCAACAATAGCTTGGAATGTTCCTTTTATACTGCCTGTGTTTGCAATTCCCGTAGCTCTTGCAGTACTATATAAATTAAGCAATCCAGAACCATCATCTAGTCAGAGTTTAATTAACTATTTTAAAAATACTTATATAGCACTTAAATCAAAAAATGCTGTCGTATATTTCACTACAAGTCTGGTAACATTCATTCTTCTCTACGGATGTTATTTAACCTACTTCCCGTTTTTGCTCGATAATAATTTTGCCGCACCTCCGTTTGTAATAGGGCTTTTAATGTCTACAATGTCAGTTGTAACAGCTATAACATCATTTAATCTGGGACGAATAACTTCCAGGATAAAAGAAAAACAGCTGCTCAAACTATCATTCATTCTCTATGCTTTATCGCTTGCAATTATTCCGCTTATTTCAAATCTCTGGTTGTTGATTATACCATTAATGCTGTTCGGAATTGCGCAGGGCACAAACATCCCCAGTTTACAGCTTCTTCTTACAGAGATCGCTCCGCTCGAATATCGCGGTGCTTTTATGTCCTTCAACGGTATGATACTCAGATTAGGGCAAACACTTGGTCCGGTAATTATTTCAGCAATATTTTTATACGGTGGTCTGAGTCTGGCTTTTTACGCCGGTGCAATAATTGCGGTTTTAAACCTGGTGCTCCTGGTCATTTCCATATCGCAGAAAAGATAGTATTTTAAAAACAGTAAAATATGCTTGTTATAAAGTAATTAAGACAATAAAAACTGGCATTTGGATGCAGATTTTATTCGGAATTACAAATAAAAGTGATGTTTCTAATATTGGCATGTGGTTTGAATCTATAAATCTGATTATTAATTAGCCGGGAAGTTAACATGAAAAATTTACCAATAATTTTAACAATTTTACTGCTGATTGCCGGAAGTGTTTTCGCACAAACCGATCAAAACGCCGATCCCGATTCGTTAATTGAAATTGCTATTCAGGGCGTTGCAATAGTTGATACTTCACACAATCATTCTCGTTTTTTCCTTGATGAGAATAACGACGGATCAGCCGATTACAAGCTGAATTTCGGACCTTACTGGTACTATCCAGACAGTTCCGGCGCTGTTCGCCCCGCTGATGGAGATGAAATAACCATATTCGGCGGAATGCACGTATCTGATGACAGCATGAATGTTGTTGTGGTATACGAAATTAATGGTGAGTTCTGGCGGGATCCGTTTGAACCTTTCTGGAATAATTTTACACGTCATAAAAGGTTCGGACGACAACTTCAGGGAGGTGCGAGAGGATTTGCATTCGGATGGATGAAGGATACCCTCAGAACAACAACTGTTTCTGGTACAGCATTAGTTGATACAACACTGAGAATGAATCAGTTTTATCTCGATGAGAATGGCGACGGCTATCCTGATTACTTTCTGAATTTCGGCCCGTACTGGTATGTACCCCAGTCCGGAGCAATCAGACCAATTGAAGGTGACGAAATATCTGTGACCGGCGGATTAATTAGCAGGGACTCGCTTGATGCAATCGTCGTATATGAATTCAATGGTGTAGTGTGGCGGGATTCAGCCTCGTTCGGTCGTCACATTAGAGGTAAATGGTTTCGTAAAAATATGACAGGCAAAGACAGCGTTCATAATCCTTTCGATCCAAATGATCATTTTACGGTTAACCAGAACTGGCACCCTGGAGGAGCCGGGGACGATTCATTATTCGGTCAGATGATGGAAGTATATCCGCAGAATATTCCCAATTCAAGTGGACAAAATGCATTCTGTGGCTTTGAAGTCGGACTTTTTGACGATAAAGGTGTGAACAGGATGTGGCAGAATAACCGTGCTGGTGGAAATATGCATTTTAATTCCAGTGTAAAGTATCAGCTACATTATTCCGATAGTCAGCTGAATGTGCATAAAGTTGACGAGGAAAAGATAGAGGTTAAATTCTGGGATAGCGGAACAAACGACTGGCAAAAGGTAGATGAGGTAACTATTGATACAGATGATAACACGGTTTCATTTGAAAGCAACAGTGTCAGCAGCCTGATTATACTGAGTGGTGATAACGTAACTAGTACGGAAGATGAATACTTGATAAACCTCCCCGCAGCATTCACAATGGAACAAAATTATCCTAATCCATTCAATCCGGAAACAAGAATTACTTTTTCACTGCCGTCAAATTCTCTGGTTAAACTGATTATCTATAATATACTAGGTGAAAAAGTCGCTGTATTGATCAATAAAAACCTGAACGCAGGCTATCATTCGTATAATTTTAATGCTTCTGGTTTAACGTCGGGTGTTTACCTGTATGAATTAATCGCAGGTAGTTCAAGAATTGTAAAAAAGATGAGCCTTGCCAAATAATTAATATAAAACTTCAGATAAAAGCCGTCCGGTCGGGCGGCTTTTTTTTATTTATGATTGATGAAATTATCGGGAATTAAATTATATTTTTGCCGTTTAAAAAATTAACTATGGAAATATATGAATAGTATTTACACAATCCTTCTTTTAGCCGCATCAAATACATTTATGACCTTCGCATGGTACGGACATCTTAAGTTCAGGGAACTGAAGGGTTTTGAAAACCTGAATCTGTTTGCCGTTATATTAATCAGCTGGGGCATTGCTTTTTTTGAATACTGTTTCCAGGTTCCGGCTAACAGAATTGGCTATAACGGAAACGGCGGTACATACAGCCTTGTTGAATTGAAAGTACTGCAGGAAGTAATTACGCTTTCCGTTTTTACAATCTTCTCGATACTTCTTTTCAAGAACGAGTCCCTCAGACTAAATCATTTCATTGGTTTTGCTTTTTTGATTCTGGCTGTTTATTTCATCTTTAAGAAATGAGTAAAAACCAGACTTTTCTCAAAAGACGGACCTAATAATCCCACTGGTTAATATGAAAATGATTATTTGTTATTATCAGAAAAAGCAATTACATTTCGACAAATAACGAAATGACTTGTGCAAAAAGAAAAAACAAAAATATTCAAAGCACTATCGGATCTAAACAGGCTGCGTATATTAAAAGCATTACAAACACGTTCGATGTGCGTATGCGAAATTAAATTAATGCTCGCATTGGCAAATTCGACTGTATCGCAACATCTTAAAGTTTTAAAAGAATCCGGTTTTATTCTGGAGAAAAAAGAGGGAAAATGGGTAAACTATATGATTAATCCGAGACCAGGTGATGAACGAATTTCCGCAATTCTTTCGTCATTGGACTTTTGGATAAACGACGAGGCAGTTATTATTAAAGATAAAAACACGATCAGAAAGCTAGATAGAAATACGATTTGTAGTGTGTGAAATTCCTAATAAAACATTTCGGTATAAAACGAAACATGTTGTACTTGTTTGCAAAGAAGTCGGGACCTGACTAAAAAAACTGGAGAAATAATTAGTAATGAGTAAGCTTACCAGGAAACTTTCTTTTTTAGATAGATATTTAACGTTGTGGATATTCCTCGCAATGTTCATTGGTGTATTTTCGGGACATTTATTCCCTTCTGCTGCAAAGTTCTGGGATTCATTCAGCGTTGGAACAACTAATATTCCAATTGCAATCGGATTAATTTTAATGATGTATCCACCTCTGGCAAAGGTGCGCTACGAGGAATTACCCGATGTATTTAAGAATGTTAAAATTCTTGGTTTATCATTAGTCCAAAACTGGATTGTTGGACCAGTGATAATGTTTGTTCTCGCAGTTCTATTTCTGCAAGACTATCCGGAATATATGGCAGGATTAATTCTTATTGGATTAGCTCGCTGCATTGCAATGGTTATAGTTTGGAATCAGCTTGCAAAGGGTGATACCGAATATGCTGCGGGACTTGTTGCATTCAACTCAATTTTTCAAGTACTCTTCTTTTCCGTTTATGCTTATGTGTTCTTGACAGTTTTTCCGGAGTGGCTTGGTCTGCAGACATTTGCCGTTGATATTACTATCGGGCAGATAGCCGAAAGTGTTTTAATATATCTTGGTATTCCATTCTTCGGCGGAATGTTAACAAGATATATTGCGCTAAAAGTAAAAACGAAAGATTGGTATGAAAAGAAATTTATACCGAAAATAAGTCCGGTTACATTAATCGCGCTGCTCTTTACCATTATTGTAATGTTTTCGCTTAAAGGCGAATACATTGTTAAGATACCTTTGGATGTTGTAAGAATCGCTATTCCTCTTGTCCTATATTTTGTGATTATGTTCTTCGTTTCATTTTATATGGGTAAAAAAATCGGCGCGGATTATTCCAAAACCACAACTCTTGCATTCACTGCAGCAAGCAATAATTTTGAACTGGCAATTGCCGTTGCAATTGCAGTATTCGGAATAAACAGCGGCGAAGCATTCGCAGCGGTTATAGGGCCTTTGGTTGAAGTGCCGGTATTAATTGCACTTGTTAATGTTGCATTGTGGTTTCAGAAAAAATATTTCGGTGGTGAAGTTGAATCGGCAGATATAAAAGCTCCCGATGTTTGCGTAACGGAGGTTTCCGACAAGAAAGTATTGAGAGATATTACTGATAAATAGTAAATAAATTTCTGGTTTGTTGTTATAGAAGTATTCTAGGAGAAAATAATCGAAAAGTTAAATCAATTTATGAAGAAAATGAATTTTGATTTCTTCGGCGATGGGAAGCATAAAATTACGCCCGCAGAATTATTAAACAATGATAACGGTTTGTTTCTCGATGTTCGCTCCAAAGAGGAGTTTGATACGTTTTCGTTTAGTTTGAAACATCATATACAATCTAAACATATTCCTATTGATGAAATACCGGAAAGAGTAAGTGAAATACCAAAGGATAAGTTGGTTGGGATATTTTGTCCGGCTAGCATTCGAGCATCGATGGTATTTATGTATTTGTACATAGCAGGATACTCAAAAATAAAAATAGTAGAGGGCGGATGTTCGGCTTTAACCGATGAATTAAAACCGGGTAAAGTTTATAAAAAAATTCATTAACGTTGTGAAAAAACAATGGAACTTATTCTTTTATCGGTGGCAATTTTTTTAATTGCGGTTATTATGACAATGACCGGGCGAGGCGGCGGCAATTTTTATGTTATTGTGATAGTTTTATTTGGGTATTCGATGCACGAAGCAGCTACCACCGGTCAGTTTATTCTTATGGTGTCTTCTCTTTCGGCAACTTTTCTATTCGGTAAGAACCGAACTGTTGAATGGAAGCTGGTTATTTTCATCGGCGGATTAACAGCAGCTTCAGCTTTTTTCGGAGGATACTTTTCTGACTTTGTCGCAGGTAATATTTTGAAATATATCTTTTCATTCTTCTTATTAATTGCGGCATTTTTAATGCTAAAACCGGTAAAGGAAACACCTAAAATAGAAGGGCACAAGAAAGGCTATTGGTATTTAGAATATGGTGAACACAACTATGTAGTTAATTTAATGTTGGCATTACCGCTTGTAATTATTGCCGGTTTTGGTTCCGGAATGGTTGGTGTTTCCGGCGGATCATTTCTTGTCCCGTTAATGGTACTCGCTTGTAATGTCCCGATGAAAATTGCTGTCGGTACGGCAACCACAATGGTCTTTGCCACAGCGGCAATGGGGTTTATTGGACACACGATGTCCGGACATTTTGATTATACTATCACTTTACCGCTTGCAATTTCAGCCGCTGTCGGGGGAATAATAGGCGGTAAATTTGCGTTACGTTCCAAATCGATGAAATTGAAAAAACTATTTGCTTACACAACATTACTTGCTGCTGTTGTTATGGTCTTAAATGCAACGTTGACATATTAATGATGAATTAATTATGATAATCGGATGTCCGATAAACCGGATAGAAAATATAATTGACAAATTAGACATTGACGAATACATATCAATATTTTTGTCTTAGGAGTTAAAAAGATTTTTTAGAAAAGAACATTTAGTAGATAAAATAAATATGGAGTAAAATATGAACTGGTTAACAAACTTAGATCAAGCGAAAGAAGAATCACAAAAAACCAGAAAACCTATTCTGCTTCAGTTCGAAATGGATAATTGCGGCGGATGCAAAAAACTATATGAAGAAACCTACCCGAACCCGGAAGTTGTGAAAGAAATGAACGAATGGTTCGTTCTGTTAAAACTAGATTTAATAAAAGACCGAGAAATAAGAAGAGAGTTATCCGGTTACTGGACGCCGTCGTTTTACTTTTTGGATTATACCGGGAAATCGTATTATAATTTTAACGGTTATCTGCCGCCCGAAGAGTTCAGACTTATGCTGCGGATCGGCTTTTCCGAGTCGATGATTCCAAAAGGAAAATATGATGAAGTTATAAAGATAATCGATAAGGATTTAGAAAGTTTTAAGGAAAGCGCTCTTTATCCTAAAGTAATTTCGCAAAGGGGAATTGCCGGATATATAAAAACAAAAGATAACCCCGCTTTTAGAAAAACATTGAAAGAACTTCAGGATAAATATCCCGACTCGCTCGAAGCTAAAATGTACTTTTGGGATGAATAAACTTTAGGAATGGTATGCCGTTAAATCCTGATATCAGCAATAACATCAAACGCATTGAGAAATCTTTCAATTTGATTTCTCAGGATCGTAAAAGTATACTCGAAAATTTTGCCGGTTATATATCGGATAAATTGAAATCCGGAGAAGAAATAAAACTGATATTCATTTGTACACACAATTCACGTCGCAGCCACATAAGTCAAATTTGGGCGCAGACAGCGGCAGAGTATTACAGCATTCCAGATATAAAATGTTTCTCCGGCGGTACAGAAGCAACTGCCTTTAATCCTCGTGCAGTAAAAGCAATGCAGAAAGCGGGATTCAGAATAGAAACGAAAGATGATTCGGATAACCCGGTTTATCTTGTCTATTATTCCGATGATAAAAAGCCGGTTGAATGCTTTTCAAAAGTATATTCGGATGAATACAATCCGCAAAAGGATTTTGCTGCAATAATGAATTGCTCGGATGCGGACGAAAATTGCCCTGTTGTATTTGGCGCAGAAGCCCGTTTCCCGGTTCGCTACGACGATCCCAAAGAATTTGACGGTACCGAATTCGAACAAGAGAAATACGATGAAAGAGTTGAGGAGATTGGGAGAGAGATGTTGTATGTTTTTTCATTGGTTTAATAAAAGCTTTATTAGTTCTTTTTAAGATAAGGGAATGGGATATGAGGAACTCAGCCGGAGTTATAATTTTGATTGCAGCTATTACGTTTCTTGCGGGGTGTAATTTTAACGGTAAAGAAGTGATTGAGTTGCGAAATGAAATCAGGTATCTCGAGACAGAAATATCGAGCATTAAGGGTTCGCCGGGTTATATGTTCGGCGAAGCGTTCGATTATATTGATGCCGGGGATTATACTGAAGCGGTAGGTTATTTGAAAGCCCTTCAGACGGAGTTTCCGGAATGGAATAAAAGTATAGTAGAAAAATATATCGGCGAATATTCCCTTATGATTAATGATAGTACAGGTTCGTTTCAGGCAGGGATATAGCCTCGGAGCTGTATTCGTTGATTTCTTTATTTACAACATACAGTATAGTTATTGTTTCTTCTTTATTGAACCTGGATGCAAGTAAACAGATAAAACCGTTATCGAAATTCCAGTAGAGTTCAGGACCATCATATAAGCCGAATTCGTTTGCCTTAATCCACAAAGTATCGGAGGAGATCAGATTATTGGCATAAAAATCGGCATTTCCGTATAATGAACTCAGTTCATGTGTTAACTTAATAAACAGTTCCCTTGTTCTGCCGCTGCAATCAATATTGTAACTTCCTTCAGTTAAAATACTGTCTCTGAATATGTAATCTATTCTCGCCTGTTCTCCGAAGATATCGCCTGTATATGATAATGCGAGTAACCCGAAACCTTTAAAAGTTTGTAAATATCCTGCCTTTTCATTCAGCTCGACTGTATTAACGGATGAACCAAAAGGAAAACCTCTGAATTGAATAAGGGAATCTGTCGGGGAACAGTAATAAATTCCGTAAAATAAGATATGTATCTTAAGTAACAGAATAAGGTTTAGTTTAAAATCTTTAATAAGTGCGTGCATAATATTTTGGGTGATTTGTATCACAAAACTGCGGACTTATCCGAATTAATACAAACTTAACTTGGTTCGCCACTTAATAATACTTAATATCGAATAAAAGTTTTTGAATTTTTATATGACCTTATCAACTATAATATACTCAAGCTTAGCAATATTCGGCGGCTTTATTCTATTGTTCTTTTTAGCTCTTGCAATTATAGCCAAGACTAATAAGAACAATTAAATTTTGGCTGGTACAGGGTGCTGTTGCAATGCGTAGCAATACGGCAAAGTTTCAGCAGCAGCACTTTGTTATTATTTTCCTGACGATTCCCTTTTCAACAATATTAACAAATTCTTAATCTCTCCTTAACCGCATCTTAATATGATAATTCTATATTGCTATCGTCTTTGGTGGGTTTCCAGTATTTGTGAAAAAAGTTTTAAGTCCCTGGATAATAAAACTACGGTTTAAAGAATGAGGGAACAAATTTCGATTCTCTCCTTCTAAACAAACGGATATTTCTTGCGATTATATTTATAACTACTGAGGTCAATATGCGGATTTCGTACATAAAAGATTTTAGAAAAGGGGACAGAGTTAAATATTTATTCCCGAATCCAAAAATAAAAGGGCGCGATTTTATTTTCGGCACTGTTTCCAGAGTCAGTCGTGCCTCACTGGAGATACGCAGTGATGAATTCAAAATGAATCTGCTGCAAAAGCATCTGGATAATATAGTCTAT
>JAFGMI010000051.1 GCA_016927595.1 Melioribacteraceae bacterium | reverse complement strand
TGATCCTGATCTTAATCCTGATCCTGATCTTAATCCTGATCAAGCCCTTCTTAAGATCATCCCCGGAAAATCCAATATCAGTCCAGAATTATTAGATTTTCTTTCAAGATTCATAAATTTGACACGGAATTTTCACACTTCTTTTTTATTTTAAGGTTTCTGAGATATATAATAGGATTTAAACCGCAGGTTGAGATTGCTGATTAAAAATTTGACAATACGACTGCATAAAAAAGAAGTTACTTAATGAGTAAAGCCATAACTTTCCACCAAAAAATTTTCAGAAATTACGTCCGCATAATAGAATTATTATTCTGAAATAATTGTTTTAGCAAAAATGAAAATTCTGCTTACAGGTGCAACAGGATATATAGGCAAACGTCTTCTGCCGGTTCTTATTGAAAACGGGCACGAAGTAATTTGCTGCGTAAGGGATAGAAACCGTTTCCCGTCAGGAGGATTTTATTCTAATCCCTCAATTAGACTCCTTGAAATCGATTTTCTTAATACTTCATCTGCTGAAATCCTTAATCTTGAAATTGATGCTGCATATTATCTTATTCATTCAATGAGTTCAGGAGTAAATAACTTCGAAACGCTTGAAGCCAGGGCAGCCCGTAATTTCGTAAATTTTATAGATCGTACCTCTGCAAAACAGATAATTTATCTGAGCGGTATTACTAATGAGGAAAATCTGTCAAGACATTTGTCCTCGCGAAAAAATGTTGAAATAATTTTAAAGGAAAGCAAAGTTCCGCTTACGACTCTAAAAGCCGGCATTATCGTAGGCAGCGGTAGTGCCTCTTTTGAAATAATAAGAGACCTTGTAGAAAAATTACCGGTTATGATTGCACCTAAATGGCTGAAGACCAAACATCAGCCAATTGCAATCCGAAATGTTATTGAATCCTTAATCGGAGTTATTCTTAATGATAAAACTCTGGGATCTTCCTATGATATAGGCGGACCCGGAATAATTACCTACAAGGAAATGCTGCTTCAGTTCGCTGAAGTGCGGAAATTAAAACGAATAATATTTACAGTCCCTGTAATGACGCCGCGTTTATCTTCCTACTGGCTTTATTTTGTGACATCAATCTCGTATAAACTTGCTGTTAATCTTGTCAACAGCATGAAAATAGAAATTGTTGCCAGAGATAACGAGCTGACTAAAATGCTTAACTTAAAATTGATACCATATAAAGAAGCCGTTGGTCTTGCTTTTCAAAAAATCGAACAAAACCTCGTTGTTTCCAGCTGGAAGGATTCCCTAATTTCCAGTTCGGGTGAAAATAGTCTTAATCAGCATATAAATGTTCCGTTTCATGGATGTTATACGGATAAGCGACAAAAGGATATCGATGAAAGCAGTCTTAAGTATGTCCTTGAAAATATATGGTCAATCGGTGGCGACAGAGGTTGGTATTATGCAAACTGGCTCTGGCAGCTTCGCGGGTTTATAGATAAATTATTTAATGGAGTGGGTCTGCGGCGCGGCAGAACTAATAGTAGTAAAATAAATCCTGGTGATACGATTGATTTCTGGCGTGTACTTGTTGCCGATAAAAAAGAGAAAAGACTTCTTCTTTATGCTGAAATGAAACTGCCCGGCGACGCATGGCTTGAATTACAAATTGTCGAGAAACATGGTAATTATTTCCTGCAGCAAACTGCAACATTTCGCCCCAAAGGATTGTTGGGACGATTATATTGGTATTCCGTTCTTTCTTTTCATCATTTCATTTTTAACGGAATGGCTAACAATCTGATCAGGTACAGAGATTGATTTTTTAATCAGCATTCTTCAATTATTATGGAATTATTTATTAAAATTCAGTTAACTGGATTCCGGGTTTTGCATAGGTTAATCTTGTAATTTTCTTTGTCTGATGATAACCGTCTAATCCGCTTATGGCAATTGATCCCGCATTTTCAATATCAGCATACCCGTCACTCCCAATTATCCCATCGGGAACAATCAATTCAATAATTTCGCCAACAATTAAAATTGTACCGTTGGATTTTATTTCAACCTCTTCAACGAACTTCAGACCGATTTTGATATTAGACTCTTTCACATAAGGCGCTTTAACGGATTTTATAAATTCTTCGGTTAAACCGCACTGATCGAATTCTGAAATATCCCTATCGTACCGCGCCGAAGTTTGATGAGAACTTTTATAAATTTTCAGGTTAATATGATTTATCGTGAAATATCCTGTCTCTTTTATATTCATATATGTATGTCTTTCAACTGTAACAGGACGCATTAGAAATCCAATTAACGGGGGATTTGCACCGACATGAATTACCGAATTAAAAACTGCTAAATTGGTTTTCCCTCCGGTTGAAATTGTCCCGATTAAATTTGCACTCTTAAATCCCGCAAGTGAGTTAATCAGGTTTGCTCTGTAAATTTTGTCGAACTCATAAATATTTTCTTTTGTGATTTTCATATTATACTTTTTTCTAATACTAAATTATATCAGTGTAAATAATTGTTTCAGAACCATTATAATTTAGAGATTTTTTATGATTGAAATTCCTCCATCAGCATGAATTACCTGACCAGTGATAAAAGCCGATTTATCTGTAAGCAGAAATTCAACCAGATTCGCCATATCCCCGGCATTACCGATTCTTCTTAAAGGGTGACGGTCCAGCGATGCTTTTAATTTTGTTTCGTTATTAATTAGCTTTTCAGCGAGAGGAGTTTTTGTAATTGATGGCGCTATACAATTCACTCTGATATCCGGGGCTAATTCAGCCGCAAGAGATCTTGTTAATCCCTCCACAGCTCCCTTTGCCGAAGCTATCGATGCATGATATCGCATGCCTGTGTTTACAGCAACAGTACTGAATAAAACTATACTTCCGTTACCGGATAATTTGAGATTGTCTAAGTATCTGTTTAATACTTTAACTATACCCAGAAGATTAATCTCGAAATCGTTCTGATAGTCTTCTGTTTTTAGATTTTTAAAAGGTTTTAAATTTATAGTACCGGGACAGTATACCAAGCCGTCTATCTGCTCACTCAGCTTCGGTAGTAATTCTGCAGGTTTCCTTATATCAGCCTGGTAAAACTCAATATTCGAAATACTTTCTAAATTTCTTTTTTCCCTGCTGATTACTATCACACGATCAGATTTACTTAGCAATTTTGTTGATTCCAAACCAATGCCAGATGTTCCGCCGATTATAAGATAAGTTTTCATGTTTACCTTTCTACAACTTAAAATTAATTTCTACTCCCATGCCACCTGCTAGCAGACCATCTAAATAAGGATAAATATTTACAGATGCATTTTGTCTATGAAGAAAAAAAAGAATTACGTCAAATGCCAGCAGGAAACCACCCTGCAGCAATAAACTGTTTCCGTAGCCGCGTAATCTGGCTGCTTTTGAAGATTTTTTTGCCAGTTCTTTCAGATACATCCCGGTTACAATGTATGCAATGTCAAGACCGGCATTCAGTAGTAAAAAACTCTGAAGGGAATTATAGTCTTTAAGTATTTCTAAGTTACTCATCCCGGATAAATCCGAATTTAAGGAATTGATATAACCGAAAGCTGCTATACCAAGATTTGCAACATTCCACATCATATTAAACTGATTAAAATATTTTGCCTCTCCCTTTGCCTTTATATTTCCGTAGGTACCGATTAAAATATTTCCAGCAGCCCATGACCCCAGCACAATCATGGCTGTCTCGTTTATTAAATTTCTTTTTTGATTGAAACTTTCAAAATAAGATGTGTTCCTGTTCTGCGCATTTATGCTCCCGTTATTTAACAGAAAAACAAGTACTGTTATACTGATAAATGAATGTTTCATTTTTGCCGATATCTTTGTTTTTTTTAATAACAACTTTGCAATGAATTTAGTTTCGATTAAGATGAAGTATTAACAGTTACATCTGGATTTAATGTTTTGCAAAAACAGATTAATTTATAACTGAATTAATTCAATTGTCTGATTGTATTTCGTTGTTCAATTCACAGGGATGTTGGAACTTTGAATAATATCTATAGCTTGAACTCAGTAGTAATTTTACATGCTTTTAATCAATTTTGACCGATGATGACAGAATTGATAATAGAGAAAGAATTTAATTATAAAAAAAGTATGGCTAATGATTGATTAAATTCCACGACGGTTAACACGC
>JAFGMI010000050.1 GCA_016927595.1 Melioribacteraceae bacterium | reverse complement strand
TTCGCTGCTTGAACTGATCTGTGTGCTTGCGCTCGCTGTTGCCTGTATCGCTTCGCTTACTTCGTAAAGCGTTTTATTCAATGACTCGACCACAGTATTAATACTGTTTTTGATCAACTGATGGTCGCCTTTATAGGTGCTGTCTATTTTAACACTCAGATCACCCGTTGATAACCTTTCAAGAGCGGCAACACCTTCATTTATTGGTGCGATAACTGCATCAAGAGTATCATTTATCCCTTGTACAATTTCTTTATAACCGCCGTTGTATTTGTTAACATTGCCTCTTTCAGACAAATGTCCTTCAGCAGCAGAGTTAGTAAGAAGTGAGATCTCGTTTATCAAGTCACTCAGCGTTTCGATCACTTTGTTCATGCTTTTCGATAAAACGTCTTTATCTGATCTTACTTTTGCATCTTTGCTTAAATCACCGTTGGATATTCTCTCTGCAATTTCACTCTGATTCTTAACCGAATCCAGAATAGCAATAAATGATTTCTGTAATTTGCCTATTTCGTCGTCTGTATCCGACTTAATATCTACATCGACATCTCCAACCGCTACACGATCTGCAATTGAGGTAAGATTTACAATCGGGTTATAAACCACTCTGTTGAAGAACATTCTTATTCCCCACAAACCGACGATAAAAATCACGACGCTCATTATAAAGGAAATTATCCGGCTGTCGGCAACAAACTCATTAATCTGTGCTTTGTTCAAACCAACGATTACATTTCCTACTTTTTCATTCCCCGAGTATACGGGAAAATTCTGGAGAATAACCTCATCAGACTCAATGTAATCGGCTTTATTGAAATCAAGGTCTGATACCTGACCTTTATAATTACTATACTTACTCTCACTAAAAGCTGCGAACTTTTCGCCGTCATTATTAAGCACCAAAGTGAACTCAACATCTGCCATTTCGCCGAATGCTTCGAACAAAGTCGAAACGGAAGAAGCTTCATCGAACAGCAGTCCGACCGATGATGTCTTTGCGACCATCTGAGCCATTACGCTTGCTTTTTCCTGTAGTGCCTGAGACATCTCATTCTTTTGCTTTAATGGAAAATACAGGAATAGAAATACCGCAATACTCATGAATACTACTCCCAGTATTATCTCAAACTTTCTTCTGATTCCCAGCGCTTTAAAGTATTTCATTTTCTTATACCTATGAATTTTTATTGTATTACCTTTGCAATTTTCAGCAGGTCTGCGGAAATCTCCTGCCCTTCTGCTTTCAATTGCGCAAAGTGAATAATTATTTTCGGCTTACCACCTTCTACTCCTATGCCTATTGCTACATCACCTTTTTCTGCATACGATCCAACACCGGATATCGAAAGCACACCTTTCCCTGCAGTCTGCGATTTAGGACTTGCAACACCCGGCATAACATAAACAACATCTACATCTCCGGGAACATTACTGCCGCTTACTTCTTTAACGCTTATACCAGCGTCCTTAAATGCTGCAACCACATCACCGCCTGAACCGCTGCCTGTTAAAACCGCGACCTCGGCAGAACCTTTTGATTTAAGTGTATTATTGAATGCAAATATTTTTTTAAATAACGCTGCCTGAAGGTTTGCAGGAATATCCATACCCTGTGCGAGGATATTGGCAGTTGATGAAAAAATCATCAGTGTTATACTCGCAAGCAGAATTGAACAAAATCTTTTTTCCATTTAATTACTCCGGTTGCTATTTGTTGTCTTTTACAATAAAGGATGGAATTCCTGAATGATAAATTCCATCCTTATGCAATTATTTTCGGAAATTATAACGACAAGTTTAGTCCTGCATATATTGTTCTTCCCTGCACAAACGGTGCACTGGCGCCTTTTTCCTGTCCCCAGTTAGGCAGCCATACCTCTTCATCGAGAAGATTATCAACCTGAACTACTAATGTAAAATCAGGTTTAAGATCCAGATTGAATACTTTATTTATGTTCAATTTACCATGCAGATACAACAGATTATACGTACCTGCCTCTTTATTTAATGAACCTTTCAGGGAACTCTTTACATCACCCTGATAAACATTAAATAAACTAAGTGATGCCTGGTCGTCCCATGCATAGCTGATACCGGCTTTTAATCCGAAATTTGCAATAGGGGTAATATCATCATTACCGTTTTCATCTTCGGCACTCTGATAAAGAGTTGATCCGCTCAAATAGAGGTTTCTGTTAACATAATATTTACCTTCCAATTCAAAACCGGTGATTGTAGAGGCAGTATTGAAATTCATATATACAGCATATGCACCGTTACTGAAATCCTGATAAATCATGTTTGAGAGCGTACTATAAAAATAATTTGCCGATAATTGAGTTTGTTCACCCTGATAGCTAACGCTTAAATCGAATGTGCTTATCTCTTCAGCTTTAAGATCCTTGGTACCCTGTATTGCCGGAAAATCGATAGAAGTTTCATTCAAACTAGGAGCTCTGAATGCCTGACCATAAAGTGCTTTTACATTGAAGCGGGAAGCAGGCGACCAGATGAATCCAATTCGCGGAACCAGATTCATATCAATATTTTCTATTTTATTTAACTGAACACCGCCAATGGCTTTAAGATTGTCCAGAATATTATAATCCAATTGTGCGTAAAAAGCATAATTGGTTCTGGAGTCATCAGAAATCGGATCAGCTATTCCATCGGCTTTCTCGGTACCTTCAATTTTATTAATTAAACCACCGAAAATTAATTTCGACTCAGAAGAAAGAGTAAGGAAGTTAGTCCACTCACCCACAATTTCATTTGAATTTCGCAATGAACCTGGCCACGAAGAAACATCGAGCTCTGATTTAGTATATGAAACATTCAGGCTGGTATTCCAGTTATCGGTAAGTTCAGCGTCATAGCCTATGTTTCCAAAAAGTTTCTTCCACTCCGAAGTCCCGAAGGCTTCAAAAAGCCACATATAATTTGATACGAAGTATGATGTTTCCCACTGATTATAGGTGCCCATAAAACTTAGACCCTTATAATTGGCACCGACATATATACCGGATCCTTCATTAGGTATTGTGGTGCTTTTGGTAACTATATCACCGGTAGGAGCACCAGCAGAATAATTAACATCCCATTCCGGTTTTTTCGAATATTTTCCTGCGGCAACAAAACTCAGATCGCCGGATTTAACCATTACATCACCGAAAACGTTTGTTGCTCCTGAATTACCAATAAGACCGCTCACATTAATTCCCGTAGATTCAGCTTTTTCGGTTATTATATTAATAACACCTGAAAAAGCGTTTGATCCGTAAAGAACCGAGCCGGGTCCTTTAATGACTTCAATTCGATCGATTATATTTACAGGAAAGGTTTCAAACATTTCACTTGTAACACCACCTTCCAGCATTTCTCTTAACGGTCTTCCATTAATCAAAAACAATACATGAACCGAAGTTGTAGGGATTTGATCTCCACGAGCAGAGATAACACTTTTATCCGTCATATAATTGGCAGAATAATTCAGACCCGGTACACGAACAAGAATATCTGATAAAGTTGTACCTCCGAATCTCGCAATGTCATCTTTGGTTAATACAGAAAGTATGCCTGGTGCATCTGTTTGTTTCTCAGCAGATTTTGAAGCGGTTGTAACATCGATATTTAATAACGCTTCCAGATCCAGTTCGAGAAGGTTATCTCCGCTTTCCTGAGCAAACGATATCTTTGAGGATGCTAACAATATTATTGATATTGTTAAAACGAATGAATAGCGTAACACTTTTTTCATTTGAACTCCATATTGTTTCAAACACTATTGTTAGACTTATTGTGGGTGATGATTTACCCATAATTAGTTCTTTCAGTCTTCATTATCGGTAATGCTTAAGAAGTTTTTAGTTTTTTGTCATGAACGAGTTGATAACGTAGCGAGTGCGTAAGGGGTTGAGATACAATAACTTATATTATAAAGACTATTATACTTGAATATTAATCTTATATTCTTATGTATGCAAGTTTGTTTTTCATGATGTTTATAAAAACCAGGAAGGTTTGATATAAACTTATGATCAGCGCTTGATGTCCTTCAACTTAGTTTTTTTTGAACTTTATAAACGATTTTGCTGAAATTCAATTCTTTAATTACCGTATTGACTACTTCCCGGTTTAATGGAAATCTTATTCAGAAATAAAATAGTTAGCCGGGAATATAATTTAATATCCCCGGCTGAATTATCAACTATGAATTATCTTACCGTTGGAGCGGATCGACAGACTGCTTCTT
>JAFGMI010000049.1 GCA_016927595.1 Melioribacteraceae bacterium | reverse complement strand
TTCGCTGCTTGAACTGATCTGTGTGCTTGCGCTCGCTGTTGCCTGTATCGCTTCGCTTACTTCGTAAAGCGTTTTATTCAATGACTCAGAGACATTATTAATACTGTCAACTATTAATTTGTGGTCACCTTTATACTCACCTTCGACTTTTACTGTGAAATCATTTTGAGCCATTTTTGATAAAGCTTTGGCACCTTCTTCAATCGGAAGTATTACCGCATCAAGCGTGCTATTAACTCCTTCAATAATATTTTTATATCCGCCTTCGTATTTTGAAGAATCACCGCGGACTTTTAAATCTCCGTTAACTGCCGATTCGGAAAGATGGGTAACCTGTGCAACTAAAGATTTAAGACTTTCAATAACCTTAACCAGACTTTTGGAAAGCACATCATTTTCCGATCTTACAGGGACATTTATTTCAAGATTTCCGGCTGCCATTTGTTCTACAGCAACAGATTGTTTTTTTATTGAATTAATCATAATTGCGAAAGCAGATTGTAAAGATCCAATTTCATCACTCCTGTCTTTTACTAAATCTATCTCAACATTACCTGTCGCAAGCTCAGTAGCAAACCCCTCAATGTTTTTAATAGGTTTTACTACAGTCTTTTTCGTCGTTACCCACATAAGAATAACTAATAAAATAACACCTACGACAAATACAGCACTAACTCCCAGCAGAACACCATTAATTCTACTCTGAGTTTCAAGTGAATGAGTTTTAATCACTAAAGTACCGATAGTGCTGCCGTCTGATTGTATTGGGAACTCCATTTCAATTTGTTCGGAATTCTGAACGCTTTCTCTCCCAAATTTGGCTTCAGATGAAGTTAACGAGTCTTTGTGCATCTCTGAATTTAATCGAACACCGCTTTGATCGAGGAAGATCACATCAACTACATCTATATCTTTTCTTATTTCACTTGAGAATCTTTCCAGCATTTCAAAATCGTAGCTCAGTATGGCATTCTGACTTGCGGCTGAGACCAGTTTTCCTACTCGTTCAACTTTTAAAACTTGTATTTCAGAGATATCATTATTTAAAATAATACTCTGCATAAGCAGCATTGCAGCTGACATAACGACCAGCGCCGACATCATTGAAATAATAAATTTGAACAACAATGAACTTTGTAGTTTAACTTTTATTCTATTAAATATTGAATTTGAACTCATGATTAACCTATTCATTTATTATAATTACTAATGTTAGAATTCTGCCTTAGCTTTCGCAACCTCCCTCATTGAATCAAAGTCGGAATCTGAAGTTTCTACGAATCCATCCAGTTTCGCACTTTTTAGTACTGATATCGATTTTGCAGCTCCAGGTTGCAATTTCAATAAGGCTTCCTTCATTTTGTTATTTATTTCTTGTCTGGCTTTAGGTAGTTTAAATAGAGGCCAGTTTGGTATCGCTACGGTCTCAGTTAAAATAATAACGTCTGGAATATTCACTGTATTTTTAATCTTGTCAAAATCCTGGGTTCTAATTCCTCCTACATCAGCAACTCCGTTTTGTACTGCAAGCGCAACATTAGTATGTTTTTTTGCAAATGGTAACAGCTTAATATCTTTTTTAAGAATGCCGGCTTTCACAAGTTCAGTAACTTGTGTCAGGTAACCGCCAGCCGATTTTTCATCCACAAAAATCATTTTCTTGCCTTTAAAATCCGATACGCTTTTCAACGGACTCCCTTTTTTAACGAGGAAACAACCGCTGAATGTTTTTCCGCTGCCGGTTTCGACTGCCAGTACTAACGGTTCTACACCTTCTCCTAATGAGTTCTTCGCTTCAACGTATACATTCGGATTTGCATAAGCATAATCGAATTCGCCGCTTTTAAGCATCTTCATATACGTATCGAAATCTTTGGGAATTACCATCTCGACTTCCTGTCCCAGCTCGGCTGAGAGATGACTAACAAGCGGTTTAAACATCTCCGTCATTTCAGAGGCTGAAAGTCTGGGCAATATGCCTACCTTAATCTGCGCCTGCATAGAAGATGCAAAGAGTAAAATTATTATTACTGAAAAGAATAAATTAATTATTGAATTTTTCATTTTTTTTTGCTCCTTGTTACATTTTATTTTTGTTATAAATCAGATTTAAAAAATTGCTGTAACCCCACCCTTTAAAAAGAAATAATTTTCATATCCGGCATCAGCAAGATAATATTGAAGCCATTCAACCTGCCTGCCGACAGCATCGAAGAAATATATTGTCTTGCTTCCCATATTCTTTTTGAATAAATCTTCGTATAAAGCTTTAACAAGTTTATCCATTGGTGATAAAATCACATTCTTTCCGAAATTTGGATTTTGCTTACGCTGAGCCGGATCGCGGATGTCTATTACAACTGCGTTATCCGACTTTATCTGTTTCACAAATTCATCTTTATCAAGAAGTCTTGAGTTAAATTCACTCACAGAAATTATATCCGATTTTTTGACGGGAGACTTACCAAGCAGTACCGATTTATCCGGATATAACTTCGTCCATTCCATAACCCCTGCGTCATATACATAAATATTAGTGAAACCAATTTTCTGAGCTTCATCTGCTGCTTTATAGCTTTTTGCACAGGTTACGCCATTGCAGTAAACTGCTATTTTCGTTGCCTTATTTCCGTTTACGGCTTTTTCAAGATCTTTACCGTAGTATAATTGACCCCAAGGTACATGTACCGCTTCCTTTATATGAACTACATCATACTCAACTTTACTACGGACATCGACTATCATTATACCTTTGCCATACTCATCCACCAGATCTTTTGTTGTTATATATTTTGTTGAAGGATATTTTTCACGTAACGGAAATTCCTGTCCAAAAGTAATAATAGACGACAGAAGAATTGACCCGAATAATAATATCAGCATTAATTTTTTTTGTGACACAACAACCTCTCAATTATTTTTTATCTATTTGTAATTTGTAATAAAAACTAAATTTTTAATTGAACGCTTATTTTTCAGTTGCTATCTTAAATTATAATTTAATTATTGAATTGCGTACTGAAACTGAATTGTCAGTAAATTCTTGAGATCAGGATTCCCAGAATCCTCTCTCAACTCGTAATTCAGATTTATTCTTTGTCTCTCTTCAAAATAATAACCTATCGATAAGGTGGTGCGGGACTGCTCAATTATTGTCTCAGCTGCTTTATCCGGTTCATAGTAGTCGTATCTTAAACCGACTTCAATGTTCTTGTCAATAAAATATGTTCCGTATAGGTAATAACCCCATGGTTCAATCTGACTATTAACTGTTTTATAATTCGCAGCTATATATTCACCTTGTAAAAAGAGTTTCCTGCCTAATAATTCATTTTTCATTATAAAATGCGCACCGTATGCAGATTCACCGTAACCGTTTTCGTCATTTTCCTGATAAGTTCCATTAAAATAGGAAACACCAAAGTCTATACCATGCGGCACGATACAATTAAATCGAAAAGCCATATCTTTTTCACCATTGTTGTCTCTGGTATTTATGCCGTTACCATTCATAACCATCAATTTGTATCCAAATTCAATTTCTTTAGCAAGACCAATTTTACCACCGACTTGTATACCCATATCTCTATATGAGCTGCCCTGCCTTCCAAGGTTTTTTGTTATTCTATCTGTAATACCGCTCGGGTTAATGAATTTGACAACTGTTGCTGAAATATAATTCTCTATTCCAAAGGGATACTTAAACTGCCCGACACGGAAATTCGCCAACTTCAAAAAATTATAATCCAGCCAGGCTTGCAGTAATTTTGGATTCGACGCTGCCTCGAATAGAAAAGCATAACCGACATTATTATATACATTACCTTTTGCTCCCAGCCTTATTCTCCTTAATACTATGGTCGACTCCCCGTCTTCCGAACCAATATTCAGTCCGTGAACCTGCCCCCAAATCTGTGGTTTGATCGTTGGCTGAAAACCATTCTGAGCAAATGATATATTCATTAATCCTAAAATAAAAAGAGAAATAAATAAAGATGTTGTTATATGAAATGGGTTTTTCATCTTATCTCCTATCTATGAATAAAATATTTATTGTATAATTTTTACTAACGGTTATATTGCCCAATATAACTAACATGTGATTTCTAATTCGGAAATATTATCGGATTATCTTATTGAGGGTTGAGTAGGATTTTTAATAAAATAAATAAGTGTATCAATAATAAAGTAAGCGAGCAGCAGCAACGTTTATGTTTTGATTTTTTATAATATTTAATTATAAAATAATAGAATAAAATTATGCTTTACTAATTATATGATTTTAATTCAAGCCTCAGGTAAAATTATACCCGAGGCTTAATAATTTAGATAAGTGATTTATAGCTCTGAAGTGTTTTCATGTAATTTGCTCTTTCAAATGCGGCGGGTTCACCAACTGATTTTTGACTCATGCTTCCTTTCATCATTTCAATTGAATCGTATTCATTTTCCTCCATCCAGACTTTTACGCCTTCCAGTATTTCTCCTATTCTTCCTATACCGTTCATCAGTAATTCGGAAGCCATCATTGCAATATCACCGCCGGCCATCATAACCTTAATAACATCGTTTGCATTGTGTACACCGCTTGTTAAAGCCAGACTTGCCTTAACATGGCTGTATAGTATTGCAATCCACCTGAGCGGGAGTCTCATTTCCCAATTAGTACTCAAAACAAGATTCGGAACAACTTCAAGTTTTTCCAGATCAAAATCAGGCTGATAAAATCTGTTAAAAAGCACCAATGCATCCGCTCCTGCATTATCCAGTTTTTTAGCCATGTTTGCCATCGATGTGAAGAATGGACTCAATTTCATTGCGACTGGAATCGATACGTTTTCTTTCACTGCTTTCAGAACATCAACGTACATATTCTCAATTTCCGATCCGGTAAGATCAGGATTTGTAGGTACGTAATAAACGTTTAATTCAAGTGCATCTGCGCCGGCATCCTGAATATTCTTTGCGTATTTAACCCATCCGCCTGTGCTTACACCGTTCAAACTTCCTATAACCGGTATGTCAACTTTTTTCTTCATATCCGAGATTAAATCCAGATATTCTACAGGTCCAAGTCTGAATTCATCCGGCTGCGGAAAATACGAAGTCGCCTCGGCATAACTCTCGGTACCATAAGTAAGATAATGATCAAGTTCACCTGATTCATGGGTAAGTTGCTCTTCAAATAGAGAATGAACAACAACTGCTGCTGCACCGGCGTCTTCCATTGCCTTCACATTTTCCAGACTCCATGTTAGCGGAGAGGCAGAAGGGACAATCGGGTTCTTCAGCTCCAGACCCATATATTTTGTTTTTAAATCCATTTTTACTCCAAATTTATTTTTCAAAATTAACGGGGCTGATTACCAGCCCCAAACATTTTCGGTTTTATTTATCATCTTCATTTGAAGAAAAATCGAATTTAGCCATCTGCTCATACCGTTTCCATTTCTTCAGTACTTCTTCCTGAGCAAGCTGCAGTAATTCTTTAGCAGCTTCCGGTTTAAACTTGGTAAGCATCTTATACCTGGTTTCTTTATATGTATAATCTTCAAGTTTAATTTTTGGAGCCTTTGAGTCGAGTTTCAATGGATTTTTACCTTCTTTAAGACTGTCGGGATTGTATCTGAATAAGGGCCAGTAACCCGAATCCACGGCAAGTTTCTGATTTTCCATTCCCTTAGCCATATTGATACCATGAGCAATACAGTGGCTGTATGCGATAATTATTGACGGACCATCATACGCTTCAGCTTCAATAAATGCTTTTAATGTATGCAGGTCGTTCGAACCCATTGCAACCTGGGCTACATAAACGCTTCCGTAAGTCATAGCCATCATCGCCAGATCCTTCTTAGGTGTGGGTTTACCGCCTGCGGCAAACTTAGCTACTGCACCCAGACCTGTAGCCTTGGAACACTGTCCGCCGGTATTCGAGTAAACTTCGGTATCCAGTACAAGTATATTGACATTTTTCCCCGAAGCTATCACGTGATCCAGACCGCCGTAGCCGATGTCGTATGCCCATCCGTCACCGCCTATTATCCATACTGATTTTTTAACCAGATAATCTGCGATGGGAAGCAGATTCTTCGCAGCGTCATCGTCAAGCTTCTGCAATTGCGACTTTAATGCCTCTACCCTTTCCCGTTGTTCGTAAATATCGGCTTCAGATTTCTGTTCAGCAGTTAAAACCGATTCTACAAGTTTCTTATCTAATTTATCGCTGAGCTTTGCAAGCAGCTCTCTGGCGTATTCCATGTGCTTATCCACCGAAAGCCTCATGCCGAATCCGAATTCAGCGTTATCTTCAAATAATGAATTCGACCATGCAGGTCCTCTGCCGTTTGCATCTACTGCCCATGGAGTTGTAGGCAGATTCGCGCCGTAAATTGATGAACAGCCTGTTGCGTTTGCTATAAGCGCTCTGTCGCCGAATAATTGCGATACTAATTTTACATAAGGCGTTTCGCCGCAACCTGCGCATGCGCCTGAGAATTCGAAGAGAGGTTGAAGCAACTGACTGCCTTTAATAGATCCGACATTTAATTCTTTTCTGTCGAATTCAGGTATACTCAGGAAATAATCCCAGTTTACTTTTTCCTGTTCACGTATCGGAATCTGCTCAACCATGTTAAGTGCTTTAAGTCTTGTTTCTTTCTTGTTTTTAGCGGGACAAACCTCAACGCAGAGTCCGCAGCCTGTACAATCTTCCACAGCCACCTGAATAGTGTATGCTTTCCCTTCATATTCCTTTCCTCTGGCTTCAGTCCATTTAAAGGTTTCAGGAATTGCTTCGACATATTTTTTATCATATGTCTTTATTCTTATTGTTGCGTGAGGGCAAACCATTGCACATTTACCGCACTGAATACACACATCAGTATCCCATTCAGGAACTTCGAGAGCGATATTGCGCTTTTCCCACATCGTAGTTGCAGTCGGGAAAGTACCATCTACCGGCATATCGCTTACCGGTACGTCGTCACCTTTGCCAGACATCATCTTGCCGAGCACATTTTTAACATAATCGGGAGCTTTTTCAGAAACAATAGGCGGCAGTTCGATAGTACTTGTTGCCTCAGCGGGTACTTCAATTTTATGCAAATTTGCTAATGTATGATCAACAGCTTCGAAGTTTTTCTTAACAATTTCTTCGCCTTTTGCACCATATGTTTTTTTAATAGCTTTCTTTATCTGCTCGATAGCTTCATCTTTCGGTAATACACCTGAGATTGCAAAGAAACAGGTCTGCATTATGGTATTAATTCTGGAACCCATACCGGTATTTTTCGCTACGGAATACGCATCTATTACATAAAAATCAAGTTTTTTCTCTATTATCTGCTCCTGCACCTTTTGGGGTAATTTGTCCCATGTTTCTTCAATCGGGTACGGTGTGTTCAAAAGGAATGTACCGCGTTCTCCAATTTTTTCGAGCACATCAAATTTCTCCAGCAGATTGAATTGGTGACATCCGATAAATTTAGCACTTTGAATCAGATATGTGGAATGGATCTCGTTCTTGCCGAATCTGAGGTGTGAAATAGTTGTTGAACCAGATTTTTTTGAGTCATAAACAAAATAACCCTGAGCATAGTTTTCGGTTTCCTCACCGATTATCTTAATTGAGTTCTTGTTGGCTCCAACGGTTCCGTCGGCACCAAGCCCATAAAACATAGCCCGCACAACATCTTCACCTTCGGTAATAAATCCGGGATCGAATTCAAGACTTGTATTTGTAATATCATCCTTGATACCGATAGTAAAATGATTTTTGGGTTTCGATTGTTTTAAGTTATCAAATACAGCTTTAACCATTGCAGGAGTAAATTCTTTGGAAGAGAGACCGTAACGACCGCCGACAATAGCAGGCATTTTAGAGAATTTCGGTGAATCTGCAGCCATATCTTCAGCAATTGCGTTTACAACATCGAGATAAAGCGGTTCGCCGCCTGCGCCGGGTTCTTTTGTCCTGTCAAGCACAGCAACTTTTTCAACCGTATCAGGAATAGCATTCAACAGATCCTGATTCGAAAAAGGTCTGTATAATCTCACTCTGATCAGACCGATTTTTTCTTCATTTCTTTCACTTAAATATTTAACAGTTTCGAGTGCTGTTTCAGCGCCGGAGCCCATCATTATAATCACTCGTTTCGCATCAGGCGCACCAAAGTAATCGAAAAGCTGATATTTACGACCCGTTAATTCCGCAAATTTATTCATTGTTTTTTGCACGATTCCGGGACAAGCATCATAGTATTTATTAACGGTTTCACGACCCTGGAAATACACATCGGGATTTTGAGCAGTACCTCTGAGTACCGGTCTATCCGGACTTAAGGCACGTTCCCTGTGCAGTTTAACCAGTTCATCGTTTATCATAGCTTTAATATCTTCTTTAGACAGCAGTTCGATTTTATTAACTTCATGCGAAGACCGGAATCCATCGAAGAAGTGTATAAAAGGTATTCTGGACTCAAGTGTGGCTGCATGTGCGATGCAAGCCATATCCATTACTTCCTGTATGGAGCCCGACGCCAGAAGTCCGAATCCAGTCTGACGCGTAGCCATAACGTCGCTGTGGTCGCCGAAAATCGAAAGTGCCTGTGCCGCAATCGAACGCGCAGAAACATGAAAAACAGTAGGACTTAACTCGCCGGCAATTTTATACATATTAGGAATCATTAGCAGTAATCCCTGGGATGCTGTAAATGTTGTGGTAAGCGAACCACTCTGTAAAGCACCATGAACAGCGCCGGCAGCGCCACCTTCACTTTGCATTTCAGCAACGTTTGGAATAGTACCCCATATATTGGTCTTACCTTCCGCAGCCCAGGCGTCCGATAGTTCGCCCATACCCGATGAAGGAGTAATCGGGTAAATTGCAATCACCTCACTTACGTTAAAGGCAACATATGCAGCTGCTTCATTGCCATCAATGGTTATTTTTTGTCTCGCCATTAATTTACCTCAGATTTATTGTTCAAAACTAATATCACTTATCATTTATTTTACTATAGCAAATATTTTGCCACTATAGAGATTCCAATATCCTGTTTTTATTTGCAAAAAAGCTTATAAACATAGTTTTCATCTCTAGTTTGTTGGAAAAATCCTTTGGAAAATCTTAATTGTAAGAAATAGAACCCCAACACAGAATTTTTTTTGAATTTAAATTTAAGAAATAAATGTGAATTTTGTTGGATGCCATTATCTTTTTTGAATTAGCTGAAAGAATTTTTTACGGAAATGTTTTACTTTTTTCTTGAATAAAAAAAAAATATATTATTTGTCAAAATTGGAATTTAATAACTAAAATTTCGTATGTAATTTGCGATAATACTAACCGGCATCCAATTATTGATATGTAGGTTTGAACTTAATGAAACAGAATAACGCTTCGCTTAACGAATCCCGGATGTGTCTGGTTTCCGACCAGGAAGGCAGCATAATATTTATTAATGAAAAATTCAGAGAAATGCTTTCTGATTACTTTAATGTTTTTACTGTTAAAAACCTTAATCAGATAAAACAAAAAGAAAATTCCGAGATTATCGATCTGCTTAAAAAGAAAATAGATTATTCAATCGCTCAGAAGAAAACAACCGACTTTGAATTTACACTTAAACTTGAAGACAATATTTCGCAAAGGTTTTATTTCGAATTTCATCCTCTTCAAAATTCCGATTATCAGAAAAGCGCAGTCCTGATTCAGGGTTATTCCGAAAGTCTTAGCCAGGAAACTGTTGATGAAACCACAGATATTTTTAATGAAGGTTTTAATATTATTTTCAAATGCAACGAAGAACTGAAGATTTTATCCTGTTCATCAAATTATGGCTGCAAAATAGGTAAAAATGATAATCTTAATAAATTCCTCCCTGAAAACCTGGTAGAGTCGATACTTATAAAACAGGACGAAATAAAAACCGATAATTTAATCAACCAGTTCGAATTCAACATTTTTCATAAGAACAGACAGCTGCTTGTTGAAGTGAATATGTTCAATGTGAAAGACGGCTTTTATTTAATACTGCGAGACAGATCGCTTCAGAAAGAAAAGGACAAAGAATTAAGAAAATATCTGGAAGAGCTTCATTACAACAAGATAATCTCGGAACAGTATGCCAAGGAACTGAGTCTGGTTAACAAAAAACTTAATGAATCGCAGGAGGAACTGAGCCAGTTAAATCTTAATAAGGACAGGTTCTTTTCAATTATTGCTCACGACCTGCGCAGCCCATTCTCTTCACTGCTTGGTTTTTCCGAATATCTTAATCATGAGGCTGAAAACCTCTCGACCGATGAGGTAAAAGAATACTCAACTATGATATACCGGACCGGCAAACATATTCTTTCGCTGCTCGAAAATTTATTGCAGTGGTCGCGTGTTCAACTGGGACGTATCGATTTCTCGCCTTCCGAATATAATATAACCGAGCAGCTGCTGTCGATAAAGAATTACTTCGATACAATTTCCAGGCAGAAGGATATTAGTATTATCTGCAACGAAAAGGATGAAATAAAAGTCTTTGCAGATCAAAACATGATCGAAACGGTAATCAGAAATCTGATTTCGAACTCAATTAAGTTTACTCATTCCGGCGGTTCAATTGAATTATCTGCTGAAAAGAAAAAATCGCATGTTGAAGTAACTATTAAAGACAGCGGTGTAGGCATGCCCGAAGATGTTGTTCAGAACCTATTTAAAATAGAATCTCAGCATACAACCCGGGGAACCAACAACGAAAAAGGATCGGGGTTAGGTCTTATAATCTGCAACGAGTTTGTTAAGAAGAATAACGGCACAATAAAAGTAAACAGTAAAATAAACAGCGGAACATCATTCATAGTATCCATCCCGGTCTCAAAGAATACCGATACAAAGGAAGAGACCAAGCAGTTCAGCAAAATTCAGAAGACAACCGGTTACAGATTTAGCAAATAAACCTTTCTTATCAACAGGAGATAATGAAAGAATCGCAGTTAAAACTATCTTTGATAAGCGATGAAGCGTCTGATCGTCAGATAGAGACAATCTTCGGCGAAATCGGGAATTACCAGCTGGAAATAGTATCAACCAACAATATACATTTCGAACAAAAAAAACCCTCGTTGTTTATTGTAGTTTTATTTGATGAAAATTCCGGAATATTCGAAAAACTGCTTTCCTTCAAAAATCTAAGAAAAGACAGATTCATATTCCTTCTTAACGAGAACACAGTTCCTATGATAACAAAACTTGTAAGAAAGGGATTCAATAAAATATTCTATCTACCCGATGAATTCGAGCTTCTTAAACAGTTTATTATAAGCGAATTAAAAGGATATGAATTTAATCTTCACAGCAAGTACGAGGGATTATCAGAAACCGATTTTATATTTCATAAAATATTCGGCAGCGGCGATGACCTTGAAAACAATATAAACAACGTGAAGAAAATACATCAGAATAATAAAATAAATGTGCTGATAGAAGGCGAAACCGGTACGGGAAAAGAAACACTTGCCAGAACAATCCATAATCTCGGCGCTGAGGATAATCCTTTTATCGAAATCGAATTTGATTTGTACGAAACCAGATATTATTTATTGAGGGTTGAAAGGAGCGGTGAAACTCACTTCTTTAACGTATCTGAACGCGAAAAAATTTCGGACCTGATTCCATGCGGCACAATTTTCATAAAAAATATTTCCGAACTGGAACTTCCGCTTCAGAAGAAGCTTATGAAAGACTTAAGCGAATTAAACAGCCATCAGGATTCTGAGAATCAGTACAGAGTAATTGCAACCTCGACAGAACAGTTGAAGCAGCGAACATTTGATGACACTTTCGATAAAGATCTCTTCTATTTCCTTAACGTTGCACGGTTTGAACTTGTACCATTACGGCACAGAAAAGATGATCTGAACCACTTATTCGAACACTTCGTAATTGAGGCTGCAAACAGACAATCGAAGCATATCTCAAAAGTAGACACTGAAATCATAGAGTTTATAATGAGTTATCCCTGGCCCGGTAATCTGACTGAATTGCGCAACTTCTCTTCTGGTGCTGTTACCTTTTCCACCGAAAATTCAATCCGGGCAGAATACCTTTCTTCATTCAACCCCAAGGAATACACCGGCAGCAAAGCAAATGTTCAAAAATCCGACCTCCTGCCCAACACACTTTTTATGAATCTGGACATTTTCCAGACAGATTTGAAGAAATTAAACAAGATTTATGTTGAAGAACTCCTAAAAATGCTCGGCATGAATAAGTCAAAAGCTGCGAAGATTTTGGGCATCTCCCGCCCCACACTCCAGAACATACTTAACAGTTAAAGATTGCCATAAGACTAATGATGAATTTTTCAGTCAAGTGATTGATATTAGCCATCGTTTATTTTTATATTTTTTGTATTAATCTGAGAATTGTCTGATACTGATTCACGAGACAAGTGCTTAGTTTTAGTCATAATATTATTGAAATTTCAACGTTTTTCGAAGAAATTGAGTATTTTTTGAAAATTCAAAGACTCCACTGAAAAGCATATTTACACTCCGGTAATTCTTACCTCTAAATCTAATTTCGATATTTTATACTTAAAAAGACATGAAATCTTTAATTTTTAATGGCATGGCAATTGGAGATATATGTCAAATAATTAAAAAACAACAAAAAAAAGGATAGCGACATGACGAAATTATTAAGATACTCGTTCTTGGCTGTTGCCTTTATATTGATGAGCTGTCAGGAAACATCTCACGTTGTTGAACCTGAAAATATTGAATCTGTTGAAATGCAGAAATTTATTCCCAATGATGGAACATCGTTCGACTTTGACCAATTTGAGCCGAACGAAAGATATTCCAAAAAGCTCACAATTAACGGCTCAAAAGGCGACAGAGTCTCCTACTCTTATTTCTGGTATTATGGTCCTAACAAGGGTAAAATGTTTTTTGCAACCATTCATGTACCGAAAGGCGCCTTTAAAGGTACAAAGACATTTAACATAACATTCGATCCGGGCAATTTGTATGTAGACCTCGACCCTCACGGATCAGTATTTGATATTCCGGTGGAACTGTCGCTTATGTTTTTCGGCATCAACACAAGCGAATACGACCTTGAAGGAAAATTCTTCAGATATATTGACGAGTCTGGCGATACCGAAATAATAAACTACCAGAATTGTGTAGTAAATGAAAAGCTGGGATTTATAATGGTAAACAGAGCTGAGCTGCATCATTTCTCACGATACGGATTTTTAAGATAAGTTAAAAAATTATTTACAATAAATAAAAATTGAACATTAATCAAAAGGAACACAAAATGAAAAAGTTATTAGCAATATTCGCAGCTCTTCTGATAGTATCGGCGTGTAACACTCAGGACAGTATTGTTAACTACGATACTAACGAGAGCGTTTCAACAGCAAAACAGTTTATTCCGCTTCCTGAACCAAAAGACGCTTCATTATTAAAACAATTTACAATAACAGGAGTAATCGACAACGTGAACGGCGGAAGTCTTACAATCGACGACAGCTATACAGCAACCGACGGCAGAAACGTAACAGTTTATGCTACTATCGATTTTGGACCTGCTTCATTTTCCGGCGGGGATGATGTATCGTACGATATTTCCATGACCGTTGACGATGAAACTACATCTGAGACATTCTATCCTCATATCGTATTCCAGAATGCTCCGACTTACAACGTTACTTACACCGGACTCGACCTGACCAATGTCGATCCAAGTACGGTAGATTTCGTTTTTATGGACTCAGATGGTAACGTTGAATACATTTCTTACGATGGAATAAATGTTGATGTAGATTCAGGTACATTATCTGTATCGAACGCCAAGCTTCCTCACTTTTCACGATACGGATTTTTGAATTAAAAGCATCTTATTATTCACATTATAGTGATGAGAGAGAAAATGAAAAAGCTGTACACAATATTAACCGTAATGATGCTGATGATGATTGGCTGTAATAACCAGGAGTTAATAGTCGACCCATCAAATCAACTTCAGCAGGTCAATGAAACTTTTAAGTTTGAAGGCAGGGACGTATCCTGGATTAAACTTCCGGCTCCTGAAGATCAGTCACTGCCTAAGAACCATTCCACAGGCAAATGGTGCAACAGCTGGTTAGATAATGAGCTTGAAATTAGAACCGGATATTTCAGTTGGAGAAAAGGCTGGGTTTCAGTAAGTGCAAGCCTTTTCTTTGAAAGAAACTCGTTTACCGGGAAAAAGTTCATTACAATGTCAATAGACGATGAATCCGGTGAGGGCACATTTTCACCTCACGGACTATGGTTCAAACCTGCTATTTATAATTTGACTGTAAAAGGATTAGACCTTTCCGGCATCAATCCTTCGGATATTGCATTCGTATATATGAATCCGAATGGAACATACGAAAGGGTTGATTATGATAATCTTTATGTAGATATTCAATCCGGAACATTGCAGATTGTTAACGCTAAGTTACCGCATTTTTCAAGATTTGGTTTTGTTAATTAATATTTATAATCGGGTTTAACCATGACAATAATAAATCCTGAATTCAAAGACGATCTTATTCAAATAATAGGGAATTATTTCCCCAGAGTTGAAGCGCTGGAGTTCAGCCGCAATTTTCTAATCGATACTGAATTTAGAAAAGACGAGATAAGCAGACTCAGCGACATCGACCGAAGCCAGCTTGAATTTCAGGTTAAACCCGCAAAGAACAGGTTCCACATTGACAGAACCATTACAATTGCAAAGAAAAAACTGAGATCTGAAGAGTATTCCAATTTATTGATAAAACTAAGCGAACTCTGCGTTACACACGGTATGATGAATTTTGCGCGTGAGATTGTTGCCAAGATTAGCAACGAAAGCCGTTTAAGAAACGTTATAGCCAAGTCCCTGCTTGTTAACTCAGATATTTACGCCAGAAGAGGTAACTGGAACAATAGTCTTGTAGAAGTAAGAAAAGCCAGGAAAATATTTGAAGAAGAGAAGGACCTGCTTGGTCTGGCGAACTGCGAGAATATAACAGGTACTATCTACGGCGAACGAGGAAATCTGATTAAGGCTAAAGAGTATTTCGAACGCAGCCTGAAACTTGCTGAAGAAGTTAAGGATAAAAAGCTGACTGCAATGCTGCTAATAAATTTAGGGATAATTCACAATATATATGAAGACTACGACGCCGCACTTGATCATTTCAACGACGCACTGAGAAAACTTGAAGAGATAGGCGACCTGCGAAGAATTGCAGAAGTAAGGCACAACATAGGCATGATGTATAAGGAACAAAAATATTATCATTCGGCACTTCAGCAATTTGATTCTGCTATAAGCATAGCCATCAGAAACGAATATCATCCTATACTGGCAATTTCATACATCAGTAAAGCCGAAATACTATTAGGACTTGAAGAGTACAACTTTGCTGCAGCAGTATCTGAAAAAGCAATGGAAGTCGCTCATTTACTTGAAGATAAGATAACAATTGCCGAAGTCTACAAATTACAGGGAATAATCAACAGGTATCTCAATCATTATAATGCCTCAGAGAACAATTTACTTTCAGCACTCAGAATTAACAAGAAACTGGATATACAATTGAATATAGCTGAATGTTATTTTGAACTTTCGGTGCTTTATTCGGAATTGAACAACACATACGAAGAAAAGAAAAATTTATCGATGGCTCTTGAATATTACAGAAAGATAAACGCACAGGAACACATTAAAAACATAGAAGTTCGTTTACAAAATTTAGTGAACTAATAAAATCGGTTAGACATGGCTCATAAACATTCAACCATAATTGACGAACTATATATAGAACTTCATAAGTTTTTTTCTGAAGAAGAATCTGAAAGATTATATAAACTTCTTCTGGAAGCCGATAAAAAGGCTGAGGAAGAAATCGATTACGGTGCAGAAAACAACAAACAGATATATCATTCATTCGGTTCAGGCAGTACAATAAGGGACCAGATAGACAAACTTCTCACCTTCACTGAAAAAAGAGTTACACAGAACATTAATGTAAAATTGGCGATCAGTCTTACCGAGTTGATGATAAGCTATGGTGAATTCGAACTTGCCGGTGATCTGAATGATGAGTATCTGAAGAAATTTGCAACCATCGATCAGGAACTTACGGCAGAGATGTATTTACAGAAATCCAAAATTCAATGGAACCAGGGAGAATGGAAGACCAGCAGATCATTCTGCACCAAAGCCAGATCGATATATGAAGAGTTGAATAACTCACTTGGATTAGCATACGCTGAAAACATGTTCGGTACAATTGAAGGTGAGCAGGGCAATATTGAGAAGGCATTCAAACATTTTTATACCTCTATCTCCTACCTGCAGGAAGAAAACAATGACTCACTTAAGGCAAAGATATTTTCCAATATCGGTGTACTTGCAAACATGCTGGGTAAATACGACGAAGCAAAGAAAAATTTGAGCGAATCGCTGAACTACTATTCAAGGCTTAACGAACCACGAAACGTTGCAAGGGTTTATCATAACTTAGGAATGTTAAGTCTGGCTCAGAGAGATTATAAGACCGCTATAAATTATTTCGATCAGGGCATTACGATTTCAATCGATAAAGGGTATTTATCCAATTGTGCAATATCGTTTATAGGCAAAGCAAGTGCCTATTCTATGCTTGGGGAGGCGGAATTATCCGATGCTTTTGCAGAAAAAGCCTTTGAAATAGCATACAAAATAAATGACAGGTTATCTATAGCCGACGTCTACAAAGTGAAAGGAATCATTTATAAACTTATAAACAACAACAGTCTGTCCGAAGAATTCTTTGAAAACAGTATCCGTCTTAACGAAGATTTTCAGAATCAGGTTAACCTTGCTGAAGCTGAACTGGAACTTTCCAAATTATACAATGAAAGCGAAAAGAAACTTAAGGGTGAAGAACTGCTTGAACTGGCTAAGAAATATTACAAGAAGGTTAAAGCTGCAGATATACTCAAGAATTTATAGTATCTTCATTGTGAATCGCCATCCCCGATTTTAAATATTTTCATCTCCTTATTTAGAATATTATCACCTTTAATTGTATTCATCGTATCACGCAGAACCCCCAGCGATCTCTGACTCAGCAGATCGATCTTAATTAACCCCATATCTTCTATGGAATACATATCGGGTTGAGTAATTATTAATCCGAGACCTTTGTTCTTTGCAAATTCCAGAGCTAAATAATCCGTAATCGGATTAGGTGTAATTACTATTCCACCGGGATGAATGCTTAAGTGTCGAGGAAATGAAGAAAGCCTGGATGCTGTTGATATAATCGTTTTCCATGGCTCTTCATCGAACTTCAGCGACCTCGACTCCGGAAATTTCTCTGCCAGAACCGGCAGATTTTTGGCACTGGTCCACGGTATATATTTACTGTAGCGGGATATTTCAGCATCCGATAAACCGAAAGACTTTGCAGTTTCCCTGAAAGCGGATCTGGCACGGAAAGTTACGTGGGTAGATATCATCGCAACTTTATCATATCCGTATTTTTCGTAAACATACTTTACTATTTCATCTCTTTCTTTCCACGAAAAATCCAGATCAACGTCCGGTGGTGATGTTCTGCCTTTGTTCAGGAACCGTTCGAAATAGAGGTTTTGCTCAATAGGATCAACCTGCGTTAATCCGAGACAATAAGAAACGAGACTATTTGCAGCAGACCCTCTCCCTATGCTGATAATGTTTCTTCTTTGTGCTTCACGAACAATATCCCATACAATAAGAAAGTAATCGCAAAAACCAAGTTCATCTATAACTTCAAGTTCATACTGCAACCGCTTTACGATTTTATCTGTAATGGGCTTATACAAATCTTCCAGCCCCTTAAAACATATTTTCCACAGATATGAATACGAAGTTTCCCCTGCCGGAAGTTCAAACTTCGGAAATTTATATTCACCGAAACGGAAATCAACATTGCACTGCGCAGCAATGTACTCCGTGTTGCGGATCGCATCCGGAAGTTTATCAAACATTTTAAGCAATTCCGAAGGAGACTTTAGGTAGTATTCTTTATCCAGTAAATCAGATTCATCCAGGTTCTCCAGGGTATCGTTTTTCCCGATTGCAGTTACAACCCGGTGAATCAAAAAATCTTCTTCATCAAAAAAATATGACGGATGTGATGCGCACATTTTAATATTCTTCTCGATACAATAATTGTAAATCTCGCGTGTGCTCTTTTTTTGCTTTTCGGTAATGATTAATTCAGCATAGATATTATCTATAGAATTTTCTTGCGCAGTTTCTAATAAACCAAGCGAATGGGTAAGAATAAATAAATCCTCATCAGTTGATTTCAACAGGTCATGAATTCTGAAATTATCCTTTAATTTCCTGGTAGTAATTATCTTGCACAGTTTTGAATAACCGCTATTATTTCTTGCAAGAATAGTCAGCTCCTCATTTTCATCTTCCGGATCATTTATAGTTGAACCGATTACCGGCTTTAATCCGGCGGCAGCGGCTAATTTTGCCAGCTGAACGACACCGTACATTCCGTTATCGTCTGTAACTGATACATATAAATTTCCCGTTTTTTTTGCAAAATCAACCATTTTTTCCAAAGAAATGGTTCCTTTGAGCAGAGAGTAAAACGAATGTGAATTTAGAGACAACATATTGCAGGCTTTGAATCCTTTTTCTTAAAAACTCATCAAATGATCCAATTAAAACAAAATTCCTTCGGCAGACGGAATAATACAAAAGTACTACTTTAGAGGAAAATATGTTCGATAAAAGATTGCAGGAAGTATTAGCAGGTTCTTATTCTTATGACGAATTCAGGCAGTTTGTTGAAAACTATGTAAATACTGCCAATCCTGCTGACCTGCACAATGGTGAGAAGGTATACTATGAATACTCCAGACTTAATGTGCATAGAACAAACAGAATTCATAAAACGTATACGGTAAGTGAAAATCTTGCAAAAATTATTTTTTCGATAACTTCAAAGCAGACATGGCTTATAATCACAGAAGGATGGTGCGGCGATTCGGCACAAAACTTACCCTATCTTTCAAAGATGACAGAATTAAGCCCGTACATAGATTTAAGAATAATCGAACGCGACAAGTATCCTGATATTATCGACAGATATCTTACCAATGGAAACAGAAGCATCCCTAAATTAATTGCTTTCGATGAAGACGGGAACGAATTATTTCAGTGGGGTCCCAGACCAGACGATGCACAGCAGCTCATAAAATTATGGAAAAGTGAAGGGTTGGAGAAGAATGAATTTAATGAGAAGTTGCATTTATGGTATGCACAAAACCGCGGAACCAGTCTGGAATCGGAGTTTATTAATTTGCTTACAGCACTAGTAAATTCGGAGCTAATTTCCTAGTCGGTTTTATCCGTAATAACGGGAACAGTAATAACAACCTTTGTTCTGACATCCTCGCTGTTAATTTTGCCCGGATTAAACAACGTGCTTAGTATAGCCACTTCAACCGCGTCGTCTGCCCCGTAACCTATACCTTTCAAAACCTTTGTGTCTCTTACTAGACCATATTTATCTACATCAGCTTCAACAACTACTTCGCCGTTTAATTTAAGTCTTACAACTCTTTTCGGAAGAACCAGGTTTTCGAGAATGGAATTTAAACCGCCAATTGGCTCGGGACAAATATCTGCTTTACAGTCAAAGTTTACCGGGGACTCAGCGCCTGTATCTTCTGTTTTTTGTGAGTTGAATATTTCTTCATTTTTATCGGCGTATTCCGGACTCTCAAGCATTTCTCTCAATTCAGTATTTTCCGCCGTGATTTTCTGATCAGGCAACACCGCAAGTTTTTTATCTTTATCATCCAATTGGAATTTTACTTTAAATATCACATCCGCTTCAACCGCCGAACCGTTTTCCGCACCGGGTAGAAACCTGGTCTTCATAACGGCTTCAACTGCAGCTTCGTCACAGCCAAGTCCCAAACCTTTAACTACTCTTACATTCTTTACTCCACCTTTCATATCTATTTTTGCAATTACAGATACTTCCCCTTCGAGACCGTATAGCTTTGCATATTCGGGATATACAAGATTTTTCTGAATTGCATCTATACCTTCCGCCGGTCTAGGGCAGACTTCAACCTGACACAGAAAAAGATCCCGGTTGCGTCGCAGCTCCTTCTGTCTGTTCCCGACATAATCATCAAGTGAAGGAACGTAAAGCGAATCGTAACCGAGATTGACCCGTTTTATTAATCTGCCGTTTTCGTACGTTCTCACTTCCTTAAGGGCGCCGTTCTCATAAAACGATTTCATAATTCCATCTCGCACAGCATCGCGCACATAATGTTCTTCTTTCAATAATCCGTTTTCATAATAATACTTAATCCAACCGTTTAATTTCCCGCTTGAGTAAGTCTTTTCTTCTTTTATATTACCGTTTTCATAAAACCAGTAACTCGTTCCGTCAAGTACATTATCTACAAAAGACAGACTCTCTCTCAGATTTTTGTTTAAATAATAGGAATTAATTACTCCTGTTTGAGCAGCGGAGTTACAGGTAAGAATTAATAGTATGATAAACGTTTTCTTCATGATTCTTACAAAGATATAAACCGTTTTTTGTTTCAACAAAGTAAAATTGATTTACAAACATAATAAAATACAGATAATATGGACTTGCTTATCTTTTATTGATTGTTTATGTTGAAATATTATTACTACTAAGTGAGACAATTATGAAGATTATGAACACAATTCTGATACCGTTTTTCGCAGTAACCTTTTCAATCTGCGTAAATGCACAGCACAAATTTACATACGACGACTTCAGCACACCGCAGTATTGTGGTACATCATGCCATACAGATTTTTATGCGCAGTGGCAGCAGGCTATGATGTCGCAGGCATATACTCATCACTGGGATGAAATAGAGTATTTCGACCTGGCGGTGCCTCACGCGGAAAAAGATGAAAAAGTTGCCGAGGTTAAAGAGAGTTGCAACGGATGTCATACACCGATGGCTCTCCTTGTTGGGGATGTGCCTCCTCCAAGACCTGAAATGAACTCGCGTGCGAATGAATCGGTCTCGTGCGATGTATGCCATTCCATAACAGGATTCGAAGGCGATACTCCCTACAATTTTAACTATGTTATTAAACCCGGCAAAACTAAATTTTCATCCCGCAAAGGTGACGTGGAATCTCCGGCCCACATAATTGAAGTAAATGATTTACATAAATCAGGTGACTTCTGCGGTATATGCCATAATGAAATGAGCCCCTATGGTGTATGGGTAAAATCAACTCATCTTGAATGGCGAGAAGGACCATACTCTGAAGAAGGAGTTCAATGCCAGGATTGCCATATGCCAAAAACAGAATTCAGAACGGCATCTATGGGAGCTGTTTATAAAGATGCAAGAACGCATCTTTTCAACGGCGCGCACGATCCGGGAAAAGTGAAAGGTACTATTGAATTAAGAATATACCCGGATATAAAAGAAGCAGAACCGGGTGATGCCGTTAAGTTTACGGTTACGCTGTTCAATCAGAAAACCGGACACAAGTTTCCAACCGGCTCCGTAGAAGACAGGATTGTATGGCTCCATGTTGAAGCAACAGATGCTGAAGGAAATGTGTATCACCTGCCTGTTGATAAAAAAGGGTTCGAGGGAGAGGAATATACAATTGCTTCAGATGTGCTGGCTTACCAAGATATGGGTATTCCAAAGGAAATAGAAAATTTTGAGGGTGTTCAAAGGGATGCGGTTCCTTATGGTAACAGAATATTCAGAATGCCTTACTTCGATCCACAGGGCAGAATGACAATTCAGCAGTGGTACACTGCATCGCTGGGAACAGATTACAGAATCGGACCGCGGGAAACTAAAATCGAAACTTTTACATTCAACATTCCTGATAATATAGCTATCGGACGATTAAATATAAATGCCAGATTAAATTATCAGAAGCTTGTTTCGTCCGTGGCTGAATTTCTGAACGTCCCGGAAGAGGAATCTGAAATTATACTTGTAAACGAACAGACTACCGAAATTGAAATAATAGATTAGGAGGATTTATGAAAAAAAATTTTACTTCAATATTTGTAATGTTTTTTGTACTGATTTTTTTATACGAATCCGCATATGCAATTCCCGCTTTCGCAAGAAAATACAGGATGAGTTGCCAGACCTGTCATGCACCTTTCCCAAAATTAAAAAGCTACGGTGATGAATTTGCCGGAAACGGCTTTGTGCTGTCGGATCAGCAGGCTACAAGATACTTCGTCGATACCGGTGATGAAACCTTATCGCTTATCCGGGATTTTCCTCTGGCAGTAAGAATGGAAGCCTTTGTAACATATAAAGCTAACGAACCGGCTAAAGGTGACTTCAAAGCTCCGTATCTTCTGAAACTTCTCTCGGGCGGTTCACTGGCAGATAACCTGGCATATTACTTTTACATGTATTTTGACGAACGGGGTGAAGTTGCTGGTGTTGAGGATGCGTACCTGATGTTTAATAATCTGTTTGGAAGCGAGCTGGATCTCTACATCGGGCAATTCCAAATTTCCGATCCGCTATTTAAAAGAGAAGTAAGATTAACTATGGAAGATTATCAGGTGTATAAAACCAAAGTCGGTGCATCAGATTTTAACCTCGCATACGACAGAGGCATTATGCTTACATACGGATTCGAGACTGGTACTGATATAATGGTTGAGGTTTTAAACGGGAATGGGCTTGCAGATGCCGACGAAGAATATTTTTTCGATTCAGACAATTACAAGAATTTTTTTGGAAGAATTTCACAGGATGTCGGGGAATTTTTAAGAGTCGGGGCTTTTGGATACACTGGCAAAGAAGTTCAGCACAGAGATGCGTTTAATCAACTTACCAATACCATGACAATGTTCGGTCCCGATATTACATTCTCGTTCGAGGATAAAGTGGAACTGAATCTGCAATACGTTCAAAGACTCGATAAGTGGAATTACATAAATGCTTTTATCCCCGAAACCGAAGTCGAAACCAAAGGCGCACTTGCAGAACTGGTTTACATGCCGGAAGGCGACAACAGCAAGTGGTACGGTGTTGGTTTGTTCAACTGGGTTGATTCGGATATAAATGACCTTGACTATAAAACCTTAGCACTTCATGCAGGATATATGCTCAGAAGAAATATACGGATAGTAGGCGAATTCAAGTACGATATTAAAAATGAAGCACCAATTTTTGGAATCGGTTTCGTTTCAGCATTCTGAATTTAAGGGGCTGTGCTTAATTAAGTACTATTTAAGTTACAGCCCTTTTCTATTTCTTTCCATATATTTAGGTCAAATTATATTTACCTTAATGAAACTAATTGTCCTTCTTACATTTTTTGTTTTTTACAGCAATAACCCCGGTCAGGTTTTTATCAGTAAGGATGCACTGAAATCCGATTTTGTGTTGGATTCCACCCGCAATAACTACCGGAACTATCTCGGGAAGAAAATTTCAGAATATTCTGATCTTGAATTCAACAGAATAAATGAAAAAAAATTCAGAAGTCTGTTCAGAGAAATGGAACTGACTTATTACTATGATGATAAGGTTGAAAAAATCATCAAGTCTGCTGCAAATTATTTAATGAATTCCACTCCCCGATTTCAACATTCCATTCTCGAACTTTTATTGACATTTCAGGATTACAGTTACTCAGCTAAAGTAAGACAATTGCTGGATTCCACACAAGATGAGCAGGTGTTTTGTGCCTCTGCAGAGTATTTATTAATGTGTAATGAATACGGAATGACAGACAGCACCGTATATAATATATTAGAATCACGTTTCCCCGGTTTTAAGGGTAATCCTATTCTTAATTTATATTCAGAAAGACTTTTGGATGCTCACGACCTTCCTCCAATTGGTGATCTGCTAAGCCATGACTTTCAGAAGAATAGTACAATTATTTATTCCTTCCACAGGGAGGATAGAAATTTTCAGGGAATAACTGTTATTAAAAAGCCTGATGGAAGGTTTGTCCGGAACATGGACAGCACTATATTTTATATACCGCAGCTTGCATTATCAACTTCGAATCTGCCTGGTATTATAAGTCAGGGAAATACTCCCGAAGGTATTTATTCGGTAGTGGGATTATACGTAAGCGAAACAAAATCGATAGGTCCGACACCAAATATTATTACCAGGATTCCATTTGAGGTGAGTCCTGCTGTTTTTTTTCATGATAAAGCAGCGCAGAGTTCATGGACGATTGATAACTATTCCGATTTACTTCCTGTAAAATGGAAAGAATACTTACCGGTTTATGAATCGTATTATGCCGGGAAGAACGGACGACGTTTGATAGTAATGCATGGATCAACGGATGATTTGATGTTTTACAGTAATAAAAATTTTTATCCTTTGACTCCTTCAAAGGGATGTTTAACCGCAAAAGAAATTTGGGACGGTCAAACCGGAAAGTGTATTGAAAGCGATCAGGTAAAATTGATTAATGCATTTTATTCAACAAACAGACTAAAAGGATTTTTGATAGTAGTCAATCTGGACGACCAGAAAAGACCTGTTGAACTCGATGATCTCCTGCCTCATATACTTTCTGCAGAAGCTAGTCTTTATTAACTGACAGCTCATGCCAGATCAATGCAGATGCACCAAGAACTGCCGCATCACCTTCCGGCAAACCTGATTCAAGAATTTTTATTTTCCCGCTGAATACTTTTAATAAATTAGCTTCCAGGTGTTTCTGTGCCGGTTGTAAAAGCAAATCCCCCGCCTTCGCGAGACCGCCGAATATAACAAATGCTTCGGGACTCAGAAACGCAACTGCATCCGCCATTGCCTGACCAAGATATTTGCCTGTCAATTTAAAGGCTGCCAGTGCGATTTTATCTCCTGTTATTGCTGCATCGTATATATTTTTAGAGGTAAGACCCTCGAATGAAGCTTCCCTTAACTTGCTTTTATCGGTTGATTCTGCAAGCAGTTCGAAGACAGTTCGTTTAATTCCCGGAGCCGAAACATAAGTTTCCAGACATCCCCTTTTTCCGCACGCACATTTTCTGCCGTCTCTTACAATCGTAATATGTCCCATTTCTCCTGCGAAGCCATCTGAACCGTATAACAGTTCACCATTAACTACAATTCCGCTTCCAAGTCCCGTCCCGAGTGTAATCTGAATAAAATTTTTCATCCCTTTTGCGACACCAAAACGCATCTCGCCGAGAGCCGCTGCATTTGCATCATTAGTAACGGCTACAGGTAAATCGTAATATTGTTTTACAATTTCTTTTACATTTACCATTCCCCAATTAAGATTAGGAGGGTTTTCTATTGTACCTTTGTAATAATTAGCATTAGGTGCACCGATTCCAATACCTGCTAATTCATAATTTTTCTTAACCAAGCCTTCGAATATTTTACCGGCTTTATTAAAGAGCCGCTTGAACAAATCGGCAGCCGGATCCATTGCGTTTGTCGGGATAATATCTTTCGCTATGATGCCTCCCTCCCTATCAACAAATGCAAGAGCAGTATTTGTTCCTCCGATATCAATGCCTAGTGTCAGCTGTTCAGTTTTCATAAAAACTTCCGTTAATTGAATTCGATTTTAATTTCAGGTACAAAAGTATAAAATAATTAATTAAGTAGGGAATGTACGGCGTGAAAATAAAGGTTTAATACCTGACGGATAAATTAAAAAAGGGAAGGAGTATTAGTCTCCTTCCCCAAAATTCAACTCAGTGTCTTCCCAGCCTCGCCACTGAGCTACCAGGCAGAAATATACAAGCTTATTAGATTAGAATTAATGATAAAGATCACAAATTAAATGAATATTTACTAATTGTTAGATTTAATTTAACTAAAAAAGCTGGCGTCTGGTGCCTGACTAAAATACTGGTTTCTTTTATAAAAATTGCTAACACTATTGAATATTACAATCAAAAAAAATCGGATAATATACTTTAAAACCCGGTCTGAAGAATAATTAAGAACTATCATATTGCTGGTCTAATAAATTTTACCATGTATCCGTGGGCTGTAATAGTCAACTGAGACTTACCTCATTTCTTCTCGCCAAGTTTCATCCACATAACCGGCGATTTCGTTTTAAGACTATCCGAATCAAGTAATGTATATCCGCCCGGCAGAAGTGAGTTGCTAAACGACAACAACTCAAACCAGCCGATAAATTCATCTCCGAAATCTTCTGAATATAATGTATCTACCCAAATATTCTTTGATTCTATGCTGAAACTTTTCAGATAAACACTATTCTTAATACCGTATAAAATCAAACGGTTTTCTGCCGGCGTGTTTCCGTAATTAATTATCTCAATTACTATTTTTCCGTGAGTTGCACTATCAAATCTTATAAAAGGGCTGTAGAATTTGGGCGGAATCAATGACGCCTGTATTTGGGCTTCTTCATCCAGTTCAAATTCGGGTGAATTTTCAGCGATTATCTCTTTACTTTCAAAAATTTGATCTATTGTCTTCTGCGAAAGATACTGTTCAATCGTAAAATTATTATCCAGAATAATAATCTTTAGTAAAAATTTGTCGTACTGTTTCATTATTTCAGATGCAGGATTCATCCCTTCTTCAAGATTCAGATTATAGTATCCGTCCTCCACTACAACATTTAGAAAAATTCTGCTCCAGTATACATCGTTATAATTGATAGGATTAATTAGCATCACTCTGATGTCATACTGACCATCTGAAGGTTCTCCGTTCGATTCCTGAGCATAACCTCTATAGATTAATACGTTCTTTTGCTGAGCGAATGAGAATGAAAAAAGAACAAAGAATAAAAGGACCTGTATAAATGCGGATAGTTTCATTTTGATTTTTTTTTATAGAAAGATATAAAAATATTCCTCAGTTATAAAGTAGGCTTTTTATACAAATCATGTCAGATAGATTACAAAATAGTTTTATCGTACCGGTTAATAAGATTGAATAAATACTTATTGATTTTTAATACTCCCGGTATGCTTATAAATAAAATTGACATTTTAATCATATATTCATATTATTGAATCGTTTCAATAAAAATTGAACTTGCAGATTAGACAAATCTAATTTTCATTATACAATTAATAAATACATTTGACAGGTGAAAAATGGAATATTTAAGTTCACTGTTCGATATAAAAAACAGAGTTGCAGTGCTTACCGGCGGTGGCGGTATTCTGGCTGGTGAAATGGCTAAGGGATTTTTATATGCCGGTGCAAAAGTAATTTTACTCGATATCAATAAAGAAAATCTGGATAGAAGTATTAAAAAGCTGGTTGATTTTAAGGATAATGTTTCTGGAATAACCTGTAACGTTCTCGATCAAAATAATTTAGAGGATGTTAAATCTGAAATACTCAGTAAATTTAATAAAATTGACATTCTGGTAAATGCCGCCGGAGGAAATATGACAGGAGCTACAATCGGTGTCGACCAGAATATTTTCGATCTGAAAATTGATGCATTTAAAAAAGTAACAGATCTTAACTTCAACGGGACAGTACTACCTACTTTAACATTTGGCAAAGTAATGGCTGAACAGCAAAAGGGGTCAATTATAAATATCTCATCTATGGCATCTTACAGAGCGATAACCCGCGTGGTAGGTTATTCTGCTGCTAAAGCCGCGGTGGATAATTTTACCAAGTGGATGGCTGTGGAAATGGCGACAAAATTCGGCAGCGGCGTCAGAGTAAACGCAATTGCACCCGGTTTCCTGCTTACCGATCAGAACAGAGCACTGCTTACAAACGAAGACGGATCATTAACTGAAAGGGGCAAAACAATAATCAGTATTACTCCCTTCAGGCGTTTCGGTGAGCCAGAGGAGATGGTTGGTCCGGTTTTATGGCTGGCAAGCGATGCTTCAAGATTTGTTACAGGTGCAATTATACCTATTGACGGCGGATTCAGCGTGTTCAGCGGAGTATAAAAATTTTCGAGGAAGAATTTATGGCATTTGAACAAACCTGGAGATGGTTCGGTCCGAATGATCCTATTTCATTAACGGAAATTAAACAGACCGGTGCAGTCGGTATTGTAACAGCTCTTCATCAGATACCTGTGGGTAAAATATGGTCGGTTGATGAAATCCTGAAAAGAAAAAAGATGATTGAAGATGAAGAATTAAAATGGTCTGTAGTAGAAAGTCTTCCGGTGCATGAAAATATAAAAAGGGGTAAAGATAACTTTAAAGAGTTAATTGAAAACTACAAGCAATCTGTAAGAAACCTTTCCGAATGCGGTATTAATACAATTGCATATAATTTCATGCCGGTTCTGGACTGGTCGCGTACAAATCTGAAAGTTACCTCAAGCGACGGGTCAATAACCACAAGATTCGAATCAAAAGTATTTGCAGCATTTGATCTGTTCATATTAAAACGTCCTGGTGCTGCTAATCAGTATACCGAAAAACAAATTAAGTTAGCCGAAGAGCATTTTAACAATATGTCCGAAGCCGGGAAAGAGGAATTAACAAAAACAATTCTCTTCGGTTTGCCGGGCTCACTTGAAGCCTATAATCTTGAAGATTTTAAGGAAGCTGTTCTGGAATTTAACCGAATTGGTGAAGATAAGGTGCGCGAAAATCTTTACAGTTTCATTAAGGAAATTATCCCGGTTGCAGAAGAATCGGGTGTTAGAATGGCAATTCATCCCGATGATCCGCCATGGCAGCTATTGGGACTCCCAAGAATTGTCGGCAACAAAAATGACATTCAGAAAATTCTTAATGTTATCGATTCGCCTTCCAACGGAATTACTTTCTGTACAGGCTCTTTGGGGGCAGGCTTCAATAATGATCTTGTTTTGATGGCTGAGAGTTTTGCCCATAGAATTAATTTTGTTCATCTAAGGAATCTTACCAGAAATGAAGATGGTGATTTTACGGAATCTTATCACCTTGACGGACATATAGATATATACAGCATTATTAAAATTTTATTACTCGAACAGGAACGTCGCAAACAAAATGGCAGAAAAGACACGAGGATGCCTATGCGTCCGGATCACGGTAATTTAATGACTGCCGAGCAGAATAAGGAAGGTATCTACCCGGGATATTCTCTTATGGGAAGACTGAGAGGACTTGCTGAACTGCGGGGAATGGAAAAGGGAATAATTCAAACACTTGGAATAAAATAGATACAATGTGAATTGTTTATTAACTTGGTTTTGAGATTCACTAAACTTTAGTGCAGTATTAACATAGAAATTATTGAATAATAATGAAGCCCGCTATTATATGATGCAAATAAAATCGAATTTCCACCCCATCAGATTTGTATTTTTAAGTTTGTGCTTAACTATTGTATCATTACAAATATCCGGCTGTACAGAGCAAAATAAAAAAATTATAAAACTGGCACATGCTCTTGATACTTCGCACCCTGTTCATGAAGCGATGGAATATATGGCTGAGAAGATTAAAGAAAAATCGAATGGTCAAATTGAAGTCAACATTTACCCCAGCCAGCAGCTTGGTACGGAAGGACAGTGCCTGGAATTACTTCAGATTGGTGTTATAGGAATCACTAAAGTATCGGCTGCTGTAATGGAAGGTATTGTTCCTGAGTATAAAGTATTAAGCTTCCCTTACATTTTTAAGAATAAAGAACACTACTTCAGAGTACTTGACGGTGAGTTGGGAGAGGAACTGCTGGCAGCCGGAGAAGAATACTGGCTGAGGGGATTGTGTTATTACGATGCAGGAAGCAGAAGCTTTTACAGCAGAGACAGGCTTATTGAACATCCGTCCGATTTAGCCGGAATGAAAATCCGTGTAATGCAGAGCAACACCGCAATTCAAATGATCGATTACCTTGGAGGCTCGGCTACCCCGATTTCATGGGGTGAATTATATACTGCATTGCAGGGCGGTGTGGTTGATGCGGCAGAGAATAATCCTCCAAGCTTTTATTTATCACATCACTACGAAGTTTGCAAATATTACTCTTTGGATGAGCACGCTTCAATTCCGGATGTACTTATTATAAGCACAAGACTCTGGGAAGAATTAAACTATACCGAAAAAAAATGGATAAAAGAAGCCGCTGTGGAATCTGCACTTTATCAGAGAAAACTTTGGGAAGAATCAGAAAAACATGCTTTAGAAGAATTAGAAAAAGCGGGCGTTAAAATTATTCATCCGGATAAAGAACCTTTTATGAAGAAAGTAGAACCAATGTATGAAAAGTATAAAAATGATGATGAAATTTATTCACTTCTAAGTAGAATCAGAAATCTTAAATGATTAAATAATACTATGAAATTACGAAAAGGTATTGACAAAGCACTTGAGTTTTTCCTTATACTGATTGTTGCTGTTCTGGTAGCAGATGTACTGTGGCAGGTTGTTTCAAGATATATTTTAAAGTCACCTAGTTCATTCACTGATGAACTCGCAAGGTTCCTTCTTATATGGGTGGGAATACTCGGTTCTGCATACGCTACCGGCAAAAAACTGCATCTGGCTATCGACGTAATTGTAAACAAATTCAACGAAAAAAACAGGGCACTCATCAATAATCTTATCAATATTGCCGTATCCATTTTTGCGCTTACCGTTATGGTTATCGGAGGAACCAATTTAATTTATATCCTTCTAAAATTAGGAAATACTTCGGCTGCGCTGTTAGTTCCGATTGGGTATGTGTACGCGGTTATACCAATCAGCGGTCTGCTGATAATCTATTACTCCCTGTTCGATTTAATTATTGGCATGAAGTCAAACAACACTAAAAAGTATCTGGATTAAAAGGATATATGATGGAAACAATTGGAATAATAATCCTTGTAATAAGTTTTATTGTATTTCTGGTCTTTGGTGTCCCCGTTGCATATAGCCTGGGGCTTTCGGCAGTTCTTACATTAATTGTAAGCGTGGACTCTCTTCCCTCATTTACAGCTTTAGCGCAGCGAATGGCAACAGGATTAGACAGTTTTACTCTGCTCGCCATACCATTCTTTATTCTCGCAGGAGAATTAATGAACAAAGGAGGTATTGCAATAAAATTAATCGACTTCGCCAAAGTGCTGGTGGGCAGACTACCGGGCGGGCTTGCATTTGTGAATATTTTAGCAAATATGTTATTTGGTGCTATATCGGGTTCAGCGGGTGCATCCGCTTCGGCAATAGGCGGATTCATGACACCTGTCATGGAAAAAGAAGGTTACCAAAAACCGTTCAGCGCCGCCGTGAATATTACTTCAGCTACAACCGGATTAATAATCCCACCAAGTAATATTTTAATTGTGTATTCACTTGCCAGCGGAGGTGTTTCAATTGCTGCATTGTTCATAGCCGGATATATTCCTGGAATATTAATTGGACTGGCTTTAATGTTGGTAGCCGGATATCATGCCCGTCAGTTCGGTGTTCAGGTCGCTGAAAAAGTCAGTATAAAATTTGCCGTAATTAAATTTCTTGATGCGTTACCCAGTTTGTTTTTACTGGTTGTAGTAATCGGCGGCATAATCGCAGGTATATTTACCGCAACGGAAGCTTCCACGGTTGCTGTATTATATGCACTGATTTTATCCTTCATCTATCGACAAATAAAACTACGCGACCTACCCGCAATAATACTTAACACTGTTAAAATTGTTGCAATCGTTATGCTGCTTATCGCTACATCTATAGCACTATCATGGGTATTATCATTCGAAAATATTCCTCAAAGCATTAGTGCTACGTTGCTAAGTTTCAGCGACAGCAAAATAGCTATATTCTTAATTATTAATTTAGTCCTTCTTTTTGTAGGCGTTTTTATGGACATGACACCTGCTGTCTTAATATTTACACCCATATTTTTACCCGTCGTCATTAACTTAGGTGTTGATCCCATACATTTCGGTATTATTCTGATAATGAACTTATGCGTAGGCTTATGTACACCTCCGGTAGGATCAGTTTTATTCATAGGGTGCAGTGTTGCTAATGTAAAGATCGAACAGGTAGTAAAACCCCTTTTACCTTTTTACGGAGCAATGATAGTTACTTTAATAATAGTAACTTATTTTCCCGAGTTGAGTCTGTGGCTGCCGCGTTTTTTCGGATTTTAATGTGATTATATAAATAGTCCACACCCAGCAACAAACCATTAAAAACAAACAATATATTCTAATCTAGTGATTAGAACACCGCGTAAAATCGGAAGGCTGACTATTGCAACTTATATTTTCTTCCGGCGTTCATAAATGCATGGATATTTTCGACCGGAGTTTCCTGAGGAAGATCACATCCCGAACTTAAAATATAATTCGGAAAAGATTTCATTTGATCAAGTAATTCCTGTACATCCGATTCAATATCATGCGGATTCCCTCTCAGCAGATTTTTAGTCGGACTGATGTTTCCAATAATTATTACACTATCAGGTACCTTATATGCCGCAAGCGGAAGATCAATTCCCATATCGGATGAATCGAGGCTTAGCGCATCAACACCTGATGAGCACATTGTTTCTATCAGATGCATCGAGTTCCCGCAAACATGATAAATTACAGCCACATCGGAATATCTGAGACTATTAACAATTCTCCCGACATAATCTGCCGAAAATTGTTTAAACTGTTCGGGACCGAGCATCACCGCGCTAGGCTCGAGAACACATATCATTTGTGCACCCGAGGCTACAAGGAGTCTTACATACTCCAGAATTTTTTCAGTTGCAACTTCACACACCTGCATTAACAATTCAGGATTCATAATTGTTAAAATTGCAGCTTCATCGGCTCCCATAATCAGAGCTGTAAGTGTATATGGACCTGAAACATAGGCTCCGCGCAAAATGTCCTTTGGCAGACCAATGCTCATCATTTTCATAGTTTCTACGTATCCATGCAATCTTGTATCATAAGCAATATTAATATTTTCAAATGATTTAAGTTCATCCATACTAAACTCATCTTTTACAACCGTTGCCGATTCCTTCTTAGGAAATACCGTCAGACGCCCAAGCGCATTGGCTTCTACTGAAAGATCCATCAGGGGGAATATTGCATCCGGTTTAAATTCATCGGCAAGAGCTTTTACTACCTTGTAATGTTCACCGTAGTTCTGCTGAGCCAGTTTGATAGTGCCCCCGGTTAAATTTAACCCGGGGAAACCTATAAGAGGAAAAACCATTCTGCGTCTCTGTAAATTTGCAACCTTTAAAGAATTGGATAGTAATTTTTTCAATTTATTCACTCATGACTTTTTATCATTCCATAAATATAAAAGTATTCAGATTATAGCGTTTCTTTATGCTATTACTTGTAGCTGAATAATTTTTATTAATGCTAATGAAGAACCGATTAATTCAATTTATTGATTTTATTTAATATTAAGATTTCCGAGCCGGCAAGAATAACTGTCCCGATTCCATGAACATCATTAAGGGGAGCCGGGCGATTATAATAATCAACAAGGTTATCACTCACAACAGTCCCGGTGCACACACCTTCCACCATCCCGTCAGGTCTTATTTTAGACAGCACACCTTCCCAACCTCTTATGGCGGCAGAAGTAAAACGTTTATCTAAAAAACCCTTGTTAACTGCCCTGGCGATAGTGTATGTAAACATTGCTGAACAAGATGTTTCGAGGTATGAATCGTTTTTATCCAGCAGTTGATGCCATAAACCGGATGCGGACTGATATTTTATAATACCGAGCACATGTCTGTTTAGAAGTTTTATCAGTTGCTCTCTTGATGAATGCGTCTCCGGCATTACATCCAGCAAATCAACCTGAGCCAGCAAAGCCCATCCGTTAGCTCTTCCCCAGAAAGCAACACCTTTCTGGTTCAGATCAGAGTACCAGTTATGGCACATTAAACCTTTGTTTTCATCAAACAGATAATTATTGAAGTTCAATACCTGCAGGACAGCATCATTAAGATACTTTTCGTCCCCGCTGTATTCGTACATCCTTGAAAGGAATGAAACCGACATGTAAAGATCATCCGCCCACAAAGTCCATTTAAAGGGAAAAGACCTTACAAAGGTACCGTCATTAAGTCTGCTTTGTTTGTATGAAATATGTTCAGCCGATTGTATTATGTATTTTTCATAAATATCATGCGGGGAGATTTTATGTACCTCGATAACACTTGCGCCTATTGCACCGCAGTCGTCAAGTTCCTCAATAGTAAAAAACTGTCCGAAAGGATAAGACCATTTATTCTGCCCGCTATATTTTTTCTTGTAATAACCATAAGTGTTGAATCCGAATCCAACATTTCGTACAGCGAAATCCCTGTAACTTTCATCCCCTGTAACTTCACTCAGATTCAGCATGGCAATGTTTAATACACCGTTCCAGTAACGCCAGTCGTTGTAAGCGCTTTGCAGGTTGAGAAAAACATTCTGTGAAGCCGAATTGGGATTAGAATAAACTTCACCGGATTCATAATCAATAAATTTAAAAGATGCATCATCAATCACTTTACTGACTAATGATATAAATTTTGTGCTGTCGGCACTATCTTTGAATGCACTCGTGGTTAAAGGTAAAAGAAGCAGGAAAAATGCAGTAAGAATTATTATTAAAAAATGTTTTAGATAAATAAATTTCAACTTATTTAGCATTTTATCTATTGTCTTTGCAGTAATTTATAATTTCTTTAATGATAATTGTTCGCTGAACTGTTCCACTTTCATTCCGTTTACACGCCCTGAATTATCTCTTTGAAAATGCACTCTGTTGTAAGCCCCTTTGACGTAAAAATCTGTTTCGGATTTAGGATACAGTGGGAATTCAGCTTCACCGGGAAGTACTGCAAATAAAATACTCTCCCTAAAGACTATTTCAATATTAACTCCATCTGCTGTAGAATACTCCCCTTCATAACTTCTAAGTATTTTTTCGTCGACAGTTGCTTCCGGAATTTCAAACACAAATTGAATACCCCTGGTATAACCTTCAGCTTTACTGCCCGAGTGTCCAATACCGTCAAGTATTTTATATTCATACTTTAATCCTTCATACTTTCTTGAATTGAGAATATTAACCAGTTCATTAAAAACATCAAGAAACTCATAAGATCCGATTGCCATATACAGTCTTGCGTTTAAATCAGAATTGTTACGGGAGTATTCATTTTCTACAGCAAACAATATTCTTTCATCCCACTCAAGCGCGGGGCTTGTTAAAATATAATTCGTAAAAAGATCGGTCTCAGTAAACATTGCGAATAAAGTAAACAATCCGCCGAATGAACTGCCGGCAAGAGAACGATTGCCGGTTACCCTGTAATTTTTTTCAATAAACGGGATTAATTCATTTCTGAAGAACTTTAAGAACTCAGGTGCCTTACCGGTTTCATATTGAAATTTTGCTTTAGTGGGTGTGAAATCCCGTGCACGCAGCTTATCGATATTAACATTTTCCCCCGCCCAGGTAATTCCTATGATTAATAATTCCGGTACAAATCCGTCATAGTATTGTTCGCCATATATTGCCTGCATCAGGGGAAAATCCCACTGCGAATCAAGAAGAAAGAGAACAGGAAAACTGCGACTAGTATCCTCATAAAATCTCGGGATATTCACATGAAGTTCATATTCCTGGTTCATAATCTCTGAAAATATTTTTTGGACCTGTGTCCCTTTTATTTCAACATCAGGAGCATTATTATCAATTGTAGCGACACCTTGTTGCGCTTGTGAAAAAAAGGAGCATAAAAGAATTAATACTATCGTAATTTGTGTCTTCAAGTTCATTCTCCGGTTAATTATTATTCACTGCTTCGATGAAAGCTTTGATATTCTCCGTTTTCACATCGGGTGGCATTCCTCCGCCGCAGGAAATTATAACATGTTTCCTGTCTTCCAGTGATTGAATCAATTCGATGACAGCATGAGTTACATCCTCAGCACTGCCTGCTGCTAATACATCCCGCGGAGGTATATTCCCAAGCATTGTAACCTTATGCTGAGTAATTTCCTTTAGTTCATTCAGCGTAACATCAAAACCCATATTAAAAAGGTTTACATTCATTTCAGGAAGAATAGGAGCTGATACTTTACAAGGGGCATCGTTATGCAAAAATCTCACGGTAACATCCACATCGAAAAGTTCTTTGAAATAAGGCAGTCCGAAAGTTCTGAACTCAGGCTCTCCCATAAACCCGATTATATCATCAAGCAGTAAGATGCCGTCAATTGTCGGGAATGTTGCCCGCTGGAGTTCTATCCAGTTCTTAAGATAAGAAGTTATTTTCCTTACCAGCATTTCTGCTTTATCCGGCTGCATCATCAATGTTGTCAGGAACTCGGTTGTTCCCATAAGATAACTTGCTATATTAAGCGGACCACGTGCAACGGCAAATTTAATTTTATGTCCAGCATCCTCGATCTTAGGTTGTGCAAGTTTCAAACGATTCAGCATGAAGGGAAGCAGACCATCTGTTTTGGGGTTGGGTTCAACCAGATCATCAATATCATCGGCAGAATTAATAATTTTATGTGCATGCGGAAACTCATCAGGTGGGAAAGTTACTCTTGCACCGAAAGCTGACGGTTCAGTACACATGCCGAACTCGGACCAGAAACCGGGTAAGAATATTGCCTCCGGAAAGTCATTGATAGCTTTCAGATTTGCCTTCAGCCATAGATCATCATTTGAGAAATAATCGATTATTTTAATACCATACCAATTCGGCAACCAGGGACTATCAATAATAAATCCCACGGGTAGTTTTTCTGTTCTTTCTCCATTTATAATATTAACCAGTGTTTCCCATTGCCTGTCGGTCATTTCACACTCCATTGAACATTATTTTTTACATTAATTATTTTTTAGAAATTTATTACTGAGAAATCTTATTAATTTCTGTAACCATTGCTCTGATGTGTGCCGGAGTAGTACCGCAGCATCCTCCGATTATATTCGCTCCGCAATCAATAAGCTCTTTAATATGCGATGCCATAAATTCCGGAGTATCGGGAAATACTGATACACCATCAACCAGGACGGGTATTCCGGCATTTGCATGCACCAGCACGGGTGTGTATGCGTCAACATTTCTTATTTCTTTTACTATGTCAATCATGTTCACAAATCCGTTGCCGCAGTTTGTGCCTATAACGTCTGCTCCGGCTTCTTTTACTGTATTTACCATTTCAGCCGGAGATACTCCCATCATTGTTCTGTATTCACCGGCTTTTGTTTTATCGAAAGTAAAAGTGCAGATTATTTCAAGGTTTGTTGCTTTCTTTGCTGCCCGCACCGCTAAAGAGGCTTCATCAATAGCAGACATGGTTTCCACACATATTGCATCTGCACCGCCTGCCTTTAATGCCTGAGCCTGCAGATAGAAACCGTCGTACATATCAGACTCCGACACTTCCTCCATCATCAGCACTTTTCCAGTCGGTCCGATTGATCCGAGCACCAAACAACTATTCCCTGCAGCCTCACGAGATATTTCCGCAGCTGCTTTATTCAACTCGTATGCTCTGTCTTCCAAACCATAATGATTGAGTTTTACAGGGCTTCCACCGAAACTATTTGTAAGAATCATATCCGAACCTGCAGCCACATAGCTTTTTGCAATTTCGAGTACAGCATTACGATTAGATATATTCCACAATTCCGGACATTCACCTGATTTCAATCCCTTCTCATGAAGGAACGTACCCCATGCCCCGTCGGAAATAAGTACTTTACCGGATTTAAGAGATTTTAGCAGACTTCTCATTTTAAGCTCTTAAGTTAAATCTGAAAATTTCTGTTATGAATACAGCATACCATTTAAAAATCCAACCGCACCTTGAGGGTCGCGTGCATATCCATCTGCACCCATTTGATCAGCCGCCTCTCTGGTTAAAGGTGCGCCGCCTACAATTACCTTTGTTTGAGGGAACAAAGATTTTATTTCTTTAACTGTATTTGCCATATTCCCCATTGTTGTTGTAAGCAGTGCGCTCAGACCCACCATTGAATCCGGATGCTGTTTTATTGTTTCGATGAACTTATTCGTTTTTACATCTACCCCAAGATCAATAACTTCCCATCCGTTACCCTCAACTACCATTGATACAAGATTTTTACCGATATCATGCAAGTCACCGGCAACCGTTCCTATTATAAATTTTCCTTTTGCCTTTACGGTGCCGGATTGAAAGAACGGCTTAAGGTGTTTCATTACCGCGTTCATTGCCCTAGCAGACATCAGTAATTCGGGGACGAATACTTCACCTCGTCCGAAGCGGTCACCGATGTTCTGCATACCCGAATTACAGGCTTTAAGAATTTCATCGGCGCCGAGACCTTCTTCAATTGCTCGCGCAGAAAGTTCATCTGCACCTTCCTGATCCCTCATATCAGGAGGATAGGGCGATACTTTATCTACTTTACCTCGTTCAATACACTTGCTGATTTGTTCGATCAATTCACTCATTTTGTGTCCATATTATTTTTGTGATATACTCTATCATTGCCGGAATATTCAAACCAGCTGTAGACTGCATTATTATACGAAGCATTACCCAGCGAAGTCGCGTACATAGCAAAAACGTTGCCTGTAAATCCCCAGGCTTTCCTGATGCTTAGATAAGTCGCATCAATATTATCTGCTAACAATTTAAGTCCATTTTCATTAATGCCGTAATAAAAATTATAATACCTTCCGCGAGTCTCAATTTTAAATATCATATTTTCATTATAATACGAATCACTCAATGTATCAGCCTTTATCAGTTCTAAATTGTTATCATGGTCGTTGGAAGATTTATACAACTCGATCATTTGTACATTGTCCTTCATCGACTTGCAGATGAAATAAAAGTGAGTTTCGTCCTGAAAAATCAACAGCCCTGCTTTTTCGTGCTCTGCTTCAGGAACGAAATTGAATTCTGTCATAGCATATCCGTTTGAATGCTGCTGTCTCCTGGCAATAAAGCTCGGATTCATTTCGCCTGAACAGGTTTCCGGACGCAGATCGATTGAAAGATAATTATCAGTACCGTTAAGTTCATACCACTTTTCATGCGGTGTACGAAGAAAAATCCAGCTGGGGTGAAGAAGTTCGGAATCAAAATTATCTCTTAAAGTAAAGTTTCCGTTGTATGGTATATCTGCTTCTTCGCCGGCAGGTTTTATAGGTAAAGGATATTTATACTGGACTTCCTCGTAATCAGGATTTATTACAGGCCACCCTATTCCGGTTGAGTCGTTATCCGTTATCCATTTTACAGGTGCAAGAAATGTTTCCCTTCCTGTATTATAAAAATTTTCCCCGAAGGGTTCATACGGTCTGCATCCGAGAAATACTGCCCACCAGTTCCCTTTGTCATTTTGTACGAAATCAGCATGACCCGTGCAGGTTACCGGGAATTGACGTCCGGGATCAAGGTGTCGCTGGGTTAGTATCGGATTGTTTTCGTAGGCTATATAAGGCCCGTCAACATTCCCGCTTCGCAGAATAACTTGCGAATGATCCTCAGCCGTACCTCCTTCTGCAGCTGTCAAGTAATACATATTATTGATTTTGTAAATGTGAGGTCCTTCAATCCAAATCGGCTTTTTACTTAAATCTACGCCTCCGTTTATTAGTATTTTTGGTTCGCTAATAACTTTCATATCAGTAATATCGAATTCAACTATTCTTACAGTACGATGTCCTTCATACAAAGGTTTGTTATCAGGCGCATCGCTATTGAAAGTTATATAAGCTCTCCCGTCGTCATCAAAAAACAGTGAAGGATCTATTCCATTTATTTCAGGAAGCCATATTAAGTCAGACCAGGGACCTTCGGGCTTATCTGCTTTTACAACAAAATTTCCCCCGCCGTCAACCAATGTACAAGTCACATAAAACGTTCCGTTGTTATAACTTATTGCAGGTGCAAATATTCCTCTTGAAACCCCTAGCCCATTAAGGCTTAGTTGTTCCGGTCTGTCCAGCGCATGTCCAATCAGTTTCCAATTTACCAGATCCCCGCTGTGAAAAACAGGTATGCCGGGGAAATAGGAAAATGTAGAATTAACCAGGTAGTAGTTATCACCTACTTTGCAAATACTTGGATCAGGATAAAAACCAGCTAAGATCGGATTATTGAAAAATTCTTTTTCAGGTTCTTTCCCGCAGCCTGCAAACATAAGCGCTGATAAAACAGAAATTATAATTATCTTTTTCATGACTTTCGTTTATTAATTTATGATCATACTGTTAAAACTCTCGGGAGGCCCGAGATAACTTTCTTTTACACCGCCGAAATCAATTACTATTTTCTGAAGAACTACTCCGGGATTTACAGCCCAGAATTTCAGAACATGTTTACCTGGTTTTGAAATCACATGTTTTGTACTTTTTATTCTAATATTATTACTCACCTGCTGATTCCAGTATTGAGGGTATTTCCAATCGGGAGTATCCCCTTCAGTAATATTAATAACTTTTGGTTTTTTATCGTTAAAAGATACACCGTAGTATAATCCGTCGGAGTAACCATAATTCAATGTGGGTGAGAAATACATATTGACTTTTACTTCCCCGCTTGAAAAGAGATATAAATCATATTTAAGACATGAACCTCCGTCTCCGGGTACTTGATTAACTTCTGTATATGGAGTTAAGGTCACGGCAGAGGCAGTTTTACCGAGATTCGGAATTACAGCCCATGATGTCCCATCAGAATTAATCGCATCAGAATAATTCTCTGCTTCTATAGAGATATAACCATTACTTTCGATAAAACGATTAGTAAAATCTGCTTCATTAATTTCCTGGTTGTTAATTACAACATCGACGATTACGGTTTCATTAGCAGGTCCGGAAATTTTAATATTAGAGATATTCATACCTTTCGGAGCCTTATCCCAGTCAATACTTACCTGGATACGTTGTTCTGTCGTAATTATTTCGCTGAACGGTTTAGTAAGCACAATCCAGTCTGAATCAGACTTAATTGAATATTCAAATGGTTCTTCCCCCCGGTTAAAAATATCAATATAATAATTCTGTTTATTGAATGAATCAAACACGGGTAAAATAAATTTGCGTTTATCTTCCGGGAACCAGGTTTCAGTTCCCTGTATAGCGACACCCATTTCAGCCGATCCGGAAATGTTAATTCGTCTAACTTCCGGCATTACATTTTCATCCGGCTGCTGCCAGGAAGTATAACCGATATGAGTCTGATCCATCATATGTTTCCATTTCCCGTCAGCCATTACTTCGTTATAATAAAAAGTTATTTCTGCATCTCTTTCAAACAGTTCTTCTGCTTTGTCGGCAAGTTTGTTTGTAAGAGCTCTTCCCTGTTTCGCATACAACCGGTTTTTTCCGATGGTTACCAGCATTTCGTTTAAATTCGCACATGCTTCTACAGGATGAAGTACAAGCTGATAAAATGCATCTCTGTAACTCTGAGGGATCTCATCATAAACAGATAAAGCCTTTTCCTCAAGTTCCTTGTAGTCATTCACAATTTGTTCGGCTTCCTGATAATGAATCAGGCTATAAGTATCTGGGGCAAGCAGTTCGGGTTTACGTCTGGAATTGAATTTTGTGTACTTGCTTAAAATCTCCGCTACATCATCAATATAATCAGAACCGAATTGTTCTTCAGCCCAATGTTTATAATATGCGGGAAGGTCTTCCGCTGAAATTTTTTCCGGATCCCATGCAAGGTCGAGGAAAAAATCAATAGGGAATTCCATCGGTTTGATATCCCCGACATTTACTATCCAGATTTCCTTCACACCATATTCGTAAGCCAGTGTCATTTGCTGCCATACGCGTTCAATCTGGTTTGTGTTAAGCCACTTATAATTTCTCGGACCGCCGACATAGTCGTAATGATAATACATTCCGTAACCACCCGACCTGGGTTTTTCATTTAAATTAGGAAGCTTACGAATATTTCCCCAGTTATCGTCGCACAATAACAAAGTAACGTCATCAGGTACTCTCATCCCTTTGTCATAATATTCCTGCACTTCTTTATAAAGTGCCCACACCTGCGGAATTTCTGTAATCTCTTTACCGGTTACTTCTGTGAGTATTTCTCTCTGATCATTAACAATTCTCTGAAGCAGTTCAACATTAGCAGTAGAACTCATAGCTTCGTCACCATCCCCCCGCATAGCTAAAGTAACAATACTCTCGTATGAGCCCATTCTTTCTATACCTTTTTTCCAGAAGTCTTTTAAGGTCACTTCATTTTTCTCATAGTTCCATGGCCCGGATCCGTATCGCTGCCATTCAACGTGCGCACGCATCATCGGTTCATGATGTGAAGTACCTATCACGATTCCGTATTCATCAGCCAGCTGCGGATTAATGGGATCATCGTCGTAAAATGCCCTGCCCCACATTGCAGGCCATAAAAAATTGCCCTTAAGTCTGAGTATTAATTCGAATACATTTTCATAAAGATGATGATTGAACTGAACGGTTCCGTATTTTGCCTGTGACCAGCCGGATAACGCAGGGGCTTCATCATTAATAAATATACCGCGGTATTTAACCTTTGGTTCACCGTAAGTATACCTCCCGGATTTTACGAATAGCTTATCACTTTTTTTGACAGGTACATCCGCCCACCAGTACCATGGCGATACACCTATCTTCTCAGAAAGATCGAAGATACCGAATATAGTACCTCTTTTATCGCTTCCGGCAATAACGAATGCCTTTTCAACACCATCAAAAGGTTTATCAACCACCTGCAGAACCGATGCTTCCCATTTCCCTCTTATATCATCTACATTAATTTTATTCGTACGGATCAATTCATCCAGCAGTAGGCTTTTACCGATAGTTCCGGCAATGATAACCTCTTTGCCTTCGGGCTTGTCATTGGTACGTAGTTCTGGTCTGATACCTGTTACTTTCTCAATATCAGTCTGCAAAAGTTTAGCAACTCTTATTACTCCCGGGTAATCGTCAGGACTAATAAAAATAGCCGCAGAGTTTACACCTGAGGACATTGTGAAGGAACCAGTTGTCCTGCTGATATAAGAATCCCCCGTGCCTGCTGATATAATTGTATTAATAAAGATAACTGGAATTAACGCAGCAACACTTTTTCTGATTTCTCTCAAACCGGATATGATTTTAATAATTCTTTTCATGATAGAGTTTCCCACAGCTGGTTTTAAATAAAATTTTCTCTCTTGAATCCGTTGCAATATTTTTCAGGAATCAAAACGTTATAATTTTTCAATCTACATTTCAGGAGGATAAGCTCCGACGTAAATATCAGCCTGTTTATTCATCGGTAATAGTTTTCTAACTTCAGATGGCATTCTCATTCCATATTCAATTCCCTTAAAACTTTTTAGGACCTGAAAATTTCCCAACTCCAAACTTTTAAACAACGGACCTTCATAACAATTAAATAGTCTACTGTTTACACCGAACTCATTGAATGATGAATTCAAATCGGAAACAGTATTAAAGCTTACCTGACAAATTTCATTTTTTACAGGACCCCATAAAATAGATGGCACAATATTCCTGTCGCCGGCGCTTACGTAAATGTTATGATCCAGCTGTTTGAACTGCTGATTCGTAATAGTTTCACAAATAACCGGTGACTGCCACACAAACAGTAGTGGTCTATTGAAGTCTTTGGTACTTGTCATCAGGTTATTAACAAATACATGTCCGTCTCTCTCATCCACATCAGGACCGGTACTAGGATGCCATCCGAAATGATCCCCCTGTGCACTCCGTTCATTACGTCCTATTGCAGAAATGCTGTTTATAAATGTGTTATTATACATCCTGACGTCAGAACTGTTGAGAATCATTAATCCGTGATCGCAGTTTACAAATACATTGCCGGCACAAACAGCTCCCTTGGAAATTTCGAAAAAGAAACCGTTGTCACTCGGCCACAGATGATTAGTTCTTATCTTATAATCGTTATGTCCAACATTTTCAATCCAGTTGTTTGTAAATACACCGTCTACGTTACCCACATCATACCAGATCCCATTTGAGTAGGGAAGATCAATCACCAGGTTATCATTACACGTAACGCGGTAACTCTGGTTGAATATTTTTACGGCGGCAGGATAATATCCTGTGATTCTTTCAATGTTATTTCGGGTGAAAATATTCTTTTCGAGTAAAACATCAGATGATGCAATTATATAAATACCTTCAGTACTCGTATCGCTTACCTTGCAGTTTTTAATTTTAAGACTATCGCCCTTAAAATATCCGGCAACACGTGAACAAAACGTTATTGTACAATTTTCAAACGTAGTTCCTATAACATCTTTCCCATGGTCGGTTTCATTTGATAAAGCTTCAGGATAATATCCCTCAATTTCGACAGCACGGTATGCGTACTGGGTAAATGCTATACCTCTCACAACGGGACCTCTTTTATCCGAAGATTTTCCATGCACATCCCGCGTGGTTCGTATTAAACCGCCTTCGAAAGCGGTAATTTCCATCAATTTATCGGTGGGATCGAAACTAATATAAACCAGTCCCGATTCGTAATCTATATAATAATAATTATCATCAAGTTCGCCCTCCCAACCCGCAGATTGAAGAAATTTGCCGTCAGCAAATACCATATCATTATTAAAACGATGCTGGGGCGTTTTAGCGCCCTCGCGGTTACGGCGCCACCAGTCCTGTGGTTTTTCAGGGAACAGCCTGTTCCATTTCGTAACCCATAAACCGTTGCCCTGTTGAATCCATTTGTCGGCGATATAAGTCCCTTTTACTACTGGTTTTTCATTCTTATATGGTTGTATTGTGATTCCCTGATTCAAATAAAGGTCGCCTGTACGGTAGATCCCGCCACGCATGATAATAACATCACCTGTAACAACATTGCTTATTGCATTTTCAATAGTAGTGGGATTTTCAATTGAATGACCCGATGACTCTGCTTTTCCGTCAACTGCCACATAATATATTTCACCTGAAGTTTTCGGAATTTCGTACGATTTATTAACCGGTCCGTACGGTCCGCCACTCGGTTGAGCATTAACTCCTGCAACCAGAATAATAACAAGTAAAGCCGAAATGATATACCGGCTTTTAATTCTCATATTGAAATTTTTTTTTATAAATAACCTTATTATCATTTCTTCACCTTTCTGTTTATTAATTTATACTTATAAATTTTTAATAATAGATTTTAATTATCATTTAGTGATCAGAACCATAAAATACTTATTAATTCACATCAGATAGAATCGAGTTTATTGGTATTGTGCTGTCATATATTTTTTTGTATGCAGTATAATATCGTTTATATATTTTATTCCTGCCGGAATCAGGTTTAATAATTTCAGTGATTCCGCACATCGCATCGGCAGCTTCCTGAAAATATTTAAACCAGCCGGCACCGATTGCTGCGCATATTGCTGCACCTAATCCCGATGCTTCAGGATTTTTCAGAAGACAGATATTTCTGTTAGTAACATCTGCAAAAATCCGGCACCAGAGTCTGTTTGAAGCACCGCCTCCGATGATCACGAGTTCATTAATTCGCATGCCGGTTTTCTTTTCTATCATATTGACAGCCAGCAGAGTCTCGTAAGCAATGCCTTCCATTATGGATCTGAATATATGACCACGTTTATGAGAAGATAATAATCCGATTAAAACTCCTCTCGCTCTTATATCCCAATAGGGATTCATAACACCATTTAAATACGGTAAGAATAACAATCCGTTACTTCCTTCGGAAATGTTTTGTGCTTCACCGGTTAATTTTTTGTAAACCCCGGGCTGTGCAGATGAGTCAATGCTTAAAATATTTTGTATAAACCAATCCAAAGCTAATGTCCCTGATCTTAAACTACTTTCGAATATGAAACCCTTTTCAGCGCATGCTGTCAATGTCCGGAAAGTCCTGCTTGTTTTATATTTCTCTGAGTAAACACCCGCAACAACTGCTGTGCCTACATTAACATAAGCTCGTTTCTTTATAAGAGTATCAGACCCTAGAGCGGCAGCCTGACCATCGCCTCCGCCTGCTGCAATAAGTGTCCCCGCCAACAAACCTGTTTGTTCTGCTGCTGCTTCTGATATTTTTCCCAATACAGAACCAGGCTGAAAAGGTTCGGGCATATTGCTATAATCCAAATTTAATGCGCGTAAAATTTCGCAAGACCACTTATTATTTTTAATATCAAAGATGCCGGTAGGGTCTGCACTTGCCCGGCTTGTAGAAAAAGCACCTGTGAGTTTCCACACGAGGTACGACTGAACGTCGCATACTTTTGCAATTCTCTTATATAAATGCGGTTCGTACTTCTTCATCCATGCAAGACGATATACTACAGGAGCGTAATCAACAGGTTTTCCTGTTATACGGTGTATTTTGTTTTTCCCGATCTTTTCTGCGAAAGGCTCAACTTCATCTTTGCATCGTTCATCGAGCCATATAATTGCATTACGCAGTTTGATACCTTTACTATCCAGGGCAACAAATGTTTCACGCTGGTTGGAAACGGCAAGTGCTTTAATATTTCTGGGATTAACCCGTTTTGTAATTTCCTTTAATGAATTACATGTCGCCCGCCACCAATCTTCAGGTTTCTGTTCGTAATAACCGGGGTGAGAACTTATTAAGGACAACGGACGTTTTGCATTAGCAAATATTTTACCGCTCTCATTTACAGCAACTATTTTTGTGCTAGTTGTACTAATGTCGAGTCCGATAACCAAACTTCTTGAATTATACTTTGGCGGCATTTTTTATAATTTTTTATTAATCCAGGGAAATCATAGCTTTCATTACACCGTCCCGGTAACCTGCTACCAGGTCGAATGCTGCTTGTGTATCCTCTAACTGATAATGATGAGAAGCCATTGAATCGATACTAACACGATTGCCCTCAAGCAGATCAATCGCTTTCTGAGTGCTGCCGGATTGACGGCGAACATTAATAATAGTAATTTCTTTTCTTCTCATTTCATGGACCGGAAGCGATATACGGTCAACTTCAGGAATACCGATGATCGATAAAATACCTCCTGGTTTCAGTAATTCAGCGGCTTGATCGAATACATCCGGGTCACCGCTGCATTCATAAACAACATCGAGCCCTTCCGCTTCGCGATTTTTAATCTCCATTACTGCATCAGCAGGATTACCGCTCCATGCTGGATTCAATTGCTGAGCAAAATCCAGACGTTCTTTAATTTTATCTGTTACATAAATATTGCCAGCATCGGTAGTCCGTAAAACATGAAACACCGACATACCGATAGGACCGGCACCAAATATCCCTATATTAGATCCTGCTTTATTCCGGGTTCCATCAACCGCATATACTGCAATTGCAAGCGGTTCAGACATCACCGCCTGTTCGAAGGTTATACTTTCAGATACCGGATAACAACTATTCTCATTATGAACAATGTATTCACATAATGCTCCGTTTCTTTCTTTTGGATTTCCCATAAATACAAGTTCACGGCAAGTGTTCTCTCTACCAGCAAGGCACTGATCACACTTACCACAAGATATTGCAGGATCTATTGCTATTTTCTGTCCGGGTTTCACCCTGGTAACCTTGCTGCCAACCTGTTCAACCACTCCGGCGGCTTCGTGTCCGACTATGAAAGGATATTTTACAATCTGCGAACCGATTCTGCCGGTTGTATAATAATGAATATCCGATCCGCATACACCCACCATTTTAATTCGTATTAAAACATCGTTATCATTGACGATCTTAGGTTCAGGAATTTCCTGAATTTCGAAATTTCTTATACCGATTAAAACTGCTGCTTTCATGCTTTTTACCTTCAGGTAGCTTACTCGGAAACAAAAGTTGTTATACTTATAGGATCAAGCGTAAAATTAAAAGTACCATTTGTCACAACATATTCATCACCCTTCCGGCAATTTTTTGTTATAGTTGTGGTGTATGTAGCAAAGGTTGTTGTTGCTATATTCTCCAGCATAAATGTATGATCAATTGATGTGGGTCCGTTGTTAATGGCAACTATCACGATTTTGGACGATAAAGGGTCTTTATAAGCAGTAACCTCAACGTCGCTATTAAAAGGAGAAACATTGCTTTCCACTCTGAAATACCCGGGGCGTATAAATCTTGAGAACTGCGACATTACGTAACCTTTTTTAGTTACCTCACTTTTTCTTCCACTGTTATTTGTACCATCGCTTATTGGTCCATAATATCTGACGAGATACCACCAGACATACGCACTCATGTTTGCCTGCATTACTGCGTTCATTTCGTTAGCGACTTCTACAGCCCAATCCCAATCGTTTGCCTGGCTGTCTTCACCTGATAAATGCTCGGTCATCCAGACTTCCTTCCCTTTTTCTTCAGCCAGCGGATATACGGCTAACCCGCCGCCGTAAATATGTCCGCAGATAATATCGGTGTTAGCCGTAGCGGCTGAATCATTAAGTATCGGGTCAGTCATATTTCTCCTGAATTGAAATGATTCCGGAGCCATCACTAATGTTCCTTCAATAGCATCCGCATAATCCCGCATAAATGTGAGCATTTCATCGGGACTCCAGCTTGTCCAGCTGTCCGTAATATCCGGTTCATTCTGTATTGACAAACCATATATTGGAACGCTATTTCTATTCATGTATTTTACAAACGCATTGAGGTGCCCGGCATACTCGTCATACATATCAGGTCGTACTCTGCTTCGATTATCATAGTTTTCAACCATATTTGACGGTGCATACCACGGAGCTGCAATTATAATTGCTCCCAGATCAAGAGCTTTTTGGGCAGAAGGAACAGAGGCACTCCATCGGTTGCTATCAGGTTCAACCATAATCCTGAGAATAGTAAAACCGAGCTGACCATCTTCATTTCCAAAAGCAGTTTCGATTTCATAATCCGTCATATCGGGTCTCCACATTAGTATATTAGCGGCACCGAAACCCCTTATAACCTGGTGCAGACTGTCGCAGTCAATTTTTACTAACGGAAGAGGTGTCGCTGAAATATTTATCGTAGTATCGTTTTGAACTACTACATTTTCTAATGTTTCCGGAATGATTATAGGATTGGTTGTGCTTGTGTTTTGAATCCTTACCTTAAAAGTGTTAGAAAATATATTTGTATTCACATTTGTTTTCTTTAATGAACTATGATTCACAGAAAATGATCCCGGTATCATAAAAGATCCATTCCCGTTCTGATTGAAGATCATTTTTTTTACTTGCGGTTCACCGTCTGCAATCAGCCTGTAAAAATAAATCCCGTTAGCTACCGTCTGCCCGAGTCTGTTTCTGCCGTCCCATATGACACTGTGCAATCCGGCAATTTGCCTGCCGGCGTCATACTTTCGGACTAGTCTGCCGAGTATATCATATATCGTTACCTCCACGTTAGATTCTTCAGTTAAACCGTAAGGTATAGCAGCAGATGAGGAAAACGGATTGGGATAACTTTGTCCCAGGCTAAACCTGGTTGGAGTATTACTCTCATCATCATTTACATCCGTGATTAAACCGATTTCATAATTGCCCCGGTCATCGGTCATAGTTGTAAACTGTTTTGTAGTATCTTCATTATCGATAAAAGTGACGGATACAAACTGAACAGGGATTCTTGAATAAGTAACTCTGCCGTTTATAGTAATTGATTGAGCAGATAATTGCATTGTAATCAGTATACAGATCAAACAAATGTAAATTTGAATAAATCTACTGAGCTTTTGAGAATCTAATTCAATAAATTTCATATTATACTACATCCTTTTACTCTTTAAGAATTGTTAAAAATTTGCCTTGTTTTTTTTGATATCAGAAATCATCTGTTCTGAAAGGCGACGCCGGCAATCCTTCCCTGTTGAATAAATTTGCCCCTTCAGGATTATCAGCCCATGCATACCTCACCGCTACAGGATTCGGTATGTCATCGCTCCAGACAATCACTTTATCGTCTTTAATTTTTGCATTTGCCCATACAAACTTCTTTTCATCACCGCATATTGCAAATTCTTTCAATTCGTTTCCATTTTTTATAAATAAACCGCTTCCTGTATTTGAAAAAGAAATGATAATTTTATTACCCTCAACCTTCATCGATTTATAAATCGGTCCCGAGTAAACAATGTCATCTTCACCATAAGCAATTTTATATGCCGCCAAAGCCAGCCTCTTGCCAACATCTTTTTTATTAAGCGGATGAATATCATTCCACTCGCCAATATCAATAGTAACTGCCATTCCCGTATTAGTAACCGACAACGTATTCAGCTGAACTTCGCGAGTCATAGCCCAGTTGCTTTCAGACGGTTCGGATCTGGGACTCATAAAATTGGGAAGTTGTACAAACAAAAAGGGAAAATCTCCCTGTCCCCAGTTCATCCGCCAGTCGCTTATCATCGCCGGAAACATTTCCCTATATTTTTCCGGTCTGCCCGCATCCGATTCTCCCTGATACCAGATAACACCTTTTATAGACATGTTAAGCAGCGGAGCTATCATTGCATTATATAAACCCAGCGGTTTCCATCGTATAAAAGTCTCCCCCTTTAAGGGTTCCATTTTCACACCAAGTTTATACTTCCATTCACCTTTTAAATCTATTCGCTCTTTTCCGATTACCAGTTCATAAGGTTTATCAACCTCAAAACCGCCTCTGCCCCAGTTGCTTATAACTCTGACTACTAAAACGTTTTTCCCTTCTTTAAGCACATCTTCAGGTATCTCATATCTTCTCGGAGGATATTGATAAGAAGTTGTACCGACAAAAACACCGTTTACAAATACAGAATCGGCATCGATAATTCTGCCAAGATTTAGATTTGCTTTTTTACCCGCTAAAGATAATGGTAGTTCAATTTCTTTTCTGTACCATACAACACCATTTGTAAAGCCGAGACTTGTATTTGCCCAATAGCCCGGGACCTGCATAACTGACCAACCGGTGGCGTCATATTCGGGATCGTACCAAGGCATTTCAGGATTTGAATAACCTTCATCATTTTTACTCTGTCTGTTATACCATTCGCTGATTCTTGCGTTATCCTCATTTCTTATTCTCTGAATTAAAGTGCTGTCTTTAAATTTAAGTGCTTCTTCGTAGAATTCAGGAAATTCCTTTAGTCCTTCTTCGCTTATCCAACTGGCTATAGGCGAACCACCTAATGCGGCATTTACTAATCCAACCGGAACTTTATATCTATCGTACAGTTCCTTCCCAAAAAAATAGGATACGGCAGAAAACTTTAAAACATTTTCAGGATCAGCTTTCAGCCATTCTCCCGATGGTAAGTCTTTTTGAGGGGCAACAAAGTTGAACTTGTCGGGTACTTCGAAATACCGGATAAACTGATTCTCCGAAGACGCGATTTCTTTTTCGTAAAGCGGACTAACCCTCTGCATATTTAATTCCATATTCGATTGTCCGGAACAAATCCAAACATCCCCTATTAAGATATCGCGTACTTTTATTGAATTACTTGCGCTGACAGTCATGTCATAAGGACCGCCTGCATGTAACTCCGGAAGAATAATACTCCAGTTGCCATTACTTTGAGCAATAGCAGAATAAACCGAATCGATAAACTGAACTTCAATCTTTTCGCCAGCTGCCGCCCATCCCCATATTTTTAATTCTGTATTGCGCTGCAGTACCAAGCCGTCACTTATCAATTTCGGTAATTTGACCTGACCCAGCACCATTAAGTGCAAAAGAGCCGAAAGAATAAAAACGTTTCTAATAAATTTTGATAGGAATGTCATGAGTTTACCCAAGTAATTCTTTTGGAGATTAAAAAAACAAATGATTTTAATACTTGCAAATTATTAATCTTATTCTTGCTCACTGCAAAACCGGGAATGATTCAATTCTTAAATTCAGAGGAGCAATAAAAAAGAACAAAATCCTTAAAACGATTATTATGATATTAAAACGGTTCAAAACTTATGTAAAATTTACAAATTTTTTTCATTATCCTCCTGTTTTAATACAGAATTATGCTCAGGTATTTATAAAGAGCAATTGCCGACATTCTTTAATCCAAATGCTAGAATAAATTGTTTTCGTTCCCGAGAATAATGTTTACCTGAGCAGTACCATTTTTTTTATTTCGCTGTAATTTTCAGACAGTAATCGATAAAAATATACTCCGCTCGCCAGTTTATTTCCATCGAACTGAACGGTATAATATCCTGCTTTTTGTTTTTGATTCACCAGCGTCGATAATTCACTTCCCAGTATATCATAGACTTTCAAAGTAACAGAACTATACGTCGGAATAGAATACGATATGCTGGTAACCGGATTAAACGGATTAGGATAGTTCTGATGCAATGAAAATCCGGAAGGAGTAATAGCAATAACATTTTCTCCTATAGCGGTAGCATAGGAATTTACTCTGCCCGGAGTTCCATGATCCTTCGAATCCTTCCAGAATGTACCCACGGAATTATCGCTTGCTGAATTTGTTAATTCAAGTGTTGCACCTTTACCGTCGGCATCTGGAGGCCAGGGCAAATCATCATCATATGTCAACGAGTCAACTATTTCATTATTTATATTCGCAAGTTTTATAAATTCTCCTGTGCCATTAAGCCCGAAACCTGTTTCCCCGATAAAGTTGCTTACATCCGGGAAACTTACTTTAAATGCACTGTCGTTTTCTATTATAACTAAATAGCTATCCGGATTTAATATAGTCCCGGTTGGTACAATAAATTTATGAGCACTGTCACTATCCGAAAAACACCAGCCGCTTATATCGATTGAATTACCGCTTCTGTTGTACAATTCAATCCAATCCCCGGAATCAAAATCATCCGGCGAATTATAATTGATTTCATTTATTACAACATCATTAGCCGAAGCACTGTCTATAGAAAAAGAAGCATATAAATTAGCGGTCCGGGTATTTATAACTTCTATTGAATCTGTGTTTGAATCTATTGATCCGCTCCAGCCGTCAAATTTAAATCCTTTTTCCGGAAAAGCTTTAAGTGAAACGGGATTCCCGTAAAAATATAATCCGCTCCAGGGAGAGTCGGACTGATCAATACATAGTGAGTTTAATTTTACGGTTCCGCCTTCAGAAATATTCAGATTAATCTGGCTATTAGTACCGCAGTCGAAGAAGTTTCGAACGAAATTACGCAAATTAGACGGACGTTCATTCGCGAATGTGATCATCCTCTGTATATGACTGTCGAATGTCCACTGACTTATATTCCACCGTTCTCTGTGCTTTACACCTTCACTACCCAGATTATCAGCCATATTATTAATAACATTTACTACGCGGTCACTTGAAAATTTTGTATTAAGTAAATCTGCGATCAGATTTATGAACTGAGCTTTTAACCTTGGATTTTCAACCAGCTTTCTTGGCAGTAAGGTCGACCAGGGAGGATTTGATCCCGGACGAGTCTCAACACCTGAGAAAATATAATACACATGGTCTTCAGACTGACCAGTGGTTTCATACAAGTTAAAACCAAAATCCAGATCGAATAATATCCATCGCCACTTACCGTTTTCACTTCTCTCTCTCCAATACTTCAAATTATTTGCGGGCCAGTCCTGGCTATTATAATATGTATGAGAAGCCCAATACAAAAGACAATTATCCAGATCGATTCTGCTATTGACGTAATCGTAAGCTTCGTCGGTACTCATATCGTTGTTCGAGATATAATCCAGCAAAGCCGCGTAGTGCAGAGTGTCACCATGAATCACCTCCATATTGCCTTCGAGCAAGTCAATATTATCAGGATCAACACCGTGTCTGTTCGCCAGGTAATGCTCGCTGATTTTTTCCCTTATATTATAAATACCCCAGTACTCACCGTTAATATATGCAGCAGCCGGACGGTATTCGAGATAATCTATTTCAAGATCCTCAATCAGCGACTGCATCATTGCATCTCGTATATGCGTGAACTGAAAATCGTTTCCTGAATTCCGGAGAACAAAAGATTTAAATGTATTAACATAAAAGCCTGGGAACAGCGGATATTCAAGTGCGGTGGCATTATAATCATTCTTGAATTTAACCGCGAACGATTTCTGTGGAAACGACCTCGTATAGCCGCCATAGATTTCAAGGCCGCAGTTTTTTGAGAATCCTAACTTTTTCTCCTCATCAAAAAACTGAACATGAGCAGGACGTTCCCAATCCATCCAGAAATTTGCCCCGTGATAAGGCGGAACAGCGGAAGCACCAGGTCCCATTTCGTAAATACCGTAGTTAAAGTCGAACAAATTATACGGGTCGGATATCAGCGAAATTACAGGGAGATTCGAATCTTCATTTATGAAATATGTATGATGCACTGCCGGTGAAGCAAAATAATTTTGATCAATACTGATAGCTTTCAATACAGTAGTCTCAGTTAGGTGAATTGCTCCGGAATATTTCAATGAATTTTCATCCGGATCGCTGCCATCCAGGGTATAATAAATATTGTTAGTACCGGATGACAATTCGACATTTAAAGATGAACTATAAAATCCTCCGGGCAAGGAAACAGAGACTGTATCAGTGAGAACATGAATTTCCCCCCCTGAATTCTGAAAACCCGGTGTTGGTTCCTGCAAAACCCATAACAAGTCACCATCAATGATTCTTGCAAAAGAGACATCTGCCGGTAAAGGGGGTATATCAACTTTGTCTTTAACATCACCATTTATATCGCTCAGAATTATTGACTCGCCGTCGGCACTTATTTTAAAATTTGTATGCCAGTAACCAATAAAAGTATCTTTATCCGAAGCGAACACTATTAAGTAACTATTGGGTTCAATAACTGCATCACCGAATTGCCATTTCATAATATTAAGGGAATCGTCACTCAGATAATAACCAGTAAGATCAACCGAACCTGATCCCGTATTATATAACTCAATCCAGTCGGAAGATTCACCATCTTCATCAGAAATGGTTTCAGTATTTGAAGACATTATTTCGTTGATCACTACATTCTGCGAATAGATTATGGCTGAAGTAAAAAACAGGACAATTAATAATGGTATATTTTTCATAGTTTTATATAATTCCCTATCAGCTGATAAAAATTTTAATATCCAATTGAAATTTTTCAGAATGGTTGGGAATTTCCCATATCATTTGTTAAAATATTTTTCCGCAAACTCTATAAATGAAGACCAGTTAGGTCCAACGGTATGACCACCTGAATGCTGGCGAAAAGCTATATCACCTCTGATCCATGTAGTTCCCTCATGGGGATACTTCGAGATTTCAAGTCCTCTTTTACCCAAAAGCTCAAAAACCGGCGACGCATGTACTCCCGAAAGAAACATTCCCTTTGCATCAACCCAATTACCCTCAACATCCGGGGAGCCTGCACTTATAAACAACGGTCTCGGTGCGCATAATGCAACGAGCTGATGTGCATCCACGGGTAAATCATTCACCGTTAAAGGTCCGGCATAGTTAATAAAATTAGGAGCAAACCAGTGGTATTCCCACGATGAGGCAAGGTTCTCTACCTGTTCACCGAAAATTCTCCGTAATATTTTTGTGCCACCCGCGCCGGCGGAACCGATAAGACCAACAGCGATCCGCGGCTCATAAGCCATTGCAACTATTGCAGCTTTACCGTAACGAGATAACCCTTCGACACCAATTCTTTTTTCATCTACATTTTCGTCAGTTTCAAAGTAATCAATAGCTCTGCTGGCTCCCCAAGCCCAGGCCCGAAGAGTTCCCCAGTCATCGGGCTTTCTAGGCTGACCTTTATTCACGAGCCCGATTATACCTTCTCTTAGTCCGGCTCCATTATCAGCCTGAAAACTTGTTGGAATTAACACCGCATATCCCCAGCCTTTTGCTAAAAGTTGTTCCTGCCATGTTGGTCCTTCTGGTTCGGGAAGTTTCCAGCCTTTCGGCAGCACCCATCCGAATTCAAGAATAACGGGAACCGGCTCTGATATATCTTTCGGAGTGGTTAATGTCATTTCAATATTAACATTAATTTGGGGGAAAGATGAATTGTCGACATGTCCCTTTAGATACTTTATGTGTACCGGATAAATACCGATCGAAGTATCTTTGACTTCATCAATTTTCCATGTAACCGATGGAATATTTTCAGGAAGCCTTCCGTAAACTTCTCTGTCGAAATCTTCAACAATTTCCAATCTGCGTTTGCTCCAGTCTTCAGCCGACTTTACCAGGTTACCATCATTAAAAATCAGTGGGTCAGGAAGACTTTCATATTGTTTTGCTTTCGACTCATCAGAGTTTGCAGCATTGGGGGCATCGGGATTGCCCGATGGTCCGGGTCGTAATTCATTAATTCCTAATTTCATCATCATTAACTGATGATCTACGGAATTTAGATTATAAATACTGTCTCTTTCCTGCTGCGAAAACTGTGCAGATGTCTGTGAATAACAGTAAAGACATATAAATATTGTTATTATAAGTTTATTCATAATCTGAATGAATGTTATGATTAAAAAACAATAATACTAATAATAATAAATCTTTATTTTCACAATATGAATGTGCTTGGTAAACTTAAGTTAAACAATTCATTATATTTATCAACTTCATAGCATCGGATTATATCTGCCGCATTTCAGGTTATAATAAGATTATCCAATTTGTACAAATACTGAATTAATTTATTTCTGAAGAACTAATTTTTTTGTTTCGATATAATTACCAGCTCTTAATTGATAAAAATAAATACCGCTCGATAATCTGAATGCATCAAAGTTCATATTATAGTATCCCGGCGATTTAATTCCGTCGACAAGAGTCTCGATTTCTCTGCCTACAACATCAAATACTTTAAGCGTAACATAAGACGAATTGGACACATAGAAACTTATTGTAGTTTCAGGATTAAACGGATTCGGATAATTCTGATACAGCTTGAACGAACCCGGCTTCGCAGATCCGGTATTTACAGATGTAGTATAAACAGAGGATACAAACGTTGTGATGCTCAACGGTTCAAGAACTGCAGTAATACTATTACCAGATACATCAATTTCTGTTTCCTGTGTGCAGTTTTTCGTTTCTGAAGTAATGTACGGTGTAAAATAAGATACATTACCATTCTGCAGCTGAAAAGTTTGTGTTTTATCTTCCGACGACATATTCAAAGCCACGATAACAATTGTAGAATCGCTTTTATATGCAGTCACAAATACATCGGACTGTGGTGATGAGTCAGCTTCAACTCTGTAATAGCCCGGTCGAATGAATCTGGAATAATTCGACATAACAAAACCTCGTTTTGAAACCTGTCCCTTCGCGGTTCCGGCAGGTCTGCGGTAGTCATCATCATAGATTGGTCCGTAAAATCTTACAATGTACCACCATATGTACGCACTCATTCCGGCAGTCATGCAATCATTCATATCTTTTCCCGTGGAAAGACTGCTCTCCCAATCTGTTTCCAGTATCAGGTGCTCCGTCATCCATATTTCTTTACCTTTGCTTTCAGCTAGAGGATACGACGAAAGTCCGCCGCCGTAAATATGCCCTCCAAGAATATCAAAATTTGCACATGCAATAGAGTCGTTAAGAAGAGGATCGGAAAGATTTCTGCGAAACTGAAAAGACTCCGGGGCAATAACTTTGGTACCGATTGCGGGAGCATTTTCCTTAACGAATTTAAGCATCTGATCCGCATTCCAGTCACAAGACTCATAGGTTACCGTAACATCAGGTTCGTTCTGAACCGATATCGCATAAATTGGTGCATTGTTATCATTCATATAATCGGCAAAACTTTTTAAATGAGCCGCATAATCTGAATAACTGTTCTCTTTTAATTCACCTCCAACCGTGTTGTTATTGGTCTTCATTGATGCCGGTGGAGACCATGGTGAGGCTATTAATGTTACACCCATTTCATGCGCTGCCTGTGCTGTAGGGACATTCATTGCAAATTCATTAACCGATGAAGGAAGCCTGAGACGAAGGATTGAAAAACCAAGCTGACCTTCATTGGTTCCAAAAGCCGTATTGATTTCATCCTGAGTCATATCGGGACGCCAGGGAAGTATATTAGCAGCTCCGAATCCCCGTATTACCTGATGCGTGCTATCCAAATTTATTATTGCCGGATTCTGACCTAAAGTAAAAATTGAAAACTGCAGCAGGAAAGAAATTGTAATTATTATTTTTTGCATTCGGTTACCCTGAAAATATTTCGTATTCATAATCAGCCTTTAAATATTACTAAAATTTAATCATAATGATTTTTTATGTCATATTAAAACTAAAGTTATTCACGGAGAAGTAGTATAATCCAGTGAATCTTTACCAATAAACAAACCGAGGTCAACCGCTTCCGCAATCATCCGGTGACCGGATTCGTTAGGATGCAGGTGATCCCCCGTATCAGCCTCGGGACGCATACTCAGAGTATCCGCCGGACTGCGCAGAGCCTTATCAAGATCAATTACATCATCGAACTCGCCGCTGTTTCGGATCCAATTATTTACAATCATTCTCTCAGCCTCATTAGACACAGAGAAGTATGACGATCCTTTCATAGGAAGCAGTGTAGCCCCGAACACAATAATACCTTTTGAATGCGCACTTCGTATCATCTGACTGAAAGCATCAATTAACTTATTTCCCACTCCCCTTTGCCCGGCGTTACCGATATCATTAATTCCTTCAAAAATAATCAGCCACCTGACTCCATTCTGCTCTGATACATCTCTGTTAAACCTGCTCAGGGCAGAGGGACCTAAGCAATTACCCAATACACAATTACCGCCTATCCCCGAATTAAGGACCGATATCTGCTGAGTATTCGTATTTGCCTGAAGTCTGCGGGCAAGTTCATCCGTCCATCGGTTTTGCTTATTCGTACCCGAACCGCGACCATCCGTAATCGAATTTCCGAGTATAACCAACGAGCCGGCAGAACCCGGTGCTTTCACATCGATTGTGTTAATTACATACCAGTGATCTGTACTGATTGCTGCAGAAAAATCAGTTTGCGAGACCTTGTTACCCGGAAGAATATACGATGTTGTCCTCGAACCGGGATGACCCGTAACATCGGGTGATGTATCACCGAAGTAAATAGTGATCGCTAAATCTGAAAGAGGCTTCAGATTAAATTTACATGAATCTGAGACAACGGTTGTGCCGGGTTCAATCCTAATCTCAGATGTCCCGTTAAAGAACAATTCTTTGTCGGTAGAAGAATCTATTTTTCCGTTTCCTTCCGAGACCGCAGTATGAACAGATTTTAACGTTACGGGGCTTGTACTGAATTCATTTGAGAATTTAATCCTCAAAATTTTTCCACCCATGGAAACCCGAACAATTTGTCTGATAGTATTATTGCTTAATCCGGGGCTTGGAGGATTATTGTGCGGTTCTACCAATTGCTGAGCAGTACTCCATGTCCCGACCCATTTCGGGTTATCGCCGGCTGTTCCCGATAAAAAATTACAGGATATGGTTATAAAACAAACAGCAAATGATACAGCAATAATTACAAGAGGAACTTTAACTGAATTATGTAAATTTTTGTAATGTCTTCTTGCATTTTTTTTGTTTCTAACCATAATTTTAAAAGACACTACTGCATGTATTCAAATTCATATTCAATCGTTTCTCGTTCAAATAATGAATATTATCAGACTTGCCCTGTAACAACAAGTCTGATAATATTTTGTGTGTATTTAGTTATACTTTTACTACCGTACTATTGCAGAAATTATACATCGGTTGGCAGTAATTATATCTTCATCAAACTGAAATAATTTATTTCAGTAGTACAAGTTTCTTGGTTGCTACAAAATCCCGAGACTCTAATCTGTATAGATAAATTCCACTTGATAATCCTTCAGCATTAAATGTTGCTGTATAATTTCCTGCTGTCTGGTAACCTTCGAACAAAGTTGCTACTGCTTCACCGAGCAGATTATAAACCTTGAGTTTGATATATCCGTTAGCAGGAATTGAATAATTAATCTGCGTAGCAGGATTAAACGGATTCGGATAATTATCCCCGAGTTGATATTCATCAGGTGTTCCTGCAATTCTCTCGACGGAAACCGGATCAACCTGTAATGTATCCAGGTAGCCTCTCAGCCATTCGAGTGCAGGTCGCTCCGAACCATCCTGGTTAACGATATACGCACCCTGAGTGTCCCGCCACAGACCTCTTCTCCATCCCCACAGTGTTATACCTTCAACTTTAGGATGTTCGTAGAGTACAGGAAAAATCCTTTGATAACTCTGCAACTGCACGGCATCCGAAGGTCCGTCGATATCCAGTTCGGTAACCTGAATAGGAATCCCTACTGTGGCAAGAGAATCAAGATTACGCTTCATCGTAACAACAGGTGCCGTAGTGCTGAAAGCATGACCCTGTACACCTATTATGTCGATTAATCCTTCAGCTTTCAGAAGTCTTATGATTTTAAGATAATTGGACGTACTGGTTGAACTGCTGATAATATTAAAATCATTAATCATTAATTTAGTTTCAGCAGGGAATATTTCGCGAGCCATTTTAAAGGCATTTATCACCCAATCCCAGCCTGTAGTACCATCTCCGCCCAGAGCTTCTTTATAATTTGCCCTGCCACTTGTACCGTCGGGCGGATTATGACCCGGTAAGGGCTCATTCACTACTTCGAGGAAATCAATTTCAGGATATCTCTGAGCTACTGCTTCGAACCATTCTCTTATTTCCTCGAGCTGTTCATCTGGCTGTAAATTGCTTATCCATGAAGGCTGCTGAGCGCCCCATACCAGCACATGAAAATGGAACGGAAAATCATTATCCTTCGCAAGTTCGTATGCATTATCAAGTTCGTTCCAACTCATATTATCTCTGGTGCCTTCAACACTGCCCCACTTACCCGCATTTTCAGGAGTAACCTGGTTCCAGTACGCCTCAAAATTTGTGACTTGCGGAGTACTGTATATATTACCCACAAATTTCGGCTGCTTCGATGCCAAAGGAGGACCTTCCCAGACCTCATTGCCGCCAGCTTCTTCTGAACCTGCCTGACCGTTATCAAGATTGCCAACCGTGTAATATAAATACGATTTTCCGAATGCAATCTTGTCTATTTCCAAACCGTCTTCACGCGCGCCTATCTGAAACGTCTTTGTTAAATTATCCTGATCTTCAATCTTAAAAGTGACAAGTGCTTCCAGATCACCCTGATATACATTCCTGGAAAGATTTACCCATTTCCACACTCCGGATCCGAGCCCACCGGCATCACGTACAACCTCGTTTGGCTCAGAAAAACCTGCAGCAGCAAGACCGTTAATAGAAACCCAATGACTGTCAACTGCGGTTTCCTTCTCCCCGAAACCATTTCCGTAGAAGAAGCTGTCGTCATCAAACGTACCCGATCCGACACGCAGCCGAACGAAAAGATCATAGGAACCAGTATCGGCGAATGTAACTTCAAAGGAAATAACCCGGGCACTGCTTCCAGGATTATAAGCTGTTGAGTTAGTTTGTATAGCTACATAGTTTGTACTGTCCTCCTGCAGAACACTATAATCGCTTCCGACTACGCCTGATTCTGCCTCAACAATTACTGGCTTCATGGCTTCCTCGGCTGCGGCTGCATTTTTAATCACGAGATTATCTATATAGACCGGATTATTGCTGTTTACTGCGTAGTTGAAATGAATTGGTGCTCTTATAACTGTCTGGTTATCTGTAATTGTAAATTCCAATGTGAATTGTTGCCATTCAGTAGTGAGAGTAACGGGACGCAAGGCGCCGTATTCGCTGTAAGAGTAATTTCCGGCAGTAATATTAATCTGAGCGCCGGCTGTTTCAGCTTTAGCCCAGACAGTTAAAGTATAGGTATCTCCCGGTATTACGGGGATGCTGTCTGCAACTGCCTGTATCGACCATTGATTTGTGCCGATTGTCGTGGGTAACACCTTCAGTGAATTATTTCCGTGTTGAGCAGAATCAGCGGTTATTTCAAAATCCGCAACAGCTCCATCCATCAACTGGAGTACCCATCCATCAATACCTGTAAGATCGCCGGCTACAGTATCGGGTTCCGTTTCTTCGAAACTGCCATTTGTTACAAGCTGAGCATTTATATCCGTTAATCCCATAGAAATAATTAATGCTAATAAATAGAATAGATGCCTTCGTAAGAGTAGAAATTTATTCTTCATTTTTTCCTCCTTTAATATGAATTGATTATTTTTTAAAGATCTTATACAACGAAAATTTTTAATAAAAAAATTTTTCCCCAAACACATTATTTTAACAGCACAAGTTTCTTAGTATACACAATTCCTTCTGTTTTCAACTGATAAAAATAAACGCCGCTGGATAATTCTTCAGCGTCAAAAGTTTCGGTATAGCTTCCTGCATCGCGAAAGCCAACGAAAAGTGTTTTTATTTCTTCTCCGGTAACATTAAAAACTTTCAACGAATGATAACTTTTTTCAGGAATTGTGTAACTAATGGTTGTTACGGGATTGAAAGGATTCGGATAGTTTTGTTCCAGATTATATTTGCCGATAATACTTGTTCTATCTTCTGTCTTGACCGAAGTCGGGATATAGTTTTCTCCGATAAATTTAAACCAATCTATAATGAAAAGTTCCCCGGAGCCTGTGAATCTTAAATAGACATCATGATTCCCGGAAACCGAATCAACATCGGCAGTAAATGTCTGGAAATTATTCCACCCTCCTGTGTTTTCAATTGTACATTCAGCAATCATATTGCCCGTTTCAATTGAATCGAGCCATACTTCAACAACTCCGCCTGAACCCGCACTGGCAGCCGATATTTCAATAGATACAGGTTTCTTGTAAAAATCTTTTCCTGAAAATTCCACTCCGGCATACATTGCCCAGTCATTGTTGTCAATATTCTCCAGATAATCCGGTGCTTTCCCATTAAGAACTCTCAAAGTACCTAACTGGTTAGCAGGATGATGCGCCTTTATAGGAGTATAAGCATCACGATAAATATAGAAGTCGAAATAAGCGGTTTTTCCTTTTACATACAATCCCTGCTGTGTACCTATCCAGCCGTTATAATTAGGTTGATTTTTATCCATAGCCGAAACATTAATAGCTTCGCCGACCTGTGTCCAGTTTTCTCCATCTTCACTAAAATGTCCGGTAAGCAGATGGCTGGCACGGATAAGTTTAAGCCATACAATATTACCGACAGTATTTTCCGTTTCGTAGTATGTACCTCCGGTAAAACTGAAACTAATAACTTTATTACCCGAACTGTTTAGTGTACTGTTAAGTTTTGCATAAATAGTTTCCAGTCCGTTGAACAACCAGAAACCTGCCTCATCTTCTGTGGAGGACGGATCAAAATCTATGCGCGTAATTAATGAATAATTGTATTCTCCGTCATTCTTAACAATAGTATTCGCTTTTCCTCTGGGTGATAATTTAAACCAGCCGGGACGCTCAGTGATCGAGTGCGAATTGTCGGGTGTATATCCCGAGAAAGACCACTCAGGATTTAATACATCACTATCAAAAAAATCGGAGTGAGGCACCATCCATGGAATACCGCTGCTGGGCAGGTCTGGTGCTGTAACTGCGTCGTTTGAAGTATAGTCGGCAACAGCATTTCCGCCTGGATCATATCGAACCTGATTCAGTATTCCCTGCCGCCCCTGTCCATGCCATTCCAATGTGCCGCTAGAATAAGCCTGACTTAAAACCCAGCTCGTACCGTCATCAAGCGTAACTGCAGGGGAACAATGGTTGGGACCTTTAAATAAGATTTCATTCGGATTGTCCACTGTTTCATAAAAATCTGTAATTGCCCACCAATAGGCTTGATCGCCTGTAAGCTCTTCGCTTCTCATTATATGCTGCCCGCCGGCAACATTTCTAGCAAAGCAGTAGTAATAGTATCCGTCCCGTTTCCACATTACCGGACCCTCAGCCCAGCTGTAAGGATAAGCCGGACCAGGATTTATCCAAGTCAGATCATGTACAACACCTGTTGGCTGTCCATTATCATTCAATTCTACAATCCAGTTGCCCGACTGCCCGTTCTTAGCCAGCAAGTACCATCTGTTATCATCATCTATAAATATAGAGTTGTCCTGACCATAGCCGGAAATTCCTGATACTACATTAATCCGAACCGGTGAACTCCATGGACCTTCAGGATCATCAGCTTTAACAAAGTACATTGTGCCTGCACGTGCAAAAAAATGCCAGTATGATCCATTGTAATATACCATGTGACCACCCCAAACACCTCCTGCAGGCTGATCGCCGTACAAATTCCATGATGCAGGTACAGGCTGCGATATAACTTCCCAGTGTACAAGATCTGTTGAGTGATAAATTCTGGGAGTAATGTTAAACGATGAACCTGAAGTATAAAAATGAATTCCGATTTTGGTCAACGTTGGATCCGGATGATCGCCGGGTATTATCGGATTCATATATGTTTGAAAAGATACCGATTGGCAATATACACTGAATGCAAATATGAAGAAGCATATAGTTGTTCTGATAGATCCTCTCATTTCAAACATCCTCATATAAATCCGAATTGCATTCTGCCCGGTGAAATTTTCACGATGCTGTAATAATTTAACCGGGCTTTCAGTACCGGAATATTCTTTCTGTTTAATTTCTCTTTACTTTTTTTGTCTTACTAAAACTTTAATAATCCTGCTGCTTTTTAATTTTATTAAACATAAAAATTTTCAAATGATATTTACAAGCCAAAAATAAAATCTGCTTCACTCCAGTACTGTTTTCAATTATTTTAAAATCATGAGCTTTTTTGACTCAGCAAAATTTTCGGAAGTCAGAGTATAGATGTAGACACCATTCGACAAATTTCCGGCATCGATAGTTTCAGTATAATTACCCTGATTTCGAATACCTTCGAACAAGGTCATAATTTCCTGCCCCAGCAGATTATAGATTTTTAAGGTTATACTGCTGCTCCGCGGAATGTAATAACTAATATTTGTCGCAGGATTGAATGGATTAGGAAAATTCTGATTCAGATGAAAATCATTCACTCCAGGACTATTGGCATTATTATCCACCGCGTTTGGTGCCTCTAAATTGCTTTTGAACCTGAACCAATTAATTCTGAAAAGTCTTGATGTACCATCTCCTGTAAATCTTAAATATACATCATGACTTCCGCTGACATTTTCTACAGGTGCTTTAAATATCTGAAAATCCGATGAGCTGCCGGTGTTTTCTATATTGCATTCGGCAATTTTTTCTCCGGTATCAAGAGAATCAATCCAGATTTCAACAATGCCACCGGATGAAGTGCAGGCTGCGGAAATTTCTAGTGAGTCAGGTGTTTTGTTGTAACCAGTGTTTCCCCCGAATTCAACACCTGCGTACATTGCCCAGTCATTGTTTTCAATCAGATCCAGTGAATTAGGGGGATACCTGTTGGTTGTTACATCAGTCCCATACTGATTTGCAGGATGCGCAGCAATTATCTGTGAGTACGCATCACGATATATGTAAAGATCAAAGAAAGCATAGTTGCCTTTTACATAGAGTCCCTGCTGGTTGCCTGTGAAATTATTAAAGTCAGTTTGCTGCACATCCATCGATGAAGCGTTTATGGCTTCACCAATCTGAGTCCATGCAATTCCATCGGAACTGTAATATCCTGAGATCATGTGTTCGGCACGGACTAATTTAAGCCAGACGATGGAACCGATTTTATTTACCACGGAGAACAATGTTTTATCAAAACTGAACGCAAGTGCTTTCTCACCGTCGCTGTTTTTTGTACTATAAACTTTTGCACTAAGAGTTTCCGGTCCGTTTATTATCCATAAACCAGCTTCATCCGAAGTTGATGCAGGTTCGAATTCCACTCTTGTTATCAGTGAATAGCTATGTTCGCCGTCGTTCTGTATTACAGTATTGCTTCCGCCGTAAGGTTCCAGATACAACCAACCCTCCTGCACATCCAGCGAATAAGTACCCTGAGCAGTATAACCAAGGAACGACCATTCCGGTTTAAGTGTTGTTTCATCGAACATATCCGATTTCGGAACCATCCATGGGATTCCGCTGCTAGGAAGATCGGGTGCTTGTAAGGCATCGTCGGGCGGATATTGTATAACGGGGAATCCCTGGTCATTGTAAGTTACCTGGCAGAGTAAGCCCTGCCTTCCATGCGCGTACCAGCTGCTGCTGCTGTGATAACTATGTGCTATAACCCAGCTCGTACCGTCATCCAATAATACTGCAGGTGAAATATGATTGGGTCTGTTAAATGTGGCTCGGGAACCGGTAAATATACTACCGTTGTAAATGGTCCATGCAGATTCGTCATCCGTTAAAGTATCGCTTCGCATTACGTACTGATCCCCGACCAGGTGTTGTGCAAAGCTATAGTAATAGTAACCGTTATGCTTCCACATTACCGGACCTTCAGCCCAGCCGTAAGGATTTCCGTCTGCATCCGGATTGAGCCATGTTAAATCCAGAATTTTACCCGTTGGCTGACCATCATTTCCCAACTCAACAATATGATTATTTTGAGGACCTGCTTTTGTTAGCAAATACCATTTCCCGGTATCCTCATCAATAAAAATTGAATTGTCCACACCTAAACTCCACAGACCTGCCGGTACCAGTACAGTGGTCGGTTCACTCCAGGGACCTTCGGGTTGATTTGCTGTAACGAAATACATACTGCCACCGCCTCTTCCGAAGTAGTGCCAGTATTTACCGTCATAAAAAACTGTATGTCCGCCCCAAATACCACCTCCGGGTTCATCCCCATATTGAGACCAATCAGGTGATACCGGTTGTGAAATAACCTCCCAATGTACAAGGTCGGTTGAATGATATATCTTTGGTGTTGGATTAAACGATGAACCGGAAGTATAAAAATGATTGCCGATTCTGGTTAATGTCGGATCCGGGTGATCGCCGGGTATTACAGGATTCATAAATGTCTTTAAAGATACCGGTTGCGCGAATACTTTACAGAGAAATAAAATAAGATAAATAAGAATTAACCTGCTCAACTTCATTAAAAACACTCCAATTCAATTATACACAAACTTTTTTTACAGAAATGATCGATCTGCAAGTGCAGGAAGCATTTTTATAAATTTAATTATGAATTGATTTACAAAGTAGCCACTTTGAATAATTAAATAACCAATATACGTCAAATCGGTAAATTGAGGGCTAAAATTCTTGTTGTCCGAAGCGGTTTAAAATGTACTTTCTTTACTTCTGTTAAAATATCTTTTAATGGATTATTCTTCTATCTCCGAACAGTATTTAGCACCGCATCTGTAACAGACAGCCAGCGGCTTTTCCCTTCTATACTTTCTGAAAAAATTTGCTTTTTCGCCATTCCAGATTTCTTCAATGGACATTTCTTTAACATTACCAATGGAGTAGTCAGGAAAATCGATACAGAAATTGGCATCACCGTTAGGCTGTATATCCATTAATTTTTCAACATTCATGCATTCCGAAGATCCGACCACTGTATCGGTGCTTTCAAACCACATTTTATACTGATCAAGTCCGAAGGGCATAAACGGGTAGTTCTCTATACCGTCAAGTGCAGAAATATATTTTGCATATTCTTTTTCAAATACATTAAAGTCAATCCCCGATCCATTCTGATGAAATCCTCTCCAGGAATAAGTATCCGATTTAAAAATATCTCTAAACTCAGACTCATATTTTTCACCGGTTTCAGCAGAGAAATAGTAAGACGGGACTATACTGATGGATGTTATTCCCATATCTCTTGCAACTGCGGGCATTTCCCCTAATCCTTTATACGAATATTTACTTATTGTAAAACAAATGCTCTTGCTTATTTTTTTGCTGCTTTCATTCTCAAGTTTATTGAATAAAGCAATGTTCTCTTTTATTTTATTAAAACTTCCTTGCATACCCCGTACTTCATCGTGAATATGTTCCGGTCCGTCAACTGAGAAAGTAATGTGCATATTCCCCAATTTTACAAGACCGGCAGCATACTTATTAATAACCGTCCCGTTCGTATCAATTGACATAAATATGCCTTTGCCGTTTATATATTCTAACAGATCCATTATACCCGGATAAAGAAACGGTTCTCCCCCTCTTATTAAAATAAATCTTATTTTATGACCTGATATTTCATCAACAAGACTTTTCCAGTCATCCACATTTAATCCCGGATTAACATCAACAATCTTATTTCTAACATAACCCGAATCGCTCCATTGACCGCACATACTGCAGCGTAGATTGCATGCATTTGTAAGTGTGAAAGAAATAAAAAGTGGAAAGCCCATATTAATTTCTCCATATATTTTCCAAAATAAAATAGAATCAATTTATTTTATACTATAAAAACAAAATCACCTTTGGTTCAGTAAATCATAAACAGCGTTTGCAAGGTAAATAAATTCCGCACTGCCTGTTATTGTAACTTCATTTTCACCCCAAAGAAACGGCCAATCATCTTTATTTTCAAGAAAGTCAGGTTTCAAAAGCATTACACCGGGTACAATACCGCCTGCAATCGTTGTGAAATCCGCCCGGTTAGTACCATAAGCAACTTTTTTAGAACGCGTCCCGACAGCATTTACAAAGGAAATATTGGAATACGGATGACAGCCGAAAATATAATTAATACCTCTTATAACATCTTCCTTACTCATTATTTCGGGATAAGCTTTATACGCGTAATAGTTTGTGATAGCTGAATTCACAACACTTCCGCTGCCACCCCAGCCACCTGAGGCAATAGGCACTCCATAAGGATTTTCCTTATCCATTTCGTCTACTGTTTCTTTAAACTTAGCAACATGATCTCTCAGTTTTTCTTTGTATCTATCATCCATATATGGAACGGCTTTTAATGCAGGATTTAGTCTTCTGCTTGCGAAGAATATTTGTCCGAATTCCAATCCTTCCAATGGTTCCTCGAGCAATGCCCAGATCCTGTCCAGGAACCTGTCGGCATATTTCTTCTCCCTTGTTGTGATATAAAGCTGAAGAGCAGCATTTACATCAACACCCCTGAACCACCTTCTCATAAAAGGATTTTCGCTATCAGTTGGTTTTTTCATCGACTCATCAGCTTCCTCTAATAATCTAATTGCATTTACCAGACTTCTTTCAGCCAGATCATCATTGTAGCCCTTCAGCGCTCTGCTCGCCTGAGCCAGGGATGCGGCTGTCTGATAATCCAGAAACGGCGAACGGGTTGTAAACGCCCAGCGGTCATCAGGGGTTCCACTTGATTTACCGTCGGTTTCATATGGTTTTAAGTTTGAATTGTAAGGCAGATTATCAGTTCCGGTTACCGCGTCACCGAGATGATGATATTGATGCAGTTCAGGTACAACAATTCCTCTGACAGGGTGTCCGATGTTTTCGCATTGAGCAACTAAGTTTAAAGTACCATGTTCAAGCTGCTGTAATATATCCGGTGTTCCATCCGGGCGATGAATATCTACATAACGGGTTTTCTGATCAATATACGTTTGATCCCTAACAACTTTAAACTCTTCCCAGATATCCACAAAACTTGATACCACTCCATTATGCGAGCCGGTTTGAATGTCAAAATCACCAGCATCGAACCAGCCGCCGACAGCCATGTTGGGGATTCGTTCCAACGGTTTGTATTTAGTATCAGTTGTATCACCCATTCTGTATCCGTCGAAATGCTGTGCATTAAGAGGAGCCTGAAGGCAATCATCGAGGTACGGAGCGCCATGCCATGTCCTGTATGCCTCGTTTACTTTCATGTGATCCATTTGTACTGGAAACCAAACATCCAGGGTCGGAGACCAAACATCATCGTATACATCATTGCTTATTTTGAAACTGTTGGTTTTCTGATTACCGTATTGTATATAATAAATACCTGTTTCTTTTACTGTACTGAAATCGAACTTTGCATAATTATAACGAAGGTATTTCCCCCAAACATTTACTTCGCCTCTGAATTTTTCAATCTGCTCGCCATTCTGCTGTATCTGAAAAAGGGATGCTGTTGCTAAATGAGTATCATTCTGATCTAACTCTATAATCGCAATTTTTTCCTGATCCGGGGTATAGCCGACCTGCGAAAATCCAATATTAGGCGTTCTGATCCAGTTCGGTATAGCATTCGGTGCAATAGACCAGCTCAACACTTTCCCGGTCTTTTTTGCAGGAATTAAACTGCGTAGTATAAACCACCCGTTCTGTGCGAGGTTACGACCGTCGAATAACATCAGATCTGCATCCATACTTTTTATTTTAACAAAGCATTCCGGATCTTCAGGAGCTAATAAAATCGTTTTGCCGGTTGCAAGAGGTTGAGGCACAATAAATTCCCCTCGTCCCCTGTCGTCAAATGTGCTATGTCCTGCAAACTGAATTATTTTGTTACTTATCGCTTCAACTTTCGTGGTGCCAGACGGATACCTGGGGAAATTAGCAGGAATATTATCAATCATATATAGTTTCTCAAAATAAGCCGAAGGCAGAAATTCCAGGTTAAATCCGGCATTGCCTTCCAGTTTTGCAGGAAGTGGTTTATCCAGGAAAACACTTATTACTACAGCATTATCTTCTGAAGTAACATTGATCCTCGAATTAAAATCAAATTCCTCGTAACGCAAAACCACATCAATGCTGTTATTTTTCTTATCTGCTTTCCGTTCTACAACGGACGGAACTAAGTCCCATTGTTCAGGAGTATTCTGCAGCCGCACAGCTCCACCTGTGGCTGTTCTTACACCATGGTGAATTATTTCAATACCTGCAGTTTTTTCGTCAAAGAAGAAACCATTATACTGGTTGCTGAAGACCAATACATTAACGCCAGCCGTTTCGAAATATTCCTGATCATTCAACTTTAACAATTGACTAAAAACAGAACTGTTAACTAATAGAAATAATACTGCCAACATTGAAGCAGCTGGCGTTAGTTTTAAGGATTTGAATGAACGCCTGATTAAATTCTGATGCGATCCTTTCAATTCATTATTTCCTGGATTCATGGTTCTCATTACTTCACCCTTATTTTTATTTATCTATGTTTTAAATATTTTTCAAATTTTAAATTTATTCTATTAAATTTCAGACGCTGTTAACCGTCAGTTAAACCCGGTGTCCGGTGAATAAATTCTCCGGAAATTTGTTCAGATCATAAATTCATAAAGTGATTATTTTACCCGAAATAGTTTTCTCGTAAAACTCAATTTATTTTCTTTATTATGTCATATTGTCTTCTATAATTACTTTCACTTAAGCAAGACTAATTTTCTCGCCTGTATAAAATTGCCTGCCTGCAATGTATAGTAATAAACTCCGCTGCTTAATCTTGCACCAATAAGTTTTGCAGTATATTCGCCTGGCGCTTTGTTTTCCTTTACCAATGTTCTTACTTCTCTTCCCAGTATATCATAAATTTTCAGGGTTACTGCCGATGTTTTAGCAATATAATATTTTATTGTTGTCTCCGTGTTAAAGGGATTAGGATAATTCTGAAAAAGCCGGAAAACAAGAGGCTTTGTTTCTACCGGTTCGATGCCAAATCTCTGCCTGCATGACTTAATTGCGTCATGTACTTCCTGGAGTGTTGAACCGGCTGCCATTGCAAATTTAACTACTACGTCTTGACCGGCAGGGATATCGTAAGGACCTCCGGAGATAACATACGAAATATCGCCAATACCTGCTGATGACTGTTTTACACCGTTTGACAATGCGTACCATTTTTCGGCATCAGTAAATCCATCAGAATCACCTATTTGGACAGGTCCGGATGTTGAATTATTATCAATTGCGTAAAAACCAAAATCGTTTTCCGCTGATATTAATGCCATCGCAGTATAAGGTGCGGAAGTATCGTTTATATCGCAGGCGATAGCTGTTTTATAAACATTGTCGAAGTAAGTAGTATCCTGCTGGCTGTTACTATCGGGAATGTTCCAGTCAATAAAATATCCGGCATACAGCTGTTTGATATCATTAGAGGTAATATTATTTAGGCTACTTATTAGCAGGATATATTTGCTTTCTGAACCCTGCGAATAACTTACGGATGTTTGAGTTGTTTCTATGCCTAAAGCATTTTTCCCGGCACCAGCATCGGAGAAATAGGTGATCCCGATATATGTATCTTCATCCGACCATGTTTTTATAGGAGCGATGAACTTAAAATCATTTTTTTGCTGATAAAGAATACGAGCTGCATTCATAACCCGGGTTGAGCTTGTTCCGTACATAAATGCTCCCTCGAAAAGCAAATTCTCGCTGCTCGCGTATTTAAAGCCTTCGCCAACAAGATTATAAGGGAAATCACTAAAGCCTAATGTGCCTTTGCTTGTCACGGTTAATGTATAATTATTATTCGAAAGCGTGTAGAAGGTATTCGTAACTTTCATAGTTGTCCATTGAAAATCGTAATAACCTTCTCCATCGGAATATTCCAGCAATAAATGTACCGTGTGATTATCCGGTGCGTTTTGAGCGATTCTGAATTTAAATTCATTCGACTCATTCGATATAGTTGTGAGAGCACCCATTTGCCCGGTATTGAATGTGCTGTTCTTAATTGTTATATATTTGTCTGTTGAGATTAATGTAACTACGACGTTATTAACAGCTGAAAGGTAATTTGTAAAATCAACTTCAACGGTAATTTCCTCACCTGGTCCAAAAATTCCTTCCTGGTTTCCACTGCCAACAAAATGTATACTATCTGCACGGACCGATATAGCTTTTATGTTTTCATCAACCGCACGGGATGCATTAATCAGACCATGTCCAAGCAAATTCCTGAGCGAGCTTTCACGATAATCATCGATAAAATCAGAAGTTACTCTTATACGTTCTAAAACCTGCCTTGAAGTAAAAAAAGGAAATTTTGACCACACCAGACCGGCAAGTCCACTCACAAGAGGTGCCGATAAAGACGACCCGCTGCCTTCATTATAAATTCCTTCTGATGATTCTGAAGGACGCTGCCAGGTTGAGAAAATTGCCGTGCCCGGTGCAAACACTTTTATTCTTTCACCATAATTTGCCGCCGGATTTATAGTTTTGACCCCAATACCTGTATTTGCCCAGCCTACTGATAAAACACCCTTATAAGCGGCAGGATAAAAACAGGTATTCGATGAATCATTACCGTAAGAGGCAACTACAACCGCATCATTAGCGACTGCATAGTCAATTACAGATTGTTCATAAGAAGAATAAGGATATCCTCCCCAGCTACAATTAATTATTTTCGCACCATGATCAACAGCCCATTTAATACCTTCGAATCCATACAGAATGTTTGGCACGCCGTTTATCCGGGAATTATCCTTCGTTACTTTTACCGGTAGGATAGAGCAATTAAAACCAATGGATGCAACCCCGATTTTGTTATCAGTTACCGCACTTGCGATTCCCGCAACAAGAGTACCGTGATAATGATTACTAGAGTCTGCATCTTCCAGTGGATCGTCGTCCGGTATTCCGTTTAGCCCTCCAAGATCTGAGCCCGGAATAAGAAAGCCATTTTCCATATAAATATTTGCAGCCAGATCCGGATGTAGCCAATCGACACCAGTATCTATAACAGCAATTATTACTTTCTTATTCCCAGTAGTTTTATCCCAGGCATTCATCGCACCTATTTGTGCGAGATATTCCTGCTTGCCATTCTGGAATAGTGAATCAGAAGGAAAATAACATATCCGCCGAACATATTTAGGCTCAGCCCATAATACCCCGGGTAGTTTTGCCACTTTCGATGCAAATCCAGCCGGATCTTCCGTTGAATTATATTTAATAAGATAAATGCCGGTTAAAATTTCTGTATTTCTAAATTTATTTAATTTGTCATTTGATGGATATATTTCCTTTGCACTATTTATGGAATAATTTGCCAAAATATTGTTTAGCAGTGCCGGTGTGGTACCGCTTTTCATTTTTACCACTAGTGTGTTTGAAAGATATAAAGTCTTACCTTCCTGAATTACTTGCTGGGCTGAGAGCGATGAGATCGACAAAGTTATAGAGAGAAAAATAAGGCAATATTTTCTGCTGAATATTTGAATATACAGAAAACATAATCCTATAGGGACAGCAATCAATTCTAAAAACAGGAATAAATTTTCCATTAAAGTATCCTAAAAACTTAGTTTGTTGAGACGACGAATATCTGCATATTACTACTGTTAACGTCGTCCTTTCTGCAGAATACCGGATTCTCTAACTGCATATATACTATAACCGCTCTATCGGATCACTTCTATTCTTCAATTCAAATCTTAATTATTTCTTTTAATCCCGACTTTAATCTGTGTAAAAGAATGAGCCGGAAAAGAGCATGTAAACTTATTCCCGTCAACTTTAATCTCCTTAATTACAGGCTCATAGTGTTCTTTATGTCATAGAAAAACGGTTCATCGAACGATTCAACATTGATCAAACTAACTTCAGCAGTTCCGGCAAATGTACCTGAACTACTAATTATATCCGAAGTAATTATTTTCCAGTTGTTTATCAATAATAACTGAGCTAATTCATTTAAATTCCCGAGCCCATTTTACTATATGTTTATGAATGCAAAATGCATTTCATTCACAATATTCATTTCAATTCTTCAAAAACTATTTTATCAAGATTAAACGGACCGCCGTCAAAAACAATTTTCAAAATTTGTTTACCGGCTTTAAGTCCAATCGTTTTTTCTATTTCAGTCCAATTTTGAAATCCTGCTGTATTTGGGACAGAAATTATTCCTGTTTTGTTTTCACCGTCACATTCGATATGCATCTCAGCCTTATCGGAAATAGTTGCTGTATGAAATGAGATCTTGTATGTTGCATCCTTGCTCACATTGACCGTATATTTGACCCACTCCCCGGCATTTATCCAGCCTAACGTATATCCACCCTCAGAGCAGGTGTCAATATCCACACCTTCAATTGGACGATATTTCCCGCCCTGATTTACCTCGTCTGAATCAAGATATGCATCATCAGGACATCCGATATCATAATCCTCCGCTTCAATAATTCCCGGTATGATATGAGGTTTGAAAGCTTCTTGTTTAATCTCGCATACTTCAATAAGTTTCCATACAAAAGATGAACCATTTGCAGAATTGAGCAATCCGGCTTTGCTTCCTTCAACCGGATTTGAGTTTACGGATAAAATAATATTAGGAAATTGTTTGTTCAAAATTGTGTATAAATCATTATATGCATCATTAATTTTCCAGTGTTGATTGTCGTCACCGTTATAATCTGATAATTCCAAACCATCATTAGAAGTATTAAGCGCGATTACCTTTTCATTATTTTTACGATTTTGAATTTTATAAAATCCTTTACCGAAAGATTCCAGCTTCCATTGATTTGAAGTGTTTTTTCTTTCATCAGTCAGCACTAAATCCGACCCAAGCACTAAATTACCCGAATTATCTCCCGGTACAAGATGATAACCAGGAGTACAGTTAAGATCTGTGTAGTTATTAAACGGAGGAATTTTACCGGCAAAGTTAAGCTTTAAAACGTATGCCATTTCTTCGAAAGTACGTTCGGGCAAGCTAACTGTTAATCCCTTTGAATCTTGTTTAAAACTTAACGGGAGATATTTTCCGGCTTCACCATTTATTAATTCAACGGATTTCAGATTTGTAAAATCAATTCTGTCGACCGATAATGAGTTCAATACAACTTCTTTCTGAGTATTTTGCCAGCCGAGTAAAATCGCATAAAGTGTTGAGTTATCTTTCGATCTTGTATAACGAATATCTTCCGCAGTTCCTTCTGCCGGGGCAGTAAATATACCATGCCCGCTTCCCATTTTTGTGGGACCTTCACCGTATCTTTTCCATGCGCGTGTTGCATAGACCGCTTCACCGTATTTTTTCAGCCATGCGCCGATAGCAAGTAAAATATCTTTTTGTTCCTGAGGTATTGAACCATCCGCCTTGGGGGATATGTTGAGAAGTAAATTTCCGTTTTTACTTATCCTGTCTAAAAAACCGTGAAGAATTTGTTTCTTAGAATAATACCCAATTCCTTCAGTATAGCACCAACTTGAGGAACTAATAGCATCATCAGTAAGCCAATAATTTTCAGTAATATCGGGAGGACCTCCGCGTTCATAGTCAAGCACTGCGCACTTGGTATTCAAACCGTCTTTATAAGTAGCAACTACTTCCTTGTTCCATTCCGATGCCTGGTTATAATAGTAAGATAAAAACTTAAGAAGAACGGATTGTGAAATAACATGTAAATTGAAATCCTGCCAAATAATATCAGGTTCATAAATGCTTATAATTTCTTTATGCTTTTCTAGCCAAATAGCTTCGTTTTTTTCTTTTCCCAACTGCCCGTAAAGTATCCGAAGCTTTGGATCATTTGTTTGGGGCACAGCTTCATAATAACCCGTAATGTTATAGGCATGATGCATTGAAAGAATTATTTTCATATTTTTTTTACGGATTGCATCGGTTAACAAACCCACAAGATCAAGTTTCGGTCCCGTATCTTTTGCGTTCCAGGAATTAACTATGCTAGCCCACATCGAAAAGCCGTCGTGATGCTCAGCCACAGGACCTGCATATTTTGCGCCCGCATCAGCAAAAAGCTGTGCCCATTCTTCAGGATCAAACTTTCCACCTTCCGATTTTAGCTTGGGTGCAAATTGAACAAAGTTTCCTTCTTTATCTTCTGCCCCGGTTATAAAGTAGTTATACGGCCATAGTGACGGATCGCCGTAATTTTCAATATGGTATTTATTTTCCGGAGTCCCCTCTATGTACATTGTACGGGGATACCATTCGTTTGAATATGCCGGAACAGAGTAAACACCCCAATGAAAATAAATGCCGAACTTAGCATCTTGAAACCACTCGGGAACCGGATCAGCCTTTTCCAAAGATTCAAAGGTAGGTTGAAATTCCTGCTTACGGGTTTGAGCAGAAATCTCACTAATAATTCCGGCAGTTAACAGAGTTAGAAAAAATACGACCAAAAATATTTTAGCTGAATTCATATATATTTCCCAATTGAAGATGTATTGACTCTTGTGATCTATTCGAACGAAATAAATGTTACATACAAACACGCATCTTTTTTTAATTCTTTAACACAAAACCGCCGTTAGGCTGGATAGTAATATTAATTTCACCATTATCAGAAGCATCCACTTGTTCTAAATAAGTTGTTTTATTCTTATCATC
>JAFGMI010000048.1 GCA_016927595.1 Melioribacteraceae bacterium | reverse complement strand
TCGCATTTTTGTCAATTAATGGCTGCTTTAATACCTTGCCTATAATCGACCAGGTACCTGAACTAATGAATACTCCGTCATCAGCAGACCCCGGGATTGATATGACGGCTGATGCAGTATCATGACCCGCAGTTGAATATATTGGTATACCGATATTAATACCTGTTGTTTCTGCAACTGATGAAATAAGTCCCCCCAAAATGCCGCCTGGTTCAATAATTCCCGGGAATAATCTGAGAGGTAGTTCAAATGCATCAATTACTTCCGGCGACCAGTTTCTATTCCGTGCATCTGTCAGATTTGTTGTAGATGCAATGGTAAATTCGGCTTGTATCTTACCGGTAAGAAAATATTTGAGATAATCAGGCATTAGAAGAAGTTTATGTGCCTTATCAAGATTGTTCGATGGATTTGATTTCTCCGCGATTAGCTGAAACAGTGTATTGTATTCTGCAAAACTATTGCCCGTGATATTATAGAGTTTCTCTCTGTCATATTTTTCAAAAACTTCATGTATAATATTTTTTGTTCTTTTATCTCTGTAATGATAAGGCTGATTAAGAGTATTCCCATTCGCATCTATCAGGACATAATCAACACCCCAGGTATCAATCCCGATCCCGCTGAACGAAGAACCGAATAACACTGAAGCTTTTCTGAGTCCCATAATTATTTCCTCTTCTATAGCTGAAAGATTCCAGAATAAACTGCAGTCCGAATAAAGCTTATGTGTGATAAACCGATGTACTTCCTTATACGAGACCTTATTATTATTTAATATAGCAACCATACATCTGCCGCTTTCAGCCCCCAAATCAAATGCAATATATTTTTTCTCATTCATCATTATGCAGTAAGGTTTTAATACCGGCTAAAAAATATCTTTAATTGTGTAATTAGTTTTAATTGAATTTGATATGAGGCGGAGTGCCCGTATGTGAATCCAGACATTTTTTGAAGAGGAACTGGAATAATAATCCCCAAATTGATATTTACAACCTACCTGTTGACTCCCGATTTTATTCTCAGCGTATAAAAATAATTTCATTATATCCGATTCATCATAAAGCTTGCACTTATATGAAATGATGCCGTGATACGCAATGATTATTATCATTGAATTATTCTGATTTATCTGCTTTCAGTTTTTTAAGGATTTCCTGAGTAATTTTTTCTATTGAGTCTTCAGTAATTTTATCATGAACTAATTTTCGGTTTGAAAGCATATTTTTCTTGTCAATGTTCCGAGATGAAGAAGAATCGCATACATTTACCCTGCCCTGTAAATTATAATTATTTCTGAGCGCCAGAAGCCTGTCTCTTTCGTATTCGGGAAGTACATTTAAATTACCTAATTGCATCGCGTTCCATACAATATTTGCAGTATGTTCAAGCGTTTCCATTTTATAATAAGCATTCAATAAATCTGTGCCTAGAGTAATTGCACCATGGTTTTCAAGAAGAATTGCATCGCTGGATTTTATATGAGGCCTGATGGAATCCGGAACCTCCATTGTTGAAGGTAGTCCATACTTTGCAATCGGGACAGCTCCGATGACTATGATTGCTTCAGGCAATACACACTTATCGAGCGGAATTCCTGCAACAGCAAAACTGGTGCAATAAGGCGGGTGAGCATGAACAACTGAACTTACGTCAGGTCTCTCCTTGTATATCTCCAGATGCATTTTCATTTCGCTTGAAGGCTTATATTTTGAATTCCCTGTTAGTAAATTCCCCGCATAATCAACTTTTAATATCATATCGTGGGTCATAAATCCCTTGCTTACTCCGGTAGGTGTTGTTAATATTTCCTTTTCGTTTAGCTTAATCGTAATATTTCCATCATTTGCAGCCACGTATCCCCTGGACCAGATTCTTTTGCCTATTTCAATTATCAAATTTTTTAATACCCATTCGCTTTGCATCTTACACCTGAATTTTATTAGAACTAATTTTCATAAATTATCACTACGGTACTCAAATATAAGAGTCTGGCATTTAAAATTAGTCCCGATTTTTCTTGTTCCTAAAATAATGATAGTGTAATTTTTACACTTTTTCAATAACAGGAAATAAAATTATTTTTCCAAGAAACGGAGAGATTATAAAAAGATAAGATGGATAATGTGCTTTGTAATTCATAAAATTTTTATAACCGTGCTGTATTTATAAAACAAGGGGAGCTGTGAAACAACTCCCCTTTATCGGGTCGATGAGGTACTTTGAGGAAAGTAAATCAAACTTTTAACGGCTTGCTTTCTGACCGGAATAATATGAATCATTCCATCGAAGAACATTTTTGAAATCACTGACATTTGTATTTGAACCGATCACTACCAACTCCACATCCGCCATTTCCGCAAAATCTTCCAAATAATTTTTATTTAAAGCCTTGCTGAACACAGTATGATGAGCACCCCCTCCATAAATCCAGCATGTAGCTGCAGTATCAAGATCAGGCTCCGGTTTCCACAAAACCCGCGCAACCGGAAGTTTAGGCAAGTCCTTTTCGGGTTTAACAGCCTTCACTTCATTGAGTAATAAACGGTATCTGTTTCCCAGATCAATCAAAGAAACATTTACGGCATTGCCTTCAGCGGTATTAAAAACCAGCCGTGCTGGATCCTCTTTGCCTCCAATAGACAATGGATGAACTTCCAGACTAGGTTTCCCATCAGCAATCGATGGGCAGATTTCCAGCATGTGGGCGCCGAGTACTTGCTGACTGGCGGGATTAAAATGGTAAGTATAATCTTCCATGAAACTTGTTCCACCAGTCAATCCTATTCCCATAACTTTCATTGCTCTTAAAAGTGCCGCAGTTTTCCAATCACCCTCAGCTCCGAATCCGTATCCATCTGCCATCAACCTTTGTACAGCTATACCAGGAAGTTGTTTTAATCCATGCAGGTCTTCAAAGGTTGTTGTAAAACCACCGAAATCACCATCTGTTAAAAATGCTCTCATGCCCAGCTCTATTCTCGCGGCATCTCTGACGGAATAATGTTTATTACCGCTACTTTTTACTTCCGATGGAAGTGAATACAATTCTTCATACTCAGAAACTAGTTGATTAACATCCGTATCCGGAATTTCATTAACGTATTTAACCAGATCCCCGATTCCATAACCGTTAACCTGAACACCTAATTTTATCTGAGCTTCAACCTTATCACCTTCTGTTACCGCTACATGTCTCATATTATCGCCTAGGCGTGCAATCTTAGTGCTTTGAAGATCACGCCATGCACTTGCAGCTCTCATCCAGACATTAATTTTCTCATGAACTCTCACGTCTTCCCAGTATCCGGTTACAACTTTACGCTGTTTACTCATACGTGTGCAAATAAAGCCAAACTCCCTTCCGCCATGTGCAGACTGGTTCAGATTCATAAAGTCCATATTTATTTCCGACCATGGGATATCCCGATTGTACTGCGTATGAAGATGCAGCAAAGGTTTTTCAAGAATTTTTAATCCTGCAATCCACATTTTTGCCGGTGAAAAAGTATGCATCCATGCGATTACGCCTATACAATTTTTACTGGTGTTTGCTTCCAGGCAAAAATCATAAATAGATTCGGCGGTAGTTAAGACTTTTTTGAACTTAATACTAACGGGAAGTTTCCCGTTTTCATTCAATCCTTTCACTATCGCTAATGAATGTTTTTCAACCTTCTTCAAGGTCTGTTCACCATAAAGATGCTGACTCCCAGTGAAAAACCATACTTCGTAATTTTTAAAGTAAACCATCTTTTCACCTATAATGAAATTTTCATATTTAAATTACTGACCATAGTAAGCATCAGGTCCGTGCTTACGAGTGTAATGTTTTTTAAGAATAAAACTGTCAACGGGTTTACTTTCGGGATTAAGCTGAACAGTAGCAAAAGCCATTTCGGCGACTCTTTCAAGAATAAGACTATTTTTAACTGCTTCAGAAGCATCTTTTCCCCAGGTAAAGGGAGCGTGCGATGCAACAAGAACTCCCGGCATACTCAAAGGATCAAGTTTTTGGAAGCGCTCTATAATTACACGACCTGTCGCCAGTTCATAGGCTTCCTCAACTTCTTTTTCAGTCAATAACCTTGTTAAAGGGATCTGACCAAAAAAATGATCAGCATGTGTTGTTCCATAGCAGGGAATCTCTTCGAGTGCCTGCGCATAGATTGTAGCATACATACTATGAGTATGAGCAACACCTCCTATTTGGGAAAACGCTCTGTATAATTCGAGGTGCGTAGGTGTGTCGGATGATGGTCTCAACTTTCCTTCAACTTGTTTTCCCTCCATATCTACAACTACCATATCTTCCGGTTTCAGTTCATCGTAATCAACACCGCTCGGTTTAATAACAATCAATCCCTCAGTTCTGTCAATAGCACTCACATTTCCCCAGGTGAGAGTAACCAAACCGTAATTAACCAGTTTGATATTTGCATTACATACTTCTTCTTTAAGAGAATTAAGGTTCATCAGTTTTTCCTTCTTACTTTGTCGCGAATATCCAGTAGATCTTTCATCACATTATAGAGACCTGCACCGGCTTCATTAATTCCGAACGAATCGTGCAGCTGCTTGTACAAAGTATAAATCTTATTGTAAACTTCGTGATGTTCCTGAATCGGCACGTAGATTTTATTAATTCCGGTCATTGCTTTTTGTGCTTCTTCAACGCTGTCATATCCGCCGGCTGATTTACCTGCAGCAACAGCTCCGAATATTGCAGCTCCCAGTGCAGGCGTCTGATCACTTTTCGAAACCTTCATAGGTCTACCGGTAATATCAGCATATATCTGCATAAGCAGTGGATTTTTTCCGGCTAATCCCCCGCAATTAACTATATCGTTAATTTTAACCCCATACTTTTCAATTCGATCAATAATAGTAAGTGCGCCGAAAGCAGTGGCTTCTATAAGCGCTCTGTAAATTTCATACGGTTTTGTATGCAACGTCTGACCCAGAAGCAAACCTGTTAAACGCACATCGACAAGCACTGTCCTGTTGCCATTATTCCAGTCAAGTGCCAGCAAACCTGTTTCACCGGGTTTCAGTCCGGAAGCGGCTTTTTCGAGACCAGAGAATTTTTCATCTGCCGATTTACCGTATTCATTGGGCACAAGATTATTAACGAACCAGAGGAAAATATCACCCACAGCAGATTGACCGGCTTCAATTCCAAAGAATCCACCCTTAACCGACCCGTCGACAATTCCGCATACACCTGGAATATCTTTCAGATCATCATGATTCGGCGTGATCATCACATCGCAGGTACTTGTACCAAGTATTTTAACAAGCGTGCCTTCATTTATACCTGCACCAACGGCTCCCATATGCGCATCGAAAGCACCGACTGCTACAGCTACATTTGTTGTTAATCCAAGTTCTTCTGCCCATTCCCCGGAAAGATAACCGACCCTCTCTTCTGCCGGGTAGGCTTTCTTAAATAACTTATCCAAAAGACTGGTAAGTTTAGGATCAAGCGAATTTAAAAATTCCTTATCCGGAAGACCTCCCCATTGATCGTTGAACATTGCTTTATGTCCGGCAGCACAGATACTACGTTTTAAGTTTTCAGGTTTTGTATTGCCTGTAAGTACTGCGGGAATCCAGTCACAAATTTCAACGAAACTGTAAGCATCGTCGAAGACATCAGGAGAATCTTTTAATAATTTCCAAATTTTGCTCCAAAACCATTCGGATGAATACACCCCTCCGATTTTTGAGAGATATTCAGGACGCAGCTTGGATGCAATTTCGGTTATTGCAGCTGCCTCCTCATACCCAGTATGATCTTTCCAGAGCCAGACCATAGCCGCTGGATTGTTTTTATACTTTTCGCGGAAACACAGAGGATTACCTTCTCTATCAACAGGCATTGGGCTGCTGCCAGTAGTATCAACCCCGATTCCTATGATTTTATCAGCCGTAAAATCACTGCTTGACTCAGCTGCTTTTTTAACGGATTCCTTAATAATTATCTTTATCCCGTCAATATAATCAGCCGGGTTTTGCCGGGCCAGGTTGGGGTCTTCCTTACTTACTATCACGCCCGCATCCCCGGATGGATAATTAAAGACATAACTGGCTAGTTCATTTCCGTCGCTGAGATCAACTATTACCGACCGGCATGAATTTGTACCGAAATCAAGTCCGATTGAATAATAACTCATTATATTCTTCACGAAATAAATAATTTATGGATATGCAAATTATAAATAGTAAACAATAGGTTTACAAACCCTTTAGCGTTTACTTTTAACCATTTTGCGTATTCTGGCAAGGTAAGCCTTCGGGATCTGTAAAATGACCCCGAAGGTTTAATTAAATCAGAATGCTACACCCATCGAGAAGAAGTGAGCCTCGGTTAGTCTTCCAAAATCCTGATATGCATAATCAAACTTTACTTTCACATAATCGATAAGCCTGTAGTTCAATCCAATACCGAATGTCATTCCTTTTTCCGAATCCCTTTCAAAAAGCGAGTTATACCCTGCACGGATAAATATAATCTCGTTCCATGAATATTCAAAACCAGTATTGACGTATTCGGTATGATCATTCGGGTGAATTGCGTCCAATGCAACAGTTAGTCTGGAGGTAGTTTGTTTCATCAAATCGGCCGAAAGTCCGAACCTGAATGTGAGTGGCAGGTCAAAATAATCCAGTTCAAGATTTGAATTAAGAAGATTATCACCGCTCGCCCCGCCCTTGGTTATAACAAGCACGTCGCGTCCTTCAAGTCTCATCTTAGTACCGAAGTTTGTAATACTTGCGGCAATTCTTAGCTCGTTCAGAACAGGTATTCTGTACATCGTACCAACATCCAGAGCGAATCCCTGCGCCCGCATGTTGTATATCGATTCACCGATATATTTTGCATTAAAACCTATCGAAAAATTTTCTGTAAGATTACGTGCATAACTTAAACCGATAACCATCGAGCTGATGTCAAAAAATTCGCCGGTACCTTCGGGAAGTTCTATTGTACGCACTTCCATTTCATCGACCGAAAGTACAGAAACGAAAGCTCCGAGATTCCCGAACTCACCAAGGTTTGCAGCAAATGCAGCAAAGTCATATCCTATATCTGCATAAAGAGTAGTATGATTAAAAAGAGCTTCGTTGGTAGTAAGATTTGCCAAGCCTCCCGGATTCCAGTAGATTGATGTAATGTCATCGGAAAGGGCGGTAAATGCTCCTCCCATTCCTACGGCGCGCGGACCGACATTTATTTTCAGCACCTGTGCTGCGGTTGTACCGGTTTTTACAGTTTGCGCGCTAACCAAAATACCTGTAAATAATAATACAAATATTATTTTCGATGTTATACTTTTGATTTCCATAATTATCTCCTAAAGTTTTTGAAATGTGAGTTGAATGCTTTCACATTCCATCTACTTAATCAGCGCAAATTTTATTATTCTTTCACCGATACCCGGTGCTTCAATATGTGCCAGATATAATCCGTATGCAACACTGAAGCCATCCTTGTTGAGAAGGTTCCAGTATTCTCTGCCATGCTGATAGCTCGATTGATGATCGAGCTGTGCAACAAGCTCGCCGCTTAAAGTGAATATCCTTATCGTGCATTCCTGAGGAAGATTTTCGAAATAGATTCTTCTTTCGCCCCTGTTCTGTGTCGACAACCTGTTTGCAGGTTCAAGATCATTTGCAGCTACGTAGGGGTTCGGTACGACGTAGACATTTTTCAAGGCATCTTTAGCCAATTCATTTTCTACTAATCCAGGTGAAGTTGATAACGTGAATATATCTTCTTCTTTATAAGGGCGTTGTGTTTTTATTTTTAGAATATCGCCGTCTGCAGGCTGCGAAGAATCAGCTTGTGAAACCTGAGTAATTATTATTCCCCATGTAAGAGTATCCTGAATGGTACCTTCGGCACCAGTCTGGAAAAGTATAATCTCATCTCCACGGGTCCAGTTGTTATCGTCTGAATATCGTTCCAGCAATATATTATTCACTGGAATCGGTACTCCGGTGGTTACATCCTCAACTTTATAATTCACCGGTATTTCGATTAATTGTCCGCCCTGAATTTTCTTCGCAGCATAAATATTCTGGTCGGAGAATGTTATATCGTAATCAGCAGGATGAAGTTTTTTGCGGTTGGCAGCACCGATAGATGTAAGTCTTGCGGTAAAACCAATATCAACCGTACCAACCCAGCCTGATTTTTCCTCATCAAGCGCAAGTGTCGGATAATCCGATAACGAAAGGTGAACACCTTCAAAGACGGGATTACCGTCTTCACCCGCTAACAGAGTGCTCTGGTAAATCGGGTAGTAGCGGTAACTGATTATAAACTTGCTGTTGTTAGGCATTGTAGAATTATCAGTTCTTTTAATCTTTCCCTTTTCTCTGTCCAGTTCATAATCTGTTCCCGGAGTGTAAACCTTTCCGGATTCATCTGCGACCTTCAGCGCATCATCATCAATTATATTGATTCTGGAAAGACTGGCATATTTAGTATCAAACAAATATACCTCCTCAGAAAATACGTGCTCACTTTTAACCGAATAATTTTTTTGATTAATCGCAGTTCCGTTTTCCATCAGTTCATCGCTGAAAGTAAGTGTGTACGTGTTATCGATTATATTGAGATCGTTTATCACACTGAATATAACATCACCGTTTCCAATGCCAGTATGCGTTATATTATCAGCGCTGATTACGGGATTAACATAACCACTTACTCTCGGTCCCGGAATTACCTGAGCTGTATTGGGATCGAACACCAGTTTTGATGTTATCGGATCGACAGAGATTTTCTTAGTCGTTTCGGAGGGAGGAATACCTAAAGAGTCGCCGTGATCATAGGCAACCAGAGCATAGTAATATGTCTGCCCGTTTATCACATCATTCGAATCCACGAACGAATGCTGAAGCCCCGTATTATCTCCAAGATAATAAGCCACTCCTCTTCCCTGATAGGTTACAGGATGATACCCACGCCACTCGTTTTTAATATCCCATTTAGCTTCGAAGCCGTCAATATCTTTAAGAGGCTCGTAAAGGTATGAAGCTCCCCGTCCGTCAGTTACGATTTTAATGTCGCTGAAATCCGGGTCAGTACTTCTGTATAAAACATATCCCTCAAAATCACGACCGGTGATCGGATCTTCGCTTAATTCGGAAGCCGAATCCCAGAACAGCGTTACTTTTTTATCGCCCGGAACTGCTGTAAGGGCGGGCAGCCCGGGAGGTTTAAAAAATCTGTAGTTCTTATTGTATATATCCTGAACTGTTTCGGCAGTAACAAGAAGGTCATTTAAGTCCTCGCCAAACAAGAAAGCCATCGAAATTCTTTTAGTTTCTCCTTTCTTAAGAGATATATACCCGGAGCCGAATATAAAGACAACGTCGGTATTATTCTCAATTTCCGAAAAGTTATGCGGTTCGGTTCTGGTCCACATTGATTCATCATCCGAAATTTTATCTTCATTCCAAGTCCAGCTGTTAAAGCTCGTCAAACCAATCTGATCTGCCTCATCAAGATCTGTATACTCGAAATTAGGTTCGCCCGGTGCAAGCGGATCGTGGGAACCATCCGGTAACCGTCTTCCTGAAGTCGGGACACCATCACCTTCACCCGCGTCCTGGCTGTTGGGAATACCGTCCAGACCTACATCATCAAACTCCGCATCCCAGTCACCGTCATTATCGATACCGTCTCCTTGCCTTTCATCTATCAAGCCGTCACCGTCGTTATCGATGCCGTCGTCAGGATTACCGGGGCTTTCGAGGAATTTACATCCGAGGTAACCGAGTTCAACGCCCCTGTCACCAACCTTATCCGGATCGAAGAAGTAAACCATGCTTCTAGCATAAACCGGAATATTATCCACATTAACTCCACCGGTATTGTATGGGGGTATGAAAAGACCGTTATCGTCATCGTTATCAACTCCTCCCACATCGGGATCACCGTAAATTCCGAACACAACAGTATCGAGGTCTTTATCACTTACATTAGTTATAGTATAAACTACAAATAAAGCATTAGCCGCCAATGAGTTGCTCCACTGAAATGCTCTGCCGTCAATCTGAACACCTAACCCTCTTTTGGTTGTATCTTCATTGAACGGATAGTATTTGAACTCGTTATTATCTCTGTCATCCATAGCCCAGTAAACTTCAAGGTCGGCATTATTTTCACCTACCTTAAGGAAACCCGGCCAAACGTATTCCCCAATTGACTCATTATACCATTCACGCGGCCAGCTGTCGGGCTTACCATCCCTGTTTTCATCGGGAGATGGATTTGAAGCAACATTAGGCTGATCGGGATCTGCATAACCGGGCAGTGGCTGCCATACATATTTATTACCTGTAAGACTCTCATCACGCAAACCGTCGTAATCATAAAGCCCGTCGGAAATAATATGAATTTTATCGCTGTCGTTACCATTTTTTGCAACCGAGGCACCTATTATCGGGCAGAACTGGAAAATATAAGGTGCATTATTCCAGACCATTCCGCCAACTTCTCTTATTGAAGCGCCTGGCAGCCCGGGTCCGATACCACCGTAATTATGAATTTCAGCAGTTATCGCATTGCCATTCATCAATATTGATTTCCTGTCGGCTGCACCCGATGTTTTAGAAAGTTTATTAAGCGATTCGTATTTATCTTCAGCTGAAAGTCCAGGCACTATTTTCTTACTTTCCGTTTTCGATTTCTGCTTCTGCATCATTTCATCAAGAAGCTGTTTTACAGCTGCTTGTTCTTTTTCCCTTTGAGGATTATTCTGTGAAAAAGAGACAGCAGAAATGAATAAGAGCAGTAAAACAATAATTAAAAATTCTTTAACTGATTTTTCTTTCATTTTAATTCTCCATTAAGACATCAAAATTCTACCGACATACCTAAACGTACTTCCCGCGGTGCAGAGTAATAATTTGGTCTCACAAAATATTCTTTTGCCGAATGCAGACCGGGAATCACTTCCGAGAGTTCGTCAACCTTTTTAGCAGGACCTTTATTCTGATCGAGAGAATATGTAGCTCTGCCTGTATCGCTGTAAACAAGTCTCTCATTCATTGAATCAAACAGATTAAATATCTTCACGAAAAAGGTAAGATCAACGTCCATGAACTGAAATGATTTTTCAGCAAGCAGATCAACGGATGTTTGCGAAGGTCTGCGACCGCTGTTAGTACCGAGAAAAATCTGGGTGGTAGTAATTTGAGGGGTATACGGAAGTCCCGTACTTAATCTTCCAACCAGCGTTATATTCCAGTTTGCTCCTTCACCGACCGATACGGTAGCATTTAAGGTATGAGCCTGATCCCATGCAAGAGGCACGGGAATTTTTTCGCTTTGTCTTCCGGATGATAAATCAATAAAGAAAGAGCTGGCATCAACATCATTACCTTCGGCAACCTGGAAAGTATAATCAAGCGTTGCACCAAGAAGATCGCCCGGTGATTTTCTTTTGGTCAGTGAGAAGGTAATACCTTTTATATTTCCATAATCCTTATTAACATATTTACGGTATGTAAAGCTGCTGCTCACCCTTATTTCCTGAAGCGCGAGTAAATCACGAACATCTCTGTAATATCCGGTTATGTTAAATGCAAGGTTATCGGTCAGCTGCTGCTGAAGACCTATTTCGTATGTAACAGATTTTTCGGGATTCAAATTTGCGTTACCGAAGGTCGGTATACCTGCAATTGTTTCGAAATTCGGATTTGTGTACAGCCATGCATACGGCGGAAGCTGATAGAAATGCCCGTAGGAAAAATGTATAATACCTTTATCTGTAATAGGGAACGATATACCTATTCTCGGACTGATTTTATGTTTGCCCGGGGCATCCTTCAGTAATGTGCTTTTGTCAATACTAGTTGGTATTGTCGCTATATTCGGAGAAGGATAAAACCTGTTTGTTGAATACATCGCATCCGAGTCGAAATAATCGTAACGTACACCTACGTTTAATATCATACTTTCAAATTCCATTTTATCCTGTACGTAAAATGAAAATTCCCTGGGCTTACGAGTATAAGCATCGTGCCTGCCGGTTTCAACACCGGGGATAGTCGGACTGAGATATTCTGTCGTATCTCTAAGAACGTCAAATTCTTCAAAGTTCATATCGTGAAGTTTACCATGGAAACCTAGTTTAAGCTCGTGATTGTTATCGAGCTGACTGGTAATATCGAACTTTGTTTCAAATGTATTTGAACGCTGATAATAATGATTGTTTAATGTGCCGCCCGAGGCGAATGTTAGATCGGCTGCTTTATTAAGCTTATGGGACGGCTGGTAACGCGGATCAGCCTGGTACTGTGTAATATCCATGCCAGGATGAAAATCAACTGCGCTTCCGTCAGCATCGAGCAGGGGGAAAAGATAACGTTTATAATCATATACATTATACGAAGCATTAAGGGTATAGAAAGTAGAATTCCCCAGAGCATGACGAATTTCAAGGGAATTCAGCAGGCCCCATTCGAACCTGTTATAATTTGCATCGGGATTATATTTAAAATCATGACTGTAAGACTGCCACTCACTATTTGAGAAGACCGCATCATAATTAATTTTAAATGCCTGGAACGGTGTAAAAGTGAGTTTGACTGTTGCGTTCAAATCCTCGCTCGGATTCATTGACACCAATTTACCGTCGCCAGTCTGAGCAATTCTGATATCTGATGCATCGCCCGGGGATTTGTAAACTGAATCGTATATGGTGTGCTGCCGGATACCGTAGAGATATCCTTTATCATTATTATATCTGCCCGATATAAAAAATTTAACTTTGTTATCCATTAAAGGAACGGGACCGCTCATCGTCATTTCAGCAACGTAGTTATTAACGGGATCCAGGTCGTCTATATTCGTAAAAACATCTTTGTTGCTGCTGATAAAATCGCCCGTGTAGAATGCGGCGTAAGCTTTATACCTGTCGCTTCCTTCTTTAGTAATTGTATTAACGACACCGCTCAAGGCATTGCCGTACTCGGCATTAAATGTACCGCTTACAACCGACAGTTCCTGGATAGCGTTTGTTGCTATCTGAACACTTCTGCCGTTATCGAAAGGATTTGTGGAGGATACACCATTTACGGTATAAACTATTTCTGTTGACCTGCCACCTCTTATGTGAAGTTCCCCGCCGGTACCTTGTGTAATACCAGCCTGTAATGTTAAAATCTGGCTGATGTTTTCGACCGGGAGAGTTTCAATCTGTGTTGCATCAACAACAACTTTGGAAGAAGTCAGGTCTTCCCTCACCAAAGGAGTTTCGGCTTTCACAACAACTGCTTCAAGTTCAATTTCGCTGGCTGAAAGATCCAGGTCGATTCTTGTTGTAAAATCGGAAGCAACATTAACATCTGTAATTCTTTTTTTCTGGTAACCTATTCCGGAAACAATAAGCGTATAAACTCCCGGCTGGATGTTATTAATAATGTAATTTCCGTCCAGGTCAGTTGCGGCGCCAAGGGTAGTACCGTCAATTACCACGTTGATACCGATAAGCGGTTCACCCGTTCCGGCATCGGTAATTCTTCCTGCGATTTTACCAGTGGTTCCGGCAAATAAACTTGAACAGAAAAACAAAATCATCCATAAAAATTTTAGCTTACTCACCATTACAACCTCATGAATCATTATATATTAGAATTTATTTCGGAGGTAAAAGTATTTATTTATCATAGACGTATTCATCAAGACAGAATCTATCTAGTCAATAAAAATAAAATTATTTAAAAAAAGACCGGGTCGCATGACCCGGTTTTATGAAACTGCATTACTTAACAAGCTGCATTTTCCTGGTAATCTGGGTATCGGAAGTAACAAGCTTGTACAGGTATGTACCGCTTGCCAGCTGACTACCGCTGAAATCGACCTCATAACTTCCGGCGTTCATTGTTTCGTTGCTGATGAGAACAGCAATTTCACGACCAAGGACATCATAAACGCGCAGGTCAACGTTTGTTAATTTGTTCAATCCAAAACTTATTGTAGTAGCAGGGTTGAACGGGTTGGGATAATTCTGACCGAGATAATATTCGGATGGAACACCCGATAATACGTCCTGACGTACATCTGTAGTGTTATAAATTATTTTAAATATATCACCTTCAGCGAATAGAACAATATTGCCATTCAATATATTTATATCCCATTTATTACCGGTTCCGGTGAGTACTGAATTGCCAATGCCTGATGCTTCAATTGTCCATGTTTCGGTACCGCCGCCTGCATCCGGAACATCATCAACAGATATTACATAAAAATGAGCATCGCTGCTCGATGAAGCTCTGTCGCCAATAATTATTTCATCAGTACCATCATTATCTATATCATTAACAAATGCACGTACTGGTCTGGTATTCACCATATCCTGGTCGGTAATCTGAAAAGCTGCATTTGGAGTAGTACCGCCAAACGGATCATAAACTCCGAGCTGATCATCGCCCGACGCTTCCATAATAATAATTCTGTTTGGGTTTGGATTAGTATTAGCATCTGTAAAATTAATGGGGCACCAGACAATCTCGACTTTACCATCTTTGTCAATGTCGCCGTAAGTTAAGGGTGGCCATGTATTCTGAAAAGGTATAGCAGATATGTATTCAAACACCAACTCCCACTCCGAACCATTGTGCTCAAATTTCCAGAGTTTCGGAACCAGCTCTTCATCTCTATCAATATGGTTGTTGCTGCAGGCATATATTTCTAATTTGCCATCTTCGTCGAAATCTACTCCTGCTATAATATTTCCGTAACCACCAGCATGAAATGGTTCAATGACCGCTGAACGTGTAAAGGTTCCATCGCTCTGTCTGTCAAGAATAGCCATCGGAGCAGGTGTATCATCACCATTTCCTCTTGTATAGCCTGAAGTATATACTATTTCGTCGTCACTGTCACCGTCCATATTGGCTACATAAATTACATCAAGATCATTACCATCAGGAGTTAAGAGTGAGTCAATCTCAGTAATTTCATAGTTAGCAGGGTCAGTTATATCGCCGCCCTTATAAGCTAATCTGAACAACAGATTGTTAGGAACTGATTCTGCTCTTGCTCCAAAAACGAAATCAGCATACCCATCGCTGTTCAGATCACCGACAGCAGCACCAAGTAGTCTTAGAACTCTGCCGCCGCTTGAATCCACCTGACCAAGGGTTGTTGATTTAAGCAGATCGCCGTCATCCTGAAGCAAATAAATATCCGGAGTAAACCAGGATGCTACCAGCATTTCCTCTGTTCCATCCCCATCCAGATCGACTGTAACGGATCCTTTAAATGATCCATAGTCTTCGGCAACAGTGATTGGACCAACAACTGTCTGTGCCTGAAGTGTTAATGTAAGTAAAAGCATTACTGTTAGAAATGATAGAAAATTCTTCATAAATCCTCCTATTATGGTTAGATATACATGAATTATTTATTCAATATTTCTAGTAAATAAAAAAACTCGTTTCATTATGGCGGGACCCGTTTTCTCTCCCCCTCAAACAGCCAGGTGTATATATCAATAAGGCGGAAACAAGTTAATTTGTTCGATTTTAAAAATCAACTAAAATCTGTTTCACTATGTATAACATTTGCAGAAAGAAGTATAATTATGAGTACCGATGACGGTATCTGATCTTGATGCAGATTTGTTTTTTCTCTTTGAACGACTCTAAAAACATGCAAATGCATATTGTTTATTTGTTCCGGAAAAATAACATATCTATGAATATTTTTTGAATAATTCCTGTGAAAGAATTTTGAAAAGTATTTGCTGGTCGATTTGTCCGACTGTTATGTCGAATATTTTTTTTAATTACCCCGTTTTTGTTTGAAAATCAATCCAAGCATTTGGTACGAGTTTTGGGGATACGTATTTCATTCACTCATTAATGGAGCCATAAAATGAAAACTATAAAAGCAATATTGTTTTTTTTTCTAATTATTACATCAATCTCACTAATTCTTTCCGGATGCGGTTCGGACTCTACCGTGAACTCTTTGGAAGATTCTATTGCTGATCTTAATAAGTATTCTCAGGCTGCCGATGTGTACGGAGAGATCGACGAAGATGAACGGAACGACCTGATATTTATGCGCGAAGAGGAGAAGGCTGCGAGAGATGTATATCTTAAAATGTACGAGTTGCACAATCTCCGTGTGTTCAGAAATATAGCACGAAGCGAGCAGAAGCATATGGACGCGATAAAAATATTGCTGGACAGATACGGCATTGCTGATCCCGTCGGTGAAAATCCGGCAGGTGTATTTGAAAATGACGAATTGCAGGATCTATACAACACTCTTATTGCAAAGGGAAGCGAGTCGTTAACCTCGGCTCTTGAAGCCGGAGCGCTGATAGAAGAGACCGATATTCTTGATCTTAAGGAAGCATTGGAAGTACTTGAAGATAACTCTGATATAGCAATAGTATACAATCGCCTTCTTAAAGGGTCAAATAATCATTTGAGAGCATTCGTAAAAAATCTTGCAAGACTCGGTATCACTTACACTCCCCAAGTACTGGATGAAGAAAGTTACAATGAAATAATCAATAAATAAATCCTTCTACTTAAAAGGGGTGTCTTATAAGTTCAGAATCTGTCATCCTGCGGAACGGAGTACCGTGCGAATATTACTGATTAATAATGAAAGGAAGATTTCTCTTCCGGCAAATGTCGGAACCGAAATGACAAAATGAACTTATAAGACAACCTCTTATTTTTTGTTTTTTAGACCCAGCCGTTCCAGTCTCGATCTCAAATGTCTTTCGGTAATATTAAGTATTCGCGCAGCGGCGCTCTGATTCCCCTCACTTCTTGTCAGCGCTTCCTGTATCATTACTGTTTCGAAGGCTTTCAGCTTTTCCTCGTAGTCGTAGTTTAAATTGTACGGATCAATTTGTGAATCAGGTGTGCTGAAACCTAATTGAGGCGGAAGATCGTCGATCGTAATTATATTTTCACGCGCGAGTATAACTGCACGTTCAATTATATTTTCAAGTTCTCTTATATTTCCGGGGAAGTTGTATTTCATTAAAGAATCGAGCGCATCATTAGACATACCTTTCAATTCTTTTCCATTAGTCTCTGAATATTTTCTTATAAAATGATCAACAAGCAATGGTATATCTTCTTTTCTCTCTTTTAATGATGGTAAAACGAGCGAAACAACATTGAGTCTGTAAAACAGATCTTCTCTGAACTCGCTGTCCTTAATCATCTCTTCAAGTTTGCGGTGGGTTGCGGCAATTATACGCACATCAACATTTTTTGTCTCATTACTGCCGATGCTTTGTATCTCGCCGAACTGAATTGCACGCAGAAGTTTTACCTGTATATTTAAAGGTATATCCCCTATTTCATCAATGAACAGCGTTCCGCCGTCTGCTTCCTCAAATCTTCCCATACGCGTATTTACCGCACCTGTAAAAGAACCCTTAACGTGTCCGAACAATTCGCTCTCAAGCAGGTTTTCAGAAAGCGCTGCAACATTAACAGTAATGAACGGCTTAAGCTTTCTGTTACTTGCGAAGTGCACTGCTTTGGCAACGAGTTCCTTACCCGTACCGCTTTCACCTCTTATCAGCACCGTCGCCTTGCTGGATGCAACTCTGCCCGCAATATTAAGCACGTTCTCCATTTTACCGCTTTGTGTAACGATGGATTCAAATTTAAATTTATCCTGCAGCTGCGATTTAAGTGCATCGTTTTCCCTCAGAAGAATTTTTTTCTCGCCCACTCTCTTTATTAAGTTTTCAAGTTCATCCAGGTCTACCGGTTTTGTTAAATAATCGTACGCTCCGCTTTTCATTATTGCGACTGCTTCATCAACATTTCCGTATGCAGTTATAATAACCACATCGATAGCGGGATTTATCTCTTTGGTTTTCGTTAAAACTTCAAGACCATTCATTCCCGGCATACGAAAGTCGCTCAATACCAGATCGATATAATTATTTTTTACTATTTCCAATCCGTTGATTCCAGATGAAGCGGTAAAAACATTGTGACCGCGTTTTGTTAAAAACCTCGACAACGATTCCAGCTGATTTTTTTCGTCGTCTATATGCAGAATTGATAACCCTTTCATGTGCCTGATCCTTTATTCCGGTTTAATTTTTATTGTTACTGTTGTTCCGCTGCCAGGTTTGCTATCAATAGTCAGAACTCCATCATGTTCATTAATAATCCTTTGTACAATCCCTAATCCTATACCTGTACCATTATCCTTCGTGGTATAGTACAGATTAAATATTTTATCCAGATTCTCCTCCGGAATTCCGCAACCGTCGTCTTCAACAATAATGTAAATCCAGTTATTCTTTTCGCTTGATGAAATTTTAATTTTGCCTTTTTTATTTACCGCATCAACTGCATTGGCAATCAGATTTAACATAACCTGCCTAATCTGGTTTTCGTCCCAGTTTACTTCTCCGTCGTATAAAAATTCTTTTATCAGTTGAATATTTTTATTATCGAATATTTTTGTGTTCTGAAGAACCACTTCATCCAGTAGATCTTTTAATAGAAAAGGCTTTCGCTTTATCGGTTCGGGTCGGGCAAGTTTAAGAAAACTTTCAATGGTTTTATTTATTCTCTTAACCTCTTTATGCACAATGGAAGTAAAAGATTTGTAATCATCTGCATCGTTCCGGGGTTCGAAATCTTTCTGCAGCTGCTGAATTATTGTGCCGATTGTATTTAAAGGATTACGGATTTCATGAGCCACTCCGGCAGCAAGGTTTCCCATTGCTGTTAATTGACTGCTCCTGGCAACCTGTTCCTCCAGCTCTTTTATATCAGTAAGGTCCTTAATTATGAGAAGGTGGTATTTTACATCCCCCGATTCCCTGAAAGAGCTGCGGGAAATTAAAAGATGCCTGCGTTGATTATTTTTAGTGCAAACTATTTCGATGATGTTTGATGGTGAGTTAAATATTTTTTCCTGATCACCCTGACATAATATTGAACTCAGTGACCGAGACTCCGATTCAATATCATGCAAGCCGAAGAATTTTTTACCCGATGAATTAATATCTTTAATTCTCATTTGTTCATCAAGAACAATTATAATATCGTTTGCATTCTGGATAAGCTGATTTGCAAAACCTTCAACATAATTATATTGTCTTTGAAGCACCTGAAAATTCTGGCGTGAAAAAAGGAATCCGATTAAAAATGTGCCGAGTATCAGAAGAAGAGCCCCGCTGATGATAATTCTTTCCGCCATCTGTTCATTAACCATATTTAACGGCGTTAACGATAACCCGACTTTAAACATACCAATTACTTCGCCACCCAACTCGAACGGCTGAACAGCTTCGAAAACCTCTTCGCCGTCAAATACGTTGGTTCTCCATCTGAGACTGTTCTCATTTACTGATTCTGCATTGAAATTATCATTTGCCAGATTTTGAAGTTTCGAAATGTTAGCAGATGCTGCCAGTATTCCTGTTGAATCTTCTAGAGCTGTATATACAACACCTTCATTATCGGTCAACCTGTTAAGAAGAATTCCGAAACCAATTCGTTTTCTGAATTCGAGCAGCGAGCCAGCATCAAGATTCAGAACTATTGCCCCGTTATCCGGTGTTGCCAGGGCGGCTACATACCTGTGCCCCTGCTGCATCCTTGCTTCCCTCAACCCTATTATTACCGTATCGGTTTCATCATTAAAAATAGGTGCAAGTATATCCTTCATAAACTGACCCGACGCATCCGGGTTCCCTCTCCCGATGCTGGAGTAAAGGAGTTTACCGTTGCGGGAAAAAATATTTATCCTGTTCAGATTGTTCTGATCGGCAATTTGTTTTAAGAGGCTATCGTCAAGTTTATTTTTTTCGAGCAGTAATTTTATTATGCCTGCATTGTTTAGCAGGCGCTTATTAATCTCACTCTCAACTTCATAACCTGCTGTCAATAATTCCCGCGATGAAATTATTATCGTTTCCAGAAGCGAATGAGCCTGACTTTTTAAAACGCTGAGAGCTTCTTCCCTGCTCTGCCTTAAATCATTAAATACATTGATAACCACTATAAGCAGAACCACCGAAAAAATAAGAAGAAGTATTCTGGGTTGTATTATTGCAAGCTTTTTCATTAACGTATAATTACTGTTGACCGGAAATATAATTGATTAATGGATTTCAAAATTTAATTTAATTCTCCTTCATATGGGATTATAATTAGCCGCAATAGATTCCCGGAAATATAAACATTCCCGGGAATCTGCGCTTCTAGAACTGGAGGGATAAATTTAAAGAAAACGAATTGTTTTTATAATCATACCAGTAGCTGTTAGATGTTTTATCAACCAGACTGTAGTTTAAACCCAGCAGTAAACTGTACTGCTCTTCTTCGTCAAGAGTAAATAATTTATTAAATGTAAAATAGAAGAATGACTGCTCGTCGTTCCGGACTGAATATGTATTGTAATCCGTTTCGTTAATATAAACACCCTGGCTTGGATATTTTCTTGAGCTGTACTCATAACCGGTTTTAATAATAAGGTCATCGGACAAAAGCTGGGTAAGTTCAATACCTGCGGAATTCTCATTGCGGCTTACAGGATCATCGTATAAATCGGATTCATTAGCACTGTAGAGCATATATTCGGTATTATTAACAGCGCTTTCATCCGGCAGAAACCTGTTAGTGTAATAAACCGCAAGCCCGGTATTTTCGGCTACCGACTGAGCGATTCGCAGATTCGAATAAATCTGAAATGTTGACGAACCAGTAGACCAGTACCTGCCCATACCCGGCTGATATGCGTTTGGATCCGACAACACAGGAGCTGAATAATTGTTAAAATAATACTTATAGTTGAGAGCCGATTGTAATATCAGTGTAGTTTTCGTTTCAAAACTTTTATTTACTGATATTCCGGCATTAAGGAAAAGATTATCGTACTCACTTAAATTAGTATATTTCTTATAACTTGCACTGAAATTGATTGTAGGAATAAAATACGAATAATCCATCCTGTATTTGTAATATGCCGATAAATCGAAATAATCGAAAAAGTTATATTCGGATTTGTTAATTCTCTGCTCTGCATATGCTCCGTATGTGCTGTTTGAATCCTCCTGATAAATACCGAGTTGATGCCAGTAATAATTTCTTTCGACGGTTTTCGAGAAGCCGGTATAACCTCCAAAATACAACAGATTTATAGATTCATATTCTTTTTGTACACCCAAATTCAGATTGGAAATAATTTCGGAAACGGGTTCAGGCAACCGGAAAGGATTGGATGCATATTCCTGATAAGTGGAAATATTAAAACTCCACTGTGCAAATACAGAATTACTGAGTAACATAATTATTAAAACTATCGGCGAGGCATTATTCATTTTGAAATTCATTTTTTGCCTCCCTTGCCAGTTCCGTTTTTCCCTTTGGTCTGCTGCGTGCGGACGTTTTCACCTTGCTTCTCAGAATTCATCAACTGCTTATTAAAATTCATTTTGCCCGCCTTACCTTTACCTTTTAAAATCATATTATCGTTAACGCCGTCGCCGTTGAGATCTATATAATGTACTTTTTTATTACTTCTCTCTCTTTTCATTTTCTGATAATCTGGATCGAGTCCGTTTGGAATGCCGTCACCGTCATGATCCGGAGCTTTATCATTATATCCGTCACCATTCAGGTCAATGAATCCTGCTCCATGGTTAGCGTTTTTCTTGTTATTCTCTTTTACTTTTGTTGTATCCTGTGCAGCTGCATCCATCTGATACGCAAAAAAAGTCAGCAGGATCACAAATACTATTCTCATCTTCATTTCATTCTCTTTTTTATATATAAATAGTCAATACCCGTGCCAATAAAATTAAAAAATAAACTTCACGGTTTCTTAATAAACGCATTTTTTGTTTTTCACTTGTTATTAAATCGACTAAACAGTCGAACGTTTTCGACATTATTGTCGGGAAGTTAATAAACATAAAAAAAGCAGCCTCCCGGCTGCTTTAACTTCGAGTTATTATTCTTTTATTTAGAATTACCTCTTCTGCCTGCACCTTTAGGGCCAGAGCCATCACAAACTCCGCTTCCGGAACCTTTTCCTGCACCGAGACCTGTGCCATCCTGTGGTCTTAAACCGGTTCCGTTACCAAAACCTTTAGCCAGACCTTGTCCTCCCTGACCATTCATTCTGTTCATTTTCTTTGCTCCTTTAGCACCATTAGACGAACCTTGATTTGCCGTGCCGAAATTATCACATATTCCGTCACCGTCGGCATCGACCCAGTTCAAACCCTGTCCGTTTGAGCCAAGACCCGTTCCAACTGTAGTTTGTGCGAAAGCTGTAGAAGAAAAAAGAAGTAATGCTGCGAATATTACTGAGAAATTAATTATGCGTTTCATTTTAGACCTCCGTTTATTTGTTTGTGCTTGTTTTACTTTTGTAATTGTTATTATAAAATTACGTGCCAGTTTCAAAACGCTTGAAAACGTTTTGTTTTAAGCACTATTATGAGGAATGATAATTCAGATAAGTTATATCGGGCGAATGAATCGACTTTTCGGTCGAGAAATTTCATATCCGAATAAGGCTCCCTTACGGAGCCCTTTTAATCCTGCAGGGGAATATTATGGTCAGAAATGCTTCACATACCGTGGTGAGTTTCCGCTTTTGTAATATTATTAACTATAATTTCATTCATATCTTCAATCTCATTTTCAACCTTCGAGAAGCCAAGTTCGATGTCCGAAATCAATATCCGTGAAATATTACTGCTGTTGTTCGGTGATATTCTTATCGGGACATTTTCAACTACATTGCATTTTACGTCTGTTAAATATACATCATCAATTCTGTTATCCGGATTTAATTCTACATTACCAAGTTTAAAATCAAGTAATGTGTTTTTTATCAGGTCTACTTTTATTTCTCTTGCAAAAACATCGCTGACTGAAGAATTAGCTTTCAGATTCGTATTGATTACAATCCCATTGAAAGCCCAGAATATCTTGTTATTATCCACAAATAAATTTCTGATATCCGCAAAAATATTCTCATCGATCACTATCCCGTTCCATGCCCATGTAATTATATTATTCACGAGAAGAACATTTTTGCATGAGGGATCATCAACTTGCTCTGAATCATTGCCGGCTTTGAGTAAAATTGCATTCGATTTAGTATTGATGATACAATTTTCAACCAGCACATCAGAAGATGAGTCGATTATAATTCCATCATCGCCTTTAGAACTTGCCGTAATTCTTATATTCTTAACAACTGCATTTCTGCTGAATACAAGATGAACATTCGCAAGAGGGCTGTTTTTCAGAGTAAAGTTCTCAATAAGTATATTTTCACAATTGTAAAACTGAATCAGGTCAGGTCTGAGATAATGTTGACATGTATTTAATCCGTCCATTAAACCGTCGCCAAAAATTCTTTCATCAAGAGGTAAATTTTCTTCCATCATCTTTTTAAGAACTGAAGCATCAACGGACTGACTGCTGTCGCTCCATATATTCCAGCTCAGTTGAGACTGAGCATCTATCACACCTGCACCTGTTACTGCAATGTTTGATTTGCCTTCGGCATAGAACAGCGGTGAATAATTATAGCATATTGCATCTCCCCATTTAACCTTTACCAGTGGTTTGTACCTGCTTATTTCCGTTCCGAATTTAAGCAGCGCACCATCGCTTATCTGAATATTAACATTATCCAGAAGATGAACCGGTCCGTCGCATAAAAATATTCCTTTGGGGATTACGACTTTGCCGCCTCCGTTTTTATTACACTCTTCAATTGCTTTGATGATTGCGGGTCTGCAATCCGCCTGACCGCCTGCAACCGCTCCATAGTCCGATATATTATATTCATTGTTCTGAAACTCCGGCATTTTAATTTCAGAATACAATTCCCGGTATTTATTCCAACCCTTCTCGGAATTAAATTTTGCCTGTTCGAGCGTAAAATTTGATGTGCATGAATTTATTATGATAAGTATGATTATAAATCGCAAAAGCGTAAAAATATTTTTATACATAACTATCCCGTAATTTTATAACTGTTTTTTACAAGTTACCTATTGTTAATCGAATTATTAAGTGCAGTAATACATAAATCGATATTCTTTTTACTGGAAGAATATCCCATTAATCCAACTCGCCAGACTTTCCCTGTCAGAGGTCCTAATCCTGCACCGATTTCAAGATTGTACTTTTCAAGCAAATTTTTCCGGACATAAGCGTCGTCAGTACCGTCCGGAATATTAATAGTAATCAATTGCGCAAGTCTTTCGTGTTCTGGGACATAAGGTTTTAAACCAATAGAGTTCAATTCCCCGCAAAACAGTTTCCCGTTATTCGAATGCCGTTTCCAGGCATTTTCAATGCCCTCCTCTTTCAGAAGCAGCAAAGACTCGTGCAGTCCGTATAGGGAGTTGATGGGTGCAGTGTGATGATATGTCCTTCTACCACCAGAGCCCCAGTATCCGAGCACAAGATTCAAATCCATGAACCAGCTTTGAACTCGTGTCTTCCGGTTTTTTATTTTTTGAACAGCCTTATTACTAAAAGTAATCGGCGACAATCCCGGCGGACATGAAAGGCATTTCTGTGATCCCGAATAAACAACATCCAATTGCCATTCATCTACCTTAAGTTCTGAACCTCCGAGTGAAGTGACCGTATCTACAATTGTATAACAATCATGATGCCGTGCAATTTCTGCGAGAGTTTTGACATCACTCAATGCTCCGGTAGAAGTTTCGGCATGCACGAAGGCAACAACAGAAATGCCGGCGTCCTGTGAAAGAACCTTTTCCAGTGATGAAGGATCTACAGCTCTTCCCCACTCTCCCTCAACTACAACCGGGGCACCGCCGCATCTTTCAATAATATCTTTCATCCTGCTGCCGAATACGCCGTTGACACAAACTGCAACCTTTTCACCCGGCTCTGCCAGATTAACAATTGCACTTTCCATACCGACCGACCCTGGAGCAGAGACGGCAAAGGTTACATCGTTCGATGTTTGAAAAGCATATTTCAACAGATCTTTAATCTCATCCATCAATCTAATGAATTCGGGATCTAGGTGACCTATGGTTTCCCGCGACATTGCACTCAGAACATTCGGATGAATATTCGAGGGACCTGGTCCCATTAAAATTCTTTCCGGAGGAATAAACGGTTTATAGTTCATTATAAATCCTAATGGTTTATATTAAATCAGCTTCAGTTAAAATTTCGTTCATCAACTCCCTCTCCTTGTTGGTCAGAGGCTGAAGCGGTTTCCGCGGCAATCCTCCGTAATAGCCAAGCATGTCCATTGCATATTTTAATCCCGCCACACCAAACTGAGATGTTACCAACTTATTAATTTTCAGCATTTTTCTCTGCACGTCAAGTGCGTTAATATGTTCTCCTTTTAAAGTCATGTTATAAATATCAATACATTCCGACGGTGCAATATTAGAAAGTGCCACAATTCCCCCGCAGGCTCCCATACATAATCCCGGATATAAAACTGAAGCAGTACCAATAAGAACGGAAAAGTCGTTCTGCACATTCCGGATAATTTCAGCCTGCTCGGCAAGATTCTCGGAACTGTTTTTAATACCAATAATATTCTCATGCCCCGATAAAACAGAAACTGTGTCTGATGATATATTGACTCCTGTAAATTTCGGTACGTTATAGATTATCAGAGGGACGGCTATATTGTCAGCGACGTTCCTGAAGTAATCGAGTAAGGCTTCGTGATTCATTTTCGATTGGTAGAAATGTGGTGTAAGTATCAGAACATAATCAGCCCCTGCCTCTGCAGCCTTATTAGAGAGGTGTATTGTAGATTTGATGGAATCCGACCCTGTACCTGCAATTATTACTTTATTTCCGGAAGCGTATTCTTTTGCCGCTGAAACCAGTTTTATTTTTTCATCCCACGTCAGATACGCGCTTTCGCCGTTAGAACCCATAACTACATAACCTGCGAGACCGGTTGAATTCCATTTTTCAATGTTGTTTTTTAGTTGTTCTAACGAAATTTCATCACCCGCAAATGGTGTGGGTATAGGTGGAAATATTCCTTTAAGCATGATTCTTCTCATCCGTTTAATATGTTTTTATTTTCGAAACCAATATCAGCCTACCTCCGACCCAAATTCTTTTTTCTTTCTTTTCAGATAGTTACCCATGTATTTTCGTCTCATTCCCTGAAAACTATAATAAGTAATTTCGCGATATACCTGCTAATTTCCTTGTATAAGTATTAATCAAACTTAATGTGCAAAGCGTTTAAGTCTTTTCATCGACAATAATGCGAGCACAGCAGAAATAATCAGAATGCCTGTAAGCAGCATGAAATACTCGTGATGCTGAAAATCACTGTAGAACTTGCCTAATAATCCCGACAAATAACTACCTGCCGAAGTAGCCAAAAACCATCCTCCCATCATAAGTCCCTGAATTTTCGGCGGAGCGACTTTTGAAACATAGGACTGACCCATCGGCGAAATAAGAATTTCCGAAAGCGTAACTATGAAATAAGTTGAGATCAGCCATGCAGGCGACATATTATTTGCATCATCATTCCCGCCTTCGAGTGATGCAAAAACCATAACCACCATCGATGCTCCCATTATTAACATACCGATAAATATTTTTACAGGGGTTGATGGTTCCTTTCCCTTTGTGTTGAGCATTGAAAAGTAACGCAGTAAAAGCGGAGTTAAAACAAGTATGAAAAACGGATTAAAAAACTGATAAGTTTCGGGTCTGAGAATGTTATAAATTTCTGTCGATCTTTCTGCAAATAAAGTCAGAGCAAACCCGTTCTGATAAAACGCCAGCCAGAAAAATATTACTATTAAAAAAAGAACAATTAATGTTGTTATCCTTTGGACTGATTCCTGTGGGGTAATTAAGGCTTCGTCTAAAACTTCATTTTTTTGATCAGACTGTTTTACGTCGGCACTCACAAGTTTATATTTACCGGATTGAAATGTTATCAGACACACAAACATACCGACTGCTGCAGCCCAGAAAGACATGCGATAATCATCGAACAAATATCCCAGCGCAGTAGCTGCAAGAGGGGCAATAGTTGCGCCAACATTTACCCCCATATAAAATATATTAAAACCTGCATCTTTCAGATGAACTTTATTTCTGTATAAATTTCCTATAAGCACAGCCATGTTTACTTTGAATAAACCGGTCCCGAATGCAATAAGAAATAAACCTATATAGAATGATACGAGCTGATCAGCTGACGATAATGCAAGAGCAATATACCCAAGCGACATTAACAGGGCTCCTATTTTAACAGTTGTTATCTGACCCAGAATTTTATCGCCCAGCCAGCCGCCTAATAAAGGAATAAAATAAACAAGTCCGAGGAATCCTCCGTAGTGATCGCCTTTCACCGAATCACTCCAGCCGAATTCACTATCCATGTACAACGTTAATACCGCCATTAATATATAGAAACCGAAACGCTCCCACATTTCAGTAAAAAACATAACCATGATCCCTTTGGGATGTCCCTTGAGCATAAATCTGCCTTTATGAGTTTTTAATTGATATGATAATTAAAACTTATCAGCGCAGCACCGATTTCAGAAGTCACTCTGTTCAGTTCTTCTGATAATTTCTTCCTGGAGCTCTTCACCAAGATTAACAAAATAGTCGCTGTAACCGGCTACTCTCACTATCAGGTCCTTGTAATTTTCCGGTTCAGCCTGCGCATTCCTCAAAGTTTCTGCAGTTACAACATTAAACTGAATATGATGCCCATCCATTCTGAAATACGACCGAATTAATTTCAAAACTTTTTCAACTCCGGATTCATCCTCCAGAATTTGAGGAGAAAACTTCTGATTGAGAAGAGTCCCGCCGGTTCTGATATGATCGATTTTTGCTGCTGACTTTATTACCGAAGTAGGACCGTTGCGGTCGGCGCCCTGAACAGGAGAAATGCCTTCGGACAAAGGCTTGCCGCAAAGTCTTCCATCCGGCATTGAACCGATAACACTTCCGAAATAAACATGAGACGTTGTTGGCAAAAGATTTATTCTGTAGAAGCCTCCTTTTGTGTTGGGGCGTCCGTCGACGGCGTTGTAATATATATCAAAAACTTCGCGCAATATTGAATCGGCATAGTCGTTATCATTCCCGTATTTGGGGGTAGCATCAAGAAACATTTTTCTTATTTCTTCATGCCCGCTGAAATTATCTCTCAAAACATTCAGCAGCTGCTCCATTGATAATTTCTTTTTATCATAAATATTATATTTAATTGAAGCCAAACTATCGGTGACACTGCCCATCCCCACTCCCTGAATGTAAGATGTATTGTATCTTGCACCCCCGTCGTTATAGTCTTTTGCTTTTTTAATGCAGTCATCAACAAGGATCGACATAAAAGGTGCCGGTAAATATTCTGCCCACAACCGTTCAATAATAAGGTTGCCTTTTAATTTAATTTCTGCAAAATGATTCAGCTGTTTTTTAAAAGCAGACATAAACTGTTCAAAGGATTCATACTTTGTCGGATCTCCTGTTTCAATTCCAATCTTTTTATTAGTCCGCGGATCAATCCCGTTGTTAAGAGTAATTTCCAGTATTTTAGGAATATTGAAATAACCGGTAAGTATATAGCTTTCTTTCCCGAAAGCTCCTGTTTCAACGCAACCGCTCGCACCCCCGTTTCGCGCATCCTCAATCGACTTTCCGTGACGAAGCATCTCCTGAATTATTGCATCAGTATTAAATACAGACGGTTGTCCGAAACCTGTTTTAATAATTTTCAATGCCCTTTTCAAAAGCCTGTCGGGATTTTTTTTACTAATCTGAACCATCGAGCTGGGTTGGAGCAGTCTCATCTCCTCTATAACATCTAGAATTATATACGTCAATTCATTAGTTGCATCATCGCCATTTTCATCAACACCACCCAAATTAATAAGACAAAAATCAGTATACGTATTACTTTCCTGAGCGGTAACACCTACTTTCGGAGGAGCCGGCTGGTTGTGAAATTTTATCCAGAAAGAATGCAGCAGTTCCCTGGCTTTATCTTCAGTAAGCAAACCTGTTTCGACATCTCTTTTAAAAAAAGGATATAAATGCCGGTCGAGCCTGCCCGGATTAAAAGAATCCCAGGTATTCAGTTCCGTAATTACTCCCAAATGCACAAACCAATAATACTGTAAAGCTTCCCAGAAAGTATTCGGTTTATTGCCGGGGACACGTGAGCAAATTCCCGCCATTGTCTCCAGTTCATTCTTCCTGGATTCATCTGTTTCACTTGCCGCGAGTTCGTATAATTTCTCCGAATACCTTCGCGAATAAGAAATCAAGGACTCGGCGCAGATCCGCATAGCTTTCAGTTCTTCACTCTTATTCAAAGCTTCTTCATCTTTATGAAAATTCAAATTTCTAATACTTGTATCAATATCGTTTATGAAGTCTTTAAATCCTTTTTTATAAATTTTATCATCCAGAACTGTATGTCCCGGTGCCCGCTGTTCCATAAATTCAGTAAATACACCAGCGCTGTAAGCTTCCTTCCAGTCATTATCAACCGATTTAAGAATTTTATCACGAATAGATCTGCCGGACCAGAAAGGAATTACATTATGCTGTTGTACAGATTTATCTTCATCACTAACCCTGAATGAAATTTTTTCACGGTTATTCAAAATTTCAAAATCCGCCAGGCTGTGCGTACAGATTTCAGGAAAGGTCGGTGTTTCGTGAGGCGCAGGTCCTCGTTCGCCAACAATTAATTCACCATTGTTCACACAAAGAAATTTATTTTCTAACAGATATTTAAATGCCAGTGCGCGTGTGACGGGAACCGATTCGTTTTCAGGGATACCGCTTTTATAAAACTCCGTAAGCAGCTCTGCTCTTTCCATTGAAATACCTGGATGAATTGATAGTGTTTGTTCCCTAAGTCTTTTAATTCTTTCTGTCATATCAGCCTCTTAAAGTAACTTCAAGCCCATGATTGTTAAACAGCGCTACAATCCCGGAGAGTTGTTCTTCGGATTGTGTTTCGACCTTTCCCAACCTCGATTCTGTATTCAACTTAATATATTTTGATTCAGATAATTTATTATAGGGGAGGAGATCGATTTTAAGTGTTCTATTAATACCTTTAATATAACCGATTACTCTCGACAAGTTTTCTTCGGTGTCCGTAATCTCAGGAATCAAAGGAATTCTGAGAACTACATTTGCATCATTTTCAATCAACCTATTTAAATTTTCAAGTATGAGTTTATTGGAAACACCGGTATAATTTTTATGCAAATCGTCATTAAACAATTTGATATCGTAGAGAAAAAGATCAGTATACTTAATAATTCTTTCAAGGGTAGTATACTTGGCATATCCTGTAGTATCAAGAGCGGTGTGAAAATCATTATATTTACACTTTTTCATAATTGATTCAAGAAAGTCAATCTGCACGAGGGGTTCTCCGCCGGAGAAAGTAACACCGCCTGAAGATTCCTCATAGAATAACCAGTCCTTTTCGATTTCAGTGTAAAGTTCATCAACGGAATATTCTGTCGGATGCAGCTTATCGAAGTTTTCACAGCTTGTATTATGTTCATTATGGTTTCTAAGATTATCTGATTTGTTGATTTGTCCGATGCTTTCAGGATTATGACACCACCAGCAGCGAAGAGGACACCCCATTAAAAAAACGGTGGTTCTGATGCCCGGACCGTCGTGCATTGCGAATCGTTTTATATCAAATATGTATCCTTTCAAAACACAAAGCCTTTTTGTGGTATTAAATTATCGAATTATTACGATCAAGGAAAGATATGTTTTATTAATATATATCGATTACTTACAGGTAAGGTATTTCACCTTTTTCCGCATCAGATATATCAGTAATTACTTTACTCAGTTCCGAGCAGAGCGCATTAAAATATTTTTCCCCTTTTTCTGCAGTTGCTGCGGCAGGATTTCCGGAACCGAGGTCAGGGTGTGATTTCGTCCACGGTCTGGGTGTCCAGATGCCTGACTTATTAAGAGAATCAATGGCGAATGGAATTCTTCCACCGTCCCCGGCTTTGTTCGTGCTGAATTTGCCACTACTTAAATACATCATTAAACTGGTTTCCAATTCACCTGCGTGATCACCTGGAACATCGAAAATTTCACTTATTAAATCGGGTATCATCTTGTATAAATCAATAAGCACTATTAAAACTCTATACTGATTCTGCAGATCTCTTATGATTGGTTTAAATTCATTTCCGCCGTGTGAATTAACCAGAATCAGTTTGCCGATACCTTGAGCCGTAAGTGATTTGACTACATCTTCGAGTAATACGATTGCGGTTTTTGTTGAAAGATGAATCGTAACAAACTGATCAAGTTGCTGAGCGTTATTACCGAACGGAACCGGAGGAAGCACTACTGATTCAGCTCCCGACCCATTAGCCATAGCAGCGGATTCTACCGCAACCTCATACGCCTGGATAACATCTGAACCATACGGTAAATGCTGATTGTGAGCTTCAGTCGCTCCCCAGGGTAATATAACAACTTTAGGCGGATTAGCTTTAAGATCAGAATATGTTAAATCATACAAACTGGAGGATCGTTTTTTCATTATCATAACCACTTTAATCAAAATATACGGTTTTCATTGATTCGAATATTTCATTCAAACCGGAATGCTTTGCTTTCCAGCCCAGTTTCCGGTATGCCAGATCCGAGCTTGCCACAAGTTTTGCCGGATCACCCGGACGCCTTTCGGTAATTTTATATTTTACTTTTTCACCCGTTACCTTCTCGGCGGCAGTAATAATTTCAAGAACAGACTTTCCCTCACCTGTACCAAGATTCACAATAAGATTCTCTTTATTGCCAAGAATATATTCCATGGCAAGCAAATGCGCCTCAGCTAAGTCAGTTACGTGAATATAATCTCGTATACACGTACCGTCGGGTGTATCATAGTCATTGCCGTATACTTCCATGGTATCCCTCATACCGCATGCAGTTTCCATTACAATAGGCGAAAGGTTGGATGGATTATTCTCCTTACCTTTTATATTACCTTTTATATCGTATCCTGTCGCATTAAAATAACGGAGAGATGCATATCTTAGTCCTTTGAGTCTGCTGTACCATTTAAGGTTTTCTTCAATCGCAAGTTTCGTATATCCGTAATAGTTATCCGGATTCTTCGGATGGTTCTCGTCTATGGGAAGGTATTCGGGGCTACCGTAAACAGCAGCCGACGAAGAAAAGACGAAGTACTTAACGTTGTTTTCAACCATACTGTTTAAAAGTGCAAGTGATCCGCAGATATTGTTTTCAGCAAATTTGCCGGGATTAACCATAGATTCGCCGGCAGCCTTCCATGCAGCGAAATGAAATACCGTATCAACATTTTGTGTTAACACACCTTTAAGATCTTCTGAATTCTTAACATCGCCTTCAACCACTGCCTTTACTCTATGGTCAATATTTTCTCGTCTCCCCGTACTAAAATTATCGAAAACTATAACAGGATAATTTCCATCACAAAGGAGCTGAACGATGTGACTGCCAATATATCCTGCGCCGCCTGTAACAAGAATACTATTCATACAATTCTCCATGGAAGTAAATCCGAATAATCAAATTTACAAAATGTGGGTGGATTAATTTATTTTTTGAACAAAAGTTTTTCATACCCGAAAATTATACTGAAAGTAAGTCTGAAAGAATGTAATCCTGAAGCAATAAGTTTTGCAAAGGAATTCACGATTCAGAATATTTCATCATCTGACTTTCAAATTAAGTTATATGATTTTAGTATATACAATCCTACTGTCATTGTTAAAACCGAACCGAGTGTCGACAGGACTATTATATTCCCAGCAATTTTACCGCTTCCCCCCATTGCTATTGCCATAACAAAACTGGCAATTGCAGTCGGGCATGAGAATATAACAAAAATAATCCCGAGGTCAATACCGGTAAATCCCAGCTGGTAAGCGGAGAAACTTGCTAAAAAGGGGAAGAGAATTATTTTAAGAGCAGTGGCGTAGATTGAGATCCGGGATGCTTTTTTAATAGCCTCGAAATTGAGTGAGCCTCCGATTCCGATCAGTGCCAAAGGCAAAGCGATAGACGAAAGGTACTCCCCGGAAATCTTTACAGATTGCGGAATATCAATTTTCAGCAGAGCAAAAGGCAATGCCGCGAGCACACCCAGTATTAACGGATTCAGCATAATATCTTTTGTTAATTTCCCGACACTGAGTTTAATCTGATGATTGCTGTAAACTGTGAGAGCTATTACTGCAGAAAAATTATATATCGGTAAAAGGAACGGGATCATTAACGAAGCTTTTGATAAAGCATCGGAACCGAACATGCCCATTACTATTGCGAGTCCCACTATCGCATAGTTGCCTCTGAACGCGCCTTGAATAAACACACCCCTATCATTTCTTTTCCCGATGATTAACAGGCTTATCAGCCAGGAAAGTCCGAAAGTTAAAGCGGTTCCGGTGCTTATAAAGAGAACAAACGGTAAATCGAATGTTTCCGTAAGGTTCACTTCATATAATTTAAGAAATACCAGAACGGGCAACGATACATTGAATACAAACTTTGATGTGAGATCTATGAACGATTCATTAACGGCTTTTATATATCTTAAAAATATTCCGAGTGTTACCAGAAAAAATACCGGTGATACAACGTTTACAATATATAACAGATTATCCATTTGGCGTAAGGCTGTTCGTCTCCCTGTTTCAATTCAAGTTGGATTTCCTGAACCTGAACAATAAAAAAACAACCAACGACAAGAGAATAACAGCTGCTGCCTGAATAAAGAGCGATGTCGAAATCACGCTGCTATCGAGTAATCCCGTTGTAACTACCAGAAATTTTAAACCGTAATAGACTGCTTTACTGACAACGATACTGATCAGCGCGGCTGAAAAATAATTTTTAATAACACTAATTAGAATAAAGAACAGATATGCATTGATTATCAATTCAATTGAGATAAGAACGCTTTTTAACAACACCGGGTGAGCCGAAACGGCAAAGGAAAAAAACGGGATCGTTAATGCAATGAAATATACATTAAACCTGTTTGTATAGACCACAGCAAGAAGCATCATCAGTCTCATCGGTTCAAGATAATAGACCGGCAATGCAACTAGATGGGAAATCGCAGGAAGGAAATATATTACAGCGAAAAAAGACAAATCAATTAATAATGTGTTTAGGCTTTTCTTTTTGACTAAAATATTTTCCATGACAAAATCCTTTGTTTGTTCTAAATTTTTCCCAGTACTTTATCAAGCACCTTATTCGTTCTGGCACCCGTTTCACCGGTGCTTGGGCATTTTCCCCTGCCCAGCAAATCGGCAACAACTGTTTCAATCAGCGGAAGCTGTATATTTTCCGGCGGATCCAGATTCATTTCTTTCTTTCCTTTTTCAGTTATTAAAACCAACGGCTTCAAATCAAAAGTTGAAAATGATATCAATCCTTTATCACCGTTAATTTCCACCCGGTCAATCTGGTTGTACTTACTTACTGTAAAACACCACGAACCGTTTCCCAATACTCCGTTTTCAAACTCAAAAACTGCCTGAACATTATCTTCCGCAGAATACAGCCCTGCCTGATTCTTAAAAATACCCGAGACATTTTTGACTGGTCCGAAAACATAATCAAAAAAATCAAGCTGGTGTGATGCCAGATCGTAAAAATAACCTCCTCCGGCTACCGTCGGATTCACTCTCCAGTTATGATCAGCAGAATTGTAATCCCATCGATACGGTTTAAGGTGAAGCTGTATATTTAATGTTCTTAAGTTACCTATAATACCATTATCAATCAATTCTTTGACTTTGATATATAAAGGAAGCATTCTTCTGTAGTAGGCTACGAAAAGGGGTACATTGTTTACTTTACATGCTTCAATCATTTTAAGACATTCGCTGTAATCAGACGCCATAGGTTTTTCAACATACACGGGTTTGCCTGCTTCAGCAACTTTAATGGTATAAAATGCATGGGTAGATGGAGGAGTGGCAATATAAACCGCATTAACATCAGGATCATTAATTAATTTATCGGCATCATCGTACCACTTCGGCACATGATGTCTTTTCGCATAATCAGCTGCTTTCAGACTATCTCTTCTCATCACCGCAACGAGTTTCGAATCTTTAACCTTATTAAAAGCGGGACCGCTTTTTACCTCAGTAACATCACCACAGCCTATTATGCCCCAATTAATATTTTTCATGCAATTCCTGAAAAATATGACAATAGAAATAAATCAAGATACTTTTAAGTTAGGAATATAACAAAACAGGAGTGTACGAAAAAATGATTATGTAACTTTTTCGTTATCGTAGTTATATCTCTCGTATAATTTATTTGCCAATACATATTCAATTGCTTCGACAGCCGAATATATATCAACGAAGGAGTTATACAGCGGAGAAATTCCGATACGGATATTATCCGGCATCCGGAAATCCGGGATAACATTGGTTTGCAGTTCGGATGAATTAATCAATGCTTTACAAATCCTGTATCCTTCATTGTGCCGTAAGGATACATGAGAGCCCCGTTCCTGATCAGAGAAAGGTGATCCGATTTCAAAACCAAATTTCTTTAATCTCTCCTTAACCAGATAAATCAAATAATCAGTTTGTAAAACAGATTTTTTGCGAATGCTATCGATACCTGCTTCGGTTATAATATCGAGTGAAGGTTCTATTGAGGCAATAGACAATATATTTGATGTGCCGCAGTTGAATTTCTCAATACCGTCAGAGGAGTTGAAGCGCAAATCAAATCCGAACGGATTGGAATGCCCGAACCAACCGCTTATGAAGTTCTCCATCTTAACAATTAAATCTCTTCTTATGTAAAGAAACGCCGAAGAACCTGGTCCTCCGTTTAAGTATTTATATGTACATCCGACTGCAAAATCAACATTCCATTCATTCAATTTTATGGGCACTACACCCACCGAGTGACTTAAATCCCATAGTGTCAGTGCTCCCGCTGAATGCACGATTTCTGTTACTGCTTTAACATCGTACATATAACCGCTTTTAAACAGTACATGTGAAAACGCTGCAAGCGCAGTATCATTATCCAGCAGGTCTTTCATATGATTCAGATCAGGTTTAATACCATTGCTGCTGCCGACAAGCTTTAACTGATAAGCATCTTTAAAGAGCCTTACAACACCCTGGAATATATAGAGATCCGAAGGAAAATTTAATTCATCTGAAACTATTGATTTACGATCGGGCTGATAATGTAAAGCTGCAAGTACAAGTTTATACAAATTAATTGAGGTTGAATCACAAATCAGCACCTCTTCCGGTTCTGCCCCTATTATTCCTGCGATTTTATGCGCAGCTTTTTTAGGCATATCCAGCCATTTCTCATTCCAGCTTCTTATTAAGCGTTCTCCCCACTGAAGGTTAATAACTTCATCCAGTTTAGATTTGGATTTCAGCGGGAGTCTCCCGAGAGAATTACCATCCAGATAAATTATATTTTCATCTGCGTAAAAGAATTCGCTGCGACAGGATGCCAAAGCATCATTCTGATCCAAATGCTTTGCGAAGTCAACTGAGGTATTAAATACCGGCAATTAATTCTCGCTGATAATTTTTAAGACATAAGGCATGATTCTGTTAACCCACTCTGCGTACATTTTACCGGATGGATGCAGTCCGTCAACGGCAATTAATTCCGGATCCGGTATTCTCGATATATCTGTAATATAAAAATATTTTACTCCGGATTCTTCCGATACTTCCTTATTAATTTTATTGAAGAGGTCGATTTCAGAAGAAATTTTTACCTTATCTCTCCCTTCAGCAAAAGGCGTTACTCCCCAGTCGGGAATTGATAAAACCAAAACCCTGCCGGTATTTCCATCGGCAAAATCAATTGCTGTCTGCAATAATTCCATAAATTGAATTCTGTACTCATCGGCATCCCTTCCTCTGTATTGGTTGTTAACACCAATCAGAAGCGACACGATATCAAATTTCTCCTCAATCTTACTTTCCTTTATCGCATCACTCAGTTCATCAGTTGTCCAACCTGTTCTCGCTATAATTCTCAGTTTAATATCTGTGCCGGAGGATAAAATCGAATCTGCAAGTTGGACCGGATATTTTTCATTTTTACCGACACTTTCACCAATGGTATAGGAGTCACCCAGTGCGAGGTATTTCAGTTCTTTCTTTATTTCAACGTCATCGTTCATTTGCTCATGACCGGAACAATTTAAAATGAATAAAAGAGAAATAATCGGACAACATATTTTTCTAATCATGGGAACAACATATTAAATAATTGAACACAAAGTAATATTATTTCAGATACATAATTTTATGCGTATATAAATTTGCACCCGTATCTACAACCAGCAAATAAATCCCGCTATTAATTATTCCGTGCAAGTTCAAACTGAAATTATTAATCCCGCTTTGAATATCGTACTCAGCATTAAACATTTCCTGTCCCAATAGATTGAACAACTTCAATTCTGCCGAACGGTCTGCAATTCCTTTCGAATTCAAGATAACGTTGATCTGACTGTTAAAAGGATTCGGATAAACCAGGAGCCTCTCCTCAGGGGGCACCGTATCGGTTTCAATGCCAGTCGGCAAATCCTGGTATACACGTATGTAATCGACTTCCAGAGTTTGCGGGAAAAGTGTTGTGCCGTCAGGATATCCGGGCCATTTGCCGCCCACGGCTAAATTCAGGATTATAAAATATTCGTTATGAAACTCGCGTAACTCTGAAGAGGTGATATCGATTTCGTGGTATTTGTTACCATCGAAAAACCATTTTATGCTTTGATTGTTCCATTCAACAGCGTAGAGATGCCAGTCATCAGCAAGTATACCCGACTGAAGCTTAGTATATCCTCCATACTGAGCATGGGAGCCGTTATTATCCCAGTGTGCCGTGCCATAAGCTTTATTCTCATTTCCCGTTCCGCCTATCATTTCGACAATATCAATTTCTCCGCACCTCGGCCAACCAACGCTTGAAAAGTTCTCACCAAGCATCCAGAAAGCCGGCCAGATACCTTGACCAAAGGGCATTCTAATTCTCGCCTCTACTTTGCCGTACCGAAAAAACTTTTTGCCTTTTGTAACGATTCTCGCTGATGTATAATTACTACCGCCGTAGGTTTCTCTTTTTGCAGTGATAACAAGTCTGCCGTTTTCGAGATAAAGATTATCCGGTCGGCTGGTATAATATTGCAGTTCATTGTTGCCCCATCCGCCGCCGCCGGTTTCGTATGACCAGCTGTCCGTATCAAGTTCATTTCCCAGGAATGAATCGTACCATACCAGCTGATAATTTTGTGCTTTTATACTTAAGGAAAACAAAATAACGGATATACACACTGTTTTCAGTTTCATGTTTTCATTCACTTAAATTAGCCGGTATCATCTAGGTATTTATAGTGGAAATAAAATATGCTTTAACGGTAAAAAAATTTTATCGAATAATAAACAAGTAACCATAAGAGGTTGATTGTATCAATAAAACAAAGTCCCGTAATTTTTTCTCATTAAAACCACAACTCATTCTTTTTCGTAGACTCTTACATAGTCAACAATCATTTCCTGAGGGAACACGGTTGACGCATCGGGACTTCCGGGCCAGTTTCCTCCTACTGCAACATTAAGTATAATAAAAAACGGCTGATGAAACTCACTCATCCCTACCGCAGTTATATCCATTGAGTAAAACAATTCATCATCCAGATACCAATCGATTTTTGATTCATCCCATTCAACAGCATAAACGTGAAAATCATCCGCAAGTTTACCTGATTCAATTTTTTTGCTTCCACCCTGATATTTATGACCGTTGTGTTCCCAATGAAGAGTGCCGTGAGTAACATTATCCCTGCCGTCACCGCCCCCTATCATCTCCATAATATCTATCTCGCCGCAGGACGGCCAGCCAACCTGTGTAATATTAGTACCAAGCATCCAGAATGCAGGCCATAATCCCTGTCCGTACGGAAGCTTCAATCTTGCCTCAATCCTGCCATACTGAAACGCTCTTGTCTGTTGTGTCGTCATTCGCGCCGAAGTATAATAACGAGTTCCTTCGGGACCGGTATAAGCTCCCTCCAGAGCCGCTATGTGCAGTTCACCGTCTCTCACGTATGAATTTTCGGGTCTGTCTGTATAATACTGAAGTTCGTTGTTGCCTCCTCCGCGGGCATTTACCTCATGAATCCAGTTATCAGCGTTAATTTTGTCCCCATCAAATTCATCCTGCCAAACTAATTTATACCCTGCCGGGGTTTCATCGTTATCTGAAGAAGCAGGATCATCTTTATTCGAGCAGCACACAGCTCCTATGAATAACAGTATTAGTATAAAACTCCATTTAGTGTGTCTTCTATTCATATCGATTACCAGAAAATTGTATAAAGTAATGCAAGAACCAGACATATAACATATGCAGAAATATTGAATGTCTTATCAGTCGAGAATAATTTGGAAGTAAAATTGAATCCTTTAACATCATCGGAGTTCTCGTTTGAAGCAAGGCTAATCATTCCGGCGATAACTATGGTAATTAAAAAAGTGTAAAGCATCTGATCCATCCACGGCAGAGCAAGTGATTCGATTTTAAGAATCAGAGCCGTAGGGATAGATAGTATAGCACCCCAGATTGCTCCTCTCGTTGTAACCTTTTTCCAGAACAATCCTATCATGGAAACAGCCAGAATACCGGGACTAACAACGCCGGTATACTCCTGGATATATTGAAATGCCTGAGGAATGCTTTTAAGCAGCGGTGCGGTAAGTCCGGCTACTACAAGAGCCGCAACGGCGCTTATCCGACCGATTTTTACCAGCGACTTTTCATCTGCACCTTTATTAATATACGGTTTATAAATATCCATCGTAAATATGGTTGAAGTCGAGTTAAGCATAGATGCAAGTGAGGAAACGATTGCCGCTGTTAAAGCCGCTACAACCACGCCCTTTAGACCTATCGGAACAAATGTACTTATAAGCCAGGGATAAGCCTTATCGTAATTTATAGAACCGTCTGTCTTGGTAAATGCATCCTGCGCGCCTGCAATTATATTTGTACCATCAGGCTGAGAATACATAACGAATGCAACTATACCCGGAACAACTACTATTAAGGGAATAATAAGTTTAAGGAAGGCTGCAAATGCAATGCCTTTTTGAGCTTCACCCAGTGATTTGGCAGCCAGAGTTCTTTGAATTATATACTGGTTGAATCCCCAGTAATAAAGGTTTGCAATCCACATGCCTCCGATTAAGACTGCAATTCCTGGAAGATTATCAAATTCAGGATGTCCTTTCTCCAATATCATATGAAATTTATCACCTGCAGTTTCATATATATGAGATATACCGTTAATAATGCCCCCTTCGGGAGTAACATAATCAAGAGCTATGACAGTTGTAATTATTCCGCCAAGCACCAGCAATATTACCTGTATTACATCCGTCCAGGCAACAGCCGAAAGACCACCGTACAATGAATACGCTATAGCAATAAAACCCAGACCGATTATCCCGTAGATGATCATGCTTCCGTCGCCTGCTCCCATAATGGTATCCAAAGCTTTAGCTCCCAGGAACAGCACCGAAGTTAAATTGACAAATACGAACAGGAATATCCAGAATACAGCCAGAATAGTTTTAAGCGTCGTGTTATATCTTTTTTCTATGAATTCAGGGATTGTGTATATCTTTTTTTCAATAAAAACCGGCAGGAAAAACTTGCCTACAATTATCAACGTGATTGCTGCCATCCATTCATAAGATGCTATTGCCAGACCAATAGCAAACCCGGATCCCGACATACCGATTATCTGTTCGGCGGATATGTTGGCTGCAATTAACGAGGCACCAATTGCCCACCAGGTAAGCGATTTACCGGCAAGAAAATAATCCTGAGAATCTTTTTCATGCCCTTTCTTTTCTCTCGAAACGTAAAGTCCTAAACTGACTATTCCAATAATGTAGACGGTAAATACTATATAATCCACGGTTGAAAAATTCATATCTATTTTCCTTTATCTTGTGTTATTCATCTGCAAGGACAAATTTCTTTTCCAGATTTTTTACCATTACCGTAAATTCACCCGGTTCTGTGGTTCTCAAATTATCGCGGTTGATAAAAGATAAATCATACATATCCAGTTCGAAAGATACAGTCGTGGATTTTCCTGCCTCGAGATTTATCTTCTGAAATCTTTTTAACTGTCTTACCGGTCTGGAAACCGTGCCAACAATATCGCAAATATACAACTCTACAGTTTCTTTGCCATCCACGCTGCCTGTATTTTTTAAGTCAACAGAAACTCTGATTACATCATTCATCTTATATTCGGTTTTATCGAGTACCAGATTGGCATATTCGAAATTCGTGTAACTTAAACCGTAACCGAATTCCCATTGAGGATTGTATTTGTTCACATCAAACTGTTCAATCGGTTTAAAATCGTAACATGTATTGCCTCGTACATCCCGCGGGTATGAAAACGGAAGTTTACCGCTGGGATTAGCATCACCGAATAATATATCGGCGATAGCTCTGCCTCCCTCCATTCCCGGAAGGTATGCCATAAGAATTGCTGATGCATCATCAGCAATTTTACTGATGACCCTCGGTCTTCCTTCTACCAACACAAGTATGACCGGTTTGCCAGTTTTGGAAAGTTGTGCTGCAAGTTCCAGCTGAACGGAAGTCATTTCAAGATTATTAATATTTCCTTCCCCTTCACAGTACGGAGGTTCACCGATACATACTATAACCGCATCAGCTTCCGAAGCCTTTGAAACTGTTTCTTTGGTATTTATGTCTTCCTCAAAGGTACATCCTTCCATATGAATTACGTTCTCGTTTCCCGCTTTCGACTGAACGGCTTCAAGTATTGTGTACTTATCTTCAGGATACAGTTTTTCTTCATTCCCCTGCCATGTAATCGACCAGCCACCGTTCAATACACTTAACATGTTCGATGCGGGCCCGGTTACCAGATATTTTTTTTCTTTTGAAAGCGGCAGTACAGAATTATCGTTTTTCAACATAGTTATCGACTCACGGGCTGCCTGAAGATTAACTCCGGTATTCTTCTGAGATGCAAATTCCGGGAGCAGAGATTTATCGGGATAAGCGTTATCAAAAAGTCCCAGCAGATATTTAACCCTCAATATTCTTGTGACGGCATCGTCAATTCTTTCAACCGGAACCTCGCCGTCTTTTACAAGCTCAAGCAGTAATTCATAAAAGCTGAAATCAAACGGTACCATGCTCATATCAATTCCTGCCATGACAGCCATTTTAACGGCTTCTCTCGGTGAACCGGCAACATGGTCCCGTTCATACAGTCTCTTAATATCCTCCCAGTCCGAAACCATAAATCCCTTAAATCCTAATTCATCTTTAAGTAATTCCGTAAGCAGGTAATAATCGGAATGGACGGGGATTCCATTAATCTCGGAAGAATTAGCCATTGCCGTTAAGACACCGGCATCCACCGCGGCTTTGAAGGAAGGTAAAAAAATTTCCCGAAGCATTCTTTCGGGTATCCATGCTGGAGTTCTGTCGCGTCCGTTTTTCGGAACACTGTATCCAAGGTAATGCTTCATACATGCAGCAGCGTTAATTTTATCCGACGGATCTGATCCCTGGATTCCTTTAACATATTCGCGCCCGAATTCAGATGCGAGATAAACATCCTCACCGAAGGTTTCCCATAATCTCGACCAATAAGGCTCGCGTCCCATACCCAGCACCGGATTGAATGTCCACGGAATTCCGGAAGCTCTCATTTCAAGTGCGGTTATCTCAGCACTTTGCCGTAAGAGTTCACGGTTTCTTGAAGCCGCCATCGCTACGGACTGGGGAAACAATGTAGCACCTCTTGTATAGCTGACACCGTGAATGGCATCGATACCGTATAATACAGGAATGCCCAGTCTGGTATACCCGGCAGCGCCGTCCTGAATAACAGTTATAATTTCATGCCAGTTATCCACATTATTGGCATAACCGCCTGTATTAATAATAGAACCGGTATGATATTTTACAAGCGCCTCTTTCAGTTTATCCGGATCGATTTCAAGTTTTTGGAAACCATCCGCCCTTGGCTTGGATATTACTTCAACGGTTATCTGATTCATCTGCCCGATTTTTTCTTCCAGCGTCATTTTCGAAAGAAGTATCCGAACGAAATCATCGGCTTCCTTATATTTATTTTCAGAATTCTCTTCTCCATTAACAACGTTCACAAGAAGCAAAATGAAAAACAGTAGTATCAATAGAATATTTTTCCGCATGCAACCCTCTTATGCTTTAATAAAATTATTTACTTCAACTCAGGTTAAGAGCGAATACTATAAATTAAGAGAAAAGCGGAGTTGCCGACCAGCAATAAACAATAAATATCTTAGCCCCGCTTATCATGTATCTCAGTTATCAAACAATATTACTGAAGGATAATGCTAATCAATCCTAAAAATTAATGCCTATAGAGAACTTCTGAATATTATCAAGCGTACCGAAATCGACATACGCATAATCGAATCTGATATTTATGTTTCCCATGATACGCTGAACTATACCTGCGCCTATTGTAAACGATTCCTCCGATTCCTCGAGAAACAGCGACTTATATCCTCCTCTTACGGTAAAAAGATTATTGAAAGTATATTCGCCACCTACATTAACGTACTCATAATTATCGTTGGGGTGGGCTGCATCGACTGCAATAATCAGTTTATGCAATCCTTCAGTAAAAGGTTTATAAGACAGACCCACTTTGAATCCCAGCGGCAGATCCCATGCATCAACCTGCAGGCGTGCCGGTATTCTTCCGTTATTACCGCTTGTCGTAATATCATCATCATACAAGACCACTGAACTCGTGCCGTCAAGCTGAAGCTTGGAACCGAAATTTGTAATCGAAGCGCCGAGTGTAATTCCCTCGAACGGAGTATTGTAAAGAACTCCGAGATCAATAGCGAAAGCCATACCAGACATTTTCCAGATACTTTGATAAACGACTTTGGGATTGAAACCTATTGAAAAATTATCCGTAATATTAAAACCCCAGGCCAGACTTACAGCCACATCCTGCACACCGAATGTTTCTCCTGTCCCCTCCGGTTCTTCTATTGTTGTTACATCCATTTCATCCACAGTAGATGAGATGAAACTGGCGCCTAATGTTCCGAAGCTTCCAAGATTATAAGTTATCGCTGCAAAATTATATCCTATATCTGCAAACCATTTTGTGTGATCGAACGTAACGCCGTTCTGTTCAAGTCTTGCTATACCAGCTGCGTTCCAGAATATTGCCGAGGGATCATCAGCAACAGCTACGAATGCGCTTCCCATGCCTGTAGCACGTGCACCCTGACTAATTGTTAGAAACGGCGCTGCAGTTGTTCCGCGTTTCGACACATCCGAGACAAATTGCGCCATCAACATCGACGGAATAACCACAAGTAATAAAACAATATATTTCCCTTTCATAGTCATTATCCCCTATTTAATTAAAGCGAATTTGCCGATGTGTTCACCAACACCCGGTGCGTCGACATGGTAAATGTAAAGCCCGAATGCTGCGTCCATTCCATCTTCCGTTACCAGGTTCCATGATATGGATCCATCGATGGAATTGCCTTCCTTGTAAAGCGTTTTAACAAGTGCACCGGCAACAGTATAAATTTTGATAGTGCACTCGCTTGGCAGATGGATAAAGTCAATTCGCCTTTCACCACGTCCGGTTTGATTAAGATTTCTTTTCTCCCATTCAGCCTGCGCTACATAGGGATTTGGAACAACTTTTATTTTTTCAAGCTGCGTTTTAGCAAGCTCATTATCTATCTCTTCAGATCTGGTTGAAAAAGTAAATTTATCTCCATTATAAAAAGGCTTGTTCGTTTTTATGAAATAGATATCTCCTTCGCCCGGTTCAAGATTGGGAGCTCCGGGAAAAAGTGTTCTGAAATAATGAATTCGCCATGCAACTTTGAATCTTGTGCCGACATATTCCACAATCAGAATATCATCACCGACGCTCAGGTCACCGGATTTATCCCGGTCCACTATTTCCGCATCAGATTGTTCGCCGGTAGTAACATTAAGAACTTCAAATTCGACGGGAATTTTCGAAAACGGTGTGGTATAAACCGGATCATTATGGAAATGAATTTCATAATCCGAAGGCCATGGCATGCTGCTTCCTGTTGTATCTTCCCTAACGATGATATTAAGGGGATTAGTACCGACAAGCCAGCCGGTCTCATCGAGGTTTACTGAAATCGAAGTATCATTATCAATGGAAACTACCATGCCGTCAAAAGGTTCGCTGAACTTCGTCAATCCGATTTCTCTACTGTTTAATACCATTGTATCAACCGTACCGTCATAGGTCCTTATTACTGAAAAATTATCCGTTGTATATGTCGGGAAATCACCTTCGGAGTAAAATACTACCTGATAAGAAGCATCGTTTTTAATCTCTGCCGGATTAAGTACGTTAAGATTCAACCTTCCAGTTCCGATTCCTTCAGTCACTTCGTTAAGGTTACCGCTTATTTCAGGCGGAAGGTATCCCGCCACTCTTGCATTAGGAGTAACAACTGCGCAATTGATGTCGATAAACTGAATATTACCGGCAAAATCTTCGGTTATAATTTTAGTACATTCGGAAGGTGTTAATCCTTTTGTACCTCTTTCCGGGTCACCCATATCGTACGAAACAACTGCGTAATAGTACTGCTGACCGTTTGTTACGTTAGAGTCGACGTACGAATGCTGAAGACCCGTTTCCTTACCGCGCCAGAAGCTAGCACCATTAATCCCCACCGGATCGGGACCTTCAATTCCATCGATCAGATCGAATTGAGCTATAGGCTTCCAGAATTTAGGTTCACCTTTTGAATCTGTGACTACCTTGATATCATTAAATTCCGGTTCGGTACTTCTGTAAATCATGTAACCTTCGAAGTCTTTCTTCGGACCCGAAGTGGGATCGTCGGGAATTTCATATCCCATAAAAGGATCGCGGGATTCCTCGGCAATATCGTCCCAATAAAGAAATACTTTCCCGTCTCCCGGAATTGCGGTTAATGTTGGTTTTAAAGGCGGTTTGGAAAAATTATAGTTAGCGTCATAAATTTCCTGAACAGTTTCTTTGTTGAAAATAAGATCGTCGAGATCCGAACCGAAGACAAGAGCCATCGAAAATCTTTCGCGTTTGTTTTTTGCGAGCGGGAATGGACTGGAAGCGAACACCATTGAGATGTTTTTATTCTGCAGTTCAGTGGCAAATTCGTTCGAGGTCATTTTTCCCCACATTGATTCATCGTCTTTTCCCCAGCCGCCGCCGGTTCCGCCGTCACCAAGAATGTAAATGTCGAGACTGGTTAAACCAATCATATCCGATTCTGTAATATCGGTTTCATCGAAATGAGGCTCACCGTGTGTAGGTACACCATCGCCTTCACCTTCATCGGGACCGTTGTATTGTCTGTCGTAAGGACCTACACCATCGGCGCCCAGGTCGTCATTCAAGGGTTCATTTTCATCAGCATCCCAAACATCATTGCCATTAAGATCTGTGTAAGGCACCCAATCGCCATCATCATCTATATTGTTATCTCTGGTTTCGTCAATGATTCCGTCTTCGTCATCATCTATGCCGTTTGTGCCTATACCGGGGCTTTCGAGATATGCATAACCATAATAACCGGTAGGATACCTTCCGGGGGTTCCTAAACCGTCCTCATCATATGCATAAGTAATATCGAGGGTCTTATCGAAGTATGCATAGTCGTCACCGCTATCATCAGTACCACCAACACCCGAGTCCGTATAAAAACCGAAAGCTGTTTTATCATAATCATGGTCGGAGATATTAACTATATCGTAGTGCCAGAAAATTATATCTTCGGCGAGCACATGCGACCACTGAAAACCGCGCACCTCCACTCTCAAACCCAGACCGCCTCTGGCAGAATCGCTTGCAATAGGATAATAGCTGTAAGGTACACGGGTCCATTCACGGTCTTTCGAATCATCCATAACAAAGAATGTTTCTATATCGGCATTAAGGACACCTCTTCCGAAATAACCGTACCAGTAACCATCCCAGTTGGTGTTCACGTTATACAGCGCGCGCGGCCAAATATCCGGCCAGGTATTATTTTTATTACTCATCGCGGGTGATTCGGATGAAGGATTCATGTATCCCGGAACCGCTTCGAGTGTCCACCTTTGTCCGGTAACCGGATCGTAATCATAATGCTCACGGTAGGCTGTTGCCAGCGGGTGAATTACCCTGTCGGTTGGAGTTACCACCTCCGATGCAATCAGTACAGCAACACCGTCGAGGTAGCTGTGACCGGATCCTTTCGGCCATTCGCCCGAAGGCTGAAATGGCCAGTAGCCTACCTGTCCATTATTACGGAACAGGGTTCTTACCTGATTACCGTCCATTGTACCTTCGCGTTCGTATTGAAAGCTGCCCAATTCATCGTTCCGATATCCTTCGATTTCCGGAGTAGTTTGTGCAACCATTACAGAACAGATTGTTAAAAGAAAAATTAATGTCAAAATACGACGATACATCCACGCCTCCATTTACGAATTTTATATTCTTAGAAACCCACTCTTAAACCAAGACGAATTTGTCTCGGCGCAGAATAGTTACCAGGATTTTTAAGATATTCATCAATTGTGTTGTAGCCGATCACCTCACCGGCAAATTTTACGTTAAGATCTGCATTGGCTCTTCCGGTAGTTCCATAAACACCAAATTCATTTCTTATGTCAAGAACATTATACACAAGCAGGAATGCATTTACCGACAAAGGACCGATACTGAAGAATTTATCAGCCTTCAGGTCCAGGCTGTAAAATGTTGGTTTTCTTCCGCCGTTTTCGAACCTGACACCGTTTGATATGCGAATATCTTCAGTATAGGGCTGACCCGACCCGTACTGGAATATTAACCCGACATTCCAGTCACCAGGTTCGCCGACATTGGCTGTAAAATTAATAGTTGATCTTTGATCCCAGTTCAGCGGCACAAGATGTTTTTCCGACTCAACAGGCGGATCGGTTTGATTATCGTTATATACTGCCATCGGATCCGAAGAATTACCTTCAGCCAGCTGATAGGTATAATCTATCTTAGCGCTGAAATAATCCGCAAACCTTTTATCGAGCGTTATAATAAATCCTTTTGTATTTCCATAATCACGGTTTATGAAGCGAGCGTATTTCGATCCTTCGTAGGTGTTTATAATTTCCATACCGAGCAGATTTCTGATATCCCTGTAGTAAACCGTGAGATCGAGAGAAACATTAGGGAAAATCACTTGCTGCAAACCGAGTTCGTATTGGACTGTTTTCTGAACGTCGAGATCAGGATTCCCGGTATATGAGCTTAAAGACTGTCCCGGTATAATTATATATTCATCGTTAGCGTAAAGGTTTTCGAAAGTGGGAATCTGGAAGAAATGACCGTACGAGAAATATATAGCTCCCTGATCAGAAATCGGAAATGACACACCTATTCTCGGGCTCAGCTGCATCTTTGCATCCACTTCAACTCTTTCATTATACCCCGGGAAATCGGGATTGTTAAGCGCATTCCTTAAGTCGGCGGGCATCGAAGTATTGGCATTAAAATAATCCAGACGCAGACCCGCGTTAATTATCATTATATCGTATTCCATTTTATCCTGAATATACGCGCTTATCTCGTAAGGAAATTTGGTATACTGCTGATTATCTCTTGCATGCAGTTCCGGATAACCGAGTTCAAAAGCCGGAATTCCGGTATCGGTCAAAGGTTCATCGCCTGCTTTATTTATGATGTTCATACTGTGATTAAAAATCTTTGTAATTCTACCTTCTACTCCCATCTTAAACTTGTGTTCTCTGCTCACCTGGGATTCAAAAGTCCATTGACCGATATAAGATTCGGTAAAACGTTTATAACGCCAGGACTGATTGCCTCCCTGTCTGTACGTGTATCCTGAAGAAGGATTACCCTGAATAGGATTTACATACCTGGGATCAAATGGATCCTCGTAAAGGTATCCGTAAAATTCATAACGGTTTGCTGAGAATTTCAATGATGTAAAAGTGCTTTGGGAGGGAATGAATGACATTTGAACATTATGAATCATATTTTTGCTGAAGTGATTTAGAATACCGTCGGGCGTCCATCTGTAAGCATGATCATAATAGGATCGTTCATCCTTATCCCAGAACAACGAATAGCTGAACTTCCAGCTGGGAAGGTTATACGTCAGTTTCCCGTTGAGAGAGTATTTTTCCCACGGATTCATGGAAACATATTCGCCGTCACCTGTCGGCATGAACCAGAAATAATCAGAAGTGTTATATACTCTTTTACCGAATGTGCTTCCCTCATCGTTAAAATATCTGCCGGTAACAAAAAAGGTTAAGCTGTTCAATATTTTTGTAGGTCCCGATAATGAAAATTGAAAATCTTTTATTCCCCTGAAACTGAACCTGTCGAGGTTCTCATATATACCGTCATCTTTTGAGAGGTAGTTGCCGAAATAAGCTGTAGCACTGCCCTCAAAATTCTGGTTGCCTTCCTTTGTAACTATGTTAACTATTCCCGACATTGCCTGACCATATTCAGCGTTGAATGTACCGCTGATTATCTCCAGTTCTCTAATAGAGTTGTTTTCAACTTCAACAGAAATCTGACCATTAAAAGCATCAGTAACCGGCAAACCGTCGATAAGGTAAGAAACTTCGTTTGATCTTCCGCCTCTGAAGTGTCCGCCTATCACACCAGCCTGAAGATTAATAATCTGACCTATACTCTCAACCGGCATCATATCAATTTCGCGGGATGATACTGTTGCAGATGTTGAGGTCAGATCTTTTATCACAAGAGGTTTGTCGGCAACAACCACAACATCCTGCCCCAGTTCAACCGACTCGGAGACCAGTTCTACATCAACATTGGTTGTTAAATCTATTCGGACCTGAACCTCGGTCACGGTTGTTTTTTTATAACCGATACTGCTTACAACAACACTGTAAACTCCCGGAGGGACATTATTAATAAAGTAGTAACCGTCGATATCCGAAGCAGCCCCCAGGTAGGTGCCGTCTACAATAATATTAGCACCTATTACGGGTTCACCGGTTTGACTATCGGTTACCTTGCCGGCGATTTTGCCTGTCTGCCCTGCAAAAAGATTATAACTCAGGAGGATACTTAGTCCTGTAAAAACTATTGCGATAAATTTAAGTCTCAATTTATAATCCTCCTCGCATGTTTTAATTTTTCCATAATAACTTTATGATATTTAATAATATATAAGTTGCGGAGAAATAGGTTCTTCCCCGCAACTTATTAAGGATTAATGAAAATACTATTTAATCAGCATCATTTTTTTAGAACTTATCATTGAGCCTGATTGAATCTGATAAACATACACACCTGAAGTAAGGCTGGATGCATCAAAATTGATTAAATAACTTCCCGGCGACTGTATTTTGTTGACCAGAGTAACAACTTCCTGCCCCAGAATATTAAATACTTTAAGAGTTACCAAGCCTGTTTCACCAATACTGTATTTAATCTGTGTTGCAGGATTGAACGGGTTCGGATAATTCTGATCCAGCGTGAATGTATAAGGAACAACCGCATCATCATTTACATCGGTAGGCATATCTCCTATCCATGTGTGTGTCCATACAGAAACATCCTGATATCCTTTGTCCTGATTGATTGGCGAAAGTGTAATTATACCTTCGCGTGTTTCGGTAGCATCGGCATCATTTATTGCCAGATCGAAAGGAATTCTCATTCCCTTTTCGGGAACGAACAATGCATCGCCATCTACCGCAGCAATGCTATCGAGCGAAACTTTAGCTTCATAAACGTAACCTGTAGGGAATTTTACATCGTGATAGAAATCGGAACTCGATGTATCAATAACCGCTGCACTTGCCAGATTATCCAGTATTAATGCGGTGGGTGTAAACCTAAAGTGGTAATCCGGTTCATCATCTCTTTTATAAGCGGTATGCAATTTACCCTTAGTGTCGTAAAGTCCTATAAATATATCAGGTGAATCATTATAGTATGAAGCCTGTGCATCGCTCCAGACATAGAGATCGTCTTCAATATCATAAGCCACATAGAGGTAATTACCATCGGTGGCAATATAAAAATTAGCTGACAGGTCGTTTGCATCATCCCATGACTGGTTGGTAACAACAACACCATCACCGGTTGCAGGATTCAGAACAAAAGGTCTTATGCCAGCCCAGTCACTAAGGTCACCGTCGGCTGCGAAATTTACAGGAGCTTCACCGTGAATAACCGGCGATCCTTTGGCTTTGTTTGTAACGGCATCCGAAACGACTATATTACTGAAGTTTCCGGCATAGTCCATACATTCAATCGCATAATAGTAAGTTACATCTGCATCATCGAGAGGTGCTTTTAATGTATGAGTAAACTCCTGCTGATTTTCTTCAATGTTCTTTTTAAGAATTTCAATTCCCTCGTCTTCAAGACTTGTGATAGGATTTTCGCTGTAATAAATATTATATAGTTCACCTGATTCGCCGGTAACATCAATCCATGTAATCAGGTTAACGTAGTCACCGGAACCGAACGGAAGGAACGATTGCGGTGCAGCCGGCGGAACGACGTCGATAGTCGGATTGCCTGTCCAGAAATCTTCAAAATAAACAACGTTTCCTGCTACTGCTGAAGCTTCAGCCATTAAGCCAACAACGGTAACATTAGAAGTATCGAAATCCGGTAAATTATCCTGAACAACAAAATCTTTCAATGCCAGTGAATATAAGTGCCATTGTTCATCTGCAACAGGTGTGAAAACCTTGCCCACCTTTCCACCACTGGATTCAAACTGTACTCTTAAAGCACCTGTACTTGTACCGGCTTTCACTCTAATTTTAACTGAATCAACCGGCCACGAACCAAGCATATTCATAGCGGGATCAACGTTCCATCCGATTCCAGTCCAGCCGTTTGCCCATTCATCGCCCATTGTCCATTTCATCGCGTTTTTACCGGTTTCTGATCCTGCTCCTTCTTCCAGAATTAATTGCGATTGTCCCCATGTAAATTGTGAGAAAGTGGTATTCATCGTTTTACCGTTGAAGAACACGTGCGGAACAGCTCTGAAACCTTTCAGCATCATGTTATCATAAGAAACAACAACCGAATCGGCAGGAATTAATGCAGGATCAGTCCAGCCAGCTGTAACAGCGGAAATATTCCACCCGACGATTTTATCAAGATCGAGCATTAAATTATTTTCATGACTTCTTGTCCAGCCTGAAGGAAACAGAGAGAATCCCTGATCATTCGGATCGGAGTTGCCGCCTGTTTCAAGATCGACCAGGGGAATTTTCAATTCAAACCAGTCAGCCTGAGCATCTATAACAGTATTATTCTGATAAATGTATTCTTCGAAATCAGCTTCCGGGTAAGGTCTGTCTTTCAGATGCATTCTGAAAACCATATATTCAGGATATACAGGCGCATTATGAATTTTCATCCAGATGCTTATAAATTCCCGCCCGCTGAAATTATAAACAGGTTCTTCTGCGCCTCCATCCGGATGAATAGCATTACCGTAGCTTCCCCATGGATGGTAAGCACCGATAACATATTTAATTTTAAGAGCGCCCGTACCTTCAACAAAGTCGGTATTGTCATCCTCAAAGGTCATGTAACTTGCAGGACCACCCTGCGGCGGTTCACCTTCATGATTTGCCATGTAAAGAGTATCGGCAGCGGCGGTGTCGAAATTCATCACCTGAACTTCCTGCTGTGCGTTTACTAGAGTAAAACTTAATAAGAACGCAAATAGAGTTATTAACAATCTTCTCATTGTAACTACCTCCTGATAGGTTTTAGTTGGTTCATATTATTACCATATATATTGTGTATAAGCATATTATTTATGTTCGCTTATTTCCAGTTTCTCTTTTTCCTGATTAAGTGATTCAGTCTCAAAATCGTCTTGATCGTTGTTTATGTTTTCATTTTCAAATATCAGGTTTTTCTTCATTCGGTTATCATACCTGCTCACGGCAACAAGCACCGCTGATGATATGAAAAACAGTATTACAGCGAAATGCAGATAGTGGATCGTATTGAAGTAATTAATTACATAAAGATCTTCAATCAGCGTGGGATTTATTACGGAAGTTATGATTCTTATAAAACCAATTACTCCTCCTATTACCAGAGCCCATAATAATCCCTTTGAAGACGATTTTTTCCAGAATATTCCGAATAAAAATGCGCTGGCTATAGGCGGACTTATAAAAGCCTGAAGTTTCTGCAGATATATATAAATCTGACTGTTAATAATTTTCAGCAGGGGTATGAACAGAATTGCGAGGATTACAATTAAAATAGTAGCCAGTCTCCCGACCAGCACTACCTGACTTTCGGCAGCATGTGGTTTTCTCGGCTGAAATATATCGATGGCAATTAGTGTTGCAGAGCTGTTGAATGCACTTGATAACGAAGACATGAAAGCGGCAAATATGCCTGCTATAACTATACCTTTTATACCTACCGGAAGCAGATCGCCCGATATGAGGTAGGTAATAGCATCATCCCCTTTGATGTTCGGGAATTCAACAGCAACTACCAGACCGGGTATTATAAGCAGACTAACCGGCACAAGTTTCAGAAACGCCGCCAGAAAAGTTCCTTTTCTCGCATCTGATATACCTTTAGCTGCCAAGATTCGCTGAACAATATATTGATCGGTACACCAATACCATATTCCGAGTATCGGTGCACCGAATAGAATACCGGTCCAGGGAAAATCGGGATCTGTCGTTGATTTGATCACGTTGAAATAGCTTTCGGGCAATTTATTCACAAGTGTGGCAACGCCCCCGATTTTGTCCAATCCGAAGTAGGCAAGAAGAATTGAACCGGTTAGTAAAATTACTGTTTGAAATAACTGAGTTTTCATTACTGAAGAGAGACCGCCGATTACGGTGTAAAGTCCGGTAAGTAATACGATAAAGACAGCCGATGTGAACAGGTCGAGACCTAAAATTTTACTCAGAAGGTAGCCGCCTGCAATAATGGTAACACCTATTTTCGTAAAAAAGTATGCTGCAAGCGAAACAGCCGTAAGGTAGCTTCTTACTTTGTCACCATATTTTCTACCCAGGAATTGCGGCATTGTAACCGCATCGGATTTAATAAAAATAGGAGCGAAAAGCCATCCGAGCATTATAAGAATGAACACAGCGATCCATTCAAAATAACCGACGCTCAATCCATGCACCGAACTTGCGCCGGCAAGTCCGATAATATGTTCACTCGAAATATTTGTTGCAAACAAAGATGTTCCGACTATTACCCAGCCCATATTTTTCCCGGCCAGGAAATAATCGTTAATTGTTTTATCCTTTCCGACAGAAGCAATTATCCCAATAAACAGCACAATTACAAAATATGCCAGTATAAATATGTTATCCTGAGCTGTTAAGTTATCTATCAAATTTTACCCGTGAAGTCAAATTTGAATAACTCATATTTAATGCCAGATTAAAAAGCTTGTTTATGGGTAAGTATACGGTAAATTCGGATTTTATGAATGAGGTCAATTATTAAAATAATAAGGAGAGATTATTTTTTTAATAAGCAGATTGCATGAAAATAGAATATTAAGAGGACTTAATTAAGAAGTACTGTTTTTATTGTACTATTATATTTTTCAGTTTTCATGCTTATCAGATATATTCCCGAAGTTAAATTATTGAAATTAATATTCATCGAGTAAATGCCTGGCTGCATGAATTTGTTTACCAGATTGGTAATCTTTTCACCAGTATATGAATACAAAGAAATTAAAACATCCGAAGATTCGGGTACATTATATCTGACAGTTGTCTGACTGTTGAACGGATTCGGATAATTCTGATCCAATAAAAATCCGGAAGGTGTATTATTATTATCGTTAACCCCGACAGTTGTAGCGAAAAACTCAACATAGTTAAAATTATAACCGCTGCCGAAAAATCTCAGCATCAATTCGTGTCTGCCGGCAGTCAACTCCACTTCGCCAACAGTTAATGAAGCCCAGTTCTGCCATCCCCCGGTAACGGGAAGGTCAACAGCGCCGCCGATATTTTGTCCGTCCATAGTTAATAAAACCTTACCTCCCGAACTGTTGGCGGCATACCGTACATCAATCTCAAAACTGCCGGGTGTATCAACATTTAAAGTGAATTTCAACCATTCCCCGTTTTCGATCCATCCTACGTTATAACCGTTCGATATTATATCCTGGCACTCCTCAATATCAACTCCGTCATTCCTGAATTTGTTTCCGGTATTCCACTGTGCCGCACCGAGTCCCTTAGTATTCTGATAGTCGACATCCTTATACGCAGTATTTATTGTTCCCAGATCATATTCAGTTGCAAATACAATACCTGGCAGGTTATGTTCTTTAAAAGGTTTTGAAGCCTCGGAATCCTGTTGTCTGAATAAAGCATCGATTACTCCCGGCTGAAAAGTGCAGTTTTCATATTTCATATTTTCAGCCTGTTGCATCAGCGAGGAATACGCTTCATCAACACCCGGTTCCGGTGCGCTGCCCTGCCAGTAGTTCAGCAGTTTTTGATAACCCGGATCAATCGGTGCCGACAGTGGTCCGACAACGTTATCGATCTTCTTCTGGGGCCACCATGCCCAGCCGATATTGTTCGATTCCATCAATTCTACGCATTCTTTGAACCAGACATTTGAATTCTCGCCGGTTTCTCCCAGCCATAACGGAACATTTTCGCTGTCTCTCAAACTGAGCAGGTAATTAATTGAATTGAGCGAATTTTCATTCCAGTATTTATGAAAGCTGTAAACCATATTATCATCCCAGGCGGGGGTAAGACCATTAAAGTCGGTTGCGAACCAATTTCCCTCTATAAAAATTATATGGTTGCTATCAACTTCACGTATTGCATTGGTAATATTCACATACAATTCTCGAAGCATAGTATTTCCGGGCAGTTCCCAGTTCGGTTCGTTTATTAAATCATATCCGCCTATCCATTCTTCATCTGCATATCTTTCTGCAATTTTTCTCCAAAACGCTACAGTCTTGCTTCTGTTAAATTCGTTTTCCCATAGTGACGGTTTTGCAGGATCGTAATCGGCTATCGGCTCATCATGACCCTGTCCGCCCGGGGCTGCATGGAGATCAAGTATAAGATACATCCTGTTGGTTTCGCACCAGTTTAATAATTCATCAATCATGTTGAAGCCGACTTCCAAAAAAGTATTTTCACCGGCAACAGGTTCATCTTCAATGGGAAGTGTAAATAAATTATAATGCATAGGCAGTCTTACACTGTTAAATCCCCAATCGGAAAGAGCATCTGCATCAATTTTTCTGAAATGATTCGACAGCCATGCAGAGTAGAAATCATCTGTTTTCTCTTTACCTAATAATTGCTCAATCTTGTTTCTGAGTTTATGCTGGGCATTTGCAAACGAACTTGTTTTAAGCATATAACCTTCCTGCAGCATCCAGCCACCAAGTCCTATCCCACGTAAAATTATTTCTGTTCCGGCACCGTTGATAATTTTTTTACCATTAGTTTTCAGAAAACCCTGTCCGTTAATTATTGAAACAGATAGCAGTAAAGCGAAAATGAAACGCACAAATAACCCCGCAGATTGTTGATTGGTAGTTCACCCATATAAGATTTTACAAATCCCGGACCATTAAAGCAAATCTTTATTTTACCGTAGTTTGATAGCTTATGGAGTTCAATTTGAATTACAACTTATTAAAATAATAAGTTATACTTATTAGAATAATAAGTTTATTTCAATCCCAGTTCCTTACACATCCTGTGGAAATTGGGTGGAGCCAGACCCAGTTTCATTGCAGCATGGGCATCCGATTCCGAATTATCTCTTACAAACATGAAATAATACTTCCTGAAATTTCTTTCAATATCCTTTAAGGGTTGTATCTGCGATGTGTCGGAGAATCTGAAAGGTGAATCATTCGCGCCTGATTTCTTACGCCTTGTTAAAGCCAAATTAAGATCTTCCAATGTAATTTTCCCGTCACTGTAAAAAACCAGTCGCTGCGTTACATTTTTTAATTCTCTTACATTTCCGGGCCAATAATAATTTTTTAAGGATTGCAGAACTTCTTTATCGACCGCGGGAATAGTTTTCCCCAGCTCGTGACTATAAAGAATCTTAAAATATTCAAACAGCAGATCTATATCTTCAGGTCTGTTTTTCAGCGGCGGGATATGCAAAGGAACGATATTTAACCTGTAAAACAAATCTTCCCTGAAATTTCCCTTTTCAATTTCATCTTCAAGATTTTTGTTGGTGGCGGCAATAATTCTCACGTTAACTTTTATACTTTTAGTTCTTCCAATTTTTTCAATCTCCCCCTCCTGAATAAATCTAAGGAGTTTTACCTGAGCTGACAACGGCAGTTCACCTATTTCATCCAGAAAAATCGTACCGTTATTTGCGACTTCAAACAAACCCTGCTTGCCTGTATTTGCACCAGTGAACGCACCTTTCTCATAACCGAATAATTCACTTTCAATGAGGTCATGAGGAATGCTTCCACAGTTTATGGGCACAAAGTTTTCGAGTTTCCTTGCGCTTCTGTAATGTATATTGTTTGCCACCAGTTCTTTGCCGGTACCTGAATCGCCGCTAATAAGAATGTTAATATCGCTCTCTGCAAGTTTCTCAATCGAGACCTTAAGCTTTCTTATTGAATCAGAAGCAGAAATAATTTTTTTCTTTTCAAGTATTTCGTCAATATTCCGTATAAGTTTTTTATTGGAGTTATAACTCTCCTCTTCCAGCCTTTTTTTGTCATATGCATTCAAAATGCTCATAAGAAAATCGGTGGGCTGATAAATGTACTCGTCAATATCTCCAGGGTACTTTGTGCAGTACCAGAAAGCTCCGGCACGCATAAGACTTTTTGCAAAATCGAAATCGGAAACATTTATGGTTAATTTTGTGATAACAATTATCTGTATCGTGCTGTTTATCTGTTTTATTTTTTTTATCAGTTCCTCGCCACGGAGCGCTCCTGCAATCTGATAATCCATTATTACCAGATCGTAACTTTTAGTATTCTTTTTCAACAGGTCAAGTGCATCGGAGCCGTTCGATGTTACATCGACAATCGTGATCAACTGATCGAATAGTTTAATTGTATTCCTGACCCGCCTTACATCAAATTCTTCATCTTCTATCAACAATATTTTAATCTTTCTATCTGACATTGCTTCTCCATTAGTGTGGTATTGTTACTTTAAAGGTACAGCCCTTATCCGGATTATTGTAAACATCTAGCAGCCAGCCGCATCTTTTTGTTGCCATCTGATGCGCAATATAGCAGCCGTAACCCGAATTTTTGTTCTCGGTTATCTTTGTAGAAACATTTTCATTAAATATCTTTTTCACGCCTTCCGGATCAGTCTCGAGAAGTTCTCCGGGTATACCGGTTCCATCATCCGAGATTAAAATTTCAGACAGGTTTTGATTCTTAAAATACTTCGATTGAATATTTATCTTTATTTTCCTGTCACCAGAATGATCAATACTGTTTTGAATCAGTGGTTCAAATATCTCCCATACTACGAATTCATTAATATGAATCAAAGGTATATCGTTATCCAGGTTTAATTCAAAGCTGAATATATCGGTACTCGAAGACAATCTTAAAAATATGTGGCTTGTAAGAAAATTAATAATTTCGTTGACGTTAGTGTTGAACATCTGATTCCGCAGTGTGTGTATAGGCGGATCGTACCATTTCATGTCGTAAATAACACGCGATATGAAATTGGAATATTTTGTGACGCGGTTCTTAATTTCATCGATGTTGTCTTTATTTATAATTCTCAGGTCCTCTTTTATAAATCCCATAATTTTTTCGGCTTTATGATGCGTATGATAAATTCTTTTCGTAAAAAGCGATTCCTTCTCATGCATAATCTGTTCCTTGATGAAGTTTTCGTGTTCCACAAGAAATTTTTTCTGTACTTCATCTCTTTCCTTAACAGTATACGATGAAATATAATACATTGTAAGAAGACCCAGTAAGATTAACGATGAGTAAATAATCGCAGCCTCGTCATAGCTTGATGCAATTTCATTCGTGAGGAATGTAAAATCGGGTGTTTTTTTCAGGTAAACAACTCCCTGATATTCTCCGTTCGGTACGAACGGAACAAAAATGTGAAAAGTCTGCATACCTTCGAGAGTACTGTAAATCTTTTCTTCGACCTTTAGCTTGTCTTCAATATCCAGATATCTGTTAACGGCATCTTGATGACGCAGCGCTGGTTCGCGGGTATAGTTAAGATAATTGGTAAGATAATCAAAAAGCATCGAGCCATCGTCAATTGCAAACGTATTATGATTCCTTGAAACAATTATGCAAATATCCTCGACATTATGCTGCAGAAGCTGCTGACTGAATATAATATTGAACGATTGAATTATTTTTTGCTTTTCATCTTCGTCTGTTATATCCATAATGTTAATATTTTCGAGAAGCAGTTCCAGTGAAGTGCTGGTTAAGTTTGCCATTTTTTCTGCACTGTACTGCTGATAAGATTTCTGCGTTTCAAGAAGAAAACTCTGCAGAGAAGACTTTTGAATGAATGATAAAATTATCTGGAAGAAAATCATAACAACAAACAGCACCGTGAGATGTTTGAACTCGAATCTGTATTTATTAATATTTTCAATTATTCTGGACTTTGACATCGTTATCTACCTGATAATTACTTTATTGGCTTTGATCATCTTATCCGCCTGAATCAACGCTTCGTCAACAGAAACTTCCTTAGTAATAGCCCTGTGAACATAGTATGAAATTATGTCGGAGATCCTGGTATAATCTTTTAAAAACGGTCTGTGCATACCGTTGTCCAGTAATTTTTTCATATAAGTCAGTTCGGGATATTTATTCAGGTAGATGCTGTCTTCATAAAATACCGATAGTACGGGCAAATAACCGCCCTCATTATGCATTATTTCCTGCGCTTCCTCGCTTGTAAGATACTGCAGGAATTTGAACGCCTCTTCTTTATGCTGCGAGTATTGGGATATCATCAGATTCCAGCCGCCGAACACCGAACCGGTTCTTTTACCATTGAAGTGCGGCAGCGGGGCTTTTTTAACGTACTGCTCTATATTATAATCGTGCATCATGTTCTTGTTATCCTTAACAAAACTCGGCCAGCCTCTGAGAAATACGCCGTTATAGGTCAAGAAATATTCATAACATTTTTGTTCCCTGTACTGGCTTACAATCTGCGGAGAAACAGAGTATTTGTTAACGAGATCAACCAGTAACTGGAGGGATTTTTTAGGTGTTTCACTGTTTATATCGAAAGCGGGGTTATCAAAAAAATTTATATCCTGACCCAGTATCAGTTCAAAGTAACTGCAAATTAATCCTTCATAATCATCAGCCGGAAAAAGGTAAAACGGATTCTTTTCCTTATCGAAGTATTTCGCGAGTTCAATGAATTCTTCCCAGGAAATTGAGTTTTTCAGTTTGCTTATAACTTTTTCAGAATCGGGAATTTTACTAAGCAAATCCTCACGGTAATACATAATACTGATATCCACATACAGCGGAAGCGCATATAACTTTCCGTCCACGATGCAGGATTCAAGAGAATAGTTCAGAAATTCCTTGTAATCATTTTGGGGACTCAGCAATTCGATCGGCTCACACCATTTTGCAAATCTCGATGCCCATATCAGATCAACTGCGAAAATATCAATACGTTCGCTCTTGCTGCGCAGTGCTCTTGTAAGAAGTTCTTTTCTTTCATTTGTACTGAACTTCCAGAACGGAAGGTCAATTGGGGTAACTTTTATAGCACCCGAATGTTTTCTGTTAAAATTATCGATAACCTTCTGATGTGTTGCAGAAATATTGTCTGCATAAAATATCTCGATAACCTGCTTCTCCGGGGTTTTTTGAGTCACTACGGTAAGAATATAATAAAGAATAAGAACAGAAATAGTTATCGAAATTATAATTATGGAAGTATAATTAGTTGTGCCGGTTTTTATTGAACTTTTTTGATTCATGCTATTAAAATAAAGTATTACGCTCCGGGTTTTACTTCTGCCTCAAAGCAGGAACTGTCAAGCGCAAAGTTAGAAATAAATTATGAAATTGTTTTCAATAACTAAAAGTTTTTCGGTTGTCGTAAGTTTTAATCCCTTTTGCATTAAAATCCTGCATTCAACTATATAAATCTTTATTTAACCAACTTTTAATTGAATCTTTTAAACCAGAATAAGTATTTTTGTTTCATCACAAGACGGTGTAAAGATGGAGATTTTATTATTATTAGCCGGGGTACTTTTGGGAATACTTACGGGTTATTTTTATTCAAACTCCAGACAATCCGGCACAATCGCAAAATTGATGGAGCGCAATTCCTTACTGGAAGCCGAAATCTCCGAGAAAAAAGATGAACAGAAAACCAGCTCTGAAAGATTGTTTAATCTGAATTCCGAATACGCTTCACTGCAGTCAGATTACAAGAATCTTCGGGAAAAAATGGAAGAACAAAACATCGAACTTGAAAAACTTCAGGAGAAGTTTACAAAAGAATTTGAAAATCTTGCCAATAAAATTCTTGATGAGAAAAGCGCCAAATTTACCGAACAGAACAAACAGAATTTAAGTGATATACTTAATCCGCTTTCCGAAAAAATAAAAGAGTTTGAACGCAAGGTGGAGGACAAACACAGCAAAGACGTTGAAGCCAGAGCGGGATTAGTGCAACAGATAAAACTGCTTTACGATCTTAACCAGCAAATGACAAAGGAAGCAAACAATCTTACTAAAGCTTTGAGGGGTGATAGTAAAGCCCAGGGAAACTGGGGTGAATTTATTCTTGAAAGTGTACTCGAAAAATCCGGCTTGGTAAAAGGAAGGGAATACCAGATACAGGAAAGTTTCAGAAGCGAATCGGGGAGTCTTCAGCGCCCGGACGTGATAGTCTACCTGCCGGATGAAAAAAATGTAATAATTGATTCCAAAGTTTCGCTCACTGCATACGAGCAGTTTTTCTCTACCGACGACAACAATGATAAAAACAAATTTTTAACCGAGCATATTAAGTCGGTACGTAATCATATAAAGGATTTAAGTCAAAAAAACTATCAGGGTTTATACGAACTCAACACTCCCGATTTTGTTTTAATGTTTATTCCTGTCGAACCGGCATTCGCTCTTGCTGTTCAGCATGATGCCTCATTGTTCCAGGATGCGTTCGAAAAGAATATTGTGATCGTAAGTCCTAGTACTCTTCTTGCAACACTGAGAACTATAGCAAGCATCTGGAAGCAGGAAAATCAAAACAAGAACGCTTTGGAAATTGCCAGACAAAGCGGTGCGCTGTACGATAAATTTGTTGGTTTTGTAGAAGACCTTACAACCATCGGCAAAAAACTTGATTCAACCAAAGACAGTTTTAGTGATGCGATGAAGAAATTATCCGACGGTTCGGGTAATTTGATCAGGCGTGCTGAAAAACTAAGAGAGCTGGGAGCTAAATCGACAAAATTCCTGCCCGGCGGTTTGATTGACAATACCGATGATAATTAATTAATAATTCATTCTCCCGATTGAAAATCATTACTCTTTGAGAGAAATATATTAATTTCAAATTCAATCTTATCGAACGTATCCATCAAATTTTCGCGCTTCATGCCGCGACCGCCACTGCCTCCCGGGGGATTAGATACACCTCCCATTCCGCCGGTCTGAGGAGGTATATTCACCGTTCCGCCGCCTCTTCTTCCTTGGCGGAATTCACCGCTTTCCAGACTAACCTTCAGTTCATCGCCGGGAGAGGCTTCAACAAAATATTTGTAAGCGGTGTTTGTTTGAAGCGGGATCTGTAGTTCATAACTTAATCTGCCGCCCGTGTAATCAACAGCAATTTCAAACCCTTCGGAAGCATTTGTATTAAACGCGTAGAGAGGGAATTTATTTTCATTGATTACTTTTAATTCCGTTTGCAGTTTTATTAATCGTTTAATCCGGATTTCAAATTCATCCTCGTCATCCATTCCGAATTTAAAGGATCTGATAGAACGCTGATCTTCAATTTCTTTCTGCAATGGATACTGCAAACCTATTGTTTTCCCGCCGTCAGCTGGATCGATCCATAATGTTAAACCCATTGTAAGAATTTTAAATATATTAACTCTGCTTGCAGTGGTGAATACCAGATAAAGATTATTTCCATCATTGGTCGCCCCGAATCCGAGATTTTCCTCGTCATTGTATATAAGCGAGTTCTGCCATTCTTCTATCTTACCGTCAATTATTATCTTACCGGCAGAATACCTGCTGATTATCTGCGGACCTGAACAACTGTTTGAAAACAAGATGATAATTATCGAGCAGCCGGCAATTTTTTTAAGTAACAGCTTCATTATTTCTCCGGTTAAGGATATTAATAAATTAAAATCCGAGCGAAATTACTAAATAAAATATTCATTATAATTTAATATGCCTGTTATAACTGGCGGATAATAAACTAAAGATTAGACATATATAAAGCCAAACCAGTTTAAAACGGTTTACAATTTATGGGCAATTTAAAAAGAGGCGGGCTTATCAAAAAACTTCGATAAGCCCGTTTAGGTATTTTTTTGAGGTAAGGGGTATTTTATGAAATAGTTTCTAATTCTTGTGCAACTTCGGTTGAGAGGGTTTTTTCAAGATCGAGCAGAATAATTAATCTGTCTTCAAGTTTACCTACGGCAGTTATAAAATCCGAATTTATTCCCGAAATCATCTCAGGCGGAGCTTCCGTAATTCCCTTGGGAATTCTAAGAACTTCGCTGACTTCATCAACTATAAAACCTACGGTCTTGCTGATTAACTCAACAACAACAATTCTTGTATTTTTATCGTGTTCGATCTTTGAAAATCCGAATTTCGTACGAAGATCAACAACCGGTATTACTTTGCCTCTCAAATTAATAACACCCTCAATAAAACTGCTTGTGTTGGGAACTTTAGTAATTTGGAGCATCCTGTTGATTTCCTGTACTTTCAGGATATCGACGCCGAATTCTTCACCGCCAATTTTAAAGCTTACCAGCTGTAAAATTTCTTCATGGTCTACTTTTAAGTTTTGATCATTTTCCATCTCTATTCCCGGATATATTAATACTTATTGTCATTTAAATATTCTTACCTTATTATCGGACAGGAGTATAAAAACTTTAGTTTTTTTAAGGAGAAAAGATCAGGCAACAATGTATGAAATCGCTTAAATATGCTTGAAATATATTATATTTGCATATTATATGTAGTGAAAAGGTTTTCCAGACTTTAAATGGCTTCTCCGAGAATGAGTAAAAAAAACAATAAGTCTGTTCAAGAGCTTCAAAATGAGCTCGAGAATCTGCAATCTAAATACGAAAATCTGATTGAAAAAGTCAGGATACTTGAGTACAAGGAATACCTTTTGAGTATCATCCTCAACAATATCCCTCAGGCAGTATATCTAAAGGATAAAAACGGTGTTTATACAGGAGCAAGTAAATCTCTCGCAAAAAAATTCGGTCTTTCAGACCCGGATCATTTAATCGGATCAGGCGATTCATCATTTTATTCAGAAGAATACTCCAACGATATTCACAGAAAAGAGAACCAGACTATCAAATCAGGCAAGCCGATTATTGATTTTGAGACTGAAGAAACCTGGCTTGACGGCACTAAAACTTATGCAATTAATTCATTGATTCCCCTGTTTAATAAGGAAAGCGAAATAAACAGCATCCTGGGCATTTCATCGGATATAACCAAACAAAAAGAAACTGAATTTGCACTGCAGAATAATATCAACTTTCTTGAAGTGTTGATAAACACCCTCCCCACCCCGATTTATTATAAAGATACTTCCGGCTGCTATCAGGGATGCAACGAAGCTTTTGTAGAGCTGGTTGGTATTGAACGACAAGAACTGATCGGCAGGAACGCATCGGATATTTTTCCCAAAGAACTGGCTGAGTTTTTCGCTGAAAAGGACAAAGAACTATTTAACAGTAATGTTGTTCAGCAGTTTGATGTATCCATTCCGGTAAAGGATAATAGTTTTTATGATGCTATCTGCTACCAGGCGAGTTTCTTAAACTACGACGGCAGCATTGTCGGGCTTGTCGGTGGGCTGGTAGATATTCAGGACAGAAAAGTCGCGGAAGAAAAACTTGCTGCTTATATGGATGAATTGCAGCGCACCAATTATAATAAGGACAGATTCTTCTCGATTATAGCCCATGATCTGAAGAATCCCTTTATAACGCTGCTTGGGTATACGGAAGCATTAATGGAAGATTATAACGAAATGAATGCGCAGGAACATATAGAATATCTTACACAAATCAGAAATACATCCAAAAATTCTTATCAGCTTCTTGAGAATTTACTTCAGTGGTCAAGATCTCAGTCCGGCAAGCTGCAGATCGAACAGGTTAATTTTTACATCAACGAGGTAGTTGATGAAGTACTATCGTTAACAACGAGCAGTTCAGACTCAAAAAAAATAAGGGTTTCAAAAGATATCAACTCTGAACTTACCGTATACGCCGATAAGGACATGGTTAAAACTATATTAAGAAATTTAATAACCAATGCAATTAAGTTTACTTCTGAGTCGGGCAGAATAATCATTTCTGGAGAGGCGAAAAACAATTTCGTGGAAATTTCTGTTGAAGATAACGGAATTGGAATTGATGAGTCTGATATGAACAATCTTTTCAACATAGAAAATTTCAGATCAAAAGCAGGTACGAATAACGAGACGGGAACCGGACTCGGTTTAATTCTATGTAATGAATTCGTACAGAAAAATAACGGTAACATTAAAGTAGAAAGTAAGCCGGGTGAAGGAAGTCGTTTCACATTTTCACTCCCTTGTAATCCTTAATATCCTGATTATAATTGAAAACACCGCATAACCTGATTACATTTTTAACTTCTCCCAATCAGGTAGTTGGGCTTTAAGCTAGCTTCATGAATTGAACTGAATTTATTTAATAATATTTCAACTTGAAATATTAATGGCACGGTAATTGTTGTTTTATTCATATCAGCGACCAGTGAGGGATAAAAATTCCTTAACTAAAAATCAAATCTATAAATGGAAAAATATTATTGTGCTCCAAACATTGGTAATGAAGACCTAATTTCCATTGTATTATTATTCAATTCAGAGGACTATCCGCTGATTCTCTTCAGAGAAAATGCGCTTTTATTCGTAAATGAGGCAGCTTTAAAATTTTTGAAGTTATCGCCTAACGACTGTTCGGAGTTTAACATTCAGAAACTTCTTATATCGTTTCATCGGGACAATATCGCCGAACTTAATAATCTGATAAACTTCTTATCCGGCGAATCAAATACCAATGAACTCAAACTTCATTTGAGACATCAACATTTTCATAATGAGACAATTGATTGTAGTATAAAACGGGTCGATTTAAAGGCATTTAAATTATTTTCAATCGAATTTACCAATTATTTCAGTCTGCAAAAAAATCATCCTGCAGGAGAATACGAACCATTGGATTTATATTACGTAATGAATTCCACGATACCCAGGTGTGTGATAGACGGGTCAATCAAACTAATCGATTATAATGAAAGTTTTGCGGAATATTTCCAACTAAAGACCGGAATCAAATTAAGAGATGAACTGCTCGAAAATATTCTCAACATCGAAGGATTTGATGATATCAAACTGATTCTGCGCAGTGAACAAAGAAGTGTGGTAGTTTCCAAATCAAGAATCCTCACAAAATCTATTCAAATTTGCTTTGCGGATATAATAATAACAAAGCTTAAGAATACCGGCTGGTGGATATTCGAATTTATAAACAGGCATGAAGAAATAAGACTGCAGAATAAATTAAAGGATGCTAATAACAGAAACGCCAGGCTTAAATCTATGTTCTTTGCACAAATGTCGCATGAGATAAGAACTCCGATAAATGCAATACTGAGTTTTGCGAATCTGATAAAGGAAGAGGTTAAGGATAAACTGGATCCCGAGTATATTACAGGATTCGAAGTTATTAACAGAGGAGGCGAAAGAATTATCCGAACAATCAATATGATTCTTGATATGTCGGAGGTAATGACGGATTCATACGATTTTATACCAAGGGAGCTGAATATTTTTACTGATGTTTTTAATGAAGTATTTATGAAATACCGACAGTATGCTTTGTCAAAGGGTATTGAATTTCGTTACATGCGGGAAACAGAAAATTTATTGGTTAATTGTGATGAATATATGCTCAGGCAGATTTTACTGAATATTTTAGACAACGCCGTTAAATTCACAACATGCGGAAGTATTGAGGTAAGACTATACTCGGATATTCAAAATAAACTTGTTATCGAATTTGCAGATACAGGCATAGGGATGAGCCGGGAATACATACAACGTGTTTTTATACCTTTCACACAGGAAGATGAAGGTGTAAACAGAAAATACGAGGGGAACGGACTGGGATTAGCTCTCACTAAAAAATATTGCGACATAAATAATATTGATTTGCGGATTGAAAGCAGCAAAGAAAACGGAACCAAAGTAACTCTTGTTTTCAACGAAACTGTAATCTCATCGGACAAACGCAATACCGGTAATCGTGCCATGAATCGTTAGTATTCTACCACCCCAGTGGTTTTTGGACTATCGGGAAAGATATGTCAATTACTGTCCCGACATTTTTCTCGCTGGTAATCTTCATATCGCCGCCCATCAGCTTTGTGTACTTATAAGCTATAGTAAGACCGAGACCGGTTCCTTCATACTCCCTTGTCAGTCCGTCTTCGTCTTCCTGGACAAACGATTCAAGCAACCAGTTCACTGTTGTTTGATGCATTCCGATACCGGTATCTGATACAGAAACTATTATTCTGTCACCTTCTTTTCTCGAAGCAATTACAACTTTACCATAATCGGTATACTTAATTGAATTATCAACAAGATAGGTTATCACCTTCTCAAATTTATACCAATCGATTTCTATAAGGTTGTGGGATTCAGATAACTTCAACGTAAGCTCAATTTTTTTCTTTTCGGCATTTTGCAGGGATTTTTCATAAACCGAACTTAGTATTTTATTACAGTTCTGCCTTACAATATTCATCTCAACTTCATTCGATTCGATCTCAGATATTTCCAATATTTTTGTAAAAAGATTTATTAAGCGACTTACAACATTACCGAGGCTTCGCGATAATTCCTGAATCGCTTCGTAATCATTACTTGCCAGGCAATCGGCAATAATTTCATTATAACCATGTATAGCAGTAGCAGGCGTCCGCAGTTCGTGCGACATGTTCTGCATAAAAGTCGTCTTCAGCTTATTCAGCTGGTGTTCTCTTTTATAAGCTTCTTTTATCTGTTTTTCTTGTTTTATACTTTCGGTAATATCTCTTAAAACAAGTATATATAAATAGTCATTGTGGTTAGGATCATGATGATACGACAATTTAGCGGCATAATACGTCTCATCATCCTTTACGTAATCGAAATCAAATACTTCAAGTTTATTCCTGTGCATTAACTCGCATGAGTTTATCAGTTTACCGGAGAATTCCGGATCTATAATTTTTTTAGTTATAGTACTATTTGTGTTATCCAGATTCGGACCGAATTCCTGTTTAAATCCGTTGTTTGCGCCTTCGATAATAAAACCATCATCAGCCTTCCGGAATATCAGCAGCAGATCAGAAATATTATTTATAATTGATCTGAGTTTTGCTTCCGATTTTTTAATAATTAAGTTTTTTTGGTGATAATAACTCACATCATGTGCAGTAAGTATAAAGCTGTAAAGACTGTCCCCTTCTTCCTTTACGGGATTAAGAACCAGATCGTAAACAAGGGTTTCATCTGCTTTTCCCTTTATAAATATATTCGTCGACCATTTTTTCCTTTGAATTACAGCCGCTTGAATTTCCGCAATATCCCTGTTGTCGAGATACCATGAAAAAACGGATGAAAGATGGTTGTTGTATATTACATCCAGTTCCAGACCTAATAAATTTTCAAAACTTCTAGTAGCGTATACTATTCTTCCTTTTTCGTTGGTTATAATTACGGGTATCTGTCCGTGTTCGAGCGCATTATGCAGAGTAGAAATTCTGGACTCAAGTCTGCTGTTGTCTGCCTGCGAATTAAATATAAGCACGAAATATTTTTCGCCTTCAATATATACTCTTTCAAGATCCACCTGGTAAGTCGAACTGTAACCGTTTATATCAACGAAGATCTCGAAGGTAAAATTTGTGTAATTGTAATTATTAAGATTATCCAGCAGAGAGCCCAGATCGGGTTCTGTTTTTAATTTTGTGAGATTGTCTTCTTCAAGAATGTTAAGTACCCGTTTGCACTTATCATTTGCGTACAACACCCTGCCGCCTTCATGAACGACTATCCAGATTTTGTTGTCGAACAATACGGGATTGCCGGGAGAATTTATCCCTAAATAATTCTTAGAGCCTGGATTGCCTGACAAGTTGAAATGTAAAAGATCTTTCTTCATCATTCGTTGGTGTAAGCCTTTCAGTAATGTTTTGATCGAATAATTTTTCAATAAATTTTATTGTAACGCTGCTGAGATTATAAATTTCGGAATCAATTCCGTATTCTAATCCGTCGATTAATGCATTGAGCGATGATTCATCATAGATATTCAATTCGGCAACGGAACTTAAATCCAGAACGTTCTCCAGCAGTCTGCTTAAATAGTCGGTAGAAAGCATGAGGTCTTCATCCTTTTCAATTTTATCGAGTCGGTACTTAAACCAGAAAAGTATCTCCCTGGGATTATTATCCTCATGAACCGCTCTGGAAAATTTTACCGCCAGTTCATTTGAACCAAAAAGATTCTTAAGATCGACAGTGAAATCAATTAAAAAATCATTCAGTTCAAATTTCACTTCAAATTTATCGATGGCAGATTTTGTAATATCTTTAATTTTCAAATGAAATCTGGCAGCGATTTCGAAAGCAGGCGAAAGCGATAACGAGTCATTATCGAACTGCTTCTCCGTCTGGTAAGCCGATTTCGCATATTTTTTCCCTGAATTTTTCTTGTTTTCGCGAAATCTGTTGTCAACGTGTACTTCTGATATTTTCTCTAGCATGGCATTCCTCGGTATATTATCGAAAATTGCCTAAAATTTTTTAGTTTAAAACAAGTTTGAGAAATGGAATCCGATGGGGAATTTTGCAGGAACTAGTCCTCCAGTTTCAGCATTTTGCTGTTGTCCGAGTATTCAATCGTTTCGGGATTCTGAAGTTTTGTGAGATTGTTGACGAGATCTTTTATCCTTTTGATGGATTCATCGATAACCATAAAGTCTTCTTCGAACTGCTTTTTAACATCCTGATTCAGGTCATCCTGAATACTTTTTAAAGACATAATCAAGCTGCTTAAAGGATTGTTCATTTTATGACCCAATGTACAAGCCATTTCAATCAGTGCTTTACTGTGTTCAATATTTTTAAGCTCGTTCTGAAGTTTGTAGATTCTGACACCGGATCTTATTCTGGCAAGCAGTTCCTGATTCTCTGTAGGTTTGAGTAAAAAGTCATCTGCACCAATATCCAGCCCTTTTACCCTGTCTCTTAATGAAGTCCTTGCGGTCAGGATTATATAGTATATCAGTTTGTGTTTTTCGTTGCTTTTAAGTCTGTTGCAAAGTTCAATACCGTCCATCTCGGGCATAGTCCAATCAGCCAGCACAACGTAAGGCTGAAAACTATCGACAACACCCAACGCCTCTTTACCGTTCTTCGCAGTTTTAACTTCGTAGTTATTTTTTTCCAGAAGTTTAGTTAAGATAAAAAGTGTATCAGGCTCGTCTTCAACAATCAGGACTCTATCTTTTGACATGATACCCGGGAAAATTTCTGTATTTGTTTGAGAAAGTAATTTATATCCGTAATCGGTTTAGTAAAATAACCATCAGCGAGACTATCTTCAAATAAATTTCTACTCCCTTTTTCAAGCGAATAGGCTGAAACGATTAATATCGGGATATCTTTAAATCGAGGATCTTCCTTAACTTTTCTCGATAAAAACACACCATCGATTTTCTTTCCCTCATAAGTAGTATTCTTTAAGTTCACATCCATTAATATCACACTGATATTCTCTTTTTCCAATATATCAAAAAATTCCGAACCGTCTTCAATCATTGTGATTCTGGTTTTCATTTTTTTGAATATGAATTCGTAAAATTCCTTCAGAAAGGGATCATCTTCGACAATTAAAATATGCTCTTCCACATTTATTCCAGATATTTTATTATTATACTGATTCTTCTGTTAACAAGACTATAGGGATTTTCGGGATCTCGTAACCTTTTATCGGCATATCCCCTTATTTCATCAATATTTTCAACTTTTACTCCTCCGCTAAGCAATGCTCTACGGGCTGAATTAGCCCTGTCTGCACTCAGCTCGAAATTCGTATAACTTTCACCGCCCGATAAAAACGGTCGTGAATCCGTGTGACCTTCCACAACAATTTTATTGGGAAGTGTTGAAAGCTGATTTCCAATATCATGCAACAACCTGGATGCAGTTGAATTCAATTCGCTGCTTCCAATACCGAAAAAAACATTATCTGAACTTTCTACCAATTCTATCCTCAATCCTTCCGTTACTATCTCAAATTCTATATTACCGGAGATACTAACATAATCCTTATTCCTGGCGAGTTCCTTCTGGATGTTTTTCTTCATCTTTTCGAATTTCTCTTTCTCCTTTGAGCCTTTGGGTATGCCATCCATATTTTTCATCGGGACCGGGCTTCCGGGTGAACCCGAAATAACATTTTTTCCGTATGGCGAATAGCCAGTCGGATCCTTAAAATAGTTTGAAACCGCTTTTTTAATATCTTCACTCTGACCCAGAACCCACAATACAATAAACAAAGCCATCATGGCAGTCACAAAATCGGCGTAGGCTACCTTCCACGCACCACCGTGATGCCCGTGATGACCTTTTTTAACCTTTTTAATTATCGGGACATTTTCCTGTTTATCATCCATCTGCTACTCTTTTTTTCCACGCATGTAAGCTTCGAGTTCAGTGAATGTGGGTCGCTGATCCGAAAAAATAGTTCTTCTTGCAATTTCAACAGCGATAATCGGCGGATTACCTTTTGCGTAGGCTACTATACAGGTTTTAATTGTTTCCAGAAATCTCAACTTATGCTCAAGGTCATGCTCAAGTTTGGTTGCGAGAGGACCTACGAAACCGTAACTAAGCAGCACGCCAAGAAAAGTACCAACCAGAGCTGCTGCAACGTGTAGTCCTACATAAGCGGCACCTTTATCAATAGAGGACATGGTAATAATTATTCCCAGAACCGCGGCAACAATACCGAGACCGGGAAACGCGTCGCCAACTTTAGCAACTGATGCGCTTATCGGTTTGTGTTCAAGCTCATACGATTCAATTTCAGTATCGATAATATTTTCCAGCTCGTGAGATGGTACTGAACCGGTTAATAATATTTTCATAGTATCGCAGAAAAAATCTGTTGTAAACTTATCTTCTATAAATTTTTTGCTTCTGTTAAGTATATTGCTTTCTTCAGGCTTTTCGATATGCGATTCTATTGATAGTAAGCCGTCCCTTTGAGCTGCAAGGAATAAATCGTTGAAAGATTTCAGTATTTCCAGATAGTCTTCTTTATGCAAATGATCAGATTTTATGGTGTTTTTAAGTGCAACAACAATTTTACCCAGGGTCTCTTTCGGAGTAGCAATTATTAAACTGCCCAGACCTGCTCCCCCGATAGTTATAAATTCCGCCCACTGAAGAAGAACCATAAAGTTCCCGCCTGCTACTGTATATCCCAGGACTACTGAAGCAATTACAACTCCGATTCCGATAATAACAAACATTAGAAACTAAGCTCCTCTTTAGGAATTTCAACAATTTTTATCAGGTTGAATAATTCATCAATTTCATAGCGGATGTAATTCCAGTCGATATGAGACTGGTTTAGTTTATTCATTATGCGACCGGCTAAAACGGTTATTTCCGGGTAACCGATCAGACCGCCTGTGCCTTTAATTTCGTGAATGGCGATATTCATTAAATCTTTGTTTTTTGTACTCAGACCTTCCAGAATTGCTTTTTTCTTTTCAGGAAAACTGTTCAGGAAGAACTTTACAAGACGTCTTCTCAATTCGAAATTATCTTCATCGCTTAGTGTTTTCTCTCCTTCGCTCTTCTTAAGAACATCTTCACCTAATATCTCGTTTACGCTTTTTATTATAAGGTCCTTTTTCAAAGGCTTTGACAATACTTTTTCGGCACCGGCTTCAATTGCCCCTATCACATTCTGCTTATTGGTATTTCCGCTGATAACGATTACAGGAATACTCTTGATATCTTTTACAACTTTCATAACCTGAAGTGTTTTCAATCCGTTCAGGTTGGGCATAAGCAGATCAAGAAAAATCAGATTTGGTTTACACTCAAGAGCCATCTGAATACCTTCCAGACCATCGCTGCAGGTAATGACTTCCAATTTGTAATCTTCAAAGAAATTCTTGAGCGAATTCCTTGTTATATCAGAATCATCCACGATAAGGATAGTTAGTTTACTTTTTGTGCTCATCTTCCGATTTTCCGATCTTGTTCAATACGAGATTATTTAAATCTTTAACGCTTTCCCTGCTCTTTTCCGAAGCCATTTTGATATTTTCCTTTACTCTGTCAAGTAATTCCGCCCTGTAAATCTGAACGTTCCCCGGCGCATCGATACCGATCTTTACCTGATTATCGGAAATAGACAAGATTTTTACAGTAATATTTTTGTTTATTTTTATTTCTTCGTTGGTTTTTCTTTTTAAGATTAACATTGTCCCAATCCCCTTTAATCAATAAACAGGTTATAATCTACCGAATACTTGTCGTTATCAAGTATCCGCTGCTCTCCTACTTTTTTATCCTGATTAATATAAATAGGTGCTTTCAGATTTACAGTAATTTTAGACGGATCGGAATTTAATGTAACAATTCCGAATGGTTCTCCGTTATCCTCAAAAGGATACTCATCATCCAGTATCCTGATTCCGATAAGGGGAAAAGCAACTTCAGGTTCTTCTACCGAATTCAACCAGTAGAATAATTCATTATCGGTTTTAATCAGTAAGTACTTGCTGTACTCTTCAAAACCGAATATTCCTGCATCGAATTTGATGATTAAGTTTTCATCGAATTCAATTTCGCCGAATTGTTTTGTTTGTATTTTCATAACCCTAACTTATTTAATGATTACAATATCTACTCTTCTGTTTTTTTCTCTCCCTTCAGGAGTTTCGTTGTCTGCTATCGGTTTGTATTCCGAATTACCGACGATTGAAATCTTTTCCGGCGATAAATTTTCATTTCTGATCAGATAATATGAAGTATTTAACGCCCTGGCAACTGATAAATGCCAGTTGGACGGATAGGTGGCAGAATTTATCTGTAAATTATCCGTGTGACCTTCAATCCTGATATCGTTTGGCAGGATTCTTAATATATCTGCCAGCTTACTTAATACTTTCCTGGAGCTCTCCGTAAGTTCAGCCCTGCCCGATTTGAAAAGGATGTCGTCTAATATGTGTATAACTATACCTCTTTCATTTTCCTCAAGAGAAACTGACTTTTCGAACTTGTATCTTTTAATAACAGTATTAAGATCATTCTTAAGCTTGTCAATCGGTTTTACCGTCACATCGGTTTTCAGTTCAGGTAAAGACGGAATTCCGGGCTGTGTGTTACCGAAAACCGATCCCATGGCAGTCATCAACTTTTCGTATTTCAACAGATCAACATTCGAAATAGCGTACATGATAATAAATAATCCTAATAACAATGTTATAAGATCGGCATAAGTAATCAAGTACCTGTCGTTATTTTTATCGTCGTCGGACGGATCCGCGCCGCCGTTTAAGATTCGAGAATTTCTTTCTGATCTTTTTGAGGGAGCAGGCTTATCATTCTTGCTTTCAATACCGACGGAATTTCTCCGTTCTGCAATGCCAGCGTCCCTTCCAGCGACAGTTCCATCATATTTTTCTCTTCTAAATGACATTTTTTTAATTTATCTCCAATTGGCAGCCAAAATAAATTAGCCGTTAGTACTCCCCATAAAGTAGCTATAAATGCGGTTGCTATGTTTTGAATCAGCAAATTCGGATCCGAACCGGCGTTTGCCAGTGTCATAATAAGCGCCATAACAGTTCCGAGTATACCCATTGTGGGTGCATACCCTCCCATTTTAGAAAATATTCCCGCACCCGCATAATGCCGTTCCTGCATTGCATTCATTTCGAGGAGGGCAATATTTTCTAATGTTGAACTATCTGTTCCATCCAGGACAAACCTGACCAGTTTGCGAGGAAACAGATGGTCGAAATTCGAGAGATCTTTTTCAACCGACAGCAGCCCGTCTCTTCTCGATTTAACCGACAACGCAAAAAAATCGGATATCAACTTTTTATAATCGTATTTCAGGGGGAAATATGCCTTTCTTATCAAAGTAAAAATACTTTTAAACCTGTCGAGTCCTACACTTATAATCGTAGCTGCAAATGTGCCTCCGAAAACAATTATCAAAGGGGCAACAAGAAACAAAGCTTTCAGTGATCCGCCTTCAATAAGAAATGCGCCGAAGACAGATAACATTCCCAGTATAAAACCGAAAGTAGTTCCGTACTTCTTCATCATATGAAATCCACCAGCGATTTAGGCAAAATCATGGAAGATGTTTTATAAGCCACCTGAAGAAGATAATCCTGCTGCTCCAGATTAATGGTAGCTTCAACAACATCAATATCTTTCTCCTTTGATATAAGCTCCTGAATCGTCAGCTTGCTTTGATTAAGCAGTTGTTCCGAATCATTAAGCCGGTTGATATACACGCCGGTTTGTGTGGTTTTGTTCAATAAGTTGTCGTAAAAATCGTTTATAATCTGAACATCTGCACTTCCGGGAAGACTACCGCCTTTAAGATCATCACTTATTTTTTTAATTGTATTAAATATATCCCCGGCACCTATGCTACCAAAAAGTTCGGTCCCGTTAATATTTATTTTCTGATTTATATTTTCTGAAATTTTCACTTTATGATCTGCACTAACGTCGGTAACTTTAAGTTCAACCGCAGAACCGTCACTCGTAAATCCGTATGGCTTTGCATCGAAATCAGTACCTGCGAATAAGTATTTGCCGTTATATTCGGTATTTGCGAGGTTAAGCATTGAATCCAGAATAAGATCAAGTCTGTTCGCGTATTCGTCAATGTTGTTGGTATTCGAAGGATTCTGTATTTCAGTGAATATTACTCTGGCATCAGTAACATTTTTAATCATTCCCTCGAGTGCGTTGCTCGTCTCGGTCAAATTTGCAATGCCTTCCTGAATATTTTTTATATATACATCAGCTGTTTCGATGGTTGATGTCAGTCTCAGAAGCCGTGCTGTTCCGCTCGGAGAATCCGAAGGCTTGTTCAGTTTTGAACCTGTGGCAATCTGAGTAGTCAGTTTCTCAACTCCCTGCTTTGACTTGTAAACGTTGTTCAGGTAAGTCTGACTCAACATTGTATCTGATATTCTCATATCCTGCTCTAAATTAAGTTCATTATTGTTTCGAGCATTTCATCGGCAATTTTAATAAGCTTTGCTGAAGCGCCGTATGCTCTCTGAAATTTAATTATATCCGTCATTTCTTCGTCGATCGAGACTCCCGATACAGAAGATCTCTGCAGATCAAGCTGTTCAAGAACCATACTGTTAGCCTCTGTCATCCTGTCGGACGCCAGTTTATCATTACCTACCGTGCTGATCAATGAATTATAATATGCGGCAAGCGTGGTTCCCTCGATTACCTTCTGACTGTTTAACTCACCCAGCTGAAGTGCAAGTTCTGCGTTGCCTTTTGTACCGTCGGCTGACACTGCAATTTTATTGGGATCATTTACTATAGCTTCATTCAGGACTAATTTACCGTTGATATACCCGTCAAAAAAGTTTATGCCGGTCTGAGGCGGTTCTTCAAGAGAATAACCTGAAGAATGAATCGTATTTACCGAAGCAACAATCTGTGTAAATAGATTATCAAGCCTTGTCTGATAGTTGGGAATTTTATTCGAATATGTGTCAGATATACCGGCAAGTTCGCCTCCTTTCAAAGATACTGTTGTATCAGTGTTGGCTATCCCGAGTTTAAGTTTACCGTCATCCACAACTGCTTCAAATTTAGTTACTGAAGAACCGTCTACAGCAAACACGCCTCCGATACTGATATTGGCATTACCGCTCGTATCGTAGGTAACATTCAAGTTAACCAGTTTGGACAATTCCTCAACTAACATATCTCTCGTATCACTCAAGTCATTGGGGGTTCTGTTAACGGCGGTCGATTCATAAATTTTTGTATTTAGTTCCCTGATCTGGGTAAGATATTCGTTCACCGCGTTGGTTTTTTCTTTGAACTCCTGGAACATATCCGATTTGATAATATCCAGATCATTGTTTATACTTCCGATTTTTGCAGCCAGGTTCTGAGCCGAGTAAACGACGTTGTTTCGAAGCGGTATAGAATTAGGCGTTACGGCAAGCTCATTCCACGAGTTGAAAAACTGGTTCATCAGATTTGAAATACCGATATCCGACGGCTCCGAAAAAACCATTTCAATCTGACCAAGTAACAGAGACTGCTTCTGATTGCTCGTATACGACTGTTGATTAAACAGAATCTGTTTATCAATTAAGTCATCCCTGACGCGCTGTACATCATCCAGCCTTATCCCCGAACCCCAGACAAAATTCGATGTAACTTCAGGAGTTTCGGTTTGAATTATTGCCCTTTGCCTCGAATAGTTTTTGTTCGATGCATTCGCAATGTTGTGCGACGAAACATTCATCGCATTTTGATACGTAGTTAAGCTACGTCTCGATATGTCAAATACCTTTGAAAGTCCCATTTTATATTCTTCTGTCTAAAATTGGTTTTTTCCTTGATTTAAGGAGAACATCAAGTGTCTGTTTTACAATACTGTTTGCCTGCTCAATCAGAAATCTGTTTTGAGAGTTAACAGCTTTTATATTTTCGAACTCAGATCTGATCTGATTTCTGCAGTTCATAAAAGCCTCGAATTCTTCGACGTTCGAATTACTCTGAACAAATGTTAAAACCTCATCTAAGGTATAATTAGCTCGGGCTGTATCGGGTTCGCCGTTCTTTGCAATTAAATTTCTGAGAACCAGACTTCTTTCCTGCTCTTTTTTATTTATCTTGTTAAGGATTGATTCTTCCGCAAAAGTGGATTTTTCAATAGTTTCTCTCTCGTTATTGATGATAGCCTTCTGTTTGAGTGTAGCTGTTTTCAATAATTCCTGCAGATTCTCAAGCTGCTCGTTGTAGTTACTGATCAAATTTTTAATGTTCATTTTATCCCTCAAGATAGTTCAAATAACTAAGTACTCTGTTGACATAATTTTTGGTTTCCTTGAACGGCGGGATGCCGTTGAATTTTTCCACATTTGCCGGTCCAGCGTTGTATGCGGCAAGTGCCTTCTCAAGATTACCACCAAATTTGTTTATCATTTGCGCCAGGTATTTCGACCCGCCGTGAATATTCTGCACGGGATCAAATGAATTAATTACACCCAAATCCCTGGCAGTAGCATCCATAAGCTGCATTAAACCTTTTGCATTTGCGGTTGATACCGCTCTGGGATTTGCTGCCGATTCAGTAAGGATTACCGATTTAACAAGATTTTCATTAAGACCATATTTCTGTGAAGCGCTCTGGATTATATTTTTAAATTTATCAAGCCGGTTAAGTGAGCCTATGCTTGGACTCATTTTAGTCCTGTCAGCCGATGAGTTTTCTATCCTTATCGGTTTGGCAGATATGCCTTCGTGTTTGCTTTCGATTCTTAATTGCGATAATTCTTCCCCGGTTACATTTCTGTAAACCTGATCAGCTATTCCGAATGTTCTTGACTTCGACATGAACGATGCAATTTTCGACTCGAACATTGTGTCGAAATATTCGCCTCCGAATCCTTCACTTCCGAACAGACCTCCTGACGACTTGGTCATGCTCTGAATCATCATTGTAGTCATAAGACTTTCAAATTCTCTGGCGGCGTTTGCAATTTTTTCTTTCTCCTGAGAAGAATATTTTTTACCTGATTCAGGAGTACCCGAAATATGCTTTGCCTGGTTTGTTATTTTTAAGTTTACATTATTCATAACAACTACAGAATTATTAATTCTCCAACTAATGCACCCGCTTCTTTTATTGCCTGGAATATTGCAATTATATCCTGCGGCGATACTTTAAGCGAATTAAGTGCCGCTGCAACTTCCTGCACGTTACTGGCGCCGTCAATTGCAACCACATTTGATGTATCCTGAAAAGCTTCAGGAACCAGGTTGTTAAATACTTCTGTTCTTCCGCCCGAAAAAGCACCCGGCTGTGAAATTATCGGATATGATTTAATATTTATATTCAGCCCGCCGTGTGAGATCGTAACGGGTTTAATAATCACATTATTACCTGCGACTACCGTACCTGTTCTTTCATTAAGAACAACTCTTGCACCGAAATCAGTAGTAACTTCAAGTGATTCGAGCTGCGCTAAAAACTCAACAATATTATTTTGATTCTGCACCGGAACATTAACCTGCACTTCGGAAGCATCAATTGCTTTGGCAACTCCTTCACCAAAGTTCTGATTTACAACTTTAGCAACGTTATCCGACGTTGTGAGATCAGGATTCTTCAGAAATATTTTGATCTCCGATGAATACTCTATTGCATCCGAGGGCGATGATTTAAGAGAACCGCCTCTGGGTACTCTTCCTGCAAGTGTATGATTACGCGAGACCCTGCTGCCTGTATTTGTAGATACATCGTAACCTCCAACTGAAACCGGACCCTGTGCAAAACCGTAAACATTTCCATTTATCCCCGACAGTGGAGTCATAAGCAATGTTCCTCCCTGAAGGCTTTTTGCGTCACCGAGCGATGATACATTAACATCAAATGCCGAGCCGGGTTTAAGAAACGCATTTATAGTTGCAGTAACCATTACCGCAGCAACGTTTCTGGTTTTTAACTGAGCCTGTGGTACAGTAATACCGAACCTTTTAAGCATGCTGGTAACCGATTGGATCGTAAATGAGGAACGGTGACTATCGCCGGAACCCGCAAGCCCGACTACCAGACCATAGCCGATAATCTGTTCTGAATTTTGTTCGCCGATTATGGCAATGTCTTTCACACGCTGGGCGGTTATTGTACTCTGAATGATAAATGCTAATAATATTACATTAATTAAATTTCTCATTTCTTCACCTAAAATAACCAGTGAAATAATTTTGTAAGCCAGCCGGGCTGCTGGGCATCATCAATTATTCCTGATCCTTCAAAAGTTATTTCTGCATCAGAGATGTTATAAGATAAAACTGTGTTTTCCGCAGATATATCCGCTGAACGAACAATTCCTCTTATTGATATTGTCTGTTCTTCTCCATTTATTGAAATCTTTCTGCTTCCGATAACTCTCATATTTCCGTTTGCCAGAACCGAATCAATAGTGGCGCTGATTTTGGTCCGCACCATTCCGGTTGTCTTTGTTCCTCCCGAACCTTTAAACTCATTGCCCGATTCAAGCCCCAGATTTGCATTAGGAAGCGCAGTAGCATCCACGGTACCGCTGCCGCTGAAATTAATGTCGCTGGACCTTCCGGCATTAGTCTGGGCATTATTGGTTGCCTGCGATTCCTCGACAACTATAATCGTAATTGCATCACCTATCCTGTTCGCCTTCTGGTCAGAAAAAAGGGAG
>JAFGMI010000005.1 GCA_016927595.1 Melioribacteraceae bacterium | reverse complement strand
CTTGCCTTTCCTGCCTTTAAGAACATACAGGACAATATTTGTGGTAACTTGCATAGTGGTGGAGGTGGCGGGAGTCGAACCCGCGTCCGAATATACCCCACATCAAACATCTACACACATAGTTTGTTATTTAATCTTATTCTGATAACTCCAACAAACAGGATTTAGCAGAACCAGCCTGCAGGTTGTTTCGCCTCTTCTACGCAGACAATCGATTCGGCTATCGCACCTAACGGCGTTCTTCTAATTCCCGGCACGAGAGGATTTAGAGAACGGCTGCGACCTTTCGGTTACGCAGCTAATGAATATGAATATTCGTCGTTTCTTTTTGTTTCCGATGTTTAACGTGAATTCGGAGATCACGGTGCGCCGTTCAATGATCAAATATACCCGTCGAAGCCAATTTCACCCCCGTAAAGACAAGGGAAGAGGAAAAAGTGAAAATGTAAAAGCAAATTATAAAGAATACGCTTTGCGCTATCAGCTTTATATCTTTTTTTACTTTTCCCAGATTGTATCAGGTGTTTTGTTCACGAAATTTTCATAACGTGAAAGAACAAACAATAAATCGGATAATCGGTTTAGGTAAATTAATATATTTTTTTCAATATCGCCGGTCTGAACCAGGTTTACCACTTTTCTTTCAGCCCGCCTGCATATCGTCCGTGCCAAGTGAAGATGCGAAGCACCAGAAGTACCGCCCGGAATAATAAAATTTTTAAGCTCAGGTAATGTTGTATCAATTGTATCAATACTTTGTTCCAAAAAGTTTACCATTCCGCTGCTCGTTCGGACAGCAGATTCTTTATTTTCTGAAACGGTTGCCAAATCAGCACCGATAATAAACAGATGATTCTGAATCCTTAAAATCATTTCCTTAATATTTTTATCAATGATAAAACAATTAGCTACACCCAGTGCAGCATTTAGTTCATCCACTGTTCCGTATGCCTCAATGCGTAAGTTGTCTTTGAGCACCCTTCCGCCTCTGAACAAAGCTGTGCTTCCGTCATCACCTGTTTTTGTATATATTTTCATTCTTATTCTTTACCCAATGTCTTTACTGTAAACTGAATTTCTTTATTATTTATTTTGATTCTCGGCTTATATTCTTTCCCATTCATTTTTTTTCTAAAATAACCGAGACCCAAAACAGCATTATACTTTAATGATTTTGTTAATGATGTAATAATTGCAATCTCCTCGTCATCATTGCCTTGAACTTCAATTAAATCGCCGTTGAATTCAAAATCCTCATCGAAAATAAATTGAGTTAAAGTTCTTTGCACTTTATCATATGTGTCAAGCCTTGCAATTACCTCCTGCCCGATGTAACATCCCTTTGTAAAAGAAACTTGATTCAGAATGTCGGCTTCATGTGGATTAAATTTATCGTTAAGTTCATTTGGAGCTCCGGGAATTCCCTCTTCAATTCTGTAAATATCATATGCTTTTTCACCTGCAAAACCGAAGTCGAACACACTTTTTTGTGCAAGGAAATACTCTCCTAAATCATTGAAGTCTTTTTTATCGATAAGTATCCAAAATATTCCTACAGAGTTTTTCTCTTCAAACTTAGTAATATGAACAGTAATTCCCTCGACATCAGCTTTTATTACATTCGAGTAGTCAAGTGAATCGATGCACTTTCCGCAAATCATGGTAAGGTATGATTCAGCCTGAGGACCGATTATTTCAATCACCATTTTATCACCGGTTGCGTCTTTTATTTTAACATCCTCCGTTATAATAAAACGTTCTATCCATCTCAAAAGCATGTTTTTATTTACCAGATTACCAATCAGCTGGAATCCATTTTCAAACCTAATAAATACAGTTTGATCGATAATTCTACCCTTTTCGTTGGTAAATAAGGTGTGAATTTTCATGTCGTAGTTAAGACGACTAACATCATTTGTGGATATACGGTGTACAAAATCCTGAACGTCATTGCCTTCGAGCAAGAAGATACTTGCCGGGATAATTCTCAGAGCAGAACCATGACGAATCAGATTATATTCATCTATATGATTAGTGTACATTGAAATACGGTTTTCGTTATACAAAAAACCGCTAAACCTCGATTTTAAAAATTCGATATTATGTTCATTAAGAAGCATAAAGTTCCTTTAGTATTTTCTAAACCATCTCCTGTTTCTATCCGTAATATATAATTGTCTCTGCTCGCTCCAGTAAAAAGGAATAGAGTCTATCTCTGTTATTCTGAGCGAATCCTGAGCAAACCTGTATTCAAGATAGTCGGGGAAATTATCATTGTTTATATTTGCCATCTTGCGTTTGTGCACAAGTCCGAGATAAGTCTCCATAAGATGGGGAGGATTCTCGATGCCGTCGATCAGAAAATAGTTGAAATTTCTGTGCCCTGAAATAATTCCGTCATCAAAGTTCAATTCAACGTATAATGTATTTTTGGGGCGCCATCTTTTCACACTGATCGATGAAAATCCACCGTGAGCAGGGACTTCACTTTCCCATATCTGTGTAAACTTATCGTTTTCACACTTAAAAAGATTTAAATAGATGAATGCTGTACCTAATTTTGTACTATCAAGATTAATGAAGCTGGATTCGTATCCAACCAGGTTTTTCATTTCAACATAACGTTCACTTTCCTTCGAATGAGCGATTACGGCAAAAATATATTGCTTACCATCGGAGTTGTAATAGATTACTGCATCTTTATTAATTTCTCCGGTCAGTATCTCTTCAAAATTAAGCAGGTACGAACCTGCGGGATACAATTCCAAAAGATACTGCTTGAAAGCAATTACATCGCAAGGCTCCCTGTTTTCCGAGAGTTTTTTCTCCTGCTCAAGATTGTATTCTTTTATGGATTTTTCTTTCACCGATGAATACTCTGGTTCACCGCCGGCAGTCCCACTGTCACTGATAAAAGTTTTATCCACAATATAGTATATTGTAATTGTTATCAGTAGAAATACAACCACTAAAAAAATCAGTTTATAAATTTTCATTATGTCCTCAATTAAGGCACTTCAATTTTATGCTACAATTCTTCTGCTTCCTTTAAAAAATAAACAGAACTTAAAACTCCACGTTCGAAATTTGATAAATGGAAGTGTTCGTTCGGAGAATGTATATTATCGGAATCCAGACCGAGTCCCATCAGAATAACAGGTGCTTTAAGCTGATTTGCAAATTCTACGACAATGGGAATCGATCCACCCTCTCTGGAATATACCGCTTTTCTGCCGAAAGCTTTCGACAAAGCATTTGCAGCAGCAACAACATAATCATTTTCAAACGATGTATAAAAAGGCAAGCCGCCATGCAATTCTTTAACTTCTACTTTTACAGATTTCGGTGCAATAGACATAACATATTTTTTGAATTCTCTTGCAATTTTTACGGGATCCTGATAAGGTACAAGCCGCATACTAACTTTCGCACTTGCTTTGGAAGGAAGAACTGTTTTAGCACCTTCACCGGTAAATCCGCCGACAATACCGTTGCAGTCCAGTGTCGGTCTGGCTGATATCCGCTCAACTGTACTGTATCCTTTCTCTCCCTGAAGTTCTTTAACACCAAGTTCTTTGGCAAATTTTCCATCCGAAAATTTAAGCGTCTTGAAATTTTCTCTTTCTTTTTTTGTAAAAGGTATTACATCTTTATAAAAATTAGGAATTTTTATTTTACCGTTATTATCCTGTAACTTAGAAATTATTTTTGCCAGTTCATTAATCGGATTGGCTACTGAACCGCCGAAACTTCCTGAATGCAGATCCTTATTCGGTCCGGTTACTTCAATCTCCATATAACACAAGCCCCTCAGACCATAACTTATTGTCGGTTGATCTTCAGCAAAAAGGCTCGTATCCGAAATAAGAACGGCATCGCACTTCAACAGTTTCTGGTTATGTTTCAGGAATATTTCAAGATTCTCACTTCCGATTTCCTCTTCACCTTCAATAATAAATTTAACATTAACCGGAAGCCTGCCCTCAACAGCCATATATGCTTCAACACTTTTCATGTGTATAAAGTTCTGACCTTTATTGTCATTAGCGCCCCGGGCCCATATTTTACCATCTTTAACCACAGCTTTGAAAGGATCACTATTCCACAAATTCAACGGATCAACCGGTTGAACATCATAATGTCCGTAAATTAGGACTGTCGGTTTGCCCGGTGCACCCATCCATTCACCGTACACAATCGGGTGACCTTTAGTTTTAAATATTTTTACTTTCTTCATCCCTATTTTTTTCAAATGATCCGATACAAATCCGGCACATCTTGCAACATCTGTTTTGTGAGTTTTTAACGTACTGATACTTGGGATACTTAAATATTCGGTTAGCTCCTTTAAATACCGTTTTTGATTTTTGCCGATATAATTCAAAACCTTATCCACATTATCTCCTTTTTATTCTGGATGTGACATTATTAAATTAAGTATCTAAATTTACTGCTATAATTACCCCATATCAAGACAAGACAGCCTAAAATGCGCATTGCCCGGCATTTGTTAAAAATGTGGTAATATGTTGCGGAACATTTATATCTTTACATACTATAAATTGATATTTCTCAGTAATCAGTTGATTAATGATACTTTTCAGATATATACTTAAGAACCACTCAATACCGTTCGTCTTTTCGGTATTCACATTAATTTCCGTATTCCTTCTTCATTTTTTCATGAAATATGCAGACAGGCTTATAGGTAAGGGTCTCGAAACCATTGTAATAATAAAACTTGTAGTATATAATTTAGCCTGGATGCTGGTACTAGTTGTGCCGATGGCAGTGCTGGTTGCAACGTTGATGGCTTTCGGAAGAATGGCACAGGACAATGAAGTGGCAATAATGAAGGCTACGGGTATTAGCCTGTATAAAATGATGCTTCCCCCTTTTATAATGAGTATTATAATAGCATTTCTGTTGATTCAATTCAATAATTATGTATATCCTAATGCGAACCATGCCGCACGTGTGCTTGGGCAGGATATTTCAAGGAAAAAACCTACTCTATCTCTTGTGCCGGGAGTTTTTTCACAGGAAGTTTCCAGATACTCGATACTTGTACGTGATGTTGATCCTGAAACAAATGATCTGACTCAGATTACCATTTATGATAACACAGACAACCGGGCAACCAATGTAATTACCGCTCAAAGAGGTAAGTTATATTTTTCCAGAAACCAGGATAAACTGATTATGGATTTATGGGACGGCGAAATTCATACTTCAGAGCTGAATAATCCCAAACCTTACAGAAAAGTATTATTCGATAAACACAAAATTATGATGAATGCAGATCAGTTCACATTCAGGGAGTCATCCCCCGGAAACCAGAGAAGAAGCGACCGCGAGCTGGGAGCAAATGCGATGATTACCATTGTTGATAGTCTTAAACAGATTAGAACTGAATATCTAAATGAGTTTGAACAGAATTTTTCCGGTTACTTTAACGTTGATACCACTTATGAAATTAACCCGGGTATAAGTACAAGCAAAAACCTGAGAGTTATTTATAGGAGAGTTGAAGACAACATCAGAACCGCCAGAACTGTTATTCACTCTTCTTCACGCAAACTGGAATACAATAAGAAAAGTATAAACAAATACTGGGTTGAGATTCATAAGAAGTACTCGCTGCCTTTTGCCTGTATTGTGTTTATACTAATAGGAGCTCCTCTGGGAACAATGACAAGAAAAGGTGGTTTTGGGGTAGCCGGAGGAATTAGTCTTGTATTCTTTATGATTTACTGGACATTTCTGATAGGCGGTGAAAAACTAGCCGACAGGGGAATTCTTAGTCCGTTTTTGGGTACCTGGACTGCTAATATTGTTCTCGGCTTACTGGGAATTTTTCTTACAATGAAGAGTGCAAAAGAAAGGGTTACACTGGATTTCAGTTTCTTATTGAAAATTATTCCGAAAAAATTAAGAAAAGATTTAATTGTAAATGAAAATAATTGACAGATACCTTACTAAACAATTTGTTCAGACAATACTGTTCGCGCTGGCAGCTTTCACATTAATATTTGTAATTATGAATATGATGGAAAACCTCGACGACTTTATTGATGAGGATGTTCCAAACGAAATTATACTCCAATACTACATAGTATTCATTCCAGAAATATTAAAACTGATGATTCCCGTCTCTGTGCTATTGTCGAGTTTATTCGTTGCGGGTAAAATGTCATCTCTGAATGAACTTACTGCAATTAAATCTTCAGGCATTAGTCTTTACAGATTCATGATACCGTTTATCGCGACTGCAGTCATTATCAGCATGATATCAGTCTATTTTGGTGGATATGTTGTCCCCATGGCGAATAAACACAGGATTTATATAGAAAGAACTTATATGAAAAAAGGGTTGGTCGAATCCGGAAGGAACATATTTTTTCAGGATGCAAAGACGAGAATTGTGAGTATATCCACTTACAATGTTCATACCGATTTAGCTTATAAGATCAGCATTCAGGAATTCGATAGCAGTGATGTTACAAAAATGGTTTTACGATATGACGCAGCGCGAATGAAATACGATTCCACAAACAGCAACTGGATGCTGTTTAACGGCACTCTCAGGATATTTAACGATAATAGCGAGAAGATGGAATCATTCATAACCAGGGAAATTTCGTCCCTGGACTTTGTGCCTGATGACATAATAAAGAAGCAAAGAAAAGTTGAAGAAATGGATCTTGGTGAGCTGGAAGAATTTGCATCCGATCAGTTAAAGGCAGGCAATGACCCCACACGGATTCTTATTGAATACCATTCAAGATTTGCATTCGCATTTGCCAGTCTTATAACTGTTCTGTTCGGATTGCCGATCTCTGCAAACAAACGCCGTGGCGGTGTTGCCCTTCAGTTTGGAATAAACCTGCTTATAACATTTGTATACCTTGTTTTTATGCAGATAAGCAGGGCGTTCGGTAAAAACGGTGTTATGGATCCCTTCTTTACGGCATGGTTAGCCAATTTTATTTTTCTGGCGGCGGCAGTTCTGAATATTATACGTGCCAGAAAATAGAGAGTTTACTTGGTCTGCATTACGAATACACCATCCCAATCGGTATCCGGCGGGTTTTCCATATAATACTTCGAACGTTCTATGTAAACCAACGATGCTTTATCTCTATCCGAGGAATTATACGTCTCATTAAAAAATTTAATAGCTTTATCAAAATCCTTCAGCTTGTAGGCTTTCAATCCATCAATATAACCTTTCAGCAAATCAAACTTCTTAACGGCATCTTCATCGTCTTTAAAACCTATTAACTCGTAAACGGTGGTTGGTTTTAACTTTCCCTTTACCCGGATAGTATCGAGTTCTCTTACCAGAAAATCTTTTTTAACAATTTCATAAGTTGAATCGCTTATCATTATACCGGTGCCGTACTGTTTGTTTGCTCCTTCAAGCCTCGATGCCAGATTTACCTGGTCACCCATTACGGTATAGTCGAAACGGCTTCTCCCGCCTATATTCCCTACGACCACCGCACCACTGTTAATACCTATTCTCACATTTATCTCACCGGCACTTTCCATTTTCCATTTCTCACGGAGGTGCTTCAATCTCTTCTGCATTTCAATGGCGGTTTTGCATGCCAGATATTCATGCTTCTCAATCGAAATAGGCGCTCCCCAGAAAGCCATTATTGCATCACCGATATATTTATCGAGCGTACCGCTGTTAGCCAGTACGATATCAGTCATTTCAGTCAGGTACTCGTTTATAAATTCAACAAGTTCCTCAGGTTGAAGTTTTTCTGAAAAACTGGTAAATCCCGCTATATCACTGAATAATATTGACAGGGTTCTTTTCTCACCTCCGAGTTTAAGTTTATCAGGTTCCTTTAATAATATGTTTACCAGGTCGCTGCTTACGTATGTGCTGAACATACCTCTTATCATTTTGTTTTGTGTACGCTCAGTAATAAAATTGTAAGCTGTAACCGAAAAATAACTCAGCAGTATTGCCAGAATCGGGTTGATCATTGATACAACCAGGTTATGAGAAGTAAATACATAAATACCGTAAATGTAAACGAGATAAATCAGCAGCAAAACAAGAACAAGGTTTAAAACCTCAAGTACAAAATGATGCTTCACTTTTTTTTGTTTGATGTAAGAAGACCCGTAAAATACCAGAAATGAGATTATTAATAGAATTATGATCTCCTGGAACTGTGACTGTTTATAAAGATAATCGTCCCATATAATATTCTGAATAACGTTCGCGTGAAATTCAACACCGGCAATAATGTTGTCGCCTTCTCTCGTACCTCTTGAAATCGGGATGTTGAAAAAGTCCTTATCCTCAGGCATCGAAGAACCGATAATAACTATTTTATCTTCGAATATCTCAGGATCAGAACTCAACAAAATATCCCACTCGTTCCATTCCTCTTCGGCAAGTATTTCAGTCTCTGTAGTAAATTCGTTGTCATCCAGCACCTGACTGAATTCGATGCGTGGGAAAGTCCTGTCGGCTCCGTAAAAATTAATCAGCATTGTCGTTTTATCGTATACCGGAATTTTTTTGAATCCCAGAATAAAATGGTCACCCGATTTATCCTTTTTTGCAACCGAGTCAGGCGGCAATCCAAGAAACTTATTAATAAGTGCAAATCCGAATGACGGTACAAGTCCCGGATATGTACTCGGGTTAACATAAGTCTGGTAGCGTCTGTAAACCTCATCGTAATCGCCCGGTGTCTGCACTATACCGATAGAACTATCGGCATGAAAAAATATATTTTCAAAATCATAATCAAGCTGCCTTCTGACTCCAAGGGTAGAAGTTCTGCCGCTTTCAAAAGCTTCAAGTTGCGCCTCCTGTGCAAGATCTATTTTGCCTGCGACAACAATATTGCCGTATTTACGCATGCAATCCATCAGCAGGGAATCATATGTCTTATCCATCCTGTCCGGGCTCGACATTATAATATCAATGCCTATCGCCCTTACACCTGCTTCCTGCAAATTTTCAATTACTTTCTGAAAAATAAACCGCGGCCACGGCCATGTTTTATACGGATGTGGAATTTGGTCGTAGGTTTCCTGATTTATGGCAAGAATAACAACATCGGCTGTATCTTTTATGTTTCGTTCACCGCGTTGTGAAAAGCGCTCATCAATTAATTTCAACTCAAGACTTTTAAGCGGACCGAAAGTGAAGAAAAACTCCTGAGTGAGAAATATAACTAATATGAAGCTGGTTAAAAAAGTGGCGAGTTTAATCAACCCGCCACTTCCTGATTTTTTATTTTTTCGGAAAGACAAAAACTTCCCTTATAAAGTATATCGTAATCGTAATCCTGCAACTGAGTTTGTTGTGTTGAGATCAGGCATACTGTAATATCTTAACTGGAATATGGCGCTCAGATTCTGCATCAATGCGTATTGCGCGGTAAAATCAAAACCGTTGCGTTTAAAATCACCGAAGCTCGGATTAATGTTAAGATTCAGATTGAGCTTGTCATCCAGCAACCGGTAACTTGCCCCAAGCGATAACAGGAAGTAGGAATAATCCTGATCGCCGGCTGTACTTGAATAAGATGTAAATCCCACAGTACTGTTCAGATCCCGATTCCAGAAACTGCTCACGTTTAATGAAGCCGTAACAAATGTCTGGTCAAGATCGCTAATGCTTTCATCCTCAAATCCGATATTTGAAATACTGAAGTTAGTGTTGTGTTTAACACCGGCAATAAAATCGTAAGACAGTTTTGCAAGAATAGTACTGGTAACGTCGTCTATCATAAATATGTTGTTCACCGTATCTGTCGGCGCTATATCATTCTGCCGAGTTCTGTTTTTGTAGCTCAGCGTTATTGCCGGGAAATCTATCCTTGGGAAATATGATACGGATGTATTTAAATTATCATACTTAGTAGTTGATAAAAGTGTATTCTGAAGATTATCTTCCAGACTCTCGTAACTAACTGTAAAGAAAACCTGGTTGTCTATCATCCTGATTCTGTCCGAAATATTAATCCCTTTCCTGTCGGTAACCATAAAATCCTGTCCGAATGATTCATATTGATTGCCGCGGTAAATATAAGAACCCCTTATTCTGTTGTTAAAGTAATTAAGCTGAAGTTCGGCTTCTGCAGCAAGGGAAGATAATTCTTCAGGATTAAGCGGACCGATATACTGGTTAACTGTAATGAACGTACTTGCAATATCTTTCAGCGTAACAAACTGATCTTTGTCGCTTCCAAAAGATGAACTTCCATCACCGCTGAACAGTGAGTCAATCTGTTCATCTGTTATATCTCCGGATGATATATCATCGTTTATCAGGCTCACCGATGCCTGCGTCCTGAGTTGGATTCTGCGTTCATCCAGATTGAGTTTCATGTCGGTTCCCAATACAACATTTTCCCTGGGACGGCTTCCGAAATCAATAGAATTAGGGTCATCTTTTCCATGCAGATAGGTAAATCCCCATTGGAATATTTCTCCTGCACCGAATGAAGGTCGCAACGCAAACAACTGCCTGTCGTAAGTTCCGAAATTAACTGCTGCAAACGGATCGCCGTATCTTGCCGAGTCAATTGCAATTACATTCGATGCAAGCGGTGCATTAAGACGGTTATACTTTTCGATAATAGTTCCCTCAATACTTCTTCTAACCTGACCGTAAGTTGCCTCTATGTTAAAAAATCCGAGATTGATAAAACCGGAGACACCTCTTACCCGCTTTCCGTTTAATATATATGTTGGCAGTTTGGGATAAGTATCACCGAACTCTGCCGAAAGCCAGTCCTGATACTGTACCTCGCCTCTGAATCTGTTCCTCGGCTGTCTGTCGGCTTTTTCTTCTGAGGTTACATATACTTTCGCATTCAAGCGCAGGTCGTCGTATGTGTTTTTCAAATTGACCGAAAGGTTATTGAACCATGTACTCTGATCATTATAACTTTGATTCCTCGATTCAGCTTCGATTGAACCGTTTGTTATAAACTGTTTTTGCGCTTCAGCCAACTCCGTTGATGTGAGCACGGTGAAATCAGAGTTCACTGTATGGTAAGGTTCACCGTTTTTGTTGAAGACCTCTACCTTGAGAGATTTATCACCGAGACTTACTGCATCGGGGAAATTTTCGGCATAGAAAAGTATCAGATCTCCTGCAAAAAGTGCGTACTGAGTTATATCCACATCACCCAGATATAGTTTTGTAGCTCCGATATCGACATCTTCGGACGCCTTTATCATCGATACCGAAATGAACATATCGTTTATTGCCACCTTTTCGCCAGGGGCAGGACTGAGAACAATAATTTCACTGTCTTTCACGGAAGGAGCTCTAACTGTTACTTCAAGCGGTACAGCTGTTTCAGGAATACCAAGCGGATAAGTTTCAACTACACCAGTTTCGAATTCTATGCTTAAATAATAACTGAACAGCGGAGTGCGGACGTAGTCGCCGCTTAAAGTATAAATAGCAGAATCACCGAGTAATTCCATATCAAAGTATTCAAAGATACTTTCATCATACGGTTTATATGCAAGAACAACTTCCGATATGCCTGGAACCGGATATAACGAAACGCTGAATTTAACCGGTTTGCCTTCAATAGCCTGAGAAATTTTTACATTTGATACAGTATTGCTTACTTGTGCTTGTAATTCGGATAAAGCAAGGAATAAAATTAATACTGCGGTTATAAGCTTATATTGTTTCAAGTGGTCCTCCAATCAAAATTTTCAAATGCCGGCATTGCAAATTATTATTCTTCTTCCTCGTAGTATTCCACTTCTAAGGTTCCATCTTCGGTTTCAACCCTGATTTTCTTAATTGTAATCTGCTTTGTTTGCTGCAGCTGTTGTTTTTCGGCATCGGTCATTTCATAAATCTTCAATTGTCCGTCTTCAGTAACCTGAGCCGCATTTCCGCCCGTTAATACTCCGGTTTCCTTCTGACCGATGAGAGCAGCCAGCTCAATCAAACCACTTTCGCACAGGACTTTATTCTGATCACCGTCTATAACTCCCTCTGTCCCTCTTATCGATGCAACCATAGTAGGTGTAGTAAATTTGAATTCCTCATCTTCCGATTGTTTATTAACTTCAAATCCTACAACACCTTCCTGGATAAAAGTATTCTTATTCATTGCTCTTTTACTTTTTTCACCATAAATGTTAAGAATTGAATTTTCTCTTACTCTTAGCAGTCCTGAACCGTCAGTAAACAAGACCAGCGCGAGTGATTGAAACCCTGTTTTAACTTCTCCGCCGTCCATAAGAGGTTCACCCATTTTTGCAGCTTCCCAATCTGTTTCGTCGGCAGATTTATACTGGACGTCTTTTACAATTTTTTTCACTAATGCTACCGGCGTCTGATCATCGTGAAAATTTCCTGCCGTAAATGCCAGAGCAATACCGATAAACAGAGTGAAGAAAAATACTTGTTTTATAATTTTCATGATGGCACCTCTATTCATTTTCAATAAATGTTATGCTTATAACTCTGTCAGGATTTGCAGCAAGATCACTCATAAGCTGTTGAAAGTTTGCAAAACTTACCGGCTGTCCGTTTTCGTCGAATATGCCTTCTATCTGATCAATGGTAATCTGTCCGGTTGTGAGTTTTTCATAAAATACCTGGGCTTTATCAACAACACTAGTTTCAAACCCCTCCGGCGTATCAGTAGGATTACCGATATTGAATTTTATGGGATCGGACAATACTTCATTCAAACCGATTGATAAGGGCGAAAATCCGGTTACGAGCAGCACTATTTCGTCGCCGTCCTGCCAGTAAACATTATCGATCAAACCATCCAGATTAATGTTCATAACACCCGCTTCATATTCCTGCTCGGTCATCTCGAATGTATAATCAATAATTGTCTCACCGGCTTCGAGTATGTCGTCAACATCATTTGTGTTTCCGGGTATTTTCCTTTTTGCCAGGATATTGTATTCCGTGATGCACGGGTCAACACTCCACGATGCTGACACACCGCCGATACTGTATGTGTTGCCATCAACAGGAGAAGTAATGATTATATTCTCATTAGGCACGCACATGTCTTTTATCTCAACTGCTTCAGATAAAAACTCGTTTGTATTACCATCAAAGACAGTAGCAACAAACTGATACCTTCCAACAGGCTGACCTATAACCCTTTGTTCTTCTATCAGATCATCATTAGGTTCGTCTGATGCTATTTCGATATCGTCGAAGGAACTGATGTCATTGTTCGAAAGTCTTAAACGTGAATTGAACGGCATTGTTCTGAGCGAGTAAAGGTTCTGAAAATCTCCTGTTCTGTAGCGGTCCCATGAAATCATAAATTCAAGTATGACGCTTCTTCCGGCTTCACTCATTGTGAGTTCTATAATTCTGGGTGTCCCTTCAAGATTTTTATTAACGATTAAATCCGAAAGATTAATATTTCCCTCCGTAATCGTTAATGTAATATTAAATGGGGATTGAGAATAGAGTGAAACGGAGCTGAAAAATATTAATGCGCACAACATTTTGATCACTGACTTATATGTCATGTCAAATTCTCCTCTTATAAATTTATAAACGAATTGTCGCCCTAATGTATGAGTTTTATCCAATTTTACTTTTGATTTGTATCAAAATAACGGATAAAGTGCCCTGAATCAAAATATATTGGATTAAAAGTAGCTGAATAATTTATTAGAAGCAAGTACATGAAAGACAAGAATAAGGGGAAATCAGTTGATTTTTTCCCCTTTATTTGGACTTGTAAAACCGAACTGCTGGTTTGGTGCGCCCTCCACTTTTATTTCGCCGTACTTATTTTCATAACGGCTGATATTTTCTTCGAGCGCTTTCATCAGCATTTTTGCGTGCTGGGGAGTTGTTATTATCCTTGCATGTACTTTTGCTTTCGGAACACCCGGAACCACGCGTGTAAAATCGATTATAAACTCTGCCGGAGAATGAGTAATAATTGCAAGGTTTGAATAGATACCTTCAGCTTCTTTTTCTCCCAGTTCAATATTTATCTGCTGCTGTTTTAATTCTTTATCCTGAGCCATGTTCTTCCTTTTTATTAAATAAAAAGCCCGCATAAAAATGCAGGCTTTCAAAAATTGGTGTAAAACGAATTATCTGTACATATCGGCTTTTTCGAATGCTTCTTTCGATTTTTCCGACTCGCCGATGTTTGCATATACCTTGCCGAGTAAATCCCATATATTTCCATCTTCAGGATTCAGTTCAAGAAATTTATTCAGAGGATCAAGCGACAACTTAAATTTTTCAAGATACTCTTGATTTGTTTCATCTTCTAAATTATCTTCTCTTAGCTTTGTTCCCCATCTGACATATGTAACTGCAAGGTTGTATATGGCATTCTCATATTCCGGATCAAGTTCAACAGCTTTCTTAAACTGAGCTTCGGCTTCTTCGTACATATTGGCGCCGAGCAGCAGTACGCCGTAATTATATCTGTATATTTTATTCGAGGGATCATTATCAACACCTGATTTGAAAATATCCATGGCTTCATTAAGCCTGTTGGCATTAATGTATGAGTTCGAAAGAATGGTTAAAATATCAGGATTGCTCGGATGTTCTTTCCTTCCCTTTTCCAACAATGTAATTACCTGATTAAATTGCTCTACCGACTTTAAGCTGTCTTCCCGGTTGTTGCTTTCCTTGAATTTATTCAACTGATCGATGCCTTTATTGTAATAAATCTCACCAAGCATAGCATAGGAATCAGGGGTATTCTCCAGTTCAATCATTTTCTTGAGCGGTTCAATGGCGTCCTCATTTCTGCCGGCGTTTAATAATGAGAATACTAGGTTATGATATGTTCCTATTGAGTCGGGCTGACAGGCAATAGCCGCTTCGAATGCTTCAACAGATTTGTTAAAGAACATTTTGCTTGTGTCCTGATCTGCAGCCTTGGATGCTCTGTTAAACAATCCCACACCTTTATTAAAATTTGTCGACCAGTGATATAGCTTGCCGTCGTTTATCTGGTCTGCAAATTTATTGCTTATTTCCAGAGATTTGTCGAAGTTTTCGAGCATTTTATTTACATTACCCTGCTCGCCGTAGATGTAGCCTAACAGATAAAATCCTTCATCACTGGCGGGATTCTTGGTAATTTCTTTGTTTAGAGCTTCGATGGCTTTATCAAAATTCTTCTGCTGAATATAAAGTTTCGCGCTTGTTAATTCCGTAGATGAACATTGGAATGCAACTAATCCAAAAACCATTGATAATAGGATCAGGCTTGACACTAATCTTTTCATTACTTCTCCTAATTTGATTAAAAATTTTTCAATAGAGTGTTGAAAAATTACCACTTTAAGGCTACTTAGTCAAGGACAAATTAGTCTGTAATATTGAGTTCTTACTTCATTTTGCAAGTTTTTGTCCAAAAATTCGCTGAAATTCAATTGATTGATTTTACTGCTTAAAAGGGATATTTTTGGTTATTCAAATGGAGTACAAATGACAACAAAAGAAATAATAAACGGCGTCCCGAAAGTTCAATTGCACGATCATCTTGATGGCGGACTCAGACCCGAAACAATAATTGAACTGGCAAAAGATATTAAGTATAAGAAATTGCCGACAGAGGATCCCGGGGAATTACAGGAATGGTTCTTCAGAGGAGCGAATAAAGGAAATCTAGTGGAATTCCTGGAAGGATTCGAACATACCTGTGCGGTTCTTCAGACTAAGGAATCTCTGGAACGAGCTGCATATGAAATGCTCGAAGATATGAAAAACGATGGCGTTTGCTATGTGGAAACTCGTTTCGCTCCAATTCTGCACCTTAGCAAAGGTCTGCATTATGATGATGTTATGAAAGCAGTTTTAAAAGGTCTGGAAGCCGGCAGGAAGGAGTTCGGTGTAGGCTACGGCTTAATTTTATGTGCAATGAGAAATATGAATGTATCTCTGGAAATTGCGGAGCTGGCAGTTAATTACAGAAATTTGGGAGTTGTTGGTTTTGATCTTGCCGGTGAAGAAGGAGGTTTCCCGCCAAAGAAGCACATTGATGCATTTGAGTATATTAAGAGGGAAAACTTTAATATCACTATTCATGCCGGGGAAGCTTTCGGAAAGGAATCGATTTGGCAGGCTATACAGCTTTGCGGCGCACACAGAATAGGACATGCCACGAGACTCGTGGAAGATATAGTATTTGATAAAAACGGAAACATAGTAGAGCTCGGAGAACTGGCGCAGTTCGTGCTCGATAAAAGAATACCTCTTGAAATATGCCTGCTGAGCAATGTACATACTGGCGCGGTTGATAGTCTCGAAAATCATCCTTTTATTAAACTTTATAAACAGAAATTCAGGGTTTTCTTAAACACCGACGACAGGCTTATGAGCAACACGGATTTGACAAACGAATATGTGGTTGCATCGGAACTTTTTGACATTACACTTGATGATGTTGAAAAGCTAAATTTAAATGCTATGAAATCTGCATTCATCCCCTATGATGAAAGGCTTCATTATATTTACAATATAATTAAACCGGGTTATCAGAAAATGAGAGAAAAATTAACATCACTTAAGGTATAGGTAATTATGGCAAAAAAATTATTTAAAAACTACACTTTCAATTTTGATAAAAACGAATCGAAGATCATTACAACGTTTTGTAATCAGGCAATAAAACAAATGGGAATGGATGATAAGTTTGCAAAAGATATTTCCGCATACCAGTCAATTATTAATAAGATAAATTCGGATCCTTCGGAAGTAAAGCTGACCAAAGATGAGAAAATAAGAATTACACGTCAGCTCCAGGAGAACGTGAAATTTATCGGGTCGAAAATGAATAAATCCTGGTTTTTAATGAAATGGTTTTACAGATCGATGTACAACCAGTATATAGCATTATTGGACAATCACTTCAGAGATTAAAATGAAAAATGATAAAAGAATAATTAAAGCTCCCCGCGGCACCACACTTAATTGCAAAGGTTGGATACAGGAAGCTGCACTTCGCATGCTTATGAATAACCTGGATCCGGAAGTAGCCGAAAATCCTTCGCAGTTAATCGTGTATGGTGGTAGTGGAAAAGCAGCCCGCAACTGGGAAGCTTTCGAAGCGATAGTCGAATCGCTTAAAAATCTTGAGAACGACGAGACGCTGTTAATACAATCCGGCAAACCCGTAGCGGTGTTCAAGACTCATTTAAATGCTCCGCGAGTACTACTTTCAAATTCGATGCTTGTTCCCGACTGGGCTAACTGGTCCGAGTTCAGACGACTCGAAGAACTTGGACTCATAATGTATGGTCAGATGACTGCAGGTAGCTGGATTTATATCGGAACTCAGGGTATTCTGCAAGGCACGTACGAAACATTTGCCGAGTGTGCAAAGCAGCATTTCGGCGGAAGTTTATCAGGAAGATTTTTGCTTACTGCAGGATTAGGCGGTATGGGCGGCGCACAGCCGCTGGCAGCTACGATGATAGGCGCTGCATTCCTCGGTATTGAGGTAGACAGATCAAGAATTCAAAAACGACTTGATACGGGCTATATCGACAGATTAACGGATAATCTCGATGAAGCACTAGAACTGGTGCTGAACGCCAAAGAAAAAAAAGTTGCATTATCGGTCGGGCTCCTGGGAAATGCCGGAGAAATTCTACCTCAAATTTTAGAACGCGGTATAGTACCCGATATACTCACCGATCAGACGTCTGCGCATGACACGCTTAATGGTTATGTACCGATGGGAATGAGTTTAGATGAAGCACTTAAAATTCGTGCAGCCGATCCGGATTTATATATCCGGAAAGCCAGGGAGACAATAGTAGTGCACGTAAAAACAATGCTTGAGTTTCAGAAAAAGGGTGCAATCACTTTTGATTACGGAAATAACATTCGGGGCGAGGCGAAGGAAAACGGTGTCAGTAATGCTTTCGATTTTCCCGGATTTGTGCCTGCATTTATTCGTCCCCTTTTCTGCGACGGTAAGGGACCTTTCCGCTGGGCTGCACTTTCCGGTGATCCGAATGATATTTACGAAACTGATAAAGCTGTAATGGAAACTTTCCCTGAAGATGAGGCTCTGATAAGATGGATAAAGATGGCGCGTGAAAAAGTTCATTTCCAGGGGTTGCCTTCTAGGATTTGCTGGCTGGGTTACGGTGCGCGTGCAAAGATGGGAAAAATATTTAACGATCTTGTGGCTTCCGGAAAAGTAAGCGCACCCATTGTTATAGGTCGCGATCATCTCGATTGCGGATCGGTTGCGTCACCATATCGTGAAACCGAAGGAATGCTTGACGGCAGTGATGCTATAGCCGACTGGCCGATATTGAATGCGCTTCTGAATTCAATCGGCGGTGCAAGCTGGGTTTCGGTGCATCATGGCGGAGGAGTTGGAATAGGCAAATCAATTCATGCAGGTATGGTAATTGTTGCTGATGGCACAAAGGAAGCAGAAATCCGACTTGAGCGTGTATTGACATATGATCCCGGAATGGGAATTGTAAGACATACAGATGCCGGCTATGATCAGGCAACGAACAACGCGGTAAAATGGGGAATAAAAATACCAATGCTTAATAAATAAACTAACGGAGTAATTATGAAAACGACGGTTCTCATTGCAGATAAGTTCCCTGAAAAGTATGTAGAGCAGTTGAAAAATAATGGTTTGAATGTACTGTATGAACCTAAGCTGGGGGAGAATGATCTGCCGGAGAAAGCTAAGTTTGTTGATATTTTAGTAGTCCGTTCCACTATTGTTAACGAACCGACCATAATTGCAGCACAAAATCTTAACCTTATAATCCGAGCTGGTGCTGGTGTTAATAACATTAATATTTCGGCTGCAAACAAAAAAGGTATATACGTTGCTAATTGTCCGGGAAAGAATTCAATTGCAGTAGCGGAACTAGCACTCGGATTAATGATAGCTCTCGACAGGAAAATTCCTGACAATGTAATTGACTTTCGGAACGGTAAATGGAATAAAGCACTCTATTCGAAAGCTGATGGTCTTGCGGGAAAAACACTCGCAATTGTGGGCTACGGCAATATCGGTAAAGAAGTCGCAAAAAGAGCATCTTCATTCGGTATGAACATTTATGTTAAAGATATTTCCCGTGTTGAAGGATATGGAATAAAAGATTTCAGTGACTTCGATAAAACACTTCCGATTGCCGACATTGTTTCTCTTCACCTGCCGGTTACGCCGGAAACAAAAGGGCTTTTCAACGACAAGATGTTCGGCTATATGAAAGCAGGTGCAATATTTATTAACACTTCGCGCGCCGGAGTTGTTGACGAAGAAGCATTGATAAGAGCTGTAAAGGGAAAGAACCTGCGTGTTGGTCTGGATGTGTTTAAAGATGAACCTGAAGGAAAAACCGGTGAAGTAAAATCCAAACTACAGGAGCTTGAGAATGTTTATATAACGCATCACATCGGTGCTTCGACTGAGCAGGCTCAAAATGCAGTTGCCGAAGAAACGGTTCAAATAATTCTCGACTATATTAACAGCGGCATTATTGCCCATTGGGTCAACAGAGCTGAGATTAAAAGCAATTATTACCAGCTTATAGTGAAGCATTACGACAAACCCGGGGTACTCGCTTCTATTCTGGATGTATTAAAACAAGGCGATATAAATGTAGAGGAAGTAGAGAATATTATTTTTGAAGGCGGGCTGGTTGCCTGCTGCACGATGAAACTTGTTTCTCCAGCTACTGAAGAGATGCTGGAGACAATAAGAAATAACCCAAATGTACTTACAACTTCACACGTTGCAATGTAATTGATGTTGATCCTGTGCTTTCACGGGTGCAGGATCAAATTATACAAATTTAAGTTCCTTAATTTCTTCGATCATCCCGTGATAAAACGGAAGCTTCAATAATTCCCCAAGCCCTTCTTTTTCGTTTTCCGTTAACTCGAAATACACTGTATCAATGTTTTCTGCAACATATTTCGAAAATTGAGCCGGGAGACTCATTTTATCAAGAAGAGTGAAAATATTATCTTCAATTTTTTCGTCGATGCTTTTAAGCAGCGCGGCAGTATCGGTAAGCATTGAAGAGTTATATGACGCTAACACATAATTTACATAGGGGAAATCTATAAATTCTGCTATCTGATCTGCGAAACTTATACCATTATAAGTATTTACAAAATCGTTATTGTCCTGTCCGCAAATCAGATAATTGTTCTCATCGAAATTTATATCGGCGGTATCGAGTACTATTTCCGGAGTTAGTTCAAATCGTTCCTTAAAGATTATCTTCGAGAGTAATACTTCGTTCGAACTCACATCCCCACGCATTAAAATTTTATCGAACTTATTCTTATCCGGCATAAAATACAAGTATGAATTCGAAAGTGCTCCGTCGAAAGATAAAGCAATTTCCCCGGATACATATAAATCCGGATTGCTAAGGAGTTCAAAAGACGGCAGTAATCCCAACGAGTTTTTATCCTCTGCGAGTTTATTAGAAATTAAAGAGGATGCAGAAATTTCGATATTTTCCTTGACGGTATCAGGTAACATCAGACCTAAAATTGCACTGTAAATATTTGCTGGAAGTATTATTTTCATGAAATTTTTGTAATTGTTTAAAACGAAAAAAGCCGCCGTTAAGCGGCTTTATTTAATTAGGTAAACATTACTTCTGATTTTTATCCTTGATTCTGGCAGCTTTACCGGATAGATTTCTTAAGTAATATAATTTTGCTCTTCTGACTTTACCTTCTCGAACAATTTCTACCTTAGCAATTTTAGGTGAGTTGAAAGGAAAAACTCTTTCCACACCTACCCCGCTGGATATTTTCCTTACGGTAAAAGATTTAGTTAATCCTGTTCCTTTAACCGCAATCACATCACCTTCGTAAGGCTGAATCCTTTCTTTGTCACCTTCAATCACTCGAACGTGAACGCGAATCCTGTCGCCAGGTTTGAAAGATGGGAGATCTGTTCTTTCCTCGTCACCTATTAGTTCTTTTATTTTGTCCATTTCTTTACTCCAAAGAATTTATTTTTTTCCATTTCTCAGTCAAAATTTTCGATTGTTCTTCTTTCCAGTCGTCAATTGCTTTTGTGTTACCTGAGAGAAGAACGTCGGGAACGTTCATATTCCTATATTGCGCCGGTCTTGTATAAAACGGAGCCTCGATATAATCACCATCAGCAAGCGAATCATCGAGTGCTGATTCCATATCGTTCAGAACACCCGGCAGCAATCGAATTATGGCATCTGTTACAATAAGTACCGGCAGTTCTCCCCCGCTTAAGACAAACTTGCCTACCGATAATTCATACGTAACAAATTTCCGGATGACTCGTTCATCAATTCCCTTATAATGTCCCGCAATAAGAATTACATTTTTGCATAGCGAAAGTTTTTTAGCTTCACCTTGGTCAAAGACTCTGCCCCGTGGTGTTAAAAAAATTATATGATCGTATTCCCTTTCACTTTGCAATTTTTCTATACATTCAAAGAACGGTTCCGGCTTGAGCAGCATACCTGAAGCTCCGCCGAAAGGTTTATCATCAATCTGTTTGTGTTTGTTCCCGGAATAATCTCTCAGATTGTGAACCACAATTTGCACTTTACCTTTATCCTGTGCACGCTTAATTATACTCGTATTCAGCGGAGAATATAATAGATCCGGCACTGCAGATAATATATCAATCCTCATCATAGTACATCGAACCCGGATCGTTTATCAGCCGAATTTTTTTTTCGGCAGTCTGAACGGATCCTATATAATCATTCACAATTGGGATTAAATGTTCATTGTTGTCAGGATCTTTAACCACCAATATATCGTTAGAAACCAACAATAATACATCTGTAACTTCACCAAAGAACTCATTATTATAATAAACCTTACAGCCGATTAAATCATGTACGAAGAACATGTCTTCATCAAGTTTAACGGCATTTTTGTCATCGACAAAAATATCAAGCCCTATAAGGGCTTTTGTATCTGCAGAACTATTAAAATTCCTGAATTTAAGTACCACGTCGTTATTAATAACTTTAACATTATCGATGAAAAGCTTCTTAACGACGCCAAAAATCTTGATATAGACGAAATCTAGATCAAAGAATCTATCATTAAAATCAGTAAACGGTTTAATGAGAACAAATCCGTCCTCATTATAATTCAGCTTTATATTGCCTATTATAAAATAATCTTCCAAAACCCTTAATAATTTTAATCGAGGATTTTGAGAATTGCCCTTTTCCCATCTTTAGCAGCAATCGCTGTTAATAAGGTTCTCATTGCTTGAGCAGTTTTGCCTTGTTTACCAATTACTTTACCAACATCATCTGAGCTCACTTTAAGAGTCAGTTCGATGGTTTTATCATTAGGTTGTGCTTCCTCGATACTGACACCATCAGGGGTGTCGACAAGGTGTTTGGCGATGAATTCAATAAATTCCTTCATTTGAGAATACCTTTTTACTGTTGTAAAAAAGGGCACATATTATAATAAGTGCATAAAACCATTTCTGCAGATATTAACCTTCAGCGGGTTTTTCTTTAGATCCGGTTTCATCAGAAGCAGCGCCCTTCACTTCCGAAGCACTTGTAACTTCTGTTTCTTTTTCAGGTTCAGGTTTTTTAGCCTGAGTTTTTTTCTTATCTTCCAGTTGCTTCAATTCCTTTGAAAGCTTTGCTTCCTGCAATTTTTTCCATTCACTTATCTGAACTTCAATTTGTTCATCAGATAATCCACGTGAAGATAATTCTTTTTTCAGCAAAATTCCTTTTTTTGATAACAGATTTTTTACAGTATCAGTAGGTTGAGCACCAACTCCTAACCAGTACAAAGCTCTGTCTTCATTCAATTCGATAGTAACCGGATTTGTTTTAGGATTATATAATCCTATTGCTTCAATAAATTTACCATCTCTTGGTGATCTAACATCAGCAGCAACAACTTTATAAACAGGTTGTCGTTTTTTACCCATACGTTTTAGTCTTAACTTAACAGCCAATTAATTTAGCCTCCTATTTATTATTTAATTTATTCTCAGATTTTTATAATTATTCATCATTTTTTTACCGCTCTTCGAATTAAACATTTTTATCATCTTCTGCATTTCAGCAAACTGTTTAATAAGGCGGTTTACATCCTGAATCGAATTTCCGCTTCCGCGTGCAATCCGCTTTCTCCTGCTGCCATTCAGTATTTTGGGATTTTGCCTTTCCTTAATAGTCATTGACTGAATGATAGACTCAACTTTTATCATTTGTTTATCGTCAATATCGCTATCTTTCAATTTTGTTCCAAGACCCGGAATCATACCCAGCAGTGATTTAAGAGAACCCATTTTCTTCAGCATTTTTATCTGCTTCAGAAAATCGTCGAAATCGAATTTGTTTTCCAGCAGCTTCTTTTCAAGATCTTCGGCTTCCCTGGAATCGATCTGCTGTTGTGCTTTTTCAACGAGTGAAACAACATCTCCTTTGCCTAGAATTCTTGCAGCCATTCTCTCTGGATGGAACAGCTCAATCGAATCAGGCTTTTCACCCATACTAACGAACTTAATCGGTTCGTTAACCACAGCTTTGATAGAAAGTGCGCACCCTCCTCGGGTATCGCCGTCAAGTTTTGTAAGAACAACCCCGTCGAAATCCACGCTGTCGTGAAAGGCTTTCGCTGAATTAACAGCATCCTGACCAGTCATTGAATCGACAACAAACAATATTTCCGTCGGTTTTACCTTTTCCTTAATGGCTTTAATTTCATCCATTAAATTTTCATCAACATGAAGCCGTCCGGCGGTATCTATAATGACCGTGTTAAAACCGTTCTCCCTGGCATAGGCGATTGAATCTGCCGATATTTTTATAGCATCTTTAGATTCCTCTGCAGAAAAAACAGGTACACCTATCTGACTTCCTAAAGTCTTCAGCTGATCAACAGCAGCAGGTCTATACACATCTGCTGCGGTCAGAAGCACATTCCGTTTTTTTAATGCCAAATATTTGGCTAATTTTGCGCTGAATGTGGTTTTACCTGAGCCCTGCAAACCAACCAGCAATATAACTGTAATGCCGGAAGGATTAAATGATAGTTCAGCATTTCTGCCTCCCATCAAAAGAGCGAGCTCGTCATAGATGATTTTGGTAATCAGCTGTCCTGGCGTTACAGAAGCCAGCACTTCCTTACCAAGCGCTCTGGATTTAACATCTTCAATAAACTGTTTGGCAACCTTATAATTTACATCAGCATCTAAAAGAACACGCCGGATTTCTCTTAAGGAATCCGCAATATTTTGCTCTGAAATCCTACCCTGACCGGTAATCTTTTTTAAAGCTTTATCTAATTTTAGGGTCAGATCTTCAAGCATAAAACCTTATATCGTTGAAAATATACTAAAAAAGGTTAATCAATTCAAATTGAATCAATTCCCTTTTTTCAAGGCATTCGCACCAGATACAATCTCCAGAATTTCACTGGTGATAGATGCCTGTCTCTCTTTATTATATGTAATTTGCAACGTCCTTATTAATTCTTTTGCATTTTCTGTCGCCATATCCATTGCAGTCATTCTTGCACCAAGCTCAGCTGCATATGAATCGAGCAGTGCTGTCCACATAAGAGCATTCAAATGCCTCGGCAGAAGCGCATTTATAATACTGATTTTATCAGGTTCGTAAATATATTCGATATTTATATTCTGATCTTCTTTTTTTTCATGATCAGTTAAAATCGGCAGCAGCTGTTTTCTTACCACTTTCTGCTGAACAACTGATTTGAATTCGTTATAAACAACTATTACCTTGTCAAATTCCCTATCCAAAAACTTCCGGGTGATCTCGTTCATAAGCGTTGATGCAAAATCGTATTTAAGATCCGAAAAAATTCCGGGATGTTTTCCAGCAAGGTTGTACGACCGTTTCGAAAAATGATCGAGCCCCTTCTTACCTACACAATACAATGCTATATTATCACCTTTAAACTGAGACAGTTCAGTGTTCATTAATTCCTCTGTTTCGCGAATGGCATTCATGTTAAATCCACCGCAAAGCCCTCTGTCGGATGTAATAACTATAACAGCAACATTTTGTATTATATCACGTTGCTCCAGCAACGGATTACCGGCACTGCCTTCAATTGACAGGAGGTTTCCCAATACGTCCTGAAGCTTTCTTGAATAAGGTCTGGCGTTTATGATATTTTCCTGCGCTCTTCGTAATCTCGCAGCAGCAACCATTTTCATTGCTTTGGTTATCTGCTGAGTGTTTTTCACACCTGTAATTCTGCGCTTAATATCTCTTAAAGTTGCCATAAAATTTTCCTATAAACACCAACCAATACAAGTCACCATGTATCGACACGAACTATCAGTCTACCAAAATTTTAATTTTCAGTTGTTTTAAATTTCGACATAAATTCTTCAAGTGTATTCTTGATTTTGCCGACGAGTTCATCGCTTAACGCTTTGGTCTCTTTAATCTCCTTATAAATATTCGGACTATTAAGATCTATGTATTCGAGTAATTCTTTCTCAAACCTTTTCACATCGGAAACGGGAATATTTTCGAGGAAGCCCTGTGTTCCTGAAAACACGCTCACGACTTGTTTTTCGACAGGCATGGGCTGATACTGTCCCTGTTTTAGTAATTCAACCAGCCTTTCACCTTTAGCCAGGGTTCTTTGTGTCGCCTTATCGAGATCACTTCCAAATTTTGCAAATGCTGCAAGTTCCCTATACTGAGCCAGATCCAGTTTTAATGAACCGGCAACTTTTTTCATTGCTTTTATCTGTGCGTTGCCGCCGACCCTGGATACAGAAATACCAACGTTAATAGCAGGTCGGACACCTGCGTTAAACAGGTTAGGTTCGAGGTATATCTGACCATCTGTAATTGAAATAACATTAGTGGGAATATAAGCAGATACGTCTCCCTGCTGCGTTTCAATAATAGGGAGTGCGGTTAAACTTCCGCCTCCGAGTTCATCACTTAATTTCGAAGCACGTTCAAGTAATCTTGAATGAAGATAAAATACGTCGCCCGGATAAGCTTCGCGTCCCGGAGGTCGTTTAAGTAAAAGTGCAAGTTCCCTGTAAGCTACAGCCTGCTTGGATAAATCATCATAAACTACCAGAGCATGCCTGCCGTTATCCCTGAAAAATTCTCCTAGCGTTGCACCTGAATAAGGAGCAATATACTGAAGCGGCGCGGGTGTGGAAGCCGATGCAGAAACTACAGTTGTATATTCCATAGCGCCCTGCTGCTTAAGCTTTGCAACAACCTGAGCAACCGTGGAGTCTTTCTGTCCTATCGCCACATAAACACAAAATACGGGGTCTATCCCGTTCGCTTTCGCCTCATCGGTATGTGTGTACTTCTGATTTATGATCGCATCTACTGCAACTGCTGTTTTACCTGTTTGACGGTCGCCGATAATCAATTCCCTCTGACCTCTGCCGATGGGAATCATTGCATCGACTGCTGTTATTCCTGTCTGAAGCGGTTCCTTTACAGGCTGTCTCTGGATAACACCCTTTGCTTTCCTCTCAATAGGCAAATATTTTTCATGTTTTATCGGACCTTTGTTGTCAACCGGCTCACCCAGCGGATTTACAACTCTTCCAAGCATATTTTCACCCACTGGAAAAGAAGCGAGGCGTTTTGTACGTTTAACCGAGTCGCCCTCTTTAATCAGAGCGCTTTCACCGAATAATACGCAGCCGACACTATCTTCTTCCAGATTAAGCACCATACCTATAACGTCGTTGGGGAATTCCACAAGTTCGCTCGCCATCACATTTGAAAGCCCGTAAACACGCGCAATACCATCACCAACCTGCAGCACTGTACCAACATCGTAAATTTCAGCTTCGCTGACGAATCCGGATAATTGTTTTCTTAGTATTGCCGATACTTCATCAGGTCTAACTTCTGCCATTTTAATTCCTTAAAATTCTTTAACTAATTTTGTGAAACAGTTTCTTCCAGTAATTTCATTTTTAATTTCTTTAACTGATTCCTCAATGTTGCATCAATGACTTTATCATTAATTTTTGATATGAAGCCCCCGATAATACCATCATCAACCTTATATGATACCCGCAACTCAACATTCGCAAATTTTTCAAGTTTATCTTTTAATAATTTCTTCTCTTCTTCATCAAGCTGATGTGCAGTAATAATTTCTGCATTTGCAACACCGGTTTTCCGATCATGTATGTCATTGAATCTTTTAACAATATCGGAAAGAATATTTATCCTTTTTTTCTGTACTATAAAATCGAGGAAAGCAACAGTTTCTTTCTCCGTTTTAGATGAGAATAATTCGTGAAGAATGTCTATTTTCTTAACATCCTTAATTACAGGACTCGCCAGAAAATTTCTCAATTCCTTGGAAGCTTCAAGCGTAGAGTGAATCAACCGCATATCCTCTGAAACGCGGTCTATTACGCCTTTTTCTGATACATCTTCATACAACGCACTTGCATACCTATTTGATACGTTTAGATTAGCCATATCAGTTCTTCGACAAGTCCTCTAAGTATTTTTCAACTATTTTTCCATGCTTCTCTTTATCGAGACTCTCACGAATTATTTTTTCCGATGCATTTACGGCAAGTGAAACAACCTGCTCTTTAAGTTTATTAAGAGCTTCCTGATTTTTCCTGTCGATTTCCGCTTTTGCCTCATCTATCATTTTCTGAGCCTGCTGTTTGCTTTCAGTGAGCATCTGCTCTTTAATTTTTTCGGAGTATTCTCTGCCCTGTGCAATAATTTTCCGAGCTTCCGCTTCAGCTTTTGCCAGGTCAGATTTATTCTCTTCAAATATTTTCTGAGCCTCTTCACGTGCTTTATCAGCTTTTTCAAGAGAATCTTTAATGCTCTGTTCTCTTTCGTTCAATGAATTAAGAATAGGCTTCCATGCCATTTTAAACAGCATATAAAGCAGCAGCAGAAATGTTATTCCAGTCCAAACGATCAGACCGGGATTAACATCCAGCAAACCGCCCGATGATTCACCCGAACTAACAGCAAATGCTATCAATGGATTTGCCATGTTTTTCTTTCCTGATATTTAAAAAGTTCAAATTATTTCAGTGCCAGAAGAATACAGATAACCAGAGCAAACAATGATATGCCCTCGATAAGAGCGGCAGCAATAATCATAGATGTTCTGATATCTCCTGCAGCTTCAGGTTGACGACCGCTGGCTTCCATTGCGGCGCTAGCTAATTTACCAATACCAAAGGCACCACCTATAATAGTTAAAGCGGCACCGAATCCTGCTGCCAAATATGCGAAATCCATTTAATTCCTCCTTTATAAATGCATTTATTATTAATGTTCTTGATGTACAGCCATCCCGATAAATAACGAAGACAGCATTGTAAAAATGTATGCCTGTATTAGAGCAACCAGTATCTCGAGCAGATAAATAAACAACGCAAATGCAATAGAAACAGGTGCTACAAAGTATGTTTTCAATATGAATATTAAACCTATAAGCGCGTAAATGACAATGTGACCCGCCGTCATATTAGCAAACAGTCTTACAGCAAGTGCAAAAGGTTTTGTGAATAAACCAAGCAGTTCTACAACAGCCATAATCGGTAAAAGCCAGGCCGGGACCCCGTGCGGGATCAACCCCCTGAAATATCCGCCAAACCCGTTGTGCATTATTCCGCCTGCCTGGGTAACTAAAAAAGAAAGAATTGCCAGGGAAGCTGTAACTGATATATTACTGGTTGCAGTTGCACTGCCGGGCACCAATCCTAAAAAGTTACACGTTAAAATGAAAAAGAATGTAGTAAGCAGATATGGTAAAAACTTTTCGTGTCCCTTGCCGATAGTGGGTCGTGCAATTTCGTCTCGAACGAAGACTATAAGAATTTCAACGACGTTTGTAATTCCCTTTGGTACAAGCGATTTTTTATATGACCTTGAAACTTTGTTCAATAAGACTATCAGTATAGCCGCAGCAATCCACATGAAAACAACATGGTTGGTTATGGTCAAATCAATTCCGAACAGGTGTATCTCGGGGGAAGGAAACAATCCGAGAATGTACTTGCTGTCAAGAATATGATGCAATATCCATCCGGTATCTTCAGATCCCGTGGATTGTGCTGTATGCAGAGAATCAGCTATGGCTTTTGTGCTGTCAGAAATCATCAGGTATTTCTTATTATATCCTTAGTCTTTAAAAAATATCCTATTTCCGCAAATAATTGCGAAAAATAAAAAACAAAGAATAGTAATATAAATCCATCCACATCAATATTCAAGAATTTTAATGTAAGCAAAATCAGGACGAGTAATCCGAATAGTCTTAGTACCATTCCACCCAGATTATATTTAAGAAATGATTTGTTGGATTTCCCCAATGATTTGTCGTATAAAATCAGAGCCATTATCAAATTGATAAAATTTAGTGTAGAGGCTGCGAAAACAGCCCAGAAAAGTTCATTTGAGACAGTGTTTGTTATATTCAGGACTAGTGCTGCCGTAATAAACAGAAAATAGATAAACAGTGTTATTATTTTAATCTTTTTCAATAGGTTTTTTACTATTTATATTCAATACTGTCTTTATGAAATTATATATTCCTGCAGCACCGCCTAAAAATGAGAATATTATCGTTAATACCGGTTCGGATTCTAACTGACCATCGAGCCACCTTCCGAAAAAGAACGATAGAATTATTGTTGCCGCAAGTTGTGAACCCAAGCCAAGGTAGGGACCAGTTTCTCTGATAGAACTGATTAATTTTTTAGAGGATTTATCTTCTTTCTCCATGATTTTCCTGGGTTACTGGTGCAGAGGATTGTTCCATTCTGCTGTTGCCGTTGAATTTGGAGCCGGCTTCAATTACCAGGATTTTTGTACTTATATCTCCAATAATTACGGAGTTGGATTCAAGAACAATTTTCTCGGTGGAGTTAAGAGCCCCTTCAATTCTACCACTTACTGTAATATTCTTCGCCTTTATCTCACCTTTAATAACCGAATTTTCACCGAGCGTAACATGCCCGTTTGCAATAACGTCTCCTGTAACCTTGCCGTCTATTCTTACATTGCCTTCGCTGAATATATTTCCCTCAATCTTTATTCCGTTACTTAAAATACTTACATCTTCGGCTGAAAATGATTCTCTATTTTTTGACATCGCTTTTATATTCCCCGATTAAAATTATTCTAATTTTTTCTCAGTCTGCTGAACCCAATTAATTGCTTCCTTATTTCCGAGCTTCGCGGATTCACTATAATATTTCTTTTCCATCTCGTGATCATTCAGCTTTGCATAAGCTCTTGCAAGCATCAGATAGATATCCTTATTATCAGAACTCTGCGTCAAGCATGATTTGAGAATATCTATTTGTTCCTTAAATTTCCCTTCAGATTCGTATATCCTCGACATACAGACTAAAGCATTAATATTTGTTTTTTCATACTGAAAAAGCCTGTTAAAATATGCTTTGGCTTCATCCAGTTTATCAAGCTCGTAGTAAGCCGACCCGATTAAATACAACAATTCCAGATTTTCAGGATTTATTTTCAAAGCTTTTTTGTAATAATCGATTGCAAGATCCTTGTTGCCTTTATTGTCATAATAGCGACCAATCTTAAAGTACCCCTGTTCGTATTTCGTATCAAGAATTATCGTGCGCATGAAGTAATCAAAAGCAACTTCTGTATTACCTTTCTTTTCATAAATGAGTGCTAGATTATAAAAAGGATCGGGATCGTATTTGTTCGAATCAATAGCCTTCTGATAATAAAGCAGAGCTTCAGACAGGTTCTTTTCTTCCTCCATCATTTTCGCAAGCAGTAAAAATGCTTTATGATTTTTTGAATCATAGTTCACAGCTTTCTTGAGATTAAACTTTGCCATCTCGGTATCATTTATTCTGTGATAATAAATTTTACCCATCCTGTAATAGGCATTTGCATAGGATGGATTTATCTTCAAAGATTTCTGATAAATATCTATGGCATCCTGAAGACGATTTTGCTTCAGATATAGTTCTGCAATTTTATGATAGAGGATCATTTCGCTGGGATTATTCGCAACTGCCTTCGAATAAACTGCTAATGCTTTTTCATCTTGTCCCAGATTAGCAAGTATATCTCCGTAATAGTGAAGATATATAACATTATTCGGGTTGGTTTTTAATGCCGATTCAAAAAAGCGCTGGGCTTTCTGGAATTCGTTTTGATTATAGTATTTTTCACCAAGACTGAAGAAAATTTCAGCCTTATCCTTAGAGTAGTTGCCGAAAATCCTGAGTTCCAGGAAATCTTTTATGGATTCAAATATCTGCATCTCTCTATTCTGAGGTGATCCTACTGAGCTTCCACAGGTGTTCTGGGGAACAGGGATACTATTGTTGTAGAATTCCCGATATCAATGCCCAGAGCTGAATCTTTATCACCCTTCGAATTCTCAAGCGCCCGTATGCAATATCCTTCGCTCGCAAAAGTTAAAGGATTATCTACTACTGTTAAATTCAGGAAGTCAAAATCTTTTTCAAAACATTCTACCAGATCGGAATATAATGAACCGCCACCGGTAAGTATTAATGATTTTGTGTTCTTGAAATCATCGTCCTTCCATGCATTTCTCAGCGAAGGTGAAATTATGTCCCTGAAATATCTTTGCAAAGTGCGTTTTCTGATTTCTGTTATATTAAGTTCCTGTCTGTTCAGTATAATTTTACCTTCCTTAAACGCTACATCAAACTGATGTTCGGATCTGAGACCGAGGTAAAATGATTTTGATATTTCCCTGATAGCCAGATTAACCGCATAATTCAAACCGGTGAGGCTGACAATTGTTCTGTAAACCAAACCCTTTTCGGTGCTGAGACAAGCTTCTAAAGTGCCGTAACCAATACTAACGATGAAAAAGTTACCTTCTTTTTTCATATCGCCTTTGCGGGCAGCAATTGAACAGGCTTCAATTTCGGGAATCACTTCCACACCCGACACTTTCGTCGTTACCATCTGCGTCAATCCATTTGCATCAAAAGGTGCGGGATCGAAGGTTATTTCGTGGACACCGTTGAGCAGATCCTCAGCCTTGCTTTTATTAACATAATACATGGAGAAGGGAAATCCGGTAACAAGGTTTTTGGGAGCCGGGTTTTTAACATGGCTTAACAGTAAACCGGCTTTAGCCAGAAGTTTATAATCTAAATCCGTGGGAAAACTATTAATTGCTTTTCCCGGTGCAACACCTTCGGACAGGGCTAAATAACCTATTATATATCCTAACTCGTCTTCGTAAAACTTTAATCCGTGGAGTAAATCTGTGGCTACATTTCTGATCTCGTAATTGCTGCTTTCAATTATGCTTGGGAAAAGATAACTTTCCATCTGTATTTCTCCAGTTATATTTTGTTATAATTTTATTGTAGAAACTATGAAAAAATTGATTAAATGGAAATAAATAGTACAAAAATAAATTCGTTATAACCTGATTTAATACCTTAAAGCCATACGATTTAATTTCCCGATCCAACCTGAACTTTAACTTCGGATTCGTCAATAAGCAAACTACCCGGTTCCAGAGGTTTACCGTTTTTCCATATTTCAAAATGCAAATGCGGACCGGTAGTTTTCAATCCGGTATTTCCCGAGAGTGCAATAAGCTCGCCCCTGTTTACAATATCTGTTCCTTTTTTAAAAAGAGTTGAACAATGTTTATAATACGAAGTATAGTTATTGTCATGCTGAATTATTATAGTATATCCATAGTCGAATGTATAATCTGCAAATAATACGGTGCCGCTTCCGGCAGCAAAAACCGGACTCCCTTCCTTTACTGCATAATCAACACCATTGTGACCAAAATCGGGATTGAATTCCTTGCCGACAATACCATTCACAGGTTTAATAAAGTATGTTTTCATCGAATCATCCTGCGGGAAGTACTTAGCCCAGAAATCCAGAATTACTGCATAAATATTGCCGTCGAGTTTCAGACTTTTCTTACCATATGATCTCAATGAATCGTAAATCGCTGCGGTTGAATCCAGTGAGTCTGTACTCGCAAGTGTTATAGCGTACTTAAGTCTTTTGTTTATATTCGATAATTCCTCTAGTTCCTGAGTAAGCATAATCACTTTCTTTTCAAGATTTTCAATCTGTATAGAATATTGTTTTAGCTCCTGATTTTCAAAAACGAATAATAAATTTTTAGCCGGTGTGAAAGAAAGAATTACGGTAATAATTATACCGATTATAACTGTATAAAGTAAAAATGCGCCCGCAAGGGTAATTACGTGAAATTTATATCTCTTAGTTTGTATCGAGGGAAAATTCGGGGTAATATAGACAGAAGTCTTTTTAAGATTTTCAAGATTAAATAATCCCATAACATTTGCTCATTAAGAATTTTACAAATATAAGAAATAATCCTCTAATAAACTTTAGCAGTTTAAGCTTCAGATATTATATTTCCAGATATTATGCATCCAGAACCATTGCTCAGGATATTTAATTATGTTTTTTTGAAGGATATCTATGTATCGTTGGAGCAGTTTTTTTTCTGATTCCTCCCCTCTGGTTCCCAGATCGGAATAATCGATCTGTTCTATATAAACTCTGTACTTACCATAATTTTCCCTTGCTATTAAAACAACAAAAACAGGAGAATTAAGTTTGAGAGCAATCGTTGCAAATCCCCTGAAAACGGGCGTCACCTGGTTAAAAAAATTTACCTTTATACTGTCCCTTGGAGCTCTCTGATCTCCAACTACGCCGACTACACCGCCATTTTTCAGTGTTGAATACAATTCCTTTACCGAACTGCCCAAAAGAATTTCTTTGTTCCCGAATTTTTCCCGGATTGATTTCATCTTTTCCGCTACAAATTCATTTTTCTGCTTTTTTGCCAAAACATTTATCTGCTTACCCAATTTTAAACCGAAGCTTACTGCTCCTAATTCCCAATTGCCGAAATGTGCCGTTAATAAAATTACCCCTTCGCCTTGCTCTGAAGCAGCTCTTATTTCCGTCAGGTCGTCAAATTCAATTATACTGTCTATTTCCGCCGGAGTGCTATAATATATGAGCGGGATTTCTATAAATGTTAACGCAGAGCTGACGTAATTCAGGTATGCGAGTTGTTTTAATTCGGTATTGCTTTTATCGGGAAACGCAAGCCTAAGATTTTTAAGTACAACTTTTTTTCTTATCGGAAACAGGTAGAAAACTATAAATGCAATTACTTTTGCCAAATGGTGAAGGCTTTTAAACCTGCAAAACCTGGCGATACTAACGAACAATTGAAATATTCCATATTCGGCAAGATGTTTAATTCTCATAATCTAATTCGCAATAATTCTTCTCTGCCAGTTATCGTCACGCAGTTCTCCCCTTTTTGTAGAATGAAGGAGTTCATAATCGGAATAACCCGTCAGATCACCGAAAACAAAAATTACCCCGCCTTCTATACTGTGGTAATACCAGATCTCATACGGTTTTCTGTCGTAATCGTTCGGATGCATCTCAATTTCATCCGGATCGCCATAAATGAGATATACTCTTCCCCTGTCCGTTTTTACACCCGTTTTGGTAAACGACCTGTAACGACCCTCAATTATGTCTATCCTCTCTTCAACTTCCTGTTTAAATTCGTTTTCGGGAGTTGACGGATCCGGATCACGCTGAATGAAAAAATTAAACAGGAATTTACGTTTTGCATTAAGTGAATCGAGTGATTCATACTGATCTATCTCATTGGATGATCCGAAATACTTTACACTACCGAACAGTTCGTCGCAGTCTTCTTCCGACATAACTCCGAACTCACTGGTTACAACAGACAAGCTTTTGCTGATTTCCTCTGAGGTATCCTTTACATCAGGGTTTATTATATAAAACCTCTTTGACGATGATACGCCTTTGTTGGTTTTCTGAAATAAAAGGCTAAGCATAAGTTTATACGATCCGGTCGGATACTTTGAAATGTTTAGGGCTCCTACATCTACTATCGAATTATTCTGGCGTGATACCTGATTGGTTTTTTCAAATACTTTTTCTCCCAGACTGTTTACAACCTGCTTGTTAATATATACATCGCCTGAGGTAGTATCGCTCAGCAGATTGTACAACTCGGCATAATAAAATAATATGGGAAGTCTCTTGCCGAATATATTATGCGGATTGGGCACGACTTCGATTGTGTTCTTATAAAATATTGAATTGGTATTCTGGCTTTCTGTTACTATCCTGGATGCAAATTCAAGATCACTGATCGTTGCCTGCTCAAATGAATACGCACGGCTGATAATTTCCTCGTTCAGATATTTTACTCTTGCCGAATCGTTCTGATCCTGCACTTTTAATTCAAGATAATACTCGCCGAATGGTAACAGGAACGAAATCATACCAACAAGATTTTTCCCTGATTCCTCTGCTTCAGAAAACGTTGCATAGGTCGTGTTAACATTGTACTTTTTATTAATCAGCTGCTGGTTCGATATTTTATCGGTGATTATAACCTGCAGTACAGCAGAAACACCAATTGCCTCAGCCGTTTCAACAGGCTTAAGATCTTCTTCTGAGATCGAATAATAGATTTCAAAGTAGGTCGATACAGTATCATAACGGAACCTGGCATAATCAAACTCAAACAGAATACTGTCTTGTCCTATGCAGACTTCAGTTATTATTATTACCAGAAGAAATATGTATTTGCCTATATCATTCATTCGGCCTCTTTTTTTGTAATCTCTCTATTGCGTCCAGGTCCATCCGGGTGGCACTCTTCTGCTGTTCATCATCCGAAATTTCGATAAATTTTTTGAAGTAATCTCTGGCAATATCATAATTCTGATTTATAAAATATATAAGTCCTATATTTCTCAATGGCGGTGCGAAATCGGGATTAAGCCTGTAAGCCTTGAAATAAGACTGCAAAGCTTCTTCGGATCTGTTCTGCAGATTCAGCAATAAACCTTTGTTGAAGTGTACGAGATAATTTGTTGAATCCAGTTTTTCAGCTTCCCGGTATGCTGCCAGTGCATTATTCCCGTCGTTCATCATTGAAAATGTGTTCCCAATGTTGAGATAAGTTTCAACCTTATCTTCTATCAATAAAGATTTATTGTAATTGTAAATTGCGTCTGTATATCTTCCTTCAAACTGGGCAATATTTCCGAGTTGCAGATAAGCATCGTAATTTGTGAATTTAGGTACTTCGAAGAAAAAGTAACTGAATATTATAAATGCCGAAAGTATAAACGCAGGCACTTTAAGCTCCCTAAACCGCGACTGTTTAATATGCTCGTAGATATTATATATACCGAACGATGAAATAATTATTATTGCTGGAGTGATGCCGAGCCTGAATCTTCCGTTTACAAAAAAAAGTGCGGTCGCAAGTATATAAACGACTATAAATATAATCAACCCTGATTCCTTTTTCGGATACTTCAAATAAAGCATGAAACCGATTAAGAAAAGAAGCGACAGCAGCGAATATCTTATCAACGGCAGCTTCAACACATCAGAATATTCCGATTGATAAAATTCGTAGTTTATTATTGACGACTGAGGAAACTCATTATTGTTAAAAAACATAAGTATTTTTTTTACATACAATAAAGCAAATCTTCCCGGAGCTTCAGCTATTTCGTCAAGGGTTTTATTCAGCCAGTAGTCAGATGCTTCCGAATTATTTAGATTTGCCCCGGTAATTTTACTGGCATATTTACGACCCGACATATCATGCGCATAATCGAACTGACGCGGAGTAACAAAAACACCCTGAGCGTTATTATTGTTTGCGATATAAAAATTTATTCCGCCGTTCGATGTTATCGGAACTAATTCTCCCGATACAATATAATTCCTGATAGTCACGGGAGATATAATGAGTACAGCCCCGAAAATAAATGCTGAAACGGCTTTGTATTTTCCTATTCTTATATTCCTGAAATAATTTTTGCTGAACAACATGTATATAACGAATACCGGCAGAAATAATAAAATATTTGCCCTCAGTATGCCGGCTGCTCCGAGGAATGCTCCTGATAATACCCAATGACCGGAATTATCAGAATTATTCCTGTTGGTTAAATAGTATATAAATATTGAAATGAAAAAAATCTGTAATGTTTCTGAAAATATTAATCCCGAATACAAAACATAACTGCCGAACACCGCACCAATAAGCAGAGCGATTATGGAAATATGTTTATTGAAAATATTTCTTGCCGCCAGGAAAATAAAGAGTAATGTTAATGAACTAATTACCGCCTGAGTAATGCGAATGAGCAATGTGGAATCTGAAGAGATGAGTCTGAATAATGCAAGGAAATACGGATAGGCGGGTGCCATAAAGTATGGCTCGCTGCCAAGCCAGTCGCCTGATTTTACCATTTTATCTGCATAGTCGATATAAATCTTTGAATCGGAAAATAAATGCTCCACAAATGGAGATTCGCTGGTCTCGATTACAAAGCCAAGTCTGATTATAAATCCCAGCACAATAATGGCTAATACAAATTTTGCTTCTTTATTTTCAAATAATTCTTTTAAATTCATTTTTTTACAGAGTTTTTTTTGGAATGCTCAAAAATAAGCATTAGAGTGAAAAATCACTAAGGATATGCCATAAAAGTTTTGACAAGCGGCGACTCACAAGTATGCATAAAGCCGCCGTTTTGAAATCATTTAAAAGGATCAATACAGGCTGATTTTACTTGTCCAGTCGGGATCAAAAACCTCACCCAATTTGTTCGAGTGGATCAATTCGTAACTCGAAAAACCTGTATAGTCTGCAAAAATAAATTGAACGCCTGCTTCAATATCGTTATAATACCAAATCTCATATGGTTTTGTGTCGGTGCGGTTTACATATCTGTCAACCTGATCCGGCTTTCCGTACATAATATAAATTCTTCCTCTATCAGTTTTCCATCCTTTCAAAGAAAAAGATGAAAAATTTTCATCGGAGTAAGCCACGCGCTTAAAGTAATCGTCCTTTGTTTCATTCTGAGGTGTGTTTAAATTGTTATCCCTTGCGGTCCAGAATTTGAACAGGAATTCTCTTTTATTCTCGATTGTTTCCAGGCTGCCGTAAGCTTTATTCTCTTCCCTTGAAGCAATGTAACTGGATTTTTTGAATATATCGTCACACTCTTCTTCCGCCATATTCGCAAATTCACTTGAAACGAAGTCAAGATCCAGTTTTTTAACAACCACAGGAGTTGCAACCTTTGGATTATAGAGATAAAACTTTTTACTAGAGGCGTAAATTTCCTTGTTCGCATTATCTCTTACCTTAATTTCGAAGTTGTAAGTGTCGGTAGGATATTTCTGCAAATTGATGAATCCATACTTAAGTATATTGGGCTGCTGTCTGCTCATTTCTTCCTTCTTGTCGTAAACAACAACGCCGTTGCTGTTAAAAAGATTATTTTCCAGTACGATATTATCTGTGCTTCCGTTTTTTATATTATAGACTTCAAGATAATAATAAAGAACAGGCATTGTCTCACTAAAGAGTATCTGGGGATTTGGGATAACTTCCAGATTATTTTTGAAGAAGATCGAATTTGAGTTAGCATTTTCGCGAATGATTTTTGTAGATAATTGAATATCGCTCAGCTGCAGTTTATTCTTATCGAAAGGATGAACGCTAATCTTTTCATCGAACGCTTTCTTCACGTCCGGATTATTTTTATCCGCTCCGGCAATATGAAGCTGGTAATCGCCCGCTTCGACGTATAATCCCAAAACTCCTACAAGATTCTTTTCCTGCTGAACCTCGGAATACTTTTGAGGAATATTCCACTGTTTGCTTAAAAGCTCCTCACCGCTGTCAGCTTTCTTCATACTGATACTAAGTTGTGCTTCCACATAAAACTCGTTGTCAATTTCTATCCGCTTCAGATCGTCCTGATTGAACGAATAATACAATTCAAGATATACAGTTGCTGAATCAGCATTAAACCTGGCATAGTCGAAATTAAAATCCATCTCTCCCTGAGCTGATAAAGAGAGGCAGGATAGAAATAATATAAAAAGAACTTTTCGAATCATTTTTACCTCAATATTCTAAAAAGGAAAATAATCAACAGAGGATTTATAACCATACTTTACGTATAATTCAACACAAAAAAAAAGCCCAAGCTGGAAATGCTTGGGCTTAATGTTTTTAAGTAAAACTAGAATCCGAGTCCCAGTGTTACTATATGCTGAGCATCAGCACCGGGCAGATCTACATCCCTGAAAGCATAGTCGAATTTTAACGCCACATCGTTAACCATGTAGTTAAGACCGACACCTGCTGTAAGTCCGTAAACCTGGTAATCAGCATCAAGTTCCGGCATCATTGTATAACCGCCTCTAACGAACAGGAAGTCGTTATAAGCATATTCCAGACCGAATTTATATTCGTCTTCGTAGAAGTTGTGGTTAGTGAATGATGAAGCTACCTGAAGCATATTTACATCATTTATGCTGTACTGATATCCTAAGCCGATTTCGAGTGTTGTAGGCAGAGCGAATCCGGCAGCATCTATTTTATAATACTGAGGATCTCTCTTTACTCCATCCTGATCTGCAAGCACAAGCAAACCTGAACCGTCGAACTTCATATCCGGACCGAGGTTTTTAAGTGTTACGGCAAGTGACAAGCCGTTAACGCTGGCAAGATTAGAGTATGCAACACCGATATCGAAGCTTAATCCCGAGGCGCTTACCAAATCGAGAGTTTCAGAGATGTAGTTTGCAGTCAACCCAACAGATACTCTGTCACTCAACAATTTAGAATAGGTAAGACCAATAGTAACAAACTGAGGTGAAAAGGTCTGACCTGTACCATCAGGATACTCGTTTGTGGTTTTAACAATATCGCCGATACTAAGGGCTTTAATACTCAGACCGAGAGAACCGAATTCACCCAGTGCAAGTCCCAAAGCTCCGTACTCAACGCCGATATCAGCAAGATATTCCATATGCGAAAAAGAAACTTCAAATGAATGGCTGCTACGAGCCAGGTTGGCAGGATTCCAGTAAATAGCATCGACACCAACAGCATCGACCACAGCAGAACCTGCCATGGAAATACCGCGGGCACCAACGGGAATCATAAGTTCCGCAGCGCCGGCAGTACCTTTTCTATTTGCTCCTGCTTGTGCGAACACAGTACCAAACAGAAGAAGGAAGAATAACAGAATACTAACTAGCTTTTTATATTTCATAATTTAATCTCCTCTTTAATTAGTACTTGCGATTAGAATCTGTCAAGTATCTGTTGTTCATGAATTATAGCTACCTTCAGGACTTTAACCTCCCCGAGATCGGGCATGTCAACATAAGCGAGGTACAAGCCGCTGGCAACGGGCAGACCGTTGTCGTTAGCCAGATCCCATCTCTCGAACTGGCTGGCGCTGTTTTTATCAATTACTCTGACTACTTGACCGGCTAAGTTAACTATAGTTATTTTAGCCTTTTCGGGTAAATGGTTGAACGTAACAAATCTCTGGTATTTGTTAAGCTCTTCCGAGTTTACACCGTAGTAAGGATTCGGGAAGACATTAACTTTACCAACATCTTCTTTCGCAAGTTCCGCATCATAAGCTACCAAAGGAGCTGTAAATGTAAATGTATCTGTCGGACCATTTGGTTTGGTTGTTTTAATCCTGAATATTGTGCCTACTTCCGGCAAATCCTGATTATATGTAGCATCAGCAACCAAGCCGCCGTTCCAGTTCATGAAATTCATTCGCATAGGTCCTGGCCATGTATGATAATCGTCATCCCAGTAAGCCCAGAGGTAATATGCCTGAGCTGTAGCCGGATCTGCTTTAATAAGAGCTATTACAGCCTCATAACCGGCTGAACCGGGGGTATCATCCTGAGGAACTACCCAGTAAATTGCATCTGTATAGGGATCATTATCTGCGCTAGAACCTGGGTGATCGAGATCATTGATATCGAAGACACCGTCACCGTCGTTATCCAGAGCCAAAGGAACGCACTGGTAGTCGTCTGCAGGATCATTCGGATCCCCTACATTCCATATTTCAAACGGAACATTCGCAACAAAAGCAGGATCGCTCCAGTTGAATAAGGCTTCACTTCCCTGGTCAGTAAATCTGACTTCCCAGTCATCAGGAATTAACCAGTGGATACCAGGGTTGTTTCCATAACCGCCGGTGTAACCGGTCCATGCAGATCTCATTGCAAGATAATCAGTGCTTAAAGCGGTATTACTGAAGAACCACCATGCACCGCCTACCTGCTGTTCGTTGTAATGTTCGTCACCATCGGAGAATGATTCCGGCATGTGGCTGTACCAGTACGGGAATGCTGCCTGCGGAGGATCGAGAGGACCGCCTGCATTCTGAATAGCAACGAAATCTGCAAAGTCATTAGGAGCTCCTCCTACCAATATCTGCAGACCATCAACTATAGGTGATGATTCATCAGCATTTTGATTAGTTTGATTTACCAGTTTCATCTGACCGGTTGTAACATCCTGAAGATGCCAGACAGCCTGATTATGAACCGTATCGGTTGTACCGGTTATGTTGTTCCAGTAAATATATTCGTCTAATGTTTCAAATGTTACTTTGTAATCATGACCTGTTAAAGCGTCGGGATTAACAACTTTGAATTCAACACTGCCGTCGCTTATACCGGTTGCATGTTCTGCTTCGAATGTATCGCCGTAATCGTTCTCAATAGCAATACCCGGAACGCCGCTCTGAGGAGTAACTTCCAGAATTACCAGAGTGTTCTCAAGGTTGTTCGGTACTGCAAGCGGATCAGCGTTATAAGAGTACGCTGTAACGGCAAAGTAATATTTGCTGCCGTTGTTAAGCGGATTGTTTGTAAGATAATCTTTTTCAATAAGAATGCTTCTTTCGATTCCGTAGTCACCGCCGAACTGAGCGGGCTGCAGTATTACTTGACCCGAATTGGGTTCAAGCACCTGATCGAGAATAACCTTAATATCATCAACCAGATCGAATGTTGCAATTCTTACACCGTCTTCCTTAACTGCCGATCTGTTCGGGAGCTGGTAAACGTTGTATCCCTGAAACAGGTATCTGCCAATGCCGCCTATACCGGTAACTGCATTACTTTCGGTAGCGGATACTCTTGACTGATCGTAACCCCAGTTAAGAATAATCTTTCTGTCGAGTTCTGAAACCTGAACGAAAGGCTGAGCCGGGGTTGAAGGAAGATCGAACAGATTGTCGTAAACCGACTGAGCTATTTCGTCGTAAGTTTTAAGAAGTGTAACAGCCTGCAGGCTATTAATACCAGTACCGCCTGCAGCTATTTCAGCAATTACAACTTCCTGGGTATCGCCAGCCGCCATTGTGAAAGGACCGGACACCATACCCATTCTTCTGTCTCCGGGCGGATGTGCAATACCATCAATCCAGCCGGTTCCGGCAACCGGGTCGCCAGCTAAAGCGAATTTGGTAGGCAGACCAGTTGTTGGATCGATGAATGCTGCGCCTGTGGTTGATACTCTACCTTCGAACAAGTTGAAGAATTGAAGAGTACCGGTTTCATACTCGCCGAGGTCCGGGTCGCTGTAAATAGCGTCGGAGTTAATAAAGAAATAATGTGCGGTCATCGGCATGTTGATCTTACCGGGACCTACTTTTTTTCCGTTAAATATTGCATAATCTTCGGCGTCGTCAACACCGTTATTGTTGAAGTCTTCACCGGCGCTACCGTCGATAATAGGACCCTGGAAGTAGTCAAAGCCTACCGCAGGAACGTTTTCGCCGTATATACCGTCTGACGGATTACCGTTGAAAGCGTATGACAAGCTGAGAGTAGTATCGCAGCCTACGAAGTCATCGCCGGCATCACCAACGTCGGGGTCTGACCAAACGCTGACGTACATGTCAACGAAATCGTTACCGCTCTTATTTATAATCGTATATTTTCTGAAGATCATGTTACCCAAAGCGCCTGCAAGGCTGTATCCCCAGAAAGTTGCCTGCATTTCAAGACCCATGGAAGGTGAACCGTAAATAAATGCAGCCTGAGCTTCGTCGAGGTCATTAGCAACGAACCATACGGTTTGATGCGCACCCGGGAATCCTGGAACATCAACGGTAGGATCATAAACGCCGTCGCCGTCAACATCTTCAAACGGAGCGCCTTGGTTAGCCGGCCATTCATTCCAGTCCAGTTCATACTGAGCTCTGATTTCAGCTTCAGAAATACCCTGATCCTGAACTTCGGCAAAAACGCTACCGGTTTCCCAGTCTGATCTTACTCTGTATATTCTTACATCGGGATCATCGGGATCGGCAGCTGTGCCGTCTGGTAAAATACGTCCTGGAAGCAGACCTGATCTGTAGGTTGAACCACCAACTCGTGGTTGTCCTTCGACGGTTGCTCCCCATAGAAATCCTGTTTCGAAAACTGCAGCCTTGTTGCTGCCTTTTGGATAAATAAATCCAGAGTTACCGGCAGGATTTATATCGGAGTCACCGTTATTATAAATCCATGTGGATATCTGGTTAATGTTTAAGTGGGTAGCGGATGGACTACCCGTAACTTTAGGCAGAGATTTATTCTGAGCCGTGTCTTCTTTTGCCATTAATACTAGAGAAAATGCAAGAAAGACAAGGACGAATAAATTTGAGAATTTAATGATTTTATTCATAAGAAAACTCCTAATTAATGATAGTCTTAACATTTGCAATTTACTAGTACTCAAGTCTTACACCGAATAGTATTTGTCTGGCGTTAGAATAAAATCCGTTCCTAGAGAAAGTGAGAGTTTTGTATAATTCTTCATATTCGGAACCGTAAGTATCAACGAGCACGCCGCCAAGCGAAGGATCGCTTATATAAGCATCGTCGCCTGCGTCACCGCTTCGTTTGTAAACATCCAGAACGTCACGTGCATCAAACAGATTGAGAACACGAATGTAGATGTTAGCGTTGAGTTTATCCCATATGTTGAAAGTCTTGTCAACCTTAAGATCAACCTGGAATCCCGAAGGTGTCATAGAGGCACCGAGAGGTTCAACAGGTCGTCTGTCTCGACCGTCTGTCTCAAGGTTTCTTCCGCCTACACCTCTGGTGAACGGATGACCGCTGTTGAATCTAGCAAGTAAATTGACACCGAAATTGTGAAGGAATGCCGGACCATCATTAGGACCGAATCTATAGTCGATATTAACGTTGCCCTGGTAAGGTCTGTTGAATTCCAACGGCGAAATGTACTGAGGAGTAAAGATAGTTACGCCGTCGAGAGGAGCGCCGATAATACCTGAATTCGAGTTAGGATAGGAACCGGTACCTTTTGCATCGGAGAAAGTGAATGAAGCATTGATTGCAACTCTTTCGTACCTTCTCATAGTCAAGGTAAGTTCAAGACCTTTAGTTGTTGCAAAGTCGCTGTTTGATAATGTTGTGTAAGCCTTATACGGTGATGCGGCATCAGTTCGCTGGAGTCTGAACTGCACCTGATCCTTAATATCATCGTAGTAAGCTGTTAAATCAACAGCGAGGAAATCTGTAAACTGATTTCTGAAACCGATTTCGTAATGTGTTTTTCTCGTAGGTTGAAGATTAACAGCAACCGGGGCACTGAAGAAGAAACCGCCGCCGATCTGATATGCCCAGTTATGAACGCCGGTATAAAGATCACCAAGCGAAGGCTGCTGTACGTATTTACCGAAACCTGCGTGGAATACGGTTCTGTCGGTAACAGGGAATGAAACGCTTAAACGCGGACTAACACCGCTGAAAGCCTCTACTTTCTTCCATCCGTCTTCAAGGAGTTCACCAGAGGTTGCAACGCTAGTAAAAGCGAGTTCCGGTCTGGCAGGATCAACGAATGTAAGGTTGTCTGTATCGAAATAATCGAAGCGGACACCGAGATTAAGAATAATGTCGCTGTACTCTATCTTATCCTGTAGATAAACGCCCGCGAAAACGGGTTTCTTAGGACCGTAGAAGAAATCGTCATCAACCTCGTTGCCGAGGACATCGTAGCCGTAGTTGTTAACGCCGGCATTGTAGAGGATCTGCTCCTGTGTCAATTCCCCTCTTGAAAGCTGACCGGCATAGTTGAACTGGCTTCTTGAATCCCAGTTTCTGATTGTATACTGCTGGAACTCACCGCCAATCTTTACAGAGTGATGTCTACCAATCATAAGAGAAAAATCACCTTTGAAATTGATTGAAGCTCTGTTTCTTTTCAGATAGTTAACCGGAATAGAATTCTCTCTCGAGAATGCGAAACCGTAAATATCTAAAGCAGCAGGCTGAATGTATCTGCCGTTTCTACTGCTTATAAGCATGTCTTTTTCGGTTCTTACCCAGAAAGCACCTGCATTTGCATTAGCTACTGAGTCGCCGTAAGCCCAGAAATCATCGCCGAGATACTGGTCAGTTCTTTCCCAGTCATAGAAAGCATAACCGGCAGTAATTTCATAAAACATTTTCGGAGAAAGCACATGTGTCATTCTCAGATTTACGGTACCATCTGTAACATCGTCGATACCGTTTCTCTTTCTCAGCATGGTCTGGAGACCGTTTGCACCTACCTGAAATTCGGAGGTAGCAAATGTTCCGCCCAGACGCAGTGAGATGGGATTAAGGTCTAACAGAACTGTTGCTGCATGCGAATATGATTCATCCTGGTCATTAAAGAAAACGCCGCCCGGATAATTAAAATCAACCGCATCGCCAGGAATAACATTATCTGCTTCGTCAACATCGTCAGGCATTTGAATTAAGCCTAAGTTGACCGGATCATATCCCTTTCTTGTGCTTGTTCTGTTGAAATTATATTCAAGGTTATAAAAGAATTTAACTTTATTGCTGAACAGCGGACCGCTCAAAACAAAACTGCTTGTATTCTGTCCGTACCAGTAAGTTCCAAGACGTTTTTCCTGATCAAAGAAATCATCTTTACTCTGGAATGCAATATTATCAGTAAAATACTCGAAGCTTGCATGAAGTTCGGTTCCGCCAGTTCTTAACTGAGTTCTGATGATACCTGCGTTTGCACCGCCGTATTCAGCGGAGAAACCGCCTGTTTCAACCTGTACCTCTTCAACAGCGTCGTTTCCTATCGAAACAAGTCGTCCGTCGCCTGCAGCATTTTCTGTAGCTGAGTTAGCAACCGGATCGGTAATGTTAACGCCGTCAAGATAATAACCGATTTCGTCGGTTCTGGAACCGCGGATACGGATACCGTTATCTGAAACAACGCCTGCCTGAAGAGCAATAACGTTGTTCACACCGCGAACCGGCAGGTTTTCGAACGATTCCCTGTCAGCGATTCTGACTGAAGAAGTAGCGTCTCTTTTAATAAGAGCTTTCTCAGCCATTACGGTAATGGTTTCAGTAGTAATGTCTTCGCTGGGAAGTTCGAAAGTGAGGTAGGTTGTAAGATCGGAGTTTACTCTAACATCCTGAATAGTAACACTTCGATACCCGATGAATGATGCCTTCAGTTCGTAAGTACCGGCATCAAGGTTAAGCAGAATAAATTCACCATTTAAGTCGGTTGCTGCACCGAATGATGAACCAGTAACAATTATGTTAGCGCCGATTAACGGCTCGCCTGTTTGCTGATCAACAACTTTACCTTTTATTCTACCTTTCGTACTCGCAAAGTCAGTTGATTGTACGAGTAGTAGAACAAATAAGAAGTAAATAAATTTTCGCAGCATAGTTATCTCCTTAATTAGTTAATTAGATTTAAGTCGAATGGTGTGTGGCGGTTAAAGAAATTGTAGTTTTATTACCATAAACTCTCCCCTTATTTAATTTAAAGTATTATATAGTTGAATCGGTAATGTGTGTTAATTGAAACTTTTTGGATTTTCGAACGTCGCAATAGTATAAAATTCTTCTAAATTATTAACATATGTTGTAAAGCATGGAAAAAATAACATAATATGCCCTATTAGTCAAGCCTCATTTCAAAGAACAAAGACATTTCTGTCTGCTATTCAAAATTTAATTTTTAATTCATTTTCAAAATACTATACGTCTAAAATTATTTCAAGGGACGATTTTGGTAGTAATTCCCTCTGCATTATAAATCAGGTCAAGGTGGTACACTAATCAGATCTCGTATGAACAGTAATTAACTTCAAAACTTTACCACTTAGTAATAAATCAACATATAATAATTAGTCCCTTCGTAATAGTACCTTAGTCCTTTATCCGTTATTAAAACTGCTTTTTATTAAATCCATTATCCTGATCCATATTTCCGCAAAATGAATTTTACTTTTCAAAAACCGGCTCGGCTTATAAAATTCTATTTATAAATGCCGTGTGTATATTCGAAGATATTCATCTTACCGTTAGGAGTTTTTTTTTCAATCTCGCCCTAACTTCCGGCGGTTCTTGAACACAATTTAAGATTAACTCCGTCATCGATAACATCCGAATCAGTATTGAAAAAAAACGTACATTTAATATACGATAACTTTGATAATAAAAAGAGATTGATTGCAGGAATGAATAATTCTGCAGTTGACTAAAAATTGTGTTCGTTAAGGCTGGATAGAAACATTACCGTTGATAAGTATTGTTTGTAATCTATGTCTCATTATAAAAAAAAGCCGGATGTTCTCCGGCTTTTAATATACTTAATCAGGTCAAATTACTTTTTTCAGTCTATCAAGAAACATCTGTTTCGGAACCGCACCGATTATTGTTTCGGCGACCTGCCCGTCCTTAAACAGCAGCACGGTAGGAATACTTCGCACACCGTACTTAATTGCTGTTTGCTGATTTGAGTCAACATCAAGTTTGCCGACTTTTAGCTTACCTTCAAATTCATCTGCCAGTTCCTCAATGATCGGAGCAATCATTCTGCAGGGACCGCACCAGGCAGCCCAAAAATCAACGAGAACGGGCACATTTGATTTTAAAGCTTCAGCATCAAAATTATCATCTGTAAATGTGAATGGTTTCATTTTATTCTCCTTATTAATAAACTTCAATATTACATTACACCGTTTTTCTTCAGCAGCTCATGAGCGATAATACTTTTCTGAATTTCATTCGTGCCTTCAAAGATCTTATTGATACGCGAATCTCTGTAGTATCGTTCAATAGGCAGTTCTTTTGAATAACCCATACCGCCGTGAATCTGAACAGCATAATCAGCTATAGTGTCCAACGATTCGGAACAATAGTATTTTACAAATGCCGATTGTTTCGAGGTTAGTTTTTTGTTATCATAATCAACTGCCGTACGGTATACAATCGATTCCATATTGTAAATCATGATCGCCATTTCAGCCAGCATAAACTGAACCGCCTGAAAATTACTTATAAACTGATCGAATTGTTTCCGTTGTTTGGCGTATCTGGTGGACATTTCAAGTAGTTCTTTTGAAGCGCCCAGGCATGCAGCACCAAGCCCCAGCCTGCCGGCATCGAGAACCTTCATCGCGAGCAGAAAACCTCTTCCGTCTCTGCCGAGAAGATTTTCAGCCGGCACTCTAACATTATCCAGTGTAAGAGGATTTGTCTTACTTCCTTTGATGCCCATTTTTTTCTCAGCCGGACCGGCATGAAAACCGGGTGTTGATGTATCTATTATAAAAGCGGAAATCCCTTTATCAGTTCTTGCATATAGTGATACTAAATCCGCAATACTGCCGTTGGTAATCCAGAGTTTCTCACCGTTTATAACCCATTCGTTAGCTTTCTCGTCGAACTCAGCTTTTGTTCTCAGGTTAAACGCATCCGATCCTGCTTGTGCCTCTGTTAAACAATAGGCAGCAATTTTCTCGCCCGTTGCCAGTGGTGTGAGGTACTTTTTCTTTTGTTCTTCATTTCCGCCTATATAAATAGAGTTGGCACCGATTGATTGATGCGCACCTATTAATGTTGCAGTAGACATACATCCGCGTGCAATTTCTTCCTGAGTGATGCAGTATCCAACTTCCCCAAATCCGCCTCCGCCGTACTCTTCGGGAAATGAAACGCCGAGAATTCCCAGTTCAGCAAGTTTTGAAATTAAATCGCGGGGAATTTCTTCATCCTCATCAATTTTTTTTGCTATAGGTTTAATTTCATTATTGGTAAAATCCTTTACCATATCCCGAAGCATCTGCTGCTCTTCGGTAAATTTGAATTCGAACATTTTTTATCCCAGTTTTATTTAATAGGTTTACTGATCTTTTCGCCGGTATAATTAACTATATATTCACCGCCGTCAACACCAATTACGTTGCCTGTAATCCAATCTGCACCTTCCTGGCAAAGCAGAACGATAGCTTTCGCAACATCTTCTGCGGTAGTTAATCTCGCTCCGGGATTTTTTAATCTGGCTGATTCGAGCATAGCTTCATTACCGGGAATTTTTCTCAGTGCCGGAGTATCGGTAACCCCTGCCATAATTGCATTAGCGGTAACTCCCATACTGCCCAGTTCAACTGCTAGTTGTCTGATATGTGATTCAAGCGCGGCTTTGGCGGCAGAAACAGCTCCGTAATTCGGTATAACGGTTTGCGAGCCGGCGCTTGTCAAGCCGAAAATTCTTGCTTTCTCAGCCAGCAGATCTCTCTGAATTAATCCCTGCGTCCAGTAAACAAGAGAATGAGCCATTACATCGAGCGTCATTTGCATTTGAGCCTGAGTAATGGAATCATTCGGATTCTTGGATATGTAAGGTTTAAGAGTACCGAATGCTAAAGAGTGAATTAGTACGTTTACGTGAGGATGTTCTTTTGTAGCAAATCTTTCTTTAATCTCGTCAAGTATGTCATTCCTCTTAATCGCATCGGCTGCATTTATATTATAGAATACCGCCTTGCGACCCGAGTTTTGAATTTTTTTTATTATAGTATTTACTTTAGGCATATTCACCTGTCTGTCCAGATGAATGCCCAGAATGTTATAACCAGCTTTAGCTAAATCTATCGCACAGGCGCCACCGAAACCGCTGGAAGCACCCAGAATTAAAGCCCATTTCTGTACCATTACAAACCAAATGTTTATTGATAAATAGTGAAGCCAAACTTAATAAATCTGATTCGGTAAATCAAATAATCAAATCGCCGATAAATGCACGCTCTGCTCTCCCAGCAGGTATGTAATTTCGGTGAGTAATTCATCATTTAGGTCGACTTTGTAATCGATATAGAAGTCCCTTGTAGGTCCGGTGTTTCTTACGCATAAAAATACGGGAATACTGCCTTCGTACTTTTGCAATATTCCTTTGAGATTCAAAATAGTCTCATTATCATGTTTTTTTTCGTCAACAAACAATATAATTTTTTGTGTCATTCTCTGCCTGGCTTCTTCCAGCGGTATAGCTTCATCAATATGAAGTTTAATAGCATCGCCGCTGCTTTCGAGCCTGCCTTTGACGAGAACTGTAGATTCCTGCCTGATAAAATCGCTGCAGTCCTTATAGACTTTTGAGAACATCAGGCATTCACAACTGCCGCTGAAATCGTCGAGTTTGAAGAATGCCATAGTGTTATTAGACCTGTCTATCTTTGTTCTCACTTCCGTTATTACGCCGGTGGCGACAACAACATCGCTTTTATTGAATGTATCCGATTCGCCAAGATGAACTGTTGCAAAGGATCTGTATTCAAGTTCGTATTTCCTCAACGGATGATCAGAAAGATAAAAGCCCAGTACTTCACGTTCTCTTTTCAGCTTTTCCTGGTCCGACCATCTTTCCACTTCAGGAAGTCTGGGTTCCTGTATTCCAATGGCTTCTTCCATCCCACCGAAAAGACTTTCAACCGCGTTTAATGTGGATGACTGTACCTTGTTTCCGAATGAGAGAGCATTTTCTATTGCTGCAAAATTCTGCGCACGCGAGGCTCCGAGACCATCGAAAGCTCCCGCCTGTACTAATGCCTCCAGTGCTCTTTTATTTACAATTCTGGTATCTACATTAGAACAAAAATCATACAGGCTGGTAAAATCCCTTCCAAGCGCTTCTCTTCTGGATCTGATTTCTTCAACTGCATTTACCCCGACGTTTTTCAGAGCACACATACCGAATATTATTTTGCTTTTCTCCACATTAAAATAAACCGAAGGTTTATTTATTCTGGGTTTCTCAACTTCAACCTTCAACTTCCTGCAGTCCTCGAGAAATATCGTTACCTTATCTGTATTCTGATATTCGTTTGTGAGATTAGCTGCTAAAAATTCCGGAAGGAAATGCGCTTTAAGATAAGCGGTCTGATATGCCACAATACTGTAAGCCACAGCATGGCTTTTATTAAAACCGTAGTTTGCGAACTTATCGATTAATATAAAAATGTCCTCTGCAACTTTCTGAGGAATATTTTGTTTGACTGCACCTTCAACGAATTTAATTTCCTGTTCTTTCATCGCCTGGAGGTCTTTCTTTCCCATTGCCCTTCTGAGCAAATCGGCTTCCGCTAAAGTCATGCCGGCAACTTTATTTGCTATCTGAATTACCTGTTCCTGATATACGATTATGCCGTATGTTTCTTTCAGGATCGGTTCAAGAACAGGATGCGGGTATTCAATTTTTTTGCGTCCGTGTTTCCGGTCTATAAACTCATCGATAAATTCCATCGGACCAGGACGGTAAAGCGCATTCATAGCCGAAAGATCAGTAATACTCTGAGGATTAAGCTTTTTGAGATATTCCCTCATAGGCGAGGATTCAAACTGGAAGACACCGGTTGTCTGACCTTTGGCAAACAATTCATATGTCGATTGATCATTGAGCGGAATATCATCGATCATCAGTTCCTGAGACCGGTTCTTTTTTACGAGATCTATTGTGTCGCGTATTATGGTTAAGGTTCTGAGTCCGAGGAAATCCATTTTAAGAAGCCCGACATTATCGAGTTCTTTCATATTATACTGCGTTACAAGTTCACCGTCTGAGTTGCGTGCGAGCGGCACAAAATCCGTAACATCGCCGGGAGTAATAACAACACCTGCTGCGTGTTTCGATGAGTTCCTGTTCATACCTTCAAGTATTCTTGCGTATTTTATCAACTCCTGAATCTGCGGATCATCCGAATCACGCACCCATTTCAGTTCCGGAACTTCCTGAAGAGCCTGATCGAGAGTGAATACTCTTCCGAACTTCGAAGGTATATATTTAGTTATGTTATTGACTGTAGGAATAGAAATCTTAAGTACTCTTGCAACATCTCTCAGCACTGCTTTGGAAGAGAGCCTGTTAAAGGTGATTATTTGCGAAACCGAATTTTCGCCGTATTTATTCTTTGTATATTCAATTACTGCGTTGCGTTGGTCATCCGCAAAGTCAACATCAATATCGGGCATAGATTTTCTTGCCGGATTAAGAAATCTTTCGAAAAGCAAATCGTAATCAAGAGGATTAACATTTGTAATACCCAATGAATAAGCAACAAGAGAGCCGGCGGCGCTGCCTCGTCCGGGACCGACTGGGATGCCCTGATTTTTAGCAGCGTTAATAAAATCCTGCACAATCAGGAAATACCCCGAATATCCCATCCTTTTAATTATATCTATTTCATAATTAAACCTGTCCTGAATTTCCGGCGATATCTTTGAAAAACGTTTTTGCAATCCTTCTTCAGAGAGTTGCACAAAATAGTCATCCAGAGAAGATGCTTTGGAATCATCAGGAATTGGGAATACAGGATAATGGAATTCACTGAAGTTCAGATCGAGTTGGATTTTATCACTGATCTCCAGTGTATTTTCTATCGCATCAGGCTGATGTTTAAAGAGTGCTTTCATTTGATCGGCAGATTTAAAATACACCTGATCAGTTTTATAGCGGAGATCGGTATAATCAGCTGATCCGGTTTTATCGCCCAGCAGAAGAAGAATGTTATGCGCTATTGAATGATCATTTTTAATATAATGTATATCGTTGGTGGCGATCAGTTTTATCCCAAGTTCTTTTGAAAGTCTGGGCATTCCCTCGAGTATTGCTTTGTCGTTAGGCAGACCGTGGTCCTGAACCTCAAGATAAAAATCATCACCAAAAATATTCTTATACTTTACTGCCGCAGCTTTTGCCAGATCATAGTTCCCGTTGATCAGATGCATCGAAACAGGACCAGCCAGGCATGCTGAAGTACATATAATTCCCTCCTTATATTCCTCAAGCACTTCGTAGTCAATTCTGGGTTTATAATAAAATCCTTCTTTATGACCTATTGATGTGAGCTTAATCAGGTTTTTATAACCCGTAAGATTCTTAGCCAGCAGAACTATATGATTATATGTCTTTGCTCTCCGGCGCCCGATAATTTCATCACTTCCTTTATCAAACCTGGAACCTTCTCTGACGATATAAGCTTCGACACCTATAATCGGTTTAACACCGGCTTTCTTAGCTTTTTTATAAAATTCGGTTGCACCATACATAACCCCGTGATCTGTAAGCGCAACAGCATCCATTTTATTTTCAACAGTGGCAGCAACCAGCGAATCGACAGTGCATGCAGCATCCTGCAGGCTATAGTGCGAATGATTATGCAGATGAACAAAATCACACATTTATGGAAAACTCCTTCCTACTCCTTACCTGTATGACCGAATCCCCCTTCACCGCGGCTGCTGGAATTGAGATCGGTTTTTTCAGTAAAATTAATTTTATAATATTTATTCAACACCATTTGTGCAATCCGGTCTCCGCGTTTTATGATGAACTCTTCGTCACCAAAATTAAAAAGTATTACTTTTATTTCCCCGCGGTAGTCGGAATCAATGGTGCCCGGGGAGTTTAAAATACCGATGCCGTGCTTTGCCGCCAGTCCGCTGCGCGGTCTTACCTGCAGCTCAAAGCCATCCGGTATCTCTACCATCAGATTGGTTGGGATCATTTTAATATCGCCGCACCTTAACACAATCTGTTCTTCAAGAGCTGCCCTCAGATCAACACCAGCGCTGCCATCGGTAGCATAACCTGGAAGAGGTAAATCATTAAAATTATCCGATACTTTCTTTATATGCACGTTTATATTTTCAGTCATAATTTAATTAACCGGTTATTTTTAATTTTACAAACAATGTTTTTAATTCTTTTAGAGAAATTATTTTAAGCAACAAAAATGAAACGGCAAAACCGAAAAGAATAAATATCTTAATATATATTGTCAATAGTTCATAATATGACAGATAATAATAGATGAGAACTACCCCGGCTATCATTAGCATTATTTTAATTACCTTTGAATATTCATATTGTATCCGGTAAAACTTCTGCGAGACAATGAAAAGTCCGGCAGCCATTATTATATAACTTACCAGTGTAGCAACAGCGCCTCCCATAATTCCTATTCCGGGAACAAGTAATAAATTAATTCCCACATTAGCCGCTGCTGCGGTGATTGTAACCAACGGAAAATATTTAGTCTTTTCTTTTATATAAATCCCTGCCGTGAAATTGGAATACATTCCGTAAAAAATATAAGCCAGAAGAATAACGGGAATAATATACAAACCTTCGTGATATTTCTGCCCGAGGATAGGACCCGCGCCGAATAAAGTTGAAGTTACCACATCATCGATGAAAAGGGTCAGTATAATCCATATCCCACTTAATGCAATTAAAAAAATCGTAAACACTTTAGCAAAAATTTCCTTTGCATTTTCTTCTTTTGCATTGTTTAAGAAAAAAGGCTGCCAGGCGTAATTGAACATCGAAACAATGAGCATTATCACAAGACCAAGTTTGTAGTTCATTCTGTAAATGCCCAGAGTTTCTTTGTCGGTCAGCATTTCAATAATCGGCACGTCTATTACCTGCACAAACATAGCCGCGAGACTACCGGGCAGATAAGGCAGTGCGAATTTAAGCATTCTGAGCAGCGTGGATTTCGTAATTTTAAACTGCAGATTCTTAAATATGTCGGAAGAAAGCGCTATTAATGAAAACAGAGAAGCAAACAGATTACTGATGAAAATAGCTTCTATCCCGAAATTAAATCCCAGTATTAATATAAAATTGAAACTTATGTTTACGATTATATTTCCCGTTTTAATAAATGCGAATTTAACGGGTCTGTTCTGCAACCTGAGATTTGCAAACGGAATAAGGGCTATTGTATCGAGGAAAAGAATCAGGATGACATAAGTAATAATATTACTGTAATCAATACTCAGTTCTACGAGGTTTCTGAAAGGTTCCCTAAGCAGAAAAAATATTACCGAGAATATCGCTGTAGTAATAATAACCGTTAAAATACCAGTTGAGAATGTATCTTTCTTTTGTTCCGCTTCAGCCAGAGAGTGATACTTAAGAAATGCCGCGTCCATCCCGTAAATATAAATGAGGTTCAAAAAAGTTAAATATGCGTAGACAAGCGAAAACTCGCCGAACTCCGAAGGTGCAAACACGTGCGAATAAAACGGCACCAGCAGAAAATTTAAAAATCTGCCGACTATATTACTGATGCCGTAGACAAGCGTTTCTTTCGAAAGCTGTTTGATTTTATCGAACATAAATTTTTAAACCCAATCCCAAAAAAATTCAATTAATTAATTTGACAGGGACTATTCATCGAAGAATTGAGCAAGCTTTCTGAGATAAAATTCCGGAGGTCTGACCGCTTTTTTTGATGCGATATCTATAAACACATGGTCAGTAAAACCCTCCGCAAGTTCTTCACCTGTTGATTGCCTGCGGATGATATATTCAATATGAACTTTAGGCGTTTTCAGTTTTGATACCTTTGTTTCAACTTCCAGAATATCATCATAATATGCAGGTTGTTTGAATTTTACACCAGCTTCAATGAGAGGAAGTTGAAATCCATTTGTCTCAACCTCGATGTAGGGCAGACCATAACTTCTCAACAACTCTGTCCTGCCGACCTCAAAATATTCAAAGTACTTGCCATTGTAAACGAACTGCATTTTATCAGTATCAGCATAGCGGACACGTAAAGTAGTTTTATTACTTATCATCTTTTATTCTTCGTAAACTCCCATCCTGGAGAATTTTTCCAATCTGCTCTGCACCAGCTTATCGGATTTTAATTTTACCAGTCCTGCCAGTTCTTCTTTCAAAACTTGTTTAAGTGTTTCGGCTGTTGTTTTATGATCTTTGTGCGCACCGCCCAAAGGTTCAGGAACAATCCGGTCAATAAGCCTGAATTCCAAAAGATCCTTTGCCGTTAACTTCAGCGCTTCGGCTGCCTGTTCTTTATACTCCCAGCTTCTCCAGAGAATACTTGAACAGGATTCCGGACTAATAACTGAATACCAGGTATTTTCGAGCATTAAGATTCTATCGCCCACGCCTATTCCCAGTGCGCCGCCGCTGGCACCTTCACCAATAATAACAACAATCACAGGTACTTTAAGCAGACTCATCTCAAATAAATTTCTTGCAATTGCCTCAGCCTGTCCGTTCTGCTCGGCTTCCAAGCCCGGATATGCTCCTGGTGTATCGATTAAGGTGATTATTGGTTTATTAAATTTTTCAGCCAGTTTCATCAGGCGAAGCGCTTTACGGTAGCCTTCAGGATTTGCCATGCCAAAATTTCTGTAGAGGTTTGATTTTGTATCCCTGCCTTTCTGTTGTCCTATAATCATCACCTTGTATTCATCGAGGGTTGCAAATCCACCCACTATCGCTTTGTCATCACGGTAGAGTCTGTCGCCGTGAAGCTCTACAAAATCCTTTGTCATCATGAATATATAATCCAGCGTGTAAGGGCGTTCCGGATGTCTGGCTAACTGAACTCTCTGCCATCTTGTGAGATCGTTGTAAATATTCTGTTTTAGTTTAAATACCTTTTCTTCGAGACGCGAAATTTCTTCCTTTATATCAAGATTATCTTCGTACTTTTTCATTTCGCTGATCTTGCTTTCAAGATCGGCAATCGGCTTCTCAAAATCCAATACATTCCCCGCCATTTAATCTCCTCTCAATAAATACTTTGATAGTGTTTTACCTAATATATCGATATCTAGCCAGATGTTCTGATTCTTTGCGTAATATAAATTAAGCTTGTTTGTTTCTTCATCGCTACCATCTGATGCAGATTCAAGATTCCAGAATCCGGTAAGTCCAGTCCGCCCAATATAAAGACCATCGTAAAATGAAGTCTTTTCAGGACCTACCAGGCTTTTTTTGAATACAAGAACCTTGGGAATCTGTAAAACAAACTCAGCAAATTTACTTTTTTTACCTGAGACTTTCGTAGAAAAATATATGAAAGGATAAACAAAAAGCAGAACCGGTACCGAAACGCTCAAATCAAGAATTCCTTTAAGCAGTTTATGCCCCGGATCTGAAATATTGTAGAAAAGCCGTGTAAAAGGTATTTCTTCCAGACTTGTGATTTCGGATTTTCCAACGAGGTAATCCTGACCTGATCCGGCAACAAGGAATTGAACATTTAATCCCTGACATTCGGTAACAAGAGAAAATATTTTTTCGTAGCTTATATCTGCAGTACTGAAAACAATGTTCTGAATTTTTTCTTTTTCAATAATTTTTCTCAGGTTTTCAGTCGATCCGATGAAGCTAAAATTACCAATTTTTTCACCCATCATTTTCTGATCATTTCCTATCAAACCTTTTATTTTATACATTCCGGATACTGTTCTGTTCATTCTGTTAATAAGTTCACCGACACCCGATTTAGTGCCGACAATCAGTGTATTGTTTCTGTTTTTATATTCTACAAGACCGACTTTAAAATACAACTTAGCGAATATTCGCCATAATACAAGACCCACACCCAAAAAGGCGTAACAGATAAGCAGAACAGCCCGGCTATAGCCATACTGCTTAAAGAAGAAAGTGAGCGCAGATAGAACTATAATACCGAAAAAAAGAGCAATGAATGTTCTGAGTACGGAAATTGCGGTTCTCTTATAAGCTCCCGCTACGAGACTGATTACACCTTGAATTATTGCAGGGACGATATATACCCATGGTTTAACATCATAGGGTATACCTCTCCATGATTCATTCGAGTAGATATTTTCCGCAAGAATAAAGGCAGCGATGAAGATTAGTAAATCTATAAAAAAAGAAACTGCCGGAAGTTTATATCTGTTGGCAAATGCTGCAGATTTTCTTAAACCGATGGCGAATTTCAATATCCACTTTACAAGGAATGATGACGAGAAATGCTTCTGAACGAAAAGATGCATCGCGTCGTAGAATACTTTGGTTTCATCAAGATTGCTGCGCTTAGTGCTTTCACCTTTATAATGAATAATTTCTGTTGAAGGGACATAATAAATTTTATAACCTGCCTGCTGTATGCGGTAGCAGAAATCCAGGTCTTCGCCGTACATAAAAAACTTAGGGTCGAAGCCGCCGATTTCATTATAAATATTTCTTCTGAAAAGCATAAACGCTCCGGAGATAGCATCAACCTCGTTGATCTCGTTTTCATCTAGATAGGTAAGATTATACTTTGCAAATAACTTGCTTTTCGGAAAAAGGTGGCTTAAACCCGTTATTTTAGAAAACGATACCCAGGGAGTAGGATAACTTCTTCGGCAAGCTAGCTGAAGTGTACCGTCAGGATTAAGAACTTTACAGCTTACCATCCCAGCATCAGGATTTGCCTCAAGAAATTGAATTAATCTTTCAATCGTATCTTCCTTAACGATTGTGTCAGGATTTATTAAAAGAATGTATTCCCCATTTGCTAATTCCAATCCCTGATTGTTGGCTTTCCCGAATCCCAGATTCTTTTCATTCCTCAGGAATTTAATCGCAGGAAACTTTGAAGGAATTTCTTCGGCACTGCCGTCCGAAGAAGCATTGTCAACAACTATAATTTCAGTTCGCAAATTACCGGATGCTTTTTCCAGCGAATTCAGAAGATTATTAAGATACTCCTTTACATTATAATTAACTATAATTATGGAGATGTCGGTCATTTCATTAAAGTTATTTTATTAATCCGAAAATACTCTTAAACCTCAACTTCCAAACCATCAACACTGCTTCTCTTACAATTTTCTTAGACATTTTGGACTTACCTTCCATTCTGTCATAAAAAATTATTGGTATTTCAACTATCTTAAACCCTTTCTTCCAGGCTTTAAAGTTCATCTCAATCTGGAAGGAGTATCCGTTTGATTTTATCGCATCCAGATTTATAGACTCCAGAACTTTTTTCCTGAAGCATTTGAATCCGCCCGTTGCGTCGCATACCGGTATACCTGTTACAATCTTGGTGTACTTATTTGCGAAGTAACTCAAAAGCAGTCTGCGCATAGGCCAATTGATTACATTAACACCAGTGATATATCTGCTTCCGATTACCAGGTCAGCGTTCTCTATCTCTTTTGTCATATTAACAAGTTCTTTCGGATCGTGTGAAAAATCCGCATCCATTTGAAAAGCAAGATCGTATCCGTTCGCCAGCATATATTTAAATCCTTCAACATAAGCTGTTCCGAGACCGAGTTTACCTGAGCGTCTTATCAATTTGATTCTGCCATCCGATCCGGTGAGATCTTCAACATAACTGCCTGTTCCGTCGGGTGAGTTATCATCTACCACAAGAATATCCGTTTCTGGCAGAAACTCAAATACCTTCGGAATAATTTTTTTAATATTATCGATCTCATTATAAGTAGGAATAATTACAATTGTTTTTGCCATATTTAACACTCTCTATTGGTAATGTCCTTTGCCAAATAATACTACAAAAATAGTTCTGAACAAAATCTTCAGATCGTTTCGAAGCGACATGTTTTCTATATAAAATAAATCGTATCTCAATTTTGTTTTAACATCTTCTACACTTTCATCATATTTATGTTTAACCTGTGCCCAGCCCGTTAACCCCGGTCTTACTTTTAACCGCCTTTTATAAAGAGGAATTTCTCTGGATAACTGTTCAACAAAGAAAGGTCTTTCGGGTCGGGGTCCCACCAGACTCATATCGCCTTTGAGCACATTAATCAGCTGCGGCAGTTCGTCTATTCTCACCTTACGGATAAACTTCCCAACTTTTGTAACACGAGGATCGTTTTTAGACGACCAGACCGGTCCGCTCAGTTTTTCCGCATCAACAACCATTGATCTGAATTTAATCATCTTAAAGATTCTGCCGTTAAGCCCTGATCTTTCCTGCTTATAAAAGACAGGTCCTCTGCTGTCAATTTTTATGGCTATTGAAGTGAAAAGAATGACTGGTGATGATATAAACAATATAAGCAGAGAGATGGATATATCCATTAATCTCTTAATCTTTTTCTCCCACTCCAGCATCAGCTGAGGCATTATATCGATGAGAGGAAATCCGTACAACTGTGAAGTACGTGCTTGACCGCTTATGATCTCGTATAAATCAGGAATTATTTTAATTGATACGTTTTCCGTATCGACTTCACCCACGACGGTAAGCAGAATATCCTCTTCATTTTTTTCCAGAGCAAGTATAATTTCTTTGATGTTATATTTATGTATAGTCTCTTTTATCTTTTTATATGTGTCTACTACCTTAGCTCCGGAGAATTCCTTGCCAATATTATTTTCGTCAACAGCCAGATAAGCGGCAACATCAATCCCCAGCCCTCTTGATGCATTAATTGTTTTGTGCATGTTGTTTGCCTTGCTGTTGAAACCGACAATTACAGCATTCCTTCTTCCGACCCCTTTTATTAAAAGATTACGCTGAATGCTTCTCACCAATATTCTGCCGGCACTAACGGCAACGAGGAATATTCCCCAGTAGATAAAAATCAGGAATCGATTTTCAGAACTGACACCTTTTGAATAATCATCATAGAGAATTAGGAAAAACAGCAGGAAAATTCCTACAAAGCTTGCTTTGAACAAAGTAGACAATTCATCGAAGCGTGAAGCAGCAAACCAGGTTCTGTACATTCCTACGAAGATAAAAATAAGAAGCCAGTATGTGTAAATAGCCACAACCGAAAGTACAAATACCGGTTCTGTTATAAGATCGAACAGACCGCTTTCCACTCTGAAATAGAAATATAATATACCTGCCAGATTAATAGTAAAGAAGTCAACGGAGAGTACAAATATTTTCTCAATCTTTTTGTTCAAGATGCATCAAGAGCTAGTGTTTAATTACTTTATCAGCAATATATTCACCGATGGCTAATGCAGCAGTTGCCGCGGGTGAAGGTGCATTGCAAACATGAAAAATATTTTTGTTTTCTAATATATAAAAATCATCCATCAAACCGCCTCTTCTGTCGCAGGCTTGCGCACGTACACCTGAGCCTCCGGCTGTTAAATCATTTTCGGAAATAGACGGAAGAAGTATTCGCAGCGCTTTAACAAATGCACGTTTACTGAATGAACGGTAAAATTCACCCAGACCGATTTTCCAGTATTTTGTTGCAACTTTATGAAGACCCGGCCAGGTAAGTGAATTAAATGTATCAGTGATACTGAAATCGGTTTTACTGTACCCTTCGCGCTTAAACGAAAACACTGCATTCGGTCCGCATTCAACCCCACCATTAATCATTCTCGTAAAATGAACACCAAGGAAAGGGAAATCGGGATTAGGAACCGGATAAATAAGATTTTTTACAAAATCTTTTCTCTCATCCTTCAACTTATAATATTCCCCGCGAAATGGTATTATCCTGAAGTCTATATTTTCTTCAGTCAATGCTGCCAATTTATCCGAGTGAAGACCGGCACAAGTAACAAGGAATTCGGTGAAGTACTCATTCCGTTGTGTTCTTACAAACACAGGATTACTATTTCTGATATCCTCAACCATTTCATTAAATTTAAATTCAACTCCGTGTGAACACAAAAAATCTTTTAGCCTGATGCAGACTTCTTTAAAATCAATTATACCCGTCTGCGGTACAAAGACTCCCGATACGCCTTTCACATTCGGTTCATATTCTTTAAGTTCTTTTGCTTCGAGTCTTTTTAAGTTTTCAAGACCGTTTTCGATACCTCTCAGATAAATGTTTTCAAGGAGAGGAATTTCGGCATCATTTGCGGCAACAATTATTTTACCGCAGATATCATATTTTACATCGTGCTCATCACAGAATTCAAGAAGCTGCCGGTATCCTTTGCGACAGTTCAATGCCTTTAAACTACCCGGTTTATAATAAATGCCAGAGTGAATCACACCGCTGTTGTTACCTGTCTGATGCTGTGCAACATCCTCTTCCTTTTCAATAACGAGCACGGATGCGCCCGGCGATCTCAGTAATATCTTGTAGGCCGCAGCGAGCCCTACAATGCCCGCTCCGATAACGATGTAGTTAAACTTCATGATCTGTATTATTAACTATGTTTGACAAATAATTCTCAAATTCTTTTACAATGACGTTCCAGTCGTATCTTTCACTAACGAAACGCCGCCCCTTCTCACCGATTATTTCTCTCAATTCTGTATCTCCGAGGAGTTTTACAATCAATTCGGAAATTTTTACCGGATCATCCGCTACGAACAGGTTTTCATTGTTCTCTGCCTGAATTCCCCTTTGTGCCAGAGATGAAATAATGCATGGAATTGACATCGACATTGCTTCGAGAATTTTGTTTTGGAGACCTGTTCCGATCTGCATGGGAGCCAAAAAAATTTTAGCTCTGTTGTAAAAATGCTTTATGTCTTTCACCCAGCCGGTTACTATAACATTCCTGCTCTGAAGTTTTCGTATTCTTGCGGACGGAGAGGATCCGACAATATAAAAATTTATTCCCGGATGTGTGGTTCTAATGATAGGCAGAACTTTTTTTACAATGAATTCAACCGCATCTATATTGGGCGGATACGACATATTGCCTGCAAAAATAAGATCAATATCCTTTTCAGAAGGCGTTCTCTTAAAGTTCTGGGTGTCAATCCCGTTGGGGACTATTTTGATCAAATTCCTGTCAATTAAAGGCAGTTCATCCCGGTCGTTTTCGGTTATAATTACGGCATTCCTGTACTTTTCGAACACATACTTTTCATAATCCAGAACACGTTTATGCTCTGCTTTAAAAATTTGTCTTATTATTCCCATTGAACTTTGTTCCCTGCGTTCGAGACCTTTCGACAAAACGTCAACATAGTCAATTACTACAGGTACATTAACACCCTCATCAAGATATTTGGCCATTCTGATCAACTGACATACGATAATATCAGGTTTAAATTCACTTATTGTTCGAATGAGTTCATTCTGTATTCTTTTCGAATAGAAATAATATGTCTGAAAAGGAAGGTTGGAAAATACCGCTTCGAGCAAATTAATAACAATTTTTAATTTTGATAATGAAAAGATTTCATACCTGTCTGCGATTTTAAGAAGTTCATCCGGCTCGATATTCATTCCTTTACTGTCGTTAAGACAGAACAAACTGATCTCGTTCGATTTCTTCAGAATTCGAAGCTGATGGTACGCTCGTAATTTATCACCCTTATCGATGGGGTACGGAACACGAGACAGCAGATAGAGTATCTTCATCTAGAATGAATTAAAAAGTTATAATAAATGGTTAAAAATAATATTATTTTCGACATAAGGACATATTAAAATGCGTCCGGATTATTGACATCTGAAATGATTATTTTACTTAAAACTTTTGATTTGAATAAGCACTTATGAACATTCTTCATATCAACAACTATGAAAAGAAAGGCGGAGCGGAAACCGTCTTTAACATTTCGAGAAGACCGTATGATAATGTTAAAATAGTCAGCGGCTTTGTGCAATCAGACGGCGGTAATAGTATACCCGATATTCCGTTCCGGTCTTGGGAAATTAACTCCCAATTTGCAGGAGCAATTAATTATATATTTTCACTACACAACTTCTTGCTGCTTAGAAATTATCTGAACAATAATCACGTGGACATCATTCACCTTCACGGTTTTTTTTCGGCAATCTCACCTTCGATACTTCTGGCAATAAAGATGCAGCGGAGAAAGAGAAAACTGACTGTTGTTCAAACCATTCATGATTATCATCTTATTTGCCCAAATTCCAGTTTATACAACAATAGCAGAAATGAGATCTGTGAAAAATGCATCGGTAAGAAATTGAAACTGAGCATCTTTACGGATAAATGCGATCGGCGGGGAATTCTTTTTTCTATCATAAAAGGAGTCCGAAGCCTGGTATCCAACAGCCTTCTCCGGCACAGAGATATTGTCGATAAATTCATCTGTCCGAGTGAATTTCTGGCACGAAAACTTGCAGAAGATAATATTCCGGTTACCAGAATTGAGCTTCTGCGAAATCCCGTTACACTTGAGCTGCCTGAGAATTTTCAGAAGAAGGGGAACCTCATTTGTTATTTCGGCAGGTTTTCCAGAGAAAAGAATCTCGGATTTCTGATTGAAGCGTTTCTTAAGTGGAAGAGATCAGACGAAAAAGGTTTCAGGCTTTTATTAATAGGCGAGGGCGAAGAGGAAGTACGCCTGAGGCAGATGACCGGAAAAAATGAGGATATTATTTTTAAACCTTTCATGCCGCAAGATCTTTTGTTTGAGGAAGTATCGAAAGCCAGGATTTTCTGCCTCAGTTCAAGCTGCTATGAAAATGCACCCATGACGATACTTGAGGCTGCCTCACTTGGTGTTATTCCTCTCGTACCGGATCTTGGAGGAATGAAGGAAATTATTGAGCAGGTGATTAAATGCGGAAAGACTTATGAGAGAAATAATGCGGTTTCTTGGAGCGAGTCCCTTCAGGACATATTGAATAACTACGAATCGGAACTTAGTATCCTTAAGAATTCGATGCAGGACATAGACAAATTGCTGAACGATAATAAATACAGAATTGATCTCCACAGTCTATACAAAGGAATTCGCTAGGCGACTGCTTTCTTTAGTACAATTCTCCTTGTAATAAGGTATATGAGTATTGTATTGAAGACGAAATGCAGCCATGAAACAATCGGGACAAAAAATGAAAACAGAATAACGAAAACCACAATCGCATAGGTTGAAATAGTGTTTAGATCTGGAGATCTTTTCATTCTGTAATAGACAATTGACATGATCAGTCCCATAAACAAGCTAATCACACTTAAACCGAGAACTCCAAAATCCCTGTAGTAAATAAAAAACATCGTATAAGTATTGTAGTTAACGCTTACGATATGCGGAAAAGATTCAATGGATGCATATTCGCTGAGCCAGTGCTTTAATCCTGATAGTGCGAATATGAAATCAAAAGTGAAGTAACCATATGTAAAAATATCCAGCCTTTCAACGGCGTTGGCAAAGTTTTCAAGATTCATCGTAAGGTACATATACGGTTCCGTGAAGACAGCATAAGCAATATCAAATTTCATCTGACTTACATAATAAAGAAAATTCACAGCAACTTTACTGAGCCGGATTAACGAAATACCGTACACGGATAATCCGATCAAACCCAGCAGAATCAACACATTTCTCATATTAAGCTTATCGCTTGCGTAATAAAGAAAACTTAAAAGCAGAATAAGAGCGAACACTATGTAGTATCTCTGAAGCAGAAAAAAATACGATGCAAAACTAAATAGAAGTATGATTGATAAAGTGTATTTTTTCAGTTTGTTTCTTTCAGCCAGAAGCAAATAGATCACAATTAAATAAATCAGCACCGGAAAGGATTGAATGAACAGACCAAAACCAAAAATTCCCCAGTTAATTCTATAAAGATCAGGAATAGCCGTAAATGCCGGGATATATCCGATTACCAGATAGGAAACGAAATAGGAGACTGAATAGGCAATAAAAAGCACAATAATAGCCTTAAAAAGAAAAGGCGTGTCAATTTCTGCAGTCATCGCTGCTTTTCTTATTTCACGAATATTGAATATTCTTCTGTTAAAATTAAGGACATATCCGCCGTACAAACCAACCGAAACTGAGATAACGCAGATGAACAAAACTGCCCAGCTGTAAATTGACCAGTCGACCTGCAGTCTGCTGAACTTCAAATCAGCCAATCCAATCACGAGCATCCAGACCAGAAGAAATAGCCTTCCGGGTGAAAGCAGATCTGCATTTCTTCTCAGAAACGTTAAAAGTAGAAACGTGAAAATGATGAAACATGTTATAGTTACTATCGACATGTTGATTAATCACTTCCTTTTATTCTAACAAGTCTGATTTTTCCGGAAAACATTAATTCCTTTTCCTCCTTTGTAAACAGAATAAAATACCCGATCGCTGCGAAGGAGATAACAAGTATCGGAAGCGCAAAATAAAAACTGATTTTATCATACGACTCTGTTATTACAAATGCGATAAATGCAGAAACTCCCAAAAAAGAAATAAATCTTGCGTTAACAAGCCAATTCAGAAAATGAGAGTTGAAATATATATAAACCGAAATTACTACAAAATTCGTGATGAAAGAAACCAAAGCAGCGGCAATAATACCGTATCGAGGGATCAGGATAAAATTCAGAATGATATTAATAATAGAGGCAACTATCACCACAGTCATCCTAATATTCTGCCTGTTCGAGGTAGTAAGCATTAATGCGCTCGTTTCACCGTTAAACCTAATGAAGAGAGTGACGGCAAATATCTGTAGAACAGGAACAGCGGTCAGGAAGGATTCTTTGGCGTAAATAGCAATTATGAGCTCCTCTGCATATATACCTAGAAAGACAAGTATCACGCAGGAAGAGACGAGAAGTATCTTGTTCATAATCCTGCTCAGCTTAATCCACTCGGCGGCGTCGCTTATATAATACCGACTCAACACCGGCATCATGGCGTTTATTAATATTTCGGGGATTATTAAGGGCAGCATAACAATTTTAATAACAGACTGATAAATGCCCACTTCTGTTTCATTCCTTAAGAACGCGATTAATATCGTGTCAAGCTGAAAAAAAAGATAACTGAATAAAAGATGCGTGCCAAAGACCAGAATTTTCGATTTCACCTTTACAATACTCTCAAGCGACATTCTGAAACTGAAGCCGTCGATGAAATTTCTGAGAAAACTCATTCCGAAAAAAAGTGCTACCAGGCGCGTGAAAATAAAAGCAAAACTGATTATAAATATACCCGCATTCAAATATATCATTACAACAATAAGCAACAGCAGAGAGAAGTTTGCTATCATTGAAACTCTGGTCTCGTATTCAAGGCGCTCAAAACCCTTGAATACCGCGAAAGTAAAATTAGTGACTGTTGTGAACACGGTCAGAAAACTGAAGATATACAACAACTGACGGCTCTCAGGTGAAAGATTGCTTAAAACGCTGATTGACCACATTATTATTAATCCGAGTACACAGAGAACCAGTTTAATCGGAAAGTATAACTGAAAATACTGACGTGCCTTTTGCTTGTTCTGAGCGATTTCGGTTGTTATCAGAACATCCAGACCGAAATCACCGAGCAGAATAAACAACGTAGCTATTGTATGAGCCAGCGAGAATTGTCCGAATACCTCTGGACCGTAATACCTCGCCACCGCCCAGAAGACAATCACGTTTGCTATTAATCGGAGAACGATCGAGACCATCGAATAGAAGGAGTTTTTATATATAACTGAGATTACGCCTGACATCGTTGCACCGCGGTTTAATACATTATTCAGACCAGTTGTCGATATACTTTTAACAATTTCTCGTAATGCCGCCCGACACTAAACTCGCTCCTCTGATAATCACGTGCGTTTCTGCACATTGTCGTATAATCTTCATTCTGAATGTTATCACATTTGCTGACAACCGATTTCAGTACTTGCACATTTTTCGGTTCAAACAGGAACCCGTTTACACCTTCCTTCACGATCTCTGCTATCCCCCCCAAATTTGATCCGATTACCGGTGTTCCCAGCGAAAAGGCTTCCAGTATTACCATAGGATTACTCTCATAGCACTCAGAGGGAAGTATCAGGAATTTCGCAGAACCAATCAGTTCTTTTAACTCTTCGCCCTTTTTGTAGCCTGCTATTTCTACGTTATGTGTTTTCTGATTGCGCAAAAAATCCATCATCGATCCAGTTCCAGCTATTATCAGTTTCTGATCCGGAAGATCCCTGAACGCAGACAGCAGTGTTGCAAGTCCTTTCTCTTTATCGAGTCTCCCTGCGTATAGAAAATAATCGCCGCGAACATTCACATAATCATTATTATCAACAAAATTGTAAATAACGCTGCTTTTTTCCTTTACTTCCGGTCTGTAGCTGCAGTACTTTTGCCTCGTGAACTCGCTTACAAAAACATAATGATCTACAAACTCATCGATGGGAAATATAAGATCACGGAAATAACTGTCGAACATCAGGAGTGAATCTTTAATCACACTTTCATTGGAGCAATTTCGAAGTACCACATTAAAGTAGTGTTTGCCCGCACACCTTTCACAGATTTTCCCCTTGCCGTCAAGAAACATATAGGCCGGGCAGAGATTTTTAAAACCGTGTATCGTTGCGACAACGGGTATGCCAAATCTTTTTAGTACGGGAAGGATCGAAAAGGTAATAACTCCGTGAATATTATGTATATGAGCTATCTGAGGGTTGAAATCAATCAATAATTTTGCAAGCGAATCGGCCGCTGATTTTGAATAGAATTTTCGGAACTTATTGACAATCCCCGAAAAATAATTATTGTTTGAATATGCCTGAGGGGAATCGATAAAATATTCAGCGTACCGCTCAAATGTTTCTTCTGCCGGGTTACTGCTGAAGGGTATTATTTCATGATTCCGGTCTGTCAACAACTTGATGGTGTTAATAAATACAGAATCAGCTCCTCCTACAACACGCGCATAATTATTGACCTGCAGAATTTTCATTTACAATCCTGGACTTCTATATTAAGATTCATTTCAACCGTAATAACTGGATCAATTTTTTCTGATAGGTAACTTGAAACCCTGTTGTATCCATCCGAACAAATACTCGTACTTCTGAGGATCCCTTTCCCTGATCCGATAAACCATTTCCATTGTGAATACTGCGAACAAACCCAGCGACAAGGATATGACGAATGAAAGCAATGCGTACAAGCTCCCCCTTGGTTTCGCTTTCCTTTCAGCCGGACCGGCTCTATCGAGTACCAGAACGGAGGGAGTATTTCTGACCTCCTCTACTTTCGCCTGCTCATAAAGCGGGGTAACAAATTCCAGGATCTTGTACTGTATTTCCAGGCCTCTGTAGATTTTCAAATACGATTTCGCCATCTCAGGAGCCTTCTTGAATGGAATTAACAGATTAATTTCATCAGAATTAATATTTGCACCACTGTTTATAGCATTAATTTTATCTTTCAACACATCAAGTTCAGTTTGAGATAAAGAAGTTAACGGATGTGATTTACCGTACGTTTTATTCAATACTTCAACTTCTATTTCTTTCTCAGCAAGCTGCCCGTAAATGCCAGCCATGGCTTCTACGGTTGTTTTGAGCTGTTCAGGAACTGAAACAACTCCGTATTCTTTCTGAAAACTCTCAAGAGAGTCCTCTAATAAGATAATATCATCAAGATTTTTTTCATATCTTTTTTCAATAAATTCTCTATTCGCTTTGGCATTTAGAACATGAAGTTTGGAATTAATTTCATTCAATAGATCAACAAAATGATTAGCCATATCTGCAGCTCTCTGCGGGTGTTTGTCATATACATCGATTAACAGTTGACCTTCATCTCCAACCTCAAAATTGATATTTGACTCAAGTTCCTTCACTACATTTTCGTAATAATCATCCTGCATATCGTAATTATTGCGCAGGTCAAATTTTTTAATAACATCATTCACCACTGTGGCGCTCTGTAAAATTGCTATATACCGATCGGTTTCATCACTGCCAGTAAGACCCGCCAATCCTTTGGAGGCTGAAAATCCTTTTACCAATGAAGACAGACCACTGATACCTCCCAGTAAGTCAGTCTGTTCGGCAGGAAGAACAACTGCTGTTGAAAGGTACCATCTCGGCGCAAGCAAGGCATAGGCAGTTGCAATAATTGTTATAGATCCGATGAATATTATTAGAAATTTTCTGTATTTAACAAGTACAGTCAGGAACTCAACCAAACTGCTTCCAACTGTTTCTTTAGCCGATTCATCAGGCATTTGATTGGTCATATTGTATTCTCTGTTTATTATTTATTTGAACTAATGAAGACGTAAATAACAGTAGCGACACCAGCCACAACTCCTACAGCATCCGCGAACCAGTCGAAGTAATACTGAAAATTCTTGTCTACAGTATCCATCTCCCGCGGTATCCAGATCGCGTCCCCCGGCTCAAGAACTGTATCATCCGGATCAATCCAGTTTTTTGTTCCTGCTTTAATAATTTTTACTTCACCTTCATCAGCAAAATCTGAATATCCGCCTGCAAGATTAATATAGTATCCAATATCCCTGCCTTCTGCAAAATTATAGAATCCATCGTAGGCAACCTGTCCATAGACATAGATCGTATTCTGCTTCGGCGGAATGAGTATAACATCACCGTCCTTAAGTGTCATGTTGTACGATTCATTCCCATTCTCAAAGAGCTCTGTGAAATTCACCGCTACGTAATCTCTCTTAATCGCCGATTCGTAATTGAAATAGTATCTCTGGCGCTCATTCAGTGTGCTGAGTCTCATATTTTCCAGTCTTACGAAATCGGGATTGGTTTCAGCCGCGTCAAGAGGCTCCGACATTCTGAGTACTTTCCCCTCGCTTAGTGAAGCATATGGAGTGAACCCGCCGGCCTCTTCAATTATTTGCCGGATACCCGTTTTATCCTTCACAATCGGATACAGACCGGGATATTTCACCTCTCCGCGGACTATAACATCTAGCGCCCCCTCAAGAGGATATTTCTTTCGGATGACTATTCTGTCGCCGGGTTTAAGACGGAAATCCTCGGCTGTTCCTTTCATTACTGCCCCGAGGTCAATAACCGTTTTGCTGAATTCGCCCGTACTGAAATCGGTTCTGTATATCTGAACATTTTCAAGATCAGCAGCTGAGGTCGGTCCCTGACAAATACTGAATACCGAACTTATGTAATCGTTTTCAGAGTACTCGTACTTTCCTTCCAGTCTCACTTCACCGCTTATCTCGATGAAGTTGGCTTCGAGGCTTTTATTGGGAACGTAAATTCTGTCTCCGTCTCTTAGCAGAGGATTATACTTTGTATCTCCGGTGGCGTAATATCGTACAAGGTCCACTGTGTTAGTATCATTTTCCCTTATCAGGACGATGTTTCTGAGCGACATTTCAAGATTCTTCTCCAGCAGCTCTTCATTCCTGAAATACTTCACCACATCCGAACGCTGATTGAGTTGTCTTTCCTCAGACTGAACAGAAGATATATTGTTTATCGTTAGATCAGTTTGGAGGTTCGCCATATAAATGACCTGATCTACCCGCTGCACGGCCGAAGCGAAAAAGGTGCCCGGATTCACCACCACTCCCCCAACCGTAACCGAGAAAACTCTCGCGGCAAGCAAGGTAGTGGATATTTCATTTTTTGCATAGACTTTCTTCCCGGCTTCGCTAACCGTAGCCTTAACTTCTTCTAGAGTTTTATTCTTAATGTCTATAACACCTATGGTAGGTATTATCAGACTTCCTTCTGGTGTAACAATGGAGGTATAGGATATCGGAAGATTGCCCCAGATACTGATGTCGAAAATATCTCCCGGTCCCGTAATAAAGCTTGCAGGATCAATAGGACCAGCTAGTGGAGCGGACTCACGAATTTTTTCGAGCAGTTCTTCCTTCGGAATATCAAAAGAGGGAATCAGTTCCAAACCCTTCCTATCCTTCTTGGATGAGAAAAGGTTCTCATAATACGCCTGTACGGATTTTGTATCGCTGGTTGAAACTGACCTCAACGGGTCCTCAACCTTCTTATCTTCTTCTCCGGTAATGTTCTGAGCGAACATCGCTGCGGAAAAGAGAAGCATTAACAGAATAATTTTTCTTTTCATTTTTTTCGATTAATGTTTATAAAATTTTTCATACATGTTTCTGTAATAATCCCGGTAGTCGCCGCTAATAATATTCTCCCACCACGGTTTATTATTCAAATACCAGTCAATGGTTTCCTTGATTGCATCTTCAAATTTATATTCAGGTTTCCATGCCAGTTCATTCTTAATCCTTGATGCGTCAATCGCGTAACGTCTGTCGTGTCCGGGGCGGTCTTTCATATACTCAATCAGTTTTTCTGATTTACCAAGATATGATAATATCAATTTAATTATCTCGATGTTATTCATTTCCTGCTCAGCACCAACATTATATACCTCACCGGGAGTTCCTTTTTCCCACACAAGTTCTGCTGCACGATTATGATCCACAACATATATCCAGTCCCGGACATTCAGACCGTCACCGTAGACAGGAAGTTTTTTATCGTTTAAAGAATTGATTATCATCAATGGGATCAGTTTTTCAGGAAACTGGTACGGACCATAATTGTTTGAACATCTGGTTATAACTACCGGCAATCCGTAAGTATGATGAAAAGATAATGCCATGAGATCGGCAGATGCTTTGCTTGATGAGTAAGGACTGTTGGGCGAAAGCGGTGTCGATTCGGTAAACAAACCTTCAGGACCCAGGCTCCCGTAGACTTCATCTGTTGATATCTGCAGGAAACGTTCAACTTCATAACGTCTTGCTGCTTCGAGCAGTACATTTGTTCCAATAACGTTGGTTGTGAAAAAAATTTCAGATCCTAAAATACTCCTATCTACATGTGATTCCGCCGCGAAATTAATTACATGCTTAATGTTGTACTTGCCGAATATTTCATCAACCAGTTCACGACTGCATATATCGCCCTTTATGAATTTATAATTCTTGTGTAATTCACAAGCTTTAAGATTTTCGAGGTTGCCTGCATATGTGAGGTTATCGAGATTAACAATGAAGACGTCATCTCTGTTCTTCAGAATATAGTTGATGAAATTACTCCCGATAAATCCCGCACCACCGGTTACTAACAGATTTTTCATATCATTCCTAAAAAGCAAAGAATCCTAAAAATATTCCTGTTTGAATAAAAAATGCGTTGCCGTTCAAATCCGACGGAACATCATTTATTTCTTTATTATTATCGACATTCCACTCATCGTAAAATGTCAACTGATAACCTGCACCAATTCTGAAAGCAATGAATCTGTTTACCGGAATATCGAGATTCAAAGTGGGTGAAATAGTCCAGTAAGAATTGGTAAGTTTTCTCGAATTGTTTCTTAGTTTTTTATCAGTACCGGTAAAATCTGTCCAGGTATCAATCCATGAAAATTCACCGTTATTCTGATATACCTCAACATCTACTGATCCTCTTCCTAAAAGCAGACCTGCGGAAAGCGCAACTCTTTTAATCTGCGGGAATGTGTACTCAAGCGAAAGAGCACCGCCGCCGATTCCATAAATAATTTCCTTGTCTCCGCTGGATGAAGATTTCGAACCTGAGAATCCCATCCCCCCGATTCTCACATTATCTATCAGCATAAGATAAGCGTAACCGGCTCCGCCGTATGTAACAATTCCCGACGAACTGAATTGTTCAACTTCAAACTGAAGCGCTGCTTCGTTAAGCACATCCAGGTCAGGAATTAAATATATTGGTGTGAATCCTCCTGCAAGACCGAATTTCGATACCCAGCCTACCTGACCGGCATTCTGAGCATAAAACACCGATGTGGCAAAGAGTACCAGAATTGTCGTTTTTAATTTATACATATTTCCCAAAATTTTGTAATCGGAAAGAGAAGATTATTAAAAAATTGAGTAAAATAAAAATGGGTGCAAAGATATTTGAATAAATGAAAGGCTGTACAGATCGTTACTCTCATCTACCACAACAAGGGTTGAATCCGTACAGCCTTCCAAAGGGATGTGTATAAAGCGTCTAGTCCATCATCATTCTTAAAAATGATGATGAGTCGTCATCATTACCCGACTGCTGGTATTCAGCCTCTTTTTTTATCTTACTTTCACTTTTGAAAAAATCGAGCCTGACCTGTGATTCATCGTTCTTCATAAAAGACTGACTGGTACCTCCCATTCTTTTGATAGTAGGAATATCCAAATCTGCGTTCTCATCGAATTCGAATCTTGTCGGTTTGAAACCAGTAGCTATTGAAACCTTTTTCTTCGGAATAATTTCTTCCTCATCTTTTATTGCTGTTCTGCTCTGAGCACCGCTCCCCGAACTGAATCCGGTTGCTATTACGGTGTAAGAGACATATTCATTCATCTCGTCTTTCTGCACGAGTCCGAAAATTACATTTGCCTCTTCTCCGGCAGCATCATAAATCACTTGATTTCCTTCGGTTATTTCCTTCATTGTAAGATCTTTCGAAGCAGTTACATTCAACAGTATATTTTTCGCACCTCTGATATTAATTCCTTCGAGCAGCGGAGAGGATATGGCTTTATGAGCGGCTTCAGTTGCACGGTTTTCTCCCGATGCAACACCGCATCCCATTAATGCTTCCCCGCTCTGATTCATTACCGATCTCACATCGGCAAAATCGACATTTATCTTTCCGGGAACAGTGATAATTTCGGCAATTCCCCTGGTTGCCTCATGCAGCACTTCATTAGGTTTATCGAATGCGGCAAAAGCTTCAGCTGAATCATCCATAATATTCAAAATCCGTTCGTTTGGAATGACAATCAGACTGTCTACATACTGCCTTAAATCTTTAATACCTTCCTCGGCATTCGCCATTCTCCTTTTACCTTCCCATTTAAAGGGTTTAGTAACAATACCGATCACTAATGCACCAATACTTTGTGCAATTGAAGCCACTATCGGCGCACCTCCGGTACCAGTGCCGCCACCCATACCGGCAGTAACAAAAACCATGTCGCTGCCTTCAAGAATTTTTGAAATTTTGTCGCGATCCTCTTCTATTGCTTTTCGTCCTACGTTAGGATCCGCACCTGCTCCCAATCCTTTGGTAAGATTTTTTCCTATCTGTAATTTATGGTTTGCGCTGCTTTTATCGAGCACCTGGGCATCGGTATTAATGGCGATATACTCAACGCCTTCAAGCCCCCGTTTAATCATGCTTTCAATAGCATTACAGCCGCCCCCGCCGATTCCAACAACCCTAAGCTTTGCAGATAGGGAATCTTCTTTATCGATAGTCACAAATGGCATAATACCTCCTTGTTGTGGTTTATGTATTTATAATTCATCAAAAAATTCTTGTACTTTTTTAAACAGGGAAGATATTTTCATCTTACCTTTGGATTTTTTTTCGTCCTCAGAAGTCCATGTTGTACTTGAGGTCGCTCCGGGTACGCCTTTAATTAAACCCGCGACAGTTGCGAATTCCGGACTTTCAATTTCATTTGATAAACCGGCTCCGAGTTCAATCGGCACTCCGATACGCGCAGGAAGTCCGAATACTTCCTCAGCAAGTTCCGTGCAGCCTCTCAAAAGCGAACCTCCGCCGGCTAATACTACACCAGCTTTTATTTTATTCTTCAAGCCTGTTTGCCTCAGCTCGTTATCGATAATTGTAAAGAGTTCCCTCATTCTGACACTGATTATCTGAGTAAGCAGCGTTACCGGAATCTTTATAGTTCCTCTTGCACCCGGTCCCTTAATAAATATATCTTCTTCCTTTATAATCGCTTCTTCGAGAGCATAGCCGTATTCTTTTTTCAACTTTTCCGCTTCGACGGAAACAATACCCAGCGATTCACGAATATCGTTGGTTACCTGGTTGCCAGCAACGCCGATTACTTTAGTGTGCTTAATACTCTTATCATGATAAATTGCAACGTCGGTCGTTCCGCCGCCAATATCTATAAGAACTGCGCCGAGATCCTGTTCATTTTCTTCCAGAACGGAAACGCTCGATGCAATTGGCTGGAGGATATAGTTTTTTACAACGAAGCCGGCTCTTTCAACCGATTTCTTTATATTCTGAATAGCGGGAATCGATGCGAGCACAACATGATTAACAGCTTCAAGCCTTGAGCCGCACATACCGATAGGATTTTCGATACCGCCCTGATGATCGACAAAAAATTCTTCAGGTATAATGTGAAGTATCTGTCTGTCCGACGGGATTCTGATTGTTCTTACATCAGCTTTAAGCCTGTTCAGATCCTCCTCTGTTATTTCTTTTTCAGCATTGCTGATAGTAACATAATTCCTGTGTCGCAGGCTTGTTATATGTTCTCCGGCAACTCCTACATTCAATTCTTTAACCTCTATACCCGCTCTGTTAGATGCAATCCCAACCGCCTCATGTATTGCCTCGGCAGTCTTCGCGATATTGGCAACAAGCCCTCTGTTTAATCCTTCTGAAGGCGCTACTCCGAAACCGAGAATATCGATTCCTTTTTCCGATTGTTCGGCAATTACCGCACAAACCTTCGTCGTACCTAAATCCAAACCGGCAATTAAATTTTTCTTCATATCAAATCATCTCCGTCCACTGCGATACTGGATTTTAATCCGAGAAAAATATGTTCTGAATAACGCATATCGATGTAGTAGATTACTTCGTTCACCTTATTGCTGTTGAGTTGTTCCCAAAAAGCACTGAACGTTAATATTTTACTTATCTCACCACCTCTTCCTATTATCAAAGGGAAATCCATATCAGAGAATTGAAGCAGGATATCCTTTCCGTTTCTCAAGTTAGTTTCACTCAGCTTTTCATAGAGGACAGGGTTAACCAACTTTAAAGCGTACTGCATCTTCAGGGCATTTGTCACATCATTTCCGTTTTCAAGCTTCTGCATAGTCTTTAACTCGATTTTTAAATCCGGATTGCTGATTACCGGATAATCAAGATTCTGTGTAAACCTTAATACGGGAATTACCAATGAGTTTTCATCTATTAAAAACTGACTGCCGTTATATAAAAGCAGAGCATCGAACCTTTTTTCGGTTACTTCTATTTCGAGTTTCGCTCCGTTTATAACCACGTCGACATTATCGATGTAAGGATGCTTCAACAACCTGTCTCTTATTACCGAGATATCAATCATCTGTTCTTCCCTGAGATCGGCAAATTTCACGTACTCATCTTTGGGAAGGTGAATGTTTCCGTTCAACTCTATAAGCGATGCATATTGATCGGTTTTGTCTTCAATACTTATTGACAAGTATACTATCACCGACAATAGTGCGCTCAGCATTACAGCAGACGTTATTTTGATGTTTCTCTCCACCTATTTCCCGCTGTTTAATAACTCAACAAATTTTTCGCCGAACTTCCAGATATCACCTGCTCCCATGGTAATTATTATATCATCCTTTTTATATATACTCTTCAGTAACATGGGAATTTTAGTTTTGTCGTTCTCATAAACTACATTCTTATGCCCGTAGCTTTTTGCAGCGTTGGCAATTAATTCACCTGTTATACCTTCTATAGGATTTTCCCTGGCGGGATAAACATCCGTACAGATGAAGACATCGGAATTGAGAAAAGACCTTCCGAATTCGGAATAAAAATCCCTTGTCCGGGAATATAAGTGCGGCTGGAAGACCGCCACCAGTCTGCGTTTCCAGCCACTTCTTATCCCAGCGAGTGAGGCATTAATTTCAGTCGGGTGATGAGCATAGTCATCTATAACCAATATATCGTTCGAATATTTCGTTTCGAATCTTCTGTACACGCCGGTAAATTGTTCAAGCGCTGATTTAATAGTATTAAATTCCACTCCCAGTTCTGTGCCAATAATTACTGCGACAAGACTGTTTTTAATATTATGTGCCCCGGGAATTTTTAAGGTAATTTTACCAAGTTCATTCCCTTTATATACGACTGTATAAGTACTTGTATATTCTTTATGAGATATTTCAACTGCTCTTACATCTGCCTGCTGTGTAAGTCCGTATGTAATAATCTTTTTATTTATCATCGGCATCACGTCCTGTAGCGCCGGTTCGTCGAGGCACAAAGTAACGAAACCGAAAAAGGGGACTTTATTTGCGAACTCAACGAAGGCTGTTTTGATATCATCAAGATCTTTGTAAGTATCGAGATGTTCGGTTTCGAGGGTTGTAATGGCAGCGATGCTCGGTGTCAGTTTTAAGAAAGTCCGGTCAAATTCATCGGCTTCAACTACAATATATTCACCGTTGCCGAGCCGTGCGTTTGTACCGCCAAGTCCGCTGAGTTTGCCCCCCACTATTATTGTCGGATCGATTCCTCCAGCGGTTAAAACCAGACCGACCATAGAAGTTGTTGTAGTTTTACCATGAGTACCGGCAATTCCGATACCATATTTCATCCTCATGCATTCCGCAAGCATTTCGGATCTTTTTATTACCGGAATTTTCCGGTCTATTGCTTCCTTCACTTCCGGATTATTAACACTAACTGCAGAAGAGTATACAAGCACGTCTGCATCCTTAAGATTTTCCGCTGAATGACCTTTGTATATCCTGATACCAAGTTTCTTGAGATGCTCGGTTACTTCGCTTTCCATCAAATCCGAACCGGTTATTTCGAAACCCTGGTTAAGCAGTATTTCGGCTATACCGCTCATGCCTATTCCGCCTATTCCAACAAAGTGTATATTTTTTATTACCTGCTGAAACATATTTCGTAATTACTCCTTTAAATTGCCTCAGCCAGTACAATTGCACGTTTTGCAATCATGACTGCTGCATCAGGTTTTGAAAACTTTTTAATATTTGCTGCAAGATCATCCAGTTTAGTTCTGTTATTATATAACTCCATTATGGTTAAATAGAGCCTTTCATTGATATCCGCATCCTTAATAACAATACACCCGCCGACTTTCTCGATGGACTCTGCATTTTTGTACTGATGGTCCTCAGCGACATGTGGAGAAGGGATAAAAATAACCGGCAAGCTTAAAGCTGCAACTTCGGCAATGGTAGTAGCGCCCGCCCGAGCAATAACAAGATCGGCGGAGGAATAAGCAGCATCCATATTATCAATGAAAGGCATAATTTTCACGTTATCGGATGAATATACTTTATATTCATTATAGTAGTTTTTTCCTGTCTGCCATAATACCTGAATCTTTTCGTTCTTTTCGATATCAGAAATAATTTTTGAAAATGCTTGGTTAATTGATCTTGCGCCGAGACTCCCTCCCAGTACGAGAATTGTGAACTTGCCACGATGCAGACCAAATACTTTTAAAGATTCCTCCAACGGCATCTTCTCGGAACTTACGTGAATAGGATTCCCTGTTAATTTCAACTTCTCTTTATTTCTGAAATATTTTTCGGAGTCTCTGAAACTTATATGAATTTCCTCAGCACGTTTTTCTAATAACCTGTTTGTTAATCCGGGGTAACTATTCTGCTCAAGCAGCATAATTTTAGCACCCATAACGGATGCACCCCAGACTGCAGGTCCGGACACGTATGCTCCCGTACCGATAGCAACTACAGGCTTAAATTTTATGCATATCATTACAGATTGGAGCATAGCGATCAAAAGTTTAAACGGGAAAAGAATATTTTTAAGATTAATCTTTCTTTGAATCCCGCTTATCCAAATAGTCTTAAAATCGAATCCAGAGTCAGGTACAACACGTGATTCAAGCCCATTCTTTGTACCGATGAACATTATTCTTGAATCAGGTTTTAATTCTTTCAATTTCCGGGCAACTGCGATACCCGGGAATAAATGTCCGCCTGTTCCACCGCCTGCGAATAAAAATCTGTATTTAGACTGCAACTTCTTCAATGTTTCCCGTATAGATTTTGTTTTGATTTATTGATTCACGAGCTATGTTTATAAGAATTCCCACTGAGATACAGAATATTATTATGGAAGTACCGCCAAAACTTATGAACGGCAGTGTGATGCCAGTTGTCGGCAATACACCCATTACGACTCCGGCATTTATAAATGCGCTTACAGCAATATTAAAAGATATACCGAAGCCCAGAAGCTTTCCGTAATTGTCTTTTGCGTTTTTAGATATCAGAACACCAATAACAAAAAGCGCAAGGAAAAGGAACAGTACGGTAATAGCTCCTATAAATCCGAGTTCTTCCCCAAGCACTGAAAAAATGAAATCTCCATACGATTCAGGTAGAAACAGATCACTTTGACGGCTTTGACCGATTCCAACTCCCCAGAATCCACCGCTCCCCAATCCGATTTTAGCCTGTAAAACCTGCGTGTTCGGTTCTGAATTGCCGACAAGACTTTCCCAGAATGTCATAATCCTTTCCCGCGAATGACTGAAGGCGAACATTACGAGCGCACCTGCTGCAGATACTGACCCGAAAGTGTATACCAGATGCTTAAACCTGCATCCGCCCACATATAAAAGCGTAACCGCAGTAAATACAATAATCATACTCGTACTAACATTGGGTTGAACAAGAACCAATCCGCTTACGACAAATACCCAGAACAACGCATATCTGAAACCGTGTTTGAAATCCTTAATCAGCTCTCCCTTGCGCTCAAGCAATTCAGCCAGGTGCATTATTAAAATTAATTTTGCAAGCTCAGACGGCTGAAATCTGAGGATGCCCAGATCGATCCATCTGGCAGCGCCTTTGAATTTCGGTGAAAATATAAATGTGGCAAAAAGTATTACCAGAATTCCAATTAATAATTGCTTGCTGTACTTCTTATAGATATCGTATGGTACCATCGAGACTATAATTAACGCCGCAATAGCACCGATAATTTTCCACAGGTGCGATTTAAACAGAAAATACAGATTGTTGAATCGTATCTCGCTGTATGTCCCGCTCGCACTGAATACGAGAACCGATCCTAAAACAACAAGTGTTAATACGATTATCAGTAATGTTCTTGTCATCGTTTTCATCAGTTCAGACTCATTACTTCTTGTTTGAATACTTTGCCCCTGTGTTCGTAATTATCGAACATATCAAAACTTGCACAAGCCGGTGAAAGCAGTACAACTGAATTTGGTTCGGCTTCACTCCTGGCTGAATTAACACAATCCTTTAGAGAGCTTTTTATTTCGGTAGTAACGGTATTTTTAAAGAACTCGAATATCTTCCCGGCAGAAGAGCCGATTGCGTAAATCTTTTTTACATTCCCTTTTACAAGGCTTTCTATCCTGGAGTAATCGTTTCCTTTGTCTTTACCCCCGAGTATTAAGTATATGGGTTCTTTAAAACTCTGCAATGCGTACCAGACAGAATCAACATTAGTAGCTTTTGAATCGTTTATATATTCTACTGAATCAAGTCTCCTGACGAATTCAAGTCTATGTTCAACTCCGGGGAAATAGGCAAAAGATTTTTTTATGGATTCGTTATCACAGCCGACAATCTTTACAGCGCTTAGTACAGCAAGAGCATTCTGTTTGTTGTGCAATCCCTTAATAAGAAGATCATCCGCATTGCATATTGGTTCAGCATTGTTATCATTGGAATACTGGAATTGATTATCACTTATAAATGAACCGTTTTGAACTCTCCTGTTAACCGAAAAACAAATCTTGTTTACCTTATCGTTGGTCAATCCGGGAATTCTGCTGTCGTCACAATTAATAATGCAGAAATCAAGGTCATCCTGATTTCTTACAATATTCATCTTCGAAGCAACATAATTCTCAAACTTATTGTCGTATCTGTCCAGATGATCAGGAGTAATATTTATTATTACTGAGATAAATGGTTTAAACCATTTGATATGATCGAGCTGGAAACTTGATGTTTCTAAAGCCACATATTCGTTTTCCTTTACTCCGAGAACTATCTCAGAAAACGCCAAACCAATATTGCCTGCTTCATAACATTTGTATCCGGAATTATTCAGAGTATAGCTGCAAAGCGATGTTGTAGTGGTTTTACCGTTAGTACCTGTTACCGCTATAATCCTGCCTCTGCAATACCAGCTTGCAAATTCTAATTCGCTGATAACTTCAATTCCTTTTGAAAGCGCATTTTGAACAACTGATGATTTTGAAGGGACACCAGGACTAATTACCATCAGCTCGCAGTCATATACTTTATCGGAATGACTGCCTGTTTCAAAATTTATACCTTCTGCTTTCAATGCAGCAATACCCGCATAAATTTTTTCATCTTCGGAGAGGTCGCTCACAAAAGGTAGTCCGCCGAGTTTTTTTGCAAGTTTTGCCGCACCAACTCCGCTTCTTACCGCACCGATTATCGATATTTTTTTTCCGTTTATATCCATTATCTGATCTTAAATGATGCCAGACTCATTAATGCCAGAATTATTGTTATTATATAAAAACGAATTACTATTTTCGGTTCGTGCCATCCTATCATTTCATAATGATGATGGAGAGGAGCCATTTTAAATACTCTCCTGCCTTCACCATATCGTTTTTTTGTATACTTGAAGTACAGTCTTTGAATGATTACTGAAGTAGTTTCAATAAAGAAAATTCCGCCGAGTATAGGAATTAACAGTTCTTTCTTGATAAGAATCGAGATAATTCCCAAAGCTCCTCCCAGAGCAAGTGATCCGGTATCACCCATAAATACCTGAGCCGGATAAAAATTAAACCATAGAAATCCGAGACCTGCACCAATAAGCGCAGCTATAAAAACAGTGAGTTCTCCTGATCCCTGCAGGTATATTATGTTCAGGTAATCGGCATAAATAACGTTACCGGAAACATAACTCATTAGGGCTAAAGCCATCAGTACAATGATCATTGTGCCCATCGAGAGACCATCCAGCCCATCAGTGAGGTTAACTGCATTGGAAGTTGCTGTTATAATAAAAATAACAGCCGGTATGTACATATATGAAAAATCAAAATTAAGATTTTTGAAAAAAGGCAGAGTTGTTTGAGTGGTAAATTCAGAAAACTCGGGCATAAGGTAAATTGCAATACCAACAAGCAGCCCAACAAAAACCTGTCCCATTAATTTATATCTTGCTATCAGTCCCTTTGGATACTTTTTTACAACTTTCAGGTAATCATCAATAAATCCCACACCGCTCAGGAATAATGTTCCTGACAGCACTATTATTATATAAGAACTCTTTATATCTGCCCATAGCAAAACAGAAATCGAAACGCAGATAATCAGAATTATACCGCCCATAGTAGGCGTGCCGGCTTTACTTTTATGAGTTTGCGGACCTTCTTCTTTAATAGTTTCGCCTATCTGTTTGGATTTAAGGTAATTGATTATTTTGGGTCCAAGATAAAACGCGAGCAGTAGTCCGGTTACTGCAGACAATATAGAACGGAAAGAAAGGAACCGGAACAGATCGAATCCGGGAGGACTGAAAGCTTTGTTAATATAATCGAATAAATAGTAGAACATCTAAACTGTCCTCGATTTAATAATAGCAGCAAATTCTTCCATTCTCATTCCACGTGAGCCTTTAACAAGAATTTTATAATCATTATAGCTCCTGTCTGATAAATACTTCTTCAGCTTTTCTCTGCTTGTGAAATAAACTGCATCAGCCTTTTTGGTTTTCGCTTCGTGATAAAGATGCTTCATTAATCTGCCAATCAGTATCAATTCAAGGTTCTTCACATTTTTCAACTCATGAAAGAGTCTTGAATGATACCTTATTGCATGCGAACCCAGTTCAAACATATCCCCTAAAACAAGCAGTGATTTTTTATGAATTTTTATTTTATCCATCATATCGATAGCTGCAATCATAGAAACAGGATTTGAGTTGTAAGTATCATCAATCAGTGTTGCGCTGTCTCCGTAAAAAACATTCAGCCTTCCTTTGGGTTGAGTAACCCTGTCAATACCCGATATGATATTTGCTTTTGTGACTCCAAGCCTTTTTGCTACTGCTACGGCTGCCAATACATTCAATGCATTCGACATGCCGTAAAGGGGCAGTTTAAGGTCATAAATAATATTACCCGATTTTATTTTTATCCCTGTTCTTCCAAATTTATCATATGTAACTCTAACGGCTTCAAACTCGGGATTACCTTTAAACCCATATGTAATTTTCTTGGCTGCCCTTTTGGTTTTTCTTTTTATTACAGGATCATCGTAATTAATTATCAGTGTCCCATTGTTTGCAAGGCATTCATCAAACAATTTCGATTTTTCTTTATATACACCGTTTTTGTTTTTCAGAAATTCCAGATGTGATTCACCTATATTGGTTATAAGCGCTAAATCGGGTCTTGCAATTTTTGCTGTGTACTCAATTTCGCCGAAATGATTCGTCCCGTGTTCAAGCACCAGTATTTCAGTCCCTTTTTTAGATGAAAGGATTGTTAAGGGGACACCTATATGGTTGTTATTATTGTACGAAGATTTAACCACCCTGTACTTTGTGGAAAGCAAAACGGCAAGAATATCCTTGGTAGAAGTTTTACCATTGCTTCCTGTAATTGAAATCACTTTCGCACCAAGTTTATTGCGCCAGGCTGCTGCAAGTTCCCCGTATGCTTTAACAGTATCGGGAACGGCAATAACAGGCACTCTAACATTTCCCAGATTATTAAGCTTCGACTTCATAACGACAACCGCACATGCCCCTCTTTTTTCAGCTTCCCCGATAAAACTATGACCGTCGAATCTATCTCCTTTGACGGCAACGAACAGAGTATTCTTTCTTACACTTCTCGAATCAATCGAAACAAAGGATGCAGGTTTGAATCCGTCGGGATTATATAAAACCGCTCCGTTCAGATTGAACAAATCTTTCAGTGTAATTTTTAATTGAGACATTTAGCTAAATACTCTTCCGCTTTTTCTTTGTCTGAGAAATGACTTCTGACACCTTTTATCTCCTGATAGTCCTCGTGTCCCTTGCCTGCGATTAATATAACTGCATCTTCTTCCGAGTTTATTATTGCATCTTCAATGGCTTTCTCCCTGTCTGCAATAATCTTATATTTATTTGTATTCATTCCCTTTACAATATCATCTATAATTGCTTCCGGTTTCTCTGTGCGGGGATTATCCGAAGTAACGATAATTTTATCGCTGTACATTTCAGCCACACTTCCCATCTCAGGTCGCTTAGCTGTATCCCTGTCACCCCCGCATCCGAACACTGTGTAAATTTTCCTGCTACCTTTTATTAATGAATTAATTGTGATTAAAGCCTGTTTTAAACTATCCGTGGTATGTGAATAATCGATTATAACTTTTTTTCTGTCATGGGAGATCACTTCGAATCGTCCCGGCACCTGAGGCATTGTAGAAACTCCTTTTTGAATCTGCTCCCAGTCCATACCTAGCTGATGAGCGACCGCAATTGCAGCGGTGGCATTATAGGCATTAAATTCGCCTATAAGCTTCGTGTTAAAGTTGTATAGTGTTTCATTAAATTCTATATCGAACTTTGTTCCGTTTATATCGTAACTAATGTTTGTAAGACGATAAAGAGCAGCTTCACTTTTACCGTAGAACAGAGCATGTGCATTCGACTCGAGGATAATATTCGACCAGTTTTTATCGTCTATATTTATTACCGACTGCGATTTTACAGACAGATCGTCGAACAATTTTTTCTTTGCATCTCTGTACGAAGTAAAATCTTTGTGGAAATCAAAATGATCAGACGTAAGATTTGTGAACACAGCAAGATTAAATTTAATGCCATCTGTTCTGTGCAATGCCAGTGAATGTGACGAAACTTCCATAACACAATGAGTGCATCCCTCTGTATTCATTTCGGACATAAGCGCAGCAATGTTATGAGCTTCCGGAGTAGTTAACTTTGTGGATACCTTTTTATTTCCAATGTAGTTAGCAATAGTCCCAATTAAACCTGTTTTATACTCCGCCTGCCAGAGAATATGTTTTATAAAATAACTGGTAGTCGTTTTTCCTTTAGTTCCGGTTATGCCTACTGTTAATAGTTTTTCAGAAGGTCTGTTATAAAATGCATGAGACAATTGAGCCAGTGCAATTCTCGAGTTGTTCACCAATACTTTAATAACATTATGATGCTTACAGAGATCATCCGGACATGCGTCACTGTTCTCTATGATCACTGCGCTTGCACCTCTATTAATAGCGTCTTGCAAATATTTGTGTCCGTCGGTTTTAAATCCACTTACAGCAACAAAGATAAAATTACTCTCAACTTCCAGACTGCTATTGGTAATCCCTTTGACTTCAGCTTTTTCGGCTTCACCAATCACGTTTAATACGTTTACACTATTTAATATATCCGACAAGAACATTAATTCAACCTCAGATCAGCTAGTTTTTTTGTCTCACATCTTAAAATGCAGATTCTATCTGAACTTATAGCCTCGTCAGGATTTATGCTCTGCTCAAGCACTTTACCATCGCCTGATATTTTGTATTTTATGCCGAGTTCATTGAGGATTGCGACTGCATCCCGAATTGTCATATTAACAAGATTGGGCATCATCCCCTTAATAACAGAAGGTTTTTCTCTTTTTACTTCCGGAGGATTACCGATATTGCTGAACTTAAAAATATTCTGATCTCTGCTGTTTCTGTCTTCTTTCAGCAAGTTTTCCAGATACTCTTTTCTTCTTTGTATCTTCATGTTGTCCGGAATAATTTGTAAGTCAGCATCTATAATACTTTCGGCAATACGTTTGAAAACAGGAGCCGAAACTTGTCCGCCGTATCTTCCGATATCGGGCGAGCTTACTTTAATAAGTATAATAATTGAGGGATCTTCGGCTGGGAAAAATCCAATAAACGAGGAGTTATATTCTTTTTTGGAATAAGATCCCTCAATAAGCATTTGAGCTGTTCCGGTTTTACCGCCGACCAGAACATTATTCAGTTTCGCATTTGTAGCTGTCCCCTCTTCAACTACACCAATCATGAAGTCAATTATTTTATCGGAAGTCGAACTGCTGATAACCGACCTTATTTTTTCCGGCTTATTGCTGTAGAGTACTGTTCCATCCGGCGAAGTAATCTTGTCGACAATAAAAGGTTTCATCAGATTTCCGCCATTAATTATTGAACTGAAAGCCGAAATAAGTTGAACAGGTGTTGCCGATAACTCATAACCGAAAGACATGAACGGCTTGGATATTTTTGAATAGTTCTTCGGTTTTTTTAGAAATCCATTGGATTCTCCGGGCAGGTCCACCGAAGTAATATTTCCAAATCCGAAATCACGCAAATATTTATAAAAGGTATTCTCTTCGAGCCTGTCGGATAATTTTGCCATACCGATATTGCTCGATTCCTCCAGTACTCCTCTTACAGTTAAATAAGCATGCGGATGAGTATCGCGAATATGTGTCGTCCTGTATCTGAAATCTCCGTTCTCGGTATTAATTATCTCATCTTCCTTAATCAGTTTTTCTTCAATCAGCATCGACATAATAATCGGTTTAATAATTGAGCCGGGTTCATAAGGATCTGTAATTGCTCTGTTCCTTTTTTCACTCAATTGAAATTTTCCGTGGTTTGCAGGATCAAAATCGGGCATAGTAGCCATTGCCAGAATTTCGCCGGTTTTTGGATTCATTATAATTCCCGTAGCACTGTCGCCATGAAACTTGTGAATACCGGCAATAAGCTCCTTCTCCAAAATGGTCTGATAGGTTTTATTTATTGTCAATATTATGTTGTTGCCGGCAACCGGCTTTCTTGAATCGTTTTCCTTAACCGATATTGTTCTGCCCAGAACATCGTTTTCAATAAACTTAATGCCGTCCTTACCACGGAGATATTTATCGTATTGTTTTTCAATGCCGTAAACACCATTGCATTCGTTATCCACATAGCCGAGAACGTGTGAGGAGAGACTTCCATACGGATAGACACGGGAAAAATCTTCCTGCACAATAAATCCGTCAATATAAAAATCATCAATTTTCAAAAGTCTCTCCCTGGAAACTTTTTTTTCCAGCAGTACATTGTTTCTGCCTTTGTCGATCAGGTTTTGATAATATTTCCTGGGCTTATTGAACACGGATGCGATAAAACTGGTTAAAGAATCCGTTTCATTTTTGTTAAGCATCCTTTTATCTACATAAAGAGAAATGTCGTTTTTCGTAATAGCTAGCAATTCTCCGTTTCTGTCAATTATCGATCCTCGTTCAGCCTTAAGCTTTTGAGATTTATTCTGCTGCTTCTCCGCAATTTCAGCGTAGTAATCGTGCTTTACAATTTGAATTGAAAACAATTTCAAGCCCAAAAGGATGAAACCGGTGAACATAAAAAATATAATCAACAATGCTCTTGAATTATTCATATCGCCTGTTTACAATTTCATTAACCCTTGCTAATTGAGCTTCATCAACAAAAATGCTTTTATAAATAGTGCCTGACCTAACAAGCCCGAGACTGTCGGATGCAATTTTTACTATTCTGTCTTCTGACATCAGCCTTTGGACTTCAACTGTATAGAGTTCCTTCTGGTTGATTTTTTCCCTCAGCAGACTTTGCAGAGTATCAATTTCTTTATTGAATCTTTTAATTTCATTCAATGAAAAAAGATACACGAACAAAGAACCGATAAATATCATCAGTGAAATGGTAAGCTCGCTAAGAAATGCGTTTTTCCTCATAATCTCTCTGCCACCCTTAATTTAGCACTTCTGGATCTCGGATTTGCCTGCAGTTCTTCGTCGGAGGCAGTAACCGGTTTTCTTGTTATGATACTCAGTCTCTGCTGTTTATTGCAGACACATACCGGAGCATCATCAGGACAGACGCATGTTGCCGCTTCATATTTGAAGTAATCCTTTACAATTCTGTCTTCAAGTGAATGAAAACTTATTACAGCCAATCTGCCGCCGGGATTCAATAAATCGGTAGATTTATTAAGAATTTCTTTAAGCTCATCAAGTTCATTATTAACATGAATGCGCAGTGCCTGGAAAATACGGGACAGAGTTTTATTTAAGTTATATTTACCAATAATGCTTTCAATAATGCTTTTTAATTGTGTGGTGGTTTTTAGAGTTTTATTAAGGCGGGATTTCACTAAAACTCTGGCAATTTGTCTTGATTTTTTTTCCTCGCCATAGTTATAGAAAATATCAGCTAATTCTTCCTCTGATAATTCGTTTAAATAGTAGTATGCCGGGTATCCCTGATTTTTGTTCATTCTAAGATCTAACTCTGCCTCTTCTCTGTATGTAAAACCGGAATCCGGGTCGTCTAACTGGTACGATGAAACGCCCAGATCGAGAAAAATACCGTCAAATTTTTCTACAAGTTCCAGTTTAGCTATGGTATCAATATTTGTATAACTGGTGTTGAATATTGATACTCGCTGTTCATTTTTAAACTTTTTTATGCAATACTCGAAGGCTTTCACATCCTTATCGGTGCCGATAAGTCTGCCTTTTTCAGATAATCTGCTAAGTATCTCTTCAGTATGTCCTCCGAAACCAACAGTGCCTTCAAAGTAATTCCCATCAACGTTAGTAACTAAATGGCTTACACTCCCATTTAGCAATACCGGTATGTGACGGGTTGTTTTTTTCAAATTTTCATTACTTCTTTTGCAATTTCCTCGTACGGTTCGTTATTATCCCTGAGATATGAATCGTATCTTTCAGGATTCCAGACTTCTATGAACTGATTCATTCCGATAATCAATATGTCTTTTTTGATCCCGGCATATTCAATCAGATTTTTAGGAATCATAAGGCGAGATTGTGTGTCAAATTTAGCTTCTGCGGCTGGGTGCAGAAACATTCTCAAAAATTTTGAATCCTTGGGGTCGAATGGATTAAGCTTATCCAGTTTACTGGCAATTTCCAACTTCCATAAATCTGAAGGATAAATTATTATACTGGGCTCGGTTCCGCGTGTCATAACAAATGTGTTATTCGCCTCAGGATTGACAAACTTCCTCATTGTTGCCGGAATACTGATTCTGCATTTGTTATCAATCGAATATTTAAAGCTACCTAGGAACATTTGACATTTTTAGGGATAATTCAACATTTTTTGACACCTGATTCCAAAATAAATGATTTTCATACATTTAGCAAGAAATTTTTCAAATATTTTTTGACGATTGGGTAAGATCACAAATTTGATGACAAGCGGAGGAAATGTTAGTATTCGGGTTTATAGAGTATGATATTTTCAAAAAGTTTATTTAATTGAGATGTCGATTTTCTCTGGTTGCTCCTTAGCTGGAAATCCAGTGAATAAAATCGACCGGCAGGATGAGAAAGTCCTGCAAAAGAAAAACCCCTTGATTGAGGGGTTTTTCGATTTTAAAATACCAGAGCCATCTGCCGGATTTGAACCGGCGACCTATTCATTACGAATGAATTGCTCTACCAGCTGAGCTAAGATGGCTTAACCAAACTATCTTAATTTCTTTTTATGACGATTTTTGCGCAGTCTTTTTTTGCGTTTGTGTGTCGACATTTTATGGCGTTTTCTTTTTTTACCGCAAGGCATATTATTCTCCTTATAATATTTAATGTGATTCGAGTAAACTTTTCGCTTTGATCGCAATCTCGCTTAAAGGATCAATTTCCACAGCCTCTTTCCACCAGTCTTTGGCTGTTTCCATATCACCGCTGGAAAAATATACAATACCGAGATTAAACTTTGCAATCTGATGATCCGGCTTAAACTTCAGTGCACGTTGCATTACATCGATGGCTTCATCGTAATTTTTCATATTAAAATAACAGACACCCATATCAACAAGCACATCAGCATTATTATTATTTTGACTTAGATACTTCTTGTAGGTATCGATTGCCTTTTGATAAAATCCCGAATCATTATACAAATGCCCTAAATCAAGCAACAGATTCAAATCATTGGCGGCTGCAACCTTTTCTTCCAGATCCCTTATTTTCTGCAATTGATTCAGATCGGCACCTGAATGCGGATTGGTTGGGTCATCCATAAAGCCCGAATTACCTGTGTGTACATGTCCTGCAGGAATACCTTCCAGCGAGCCGCTTGAATATAATATGAACATTCCCGCTATTAACAGGAAAAGAATGAGATAAACCTGCCTGACAGCACTGATTGTTTTTGTACTGTTATTATGCGAATTATTTATACTCTTTCTGACTTTAGACACAAATGCATTCCGATTAATTTTGTTTTTCTTTCATTCCCTTATCAACAGCCGCTTTAAAATCTTTTGAGAACTTAAAAACAGGTACGTAATGATCTTCTACATACACTTTTTCACCGGTTCTCGGATTTCTCGCATATCTTGCATTTTTCTTTTTGACCTTATAACTACCGAATCCTCTGATTTCTATTCCGTTACCTTCTCTGAGCGATTGAATTACTGTATTGAGAAAACCCTCAATAATTGCTTCTGTTTCTAATTTTGTCAATCCGGTCCCTGCAGCAACTTTTTCAACAATATCGGCTTTTGTCATGATCGGAATCCCACTAAATTATTGAAAATAAATATTTTAGAGCTGATAAAGATATTAAAAAAAATAATAATTACAAACTAAGCCCTGTAGATAGATTCATACAGATGACTTTTTAACAGACTTATGTATTCAAAATCTTAAGTTATTTCTTAGATGAATCCTTATACCTGGATGTTTTAATTAAATTATAGGAGTTACAACTGTCTCACATTGATACTAATTCTCGTTTATCTGTTCCCGAAATATCGAAAACAACTGATTTTCAAAAGAATTAAATGGCACATTGTTTGTTTGTTAAACGAAAAAAAGAGGAAATAATGTCTTATCTTTCTATTGTATATGCAAGTTTACTGATTTTCGGAGGATTATTTCTATTTGTTCTAACGGTTTCATATATATCATATAGATTTAAGAACCAAGGAAAATTCGCTCTAGCCTCAACTAACTCTAAAAATATTCCTTCTAATTCACAAGAGATTAAATCTCATCCAATAATTGTAAGAAAAAATATAAATAATATTCCTCCATTCATAAAAGAAGATAATTATTACAGAAATAAAACGAAGGAAGCTCCAAAAGAGTTATCCCGTATCAGGAAAAATAATGGTAAGGATCAGGACAAAACGGAAAAACAAAAATTCAATGGTAAGAATTACACGGTAGCCAGAGGCAGCAGAATGAGCATTATAGATAATCTTAGCAATTATAATAATGCTTCGACTAAAAGGTCGTTCAGTTATACGCCTTCAAACATGGAGTTTACCAGGTATTCAGAAAAAAGTTTACTAAGATTTTATGAGGATTTTTAGTGAATACCCCGCATTAAAGATTCATAAAGTTAGATATTACTAAACCCCTTATGCCAAAGGGGTTTCTTTGTAGGGAAAAGAGATTTTGATGGAACTGTCGGCATTAATATATATTACACTCTCAATTTTGATTATAATAATTTTATTATTTTTTGTCAGTTCCTTCATTATTTCAAAGAAAAAATCATCCGGTTCTTCAGTTCAATACAAAAACGGAGTATCTATATCAAATAATTCTCCAGAGAATTTCCATCATCATCTTTCAACCAAAAAATATTACCAGACAAAATTTGAAGATACGCTGGAGGTAAAAAAAAGAATTTATGTTTCAAAAAATGAAAAAATTCTTAATTTACAGACTAACAGACTAACCGTGTTAAACAATAATAAATCATACGATAAAAACCTTGAACTGACTATCGACAGCAATCGTCATTTTGATTTCAGGAAAAAACTTCCATATCCGTCTGACCACAAAACATTCAAAGAACCATAAAACTTTTATTAACACCTGAATACTTTTTTGTATATATGTTCTCCTTATGAAAAGCTGATATAATGAATCACAGAAGAATTTTTATAAAATCAATGAGGTTATTTTATGAAGAAAATACTAACAAGCTGATTCTGCCATATAACCGGAAATACTTGTATCCATTAATTTATATCGGCTCTTCCCAGCTGTTGATGCTAAAATGAAATAGCTTACTTTTTAGGCAACCTTTCAAGATACGAACTGTTTGAAAGAACAGCGAAGGAATTGATCTGCCTTAAATCATCCAAGGTAAAACAATTCATGTAACTCATTGAACTCCTGAGACCATCCGAAATAGCATCAATAACATTTTTGACGGTTCCCCTGTAAGGAATCATAGTTTCTTCACCCTCTATAAACTCGTTTTTCATTTTAACCCCGAAAGAAGCCGAGCCGCGATATTTTTTCCATAACTGGTCGTTATACTTGATAACCTCACCGGGAGTTTCTTTAGTTCCTGCAAGCATCCTTCCGAGCATTACAACATCAGCGCCCAATGCGATTGCTTTAGCGATATCGCCGGGACTCTTGATGCCGCCGTCCGCTATTAGTTCAATATTCAATTTTTGTTCTTCCCGTTTGAAATAAACGTCGAGCAGTGAAGAAACCTGTCCTATTCCTATACCTGTCTGAATAGAAGTTGTACATACTGATCCGCCGCCGATTCCTATTCTGACTGCATCAGCACCTGCATTTACAAGATCCTTAAGGATGGAACCCTGCGCAATATTACCGACAATGATCTTCACATCGTGTTTGGATTTGATTTGTTCGCACTTATTCAATACTGCTTTATTACTTGCATTAGCGGTATCAATACATATAATATAATTTCTTTCAGCGAACTGTTGGATAAGCGATTCCTCTGTGTTCAATGCAACGGAAACAGCTTTAATATAACTTGTATCTTCGTTGCTTTTTAACAATTCCTCCAGTGACGAACCGAAGCGGTTTACTATTCCCAAACAACCGAATTTACTTAATTCAACCGCCATCTTGATACCGGTTACAGAATCCATGGGGCTGGACAAGACCGGAAGACCTAATTCACGTTCAAGAAATTTTGTTTTAGTGTTGGCTTCCATCCTGGATCTTATTTCAGAAATTTGTGCAGGGACCAAACTTACATCGTCGAAAGTCAGTGATAACTGATAATCATTCAATTCTTCTTTGTTGTAAATTTTCATTTATTTCTCCAATACATATTATTCGTCCAATAATTTTTCCATTTCATTCAGAAGTTCCGTCATCTTCCTGGTTACGCTGAGTACAGGTTCCGGGGACATCATGTCTACTCCTGTTTTTTTAAGAACATTTATCGGATAATCCGAGCTTCCTGCCTTCAGCATATCAAGGTATCGGTTAACAGCGCCCATACCTTCAGTCATAAAATTACTGACAAGTATCTCAGAAGCGGCAAAACTTGTTGCATACTGATATACATAAAAATTATAATAAAAATGCGGCACCCTGGTCCAGGTAAAGGTTTCCTCTTCATCAATTGCCATATCGGGACCCCAGTACTTAGCATGAAGTCCGCCGTATAAATCGCAAAGATAATCCGAAGTAAGTGCCTCGCCATGTTCTATTTTTTCATGAATAGTCCGTTCGAATGAAGAAAACAGAGTCTGCCTGTAAAATGTACTAACAATATTATTTATGTGTTTTTCCATGAGAGAAAGTTTAGCTTCCTTTGTTGTTGCATGCCTGATCATAAAATCAAGCAGCAAAGCCTCGTTAACAGTTGAAGTGACTTCAGCGATAAATATCGAGTAATTAGCATATGGATAAGGCTGCGACTTTCCGGTATAATATGAGTGCATATTGTGACCCATTTCGTGCGCTAAGGTGAAAACGTCATTCAACTCGTCGTTCCAGTTGAGAAGAACATATGGATGTACTCCAAAAGTTGTGCCCGAAGAATAAGCCCCGCTCCTTTTATTTTTAGTTTCATAAACGTCTATCCAGTTTTGTTCAAATGCCTGCCTCAGATCAGCCAGATAATCTTCCCCCAGTAATTTCATTGCATCATATATCATATTGACACTCATATTGTAATCATATTTTCTTTTCTCTGTCGGGAACAATGTCACATAAATATCGTACGGGTGCAGACTATCGACTTTGAGTACTTTCTTCTTGATTGAGCACCATCTGTTAAGAGGCTCAAGATTTGCCTCTACAGTTTTCACAAGATTATCATAAACAGTTACCGGAATATTGTTGGGATTTAACGAAGCTTCGAGTGAAGAATTGTACTTCCTCGATCGGGCATTAAATATATCGGCTTTTATTTTACCGCCCAAAAGTGATGCTAAAGTATTTTTGAACTGTACATAAGGTTTATAGTATGCTCTATAAAATCTTTCTCTGAATTTTCTGTCCAGCGAATACATAGCAGCTGTATATCTTCCATGGGATACCTCGACTAATTTTCCGCTTGAATCTTCGACCTCCGGAAACTTAATATCGGCATTGGAGAATAAACTGAATGTTTCCGACGAAACGTTTAAAGCAGGAAATGCATTAGCCAGCAATTCCTCTTTATCACTGGATAATGTATGCCCTTTTGTCCTGAACCAGTCCTCAAATAAATGTTTGTAAACCTTTAATCCTTCCTCTTCATCAACGTATTTCCATATCTTCTCTGCGGGCGATTCAATAATTCCGGGCTTGATAAACGAGGACGCTGCTTCGAGCTGTGCTGACAAAGAAACTACTCTCTGATAATTTGCCTGATGCTTGGTATCTGCCAGATTCAAATCCCTTGAAAGCATAGCATATAAATAGACTTTCCCAAGTGCTATGCCGACACTTTCGTCGAATATAAGACATTCAAGAAGTGATTTCGATGTATTAAGAAATGTATTTTCAAAAGTCTTGTAGTTATTAACATTTTCTTTGAGCCAGGTAAAGTCTTTTTCCCACTGCGCCTCTTCCTGGTAGATATGAGTAAGATCCCATTTAAATTTTTGATCTATAGAATTCCGGTCGTTCAAACCGCTGTTGATAAAACTACCGCACATATAACCCGCCGCTATTTTCGTCATTAATATTAAAGGTGCAAAGATAATTTAATTAATGACAATTTTCCTGATAAACGGCTTCGAAAAAATATTCTGATCGTTTTCGTAAATTATTTTAACCTCGTGCTCACCTGCAGCAGGTTCCTGTAAAATAAGCTCGATTTTATTTTCAGGCTCAACGTATTCAAATTGAGTTTCCATCATATTGTAGTAAATCTTTAAACCGCTTCTGTTAAAGGGATAAATATCATTCACAGTAAAAACCAACTTTAGTGTATCATCACTAAGAAGGGATTCATCACCTACAAAATAAATTTCAGGAATATTTTCCGAAAAAAATTTAGCAAGACCGCTGTATATTCCCCATGCTTCAACTTTATTGAATTCATCGATTGATAATCTGGTTTCTTCAAGCCTGTTGGTGAAAAACGAGCACTCTACAAGTATGGAAGGAATCAATGTGTATTTCAAGACGTAAAATCCGTTATCCCTGTTTATCAGAAAATCCGACATTGTGCCGTCGAAACTTGCAAGACTTCCCGGATTGCGCATGGCATATGCAAGATCGCGCTGGACATACTTTGCTATCTGATGTTCGTACGGTTCGTATCCGTAATTCCAGGGCATTGAATGATAGAAAGTCGAGGTATAATTTGTCCAGTAATTGGCGCTGTCAGCGGTTGCATTGTGATGGATACTTATGAACAAATCAGCACCCGAATTATTTGCAAGTCTTACTCTTTCTTCAAGTGACACTGTATCATCATTAACGCGGGAGAATATTACCTCCGCGCCGGAGTCTTCGAGAAATTTTTCGAGATGCATTGCGACATTTAAATTAATATCAGCTTCCACAACAGTTTTGTCGCGCGAAGTGTTTTTTCTGTCAGTGCCGCCGTGACCCGGATCGAGAAAAATTTTCAGACTATTCATGTAGCTGTAATTGTCAGAGATCTTTTTTGAGTAAAGTGTGTTATCTTTTAATTCCGGTGGTAGTTCATAGTACGGATAGGCAACGCTCTCATATCCGAATTCATTAAGCTTAACAGTCTTTTCACCTGAAGAACAAGACATAATAATCAACGAGAAAAAAAACAGTAAAACAATATTTTCAACTTTCATGGCTTATATAATTTATTTTACAACACAATTATTGTTTACATAATAGTGACAAGCTTTGCAATGATTAAGATTCTTTTCGTACCTGTTTTCGCGTATCTTTAACACAATTTCATCGACTCTATTGGAAAAGTCGGTTAATTCATCCCCGCTTACTATCTGACGAATAGATTTATCCGGATTACTTATAAATACCAATCTTAATTCTACAGGCTTAGACCAGTTATAAAAATTTCTCGCAAGATAAGAATAAAATAGTATCTGATTTTTATAATATTCAAATTTAGATTTAATATTTCTGTTGTCAACATGATCCGTTTTATAATCTACTACAATTAATTTGTCCTTTGCAAATATAAGTTTATCGATGATACCGTATAAATAATAATCATTTCTTTTTAAATATAATTCCAGTTCATTTTCATACTTATCAAACGATTTTATCTCTTTATAGATATCAGATTTAAAGTAAACACTCAACTTATCAGTCACTGATTCAACAAGTATATTGTTTGAGATGTTATCGAGATTGTAGTCAACCTTAATGAGATTTTCCACAGAGGATTTCAGGTCCTCCGGTCCGGTTTCCATTTCCAACAATTTATGAATTATTCTGCCTTTAATATCCGATGCAGTCTGATACTCATCATCTTCCCTTGAATAGTAATTACTCTCCGAGGATCTGACAAACTCCTGGAATAATTTAATATACCCCAGATTGTAAGTAAGATGATACTTTAAGGGACACTGTGAAAAAATATTAATTTTTGTTGCTGAAACAATTTCATTCTTCGTTTTGTCGGGTATATTTTTAATATTTATTTTAATCTGACCGGTTGAGGATTTTGGTATCGTATTGTCAGGCTTTGTGTCCTGATAAATCGTTTCCCTAATAACCGGTATAGTCACGCTTATTGGTTTTTCATACTGTCTTTCGTCTTTCAGAATAATATGTGTCCCTGTTAGTTCAATTTTCTCGGAATCCGGAGAACTGTTCAAACCTCTGAACAACAAACCAAGGAATGAATTTTCAGGGTAACCGTTTTTCAATTCTCCAGTAATATAAAGATAATCAGAAGCCCTTGTTACGGCTACATAAAGCAGTCTTTTCGTTTCCGCAAGATTTTTTCTGTACGACTTGTAGTTAAATACACTATTAATTCGGGGAGATAAGAATTCTTTAAAGTAATTATTGGCTTCAGGTAATTTTGTTAATACACCGTACTCTTTATCAATTTTTATTTCTCCTGCTTTTATCTGATCGGTTTGAGTAGATAAATGAGAGTGGAATATAAAAGCCGCTTTGAATTCCAATCCTTTGGACTGGTGAATCGTCATCAGATTTACAGCGTTTGAATCCGTAGGAATTGCTGCTTGTCCTTCATCCGTTTTTTTTAAAATTGAATTCTTCAGATAATCTATAAAATCGTAGAGTGATTTGAAACTGTGCTTATTATAGTTTAATGATTGGTGAATTAACTTATCTATATTCGCCAGCTGCTGATTGGAATCGAATCTTCCCGAAACAACCGAAAAATAATTTGTGTCTATTAATATTTGGGATATTAAATCGGGAAGTTCCAGCTTATTTACATATAAGAGATGCTTGTGCAGCTGATTAAGAACAGTACTTAATTCCCCGTCTTTATCTGCATATCCGGTAAGTTTATCGTAAAAAGTTTCGCCGCTTTCCAGAGATATCAGATATATTGTACTGTCGGGTACAAAGAAGAAGGGAGATCTCAGCACAGTAAGCAACGATATATCATCTGAAGTATCGATCAGGAATGAGAGATACGAGTATATATCGGATACAACCTGCTGTTGGTAAAATCCCTTCCCGCCGATAATATTAAATGGAATTTTATGCTTGTTAAACTCTTCTTCGAGCGATTTGAATGAATCCCTCTTACGCACAAGAACTGCAATATCTTTATAACATATATTTTTTAATGAGACTAATTCTTTAATCTTATTGGCTACCAGAACAGATTCATATACTTCTTCCGCATCGTTACTCAGTAGTAACTGTAATTCACCTCCGCCATAATTATCTTTAATGCTGATCAGTTCACTATGACTTACTTCATTAAATTCTGTTTCAGCTGAAGCAAAAAGATTCCGGAAAAGACGATTGCAGAAAAAAGCTATCTCCGGGGATAAACGAAAGCTATGTGGCAGTTCCAAGAGAAGACCGGAATCCGGGGAATTGGCTATCATCTCCTTGGTTTTCTCGAATACTTTTAATTCGGCTCCCCTGAACATATAAATACTCTGTTTCTCATCGCCTACAACAAACAGGTTGCCGGCACTTAAATTTTTTAGAATTGGAATAAAAATATTGAACTGCGTTTCGTCGGTATCCTGATACTCATCAATCATAATATATCTGTACTTGACCGATAATGATTCAATCACATACGGAAGTCCGGTAAGTTTCTCGGCATAATGAAGCAGGTCGTCAAAATCCATGTAACCCATGCGCTGCTTCACTCCTGAATATCCTTTGTAAATTTCAATTACCGAATTGATCACATGATTACCAAATGAAGCAAGTTCAGCCAGAATATCTCTGTCTTTTTCAACTGACTTGAAAAAGTCCATATCCGAATAGAATCTGTTTATTTCTTCAGCGGCATCATTGAAAGATTCGATGTTTTTCCCCAGATATTTTTGTTTGCGAAGGTTTCCGCCCGAAGTAAAAAGCATCGATTTAAGCGAGAATAATAAATCAAGAATTTTTATAATGTCATCATTTGCTCTGATCCCAGCAACTACACCTGCTATTTCAGATGCAATTTCATTTGTGTTATCCTGACCGAGAACTGAATTATTAATTTCTTCAACAAGATTTAATACGGATTCCAGTTTGCCGATTATAATCTTATTGAACAACTTGTCAGATTCGTTCTCCCAAAATCCGACAATAGCAGAAATGTTCTTCTTATAAAGCGAGTGTCCGAGTGTTCTAACCGTTTTAATATTTTTAATCGCATCCGTAAAAAAGGACGTTGCCTTAGCATTGGAGCCAAGCAATCTGATTATCTGCCTTAAGGTTTCATCAACAGAAATTTTTCTGCCGATATAATCTGAGATTTCCTTCTCTATAATTTCATCGGAAAGGTTCTGATCAATTGAAGTAAAATTTGCATCTAATCCTATTTCAGGTGAGTATTCTTTTAATACCTCCGAACAAAAAGAATGTATTGTAGAGATCTTGGCAGAAACAAGTTGTCTTCTTATTCTATATAATTTTTCTTTTACCTCTACGACAGTTTCCCCGGTTAGTCTTTCATCAATTTCCCTGGAAATTCTCGAGTATAATTCAGCGGCGGCTTTCTCTGTGAATGTAATTGCTATAATTGATTGAAGAGATATGTTTTCTTCAAGGGCGATTTGTACGTATCTTTTCGCAAGAACGAATGTTTTACCTGAACCGGCGTTAGCCGTGAGTGAAATATGCTTATTGTATTCCAGTGCACTTTTTTGATAACTTGTTAACTGATTCATTTCAGCGCAACAGGAAATGTTATTAGTAAAACAGTACCGTTACTTCCCGTTCTTTCAACTTCTATAGAGGCATCAATTGAATCGAACAGTCGTTTAGCCATGTGCAAACCCAAACCCATTCCTTCTACCTTGGTTGTAAAATTAGCTTCGAATACTTTATTAATAATGTTTTCAGGAATCCCTTTACCGTTATCTATCAGTCGCATGTAAACATTGTTAAGATCACTGCTTAAATTTATTGATATTTCCGTCGAACTCGCCTGGATTGAGTTCTTTATAAGATTAAAGAAAGTCCTCTGAAGCTGCTGATTATCGGCTTTGATAATATACTCATCGGATTTGCTTTCAAATTTAATTTTAATATTGTCGTCAACAAAAAGGTTTAACGTATCCTTAACTGAATTTATAAGATTGATTTTTTTAATATTAAGTTCAGGCATTTTTGCAAAATTGGAAAATTCCGACGCGATGTTTTTTAATATTTCAATCTGCCTTATTATTGTAGATGTCACCTTATTGAATGTATCTTCAAACTTGCTGGAGTTATCCTGTTTTGCAGTTATTAGCTGCTGAACCGCCAGTTTCATAGGTGTAAGTGGATTTTTAATTTCATGTGCTACCTGCCTTGCCATGTCGCGCCACGCCGATTCTCTTTCCATTTCAGCCAGTCTGGATTGGTTTTTTTCGAGTTCAGCAACCATGAAATTGAATCCTTCAATAAGCTCCCCGACTTCTCCCCGGGCACTTTCATCAATTTTAAGTTTCAGGTTTCCTTCAGCTACAGAAAGTGTTGCATTGGTTAACTTACGTATGGGCGACGAAATCTGATTTGCAAGAATCGTGCTGAAAATTATGACCAGAATTATTGCAAGTGAATAACTACCGAAAAGGAAAATATCGACCTCGGTACCGCTCATAGGCAATTGAATACTATTGAATGCATCGCTTACCTTAATAAGGTATTCTTCATTATTTAATTCTGCTTTATGATAAAAAGAGTGGAAAAAATATTTCTCAATATTTTCACGGACAACGTATTCGGTCAGACCCGAAAGTTCAAGTTCATTGAATACTGATGCATTAAGCGTTTTCGGTATAAGTCCAATTTCATAGTAGACACTGTTCGAACTGTAAAAAAGGTAATTGTCCTTAAACAGATCATAATTAATACCGAGATCATTTGTCGCTCTGATTAATAATTTATCGTCAGGCTGAACATTATTTTCAAGGTAGTCTTTCAGATAAACCTCAACGTGATCCGCTCTTTTTCCAAGTTTATAATATATTGCTGCGGTATTTTTTTCATCAGTCAGATTCTTAAAGTATAATGCAAGCAGCAGCAGTGGTAAAGTTGAAATTAAAATAAATGAGAGTAACAGTTGAGTCCTGAACGAATATCGGGGGTTGAAGAATTTTTTATAATAAAAGAAGTATCCGACTATAAGGGCAGCCAAAATATAAAGAGAATGGATCAGGAATATTTTAAAGAAATCGAAGAGATTCCAGGATAAATCTTTCTCTGCCAATGCAATTGCTATAATTCTGTCTTTCTTTATGTCTTTTACTTTTTTAAGATAAATGATATGCTCTATACCGTTGAGAGGAATTGATAGCCATGCTTCAGAATTTTCATTAAACTCCACATTAACCATATCATGAATTTCATTCTGAGACGGAATAAGATCTGTGTAATAATTTACAAGCTCCCTGTTTTGAAAATCAAAAATTCTTAACTGCTTAAGATTTACAGGGCTTTTCTCGAGCGTCTTTGAAGAGGAAAAGAAATCCGGATTGTCTTCTATACCAAGTTTATATCTGTCTATTAGTATGGATACTTCAATATAACCAAGAAGATTTTTCTTCTTGATGATCGGTTTTAAGCCTCTTATAATTTTATTGTCGTCGTCAGTATAGATTGTTCTTATTCTTATACCGTTTAATGAAGTGTCCGGATCATCTTGCCAGTCCCATATAAATGACTCGTCGAATTGATAAGAATATTTGCCAAGTAAATTTCTTGAATTACTGATTATATTAATTATTGATCCGAAAGTTTCTTTTTCCAGTCCGTTGTTGCTCCAAACCTGAAAAGCTATTGAATTGAAATTCACTTTACTATCGGACTCCAGCGTAAACTGAAGCTTTGTTTCGGCTTTCTCGTCCTGAAGTATTCTGTTAACTAGTTGCAGAATATACTCTTCATTCGGTTTAATTAATTCGTAGGCGGTTGTTTTAAGAGACTTCCGCTCATAATCAGAATTATAGTATGTAAGATAGCTTATAGTAATGAGCGAAGATGTAAAGAGAAGCAAGATAAAGTACGCAACAGATTCGGCTCTGAATTTTGTATAGTAAATTGAGAAAACAAAAATTATAAATATTGACAAAACTCTAAGCAAAGGGGTTCCCTGTGGTTGTTTTTGAACCATGTCGAAAATCAGGGCAGCAAACTGAAATATGAGGAAAATGACAGGTATTAAAAATATATCCTGCTTATGCAATAATCGTCTTGTAATAATTATTGAAGTTGCGGTAATCATTATCAGCACTGATATCGTTACGAACCCAATTATTAATATGTTGAGATCCATTAAAAGTGTTGATAAATCAGGGAGCAGCGAGGGATATTTAAAGTATCGAAGTGTTGTTTCAAACACAATACTCCTTATTGTAGCGCCGAAACCGCGTAAAAGTAAAATAAAAACCATTAAGAGCAGAATTGAAGAAATGAAAAGCCATAACTTCCCATTGTGAAAATCATTTAACGAAGCGAGGAATGTCCTGAAGTATTTAAGTGTATACAATACGATTAAAAGTATAAATACAGAAGTAATAAAAAATTCCAAAGGCGATTTGACTAAACCGAAACCGAATTCTGATGAAAAGTATTCCGGATTATTTATTTGAAGACTGTTAAATCTAGCAGGAATATCGTACAGATACAGGACAATTCTTATAAAAATAAGATATATGACGGCAATAAAAAATTTAATTCTCTTAGATTTTATATTCTCGCTGTTGGTATATATCAGTATTCCCAGCAAAATTGTGATAATCAGTAATAAAACAAATTGAATAGTCCTTGTACTATTCGCTATTTCTCTCAGGTAATCATACCGCGAAGGTTTTTCAGCTCTTACATTCGCAATTGCATTATTTAATTTGTTATAAACAGGAAATGTAAAATACCTTCCGTCTCTGCTGAATTGGTTTGTGGCGGTATACTCAATGTCTATATTAGTATTTGTTAAATCTGATAATTCGATTGATAAGCTTAACAGGTCGAAATATTCATTCTCAAGTTTATATTCCTTCTCTACGAGCCGGCTTACATAAAATGTCAAGTCGTCTAAAGAGTCGTATATGGTTAAAAAAGTATACAAATTGGCTTCATAGAAAAAACATTCGCCATTATTATAAACTGGTTCGAATAAGAACGATTCATCCTGATAATTCGGACTCGACCATGCTACTAGATCAGAGTCGTTATTAAAGACAATAATCTCATATCCTTCAAATTCCTTTCCGGCAATTATATCTACAAGATTTTCGTTGCTGAAATCGGCATTCTTAATCTTTACTTTTAGCAGGTTTAATCTGTTAATTATTTCGTTTTGAAGATCATCAAAATATTCAGATGCTTTTATTTCAATTTCGTTCTGTTGTTCTCCGGCAAATTCAGACCAGTTCCGGGAATAAAAATCAAGAATCCAAGGCTTCAGCAACTCGGAAAATATTACAAGAAAAAGTAATAATCCTATCGTGACAATTATTTTGCTGTTAATACCGCGCTGATTCATAAATTCAAGGCTCTGCTAATCTTATTTTTTTAACATGAATGAAAACCAGATTAAAATTAAACAAAAGCAAAAAAAAAAGCATACCATTTAGGTATGCTTTCAAAAGATAAAATAAAATAATTACTTCCTGGAATATACTTCAACTTTTTTATCAGTAATCTCACGTCTGCTCTTGTTCTTTAAGCCCTTCAGTAAAACTTCTCCTTCAACGAGTTGATATGCCCAATCGAAAACCATCCGATCCCCGGTTATCTGTTTAACTCTGATTTTTGCGAAGTGATTGTCCCATGTCCAGATTACATATGTATTTCCAACCACGACCTCGGCATATTTAACATTATCGCCCTCAATTAATTCTACCCATCCGTCCGTGGGGGCATAACCGATGTCGTAGATATCGTTCGTGGCACCCATGTCCTGAATATCTGTATCTGTCCATACATTTATGTAAAATGTCCCGTTATATTTTTCAAAAAAGAAATCACAATGTTCAACATCATCGAAAGCCACAATAAGATATTCGGAAAGATCGTAGCCGGACAAATCGGGAGATATGTTAAAGTCGAATATCGATTGATTAAAGCCTTCAGGACGTGCTATTCCCGGGGCACTGTTTCTACTCAATTCACTCTCGTTCCCGTCAAAATCATAAGCAGTAACAGCATAGTAATAAAGTTCGCCGTTAGTTGCATCATAATCGATATAATAATTATCTTCTGTATGTCCGATAAGTTCGAACTTATAATCATCGTAGCTGAAATAAATGTTGTAACCGTTTAAGTCCGATTCCCTGTTCATGTCCCACATGATATCCACTCTGTTGTCTCCATTAATTATCATAACATTCTTCGGAGCACTGGGCGGTGTTACATCTTCAAATAATTCGTGATCATCACAGCCATTAACTGAGAACAAAATGAATGTCGATAAAAATAAACTAATCAATAAATTTTTCATCATTACCCCCTGTTTTTGTTTCTGAAGATATCCCAAGATGCGTGCCAAATCCCGGAACCACAAAAACCTATCAGAAATCTAGGATATTCGCTCATATGAGGAAGAATATTTTTGCGACAAAAACTCAATTGTTCAGTTAAATATACAGGATTGCACTCACTCAATTACAGATTGGATTTAATCGAAAATTATTTTTTTTATATTCAGCTGATTGTTCTCGACAAATTGAATTCTTTTGTCAACCAGCTGACGGGTTTTTTCATCAAATACTCTGACGAGGACCCAGCTCAATTCATAATACGGCGTATCGAAACTTTCCCGGGATTTTGTCTCAATCTTTACACTTGAATTTCTTACCACCCTTGTCCCCTCAAAACCTATCCCAAACTCATGTTCGTCAACACGGAATAACTTTAGAATATTTAATGAAATTACCCTGATGGTGTTGTTATGCAAGACTCTCATTGCTTTCACCCTGTTTAACCTGCTGGTTTGAGCAATGAATCCATGAACGAAAATTATGTCTTCAAAATGCAGATATGCTTCCTCATTCAAAAATATTGTACCTGAGATGCGACCATTGTTATAGGTCTGGGAATGTACTGGCAAAAAACATACGAATACCAGCAGAATTAAAATTCCAGTTCTATTTGACGGAAACGCCATTTATTGAAAAAAAATGTAAGATAATAAAACCTAAAATATCAACATTCCAGCAACAAACAAATATAATAATAGTATTGCGGTTAATGCCGATGGTAAAAAAAAGTATTGTAAAAATTTGTCTATTGAATTACATGAGTCAAGAACAGATATTTAGATGGTAATTGGGGGAGAAATTATGAGGTCCAGATATTATTTGAATAACTACTCAAGAACTATTAAAAATTTTGTACTGAACATATTTATAAGCGCGGGAATATTTATTTTGATATACCTGCTGTTATCGCTTATTACCGGCTACGGTATTTTTGGTTAACTAAGTTAAAGAAACAAATTCGTTTTCATAAAACATTTTGCCGTTATTTAAAACTGCAACAGATTTGCCGGTAAGAAGTTTTTTATCAAAAGGAGAATTTTTCGACTTTGATTTAAATTTAGAGATATCTACTGTCCAGATATTCTGCAAGTCGAAAATTGTTAAATTGGCTTTTTCCCCAGCTTTAATAAGCGGAACCGGAATATTCAGAATTTTTCTTGGATTTACGGACAATTTCATAATTAAATCAGATATGCTAAGTACCTTCTTATTAACGAGCTCACTTATTGATAAACCAAGTTCGGTTTCAAGTCCGAGAATACCATTCGGAGCATAAATAAACTCGAGTTCTTTTTCTTCAATAGAATGAGGGGCATGATCGCTGGCAATACAGTCAATTGTACCGTCCTTCAATCCCGTATGCATAGCTTTAACATCTTCTTCAGATCTTAGTGGAGGGTTCATTTTGAAATTAGAATCATATGTTTTAACGTTCTCATCCGTAAGAGTAAAATGATGTGGTGTAACCTCGGCAGTAACTCTAACCCCTCGCGCTTTTGCTTCACGGACTAGTTCCACGGATTTTTTTGCACTGATATGAGCGATGTGAACTCTCTGACCGGTATATTCTGCAATCAGAATATCGCGGGCTACTATAAGATCCTCTGCTACAGTAGGTATGGGCGGCAGCCCAAGCTGAGTAGAAACAATACTCTCATTCATTACACCGTCTGCCATAGATTCATCTTCACAATGCTCAATGATGGGAGCGTTGAACATACCGGCGTATTCGAGTGCATTCCGTAACAGCTGGGCAGACTTAACCGAAACACCATCGTCAGAAAATGCAACCGCACCAGCTTCGTATAATTCGGCAATGGGAGCCAACCCTTCTCCCTTTCTTCCAACGCTGACAGCGCCGATCGGATGAACATCGACCAGATGGTTTGCAGCTTTTTCCTTAATTAGTTTTATTACTTCGGCAGAATCAATTGCAGGACTTGTATTAGGCATGCATGCTACACCTGTAAATCCTCCTGAAGCTGCAGCATTGCACCCGGTTAAAACTGTTTCCTCATCTTCGCGTCCTGGTTCTCTCAGATGCACGTGCATATCGAATAAACCGGGTACACAATAGAAACCGTTGAAGTCGTAAATATTTTCTGACTGTAATTCAGACTCTTTAATATCGCCTATTTTTTCTATTATGCCGTTTGAAATAAGAACATCAGCGATCTCATCAAGTTTCTGTTCAGGATTAAGTAAGTGCACACCTTTAAGTAAAATTTTCATGATTTATCCTTTTAAGGTCTGGTTCCAAGTAAATACAAAACTGCCATCCTGATCGCAACACCGTTGGTTACCTGATTCAATATTATTTGATAAGGTCCGTCGGCTACTTCAGAAGACAACTCAACTCCCCTGTTGATGGGTCCGGGATGAAGTATTAAAATATCTTTGTTATATTCATTCAGACGTTCCGCAGTTATACCGTAGTAATTATGATATTCACGGAGAGTTGGGAAAGTGGTACCTGCTTTGCGTTCTAGCTGAATTCTGAGAACATTAAGAACATCATGCTCTTCAATCGCTTTATTTATATTGTTATATACCTTTACCCCAAGTGATTCTATCCCTACAGGTATCATCGTTGCCGGTCCGCATACCGAAACTTCAGCTCCCATAGTTATAAGACCATGAATATTAGAAAGCGCTACACGACTATGAGCAATGTCACCGACGATACAGACTTTAAGACCCTCAATTCTTCCAAGTTTTTCCTTTATTGAATACATATCCAACAATGCCTGTGTAGGATGTTCGTGCCTGCCATCTCCGGCATTTATTATATTAGCCCTCGTTATTTTAGTAAGGTAATGCGGAACTCCCGCTGATTCATGCCTCACAACTATCATATCGATCTTCATAGCTTCAATATTTTTTACAGTATCCTTAAACGTCTCGCCTTTTTTCGTACTGCTGCTTGCAGTAGTAAAATTAATTGTATCGGCAGAAAGTCTTTTCTGTGCGAGTTCGAACGATAGCCTGGTGCGTGTGGAATTTTCAAAAAACAGATTCACAATAGTCTTGCCCTGCAGAGTCGGGACTTTTTTAATGGGTCTTTCAAGAACTTCTCTGAATGTAGTTGCCGAATCAAGAATCAGTTTAATATCTTCAGCAGGTACACCTTGCAGTCCTAGAAGATGCGGACTAGATAATGGCATATATCATTTCTCTGAATTATTTAAAATTTCGACAAGATAAACAGCATCTTCGTTGTCAGTTTCTTTAAGTTTTACCTTAACTTCTTCATTAATAGAGGTGGGAATATTTTTCCCGACAAAGTCAGCGATAATTGGCATCTCCCGGTGACCTCTGTCAACAAGCACGCAAAACTGAATAGTACTGGGTCTTCCAAGATCCATGAGTGCATCAAGGGCAGCTCTGACGGTTCTTCCGGTATATAAAACATCGTCTATTAAAACAATATCCTTCTCATTGATATCGAATGAAATATCTGTGACAGATACCTCGGGCTGCTTAAGTCTGGTTCTGAAATCATCCCTGTACAGAGTAACATCCAGCACTCCTAAAGAAGGATTCGAATTGTCGATATCTTTAATTTTTGCATGAATACGCCTTGCAATAAATTCTCCTCTTGTGCGCATTCCAACAAGAACGATATTTTCGCTGCCTCTGTTGCGTTCAATAATTTCGTGTGCTAAGCGAGTAATTGTTCGCTGCAAACCAATCTCATCAATAACTTTTGCTTTTATGTTCATATAAAAAAAATCCTCATTGACTTAAGTCGCTGAGGTCCTTTGATTTATTCTTGTATTTTACGCATCCTTCTTTATCTCGCCGGATAAAATTAAAGGTAATTTTGAAGTGAAATCTAACTTAAATGATACTAAATGTAAAGCAATTAATGTCAGTAAAGAAAAAATAATGCCGAATGCCTTACTGAATTATTTTAAATTCTATCCTCCTGTTCAGTTCTCTGCCCTGAGCGGTTCTGTTATCAGAGACCGGATTGTTCTCTCCATAACCGACGGTGGTAATTCTTTCTCGGGAAACTCCCCGTGCAACGAGATAATTTTTTACTGCAATCGCTCTCTTAAGCGACAATTGCTGGTTAACTCTTGCAGAACCGATATTATCAGTATAGCCCTGAATTTCAATTTTCATATCAGTATTCTGCAAAAGTACCTGAACGGCATGAAGCAGAACCGGATAAGCTTCGGGTCTTAAGTGATAGCTGTTGAAATTAAAATTTACTCCGATCAGTATCCATTTTTTCCCCACTGCAAGATCCGAAACAACTGGTTTCTCCACAACAACTTCTTTTATAACCTCTCTCGGTATATATTTTTTTACGATATTTTCGATTCTTTCATAATCAACTATGTCAGTAAGTTCGCTATTGACTAATCCATCATAAATCTGACAGTACTTCGACTGTTCCCCTTTCCCGAAATAGACTATAAATCCCAGGTCGAAATCCATGTATGCATCGTTCCTCGTTCCGAGTAATCCGCCTGTAGATACTCCCTGACTGCCGTCAATAGTTCCGTTAGTTGTGTGATATACTAGCGAGGTAAACAATTTCCAGTCTGTATCAAGCGACCATTCTACGCCGAAGCCCATATTAATCTCATAATCGTACTGATCTTCCAATGTTGCAGGAATAGGATTTTCGAAGGTGGCGTAATATCCACCAAAACCAACATTTAAAAATGGTGATATCGATTCACATGGCACAAAATAGTAAATGAAATCCAGGTTACCTGTTGCGGCAATAGATTTTACTTCTGTTGTCCCCGACAATCCAATAATACTTATATAATTCGTTTTTAACCTTAATCCGATATGTTCGGAAAAGTTCCGCTGTATGGAAATAAAGCCGCCATAGTTTTCATTAGTCTTCGTCAGATTCGGATTGATCATTCTGGGATATTTAAAACCAAATCCGAATGTCCAGCTGGTTTTAGCTAATTGACCATAGGAATTAGTGAAAGTTATTGAGATAAAAATTACTGCAAATAATATTCTCAATTTCAGCATGAGTTACCCGGAAGCTGTTAATGTAAAAGATTAAAATATTCTTGTAACTCTTTATTTCTAAAATGATTTATTATACTTAATATTTTTTGCATGGATTTGCAATAAAATAATTGGTTATGTCTTCTAAATCACATTCTTTATCTGTGGATTAAATTACTATCCATTCTTAAATATAACGGGGGTGACGAATCAACAACCAACTTATCTTTATCAATCAAAACGTAACCGGAATAACCCTTGCCATAGATCATTTTCTGGTATCCGAAATCAGCCTGAATATATTCATCCGGCACACCCAGCAGTTTTATTACTTCCTCATACTTCATACCTTCATCAATTTGTACCCAGATTGATCTCTCAAGCTTGTTTTCCAAATCATTAATTTTAATGGCAAGTGAATCGACTTTTTGTAAAAGCTCCTGGGTTATCTCAGCTAGATTTCCAACCCTTCTCTCAAGTATGGCAATCTCGAGACTATCTTGAGCATGAGAGCCCGCAAAAGCTGCCAGCAAGATTAACAAGCAAAGTTTTTTCATAATCACCTCCAATCAGCGTGGAAAATAATTTACAAATAAATATAATAGTTTGCCTGCGAAGTTTTGAATATTTTCATTTTTGAAATATATTTGTTTTTTTACTTTATGTTCATTGTCTGTTGAGTCAATTTTCAATGTTTAGCCTGGAATAAATACCAACCGGTAGCTCGTCCCAATCCCGTTTGGAATCGGAAAAGCCGTAGGTTCTTTCCAGAGTTTCCTAGATGTGTTTTTTGTTTTTAATTGTTAATGCTGTTTTTTCGGGGTGTAGCGCAGCCCGGTAGCGCGCTTCGTTCGGGACGAAGAGGCCGTAGGTTCAAATCCTATCACCCCGACCATTTACATGAATAAAAGATCCGGGGCTTGCTGAGCTTGCGAAACAAAGACGGATCACCCTGACTCTTCTT
>JAFGMI010000047.1 GCA_016927595.1 Melioribacteraceae bacterium | reverse complement strand
GTTTTATTATAAATATAAAGTTTTATCAGAATAATAATTTTCAGTGCTGATTTTGGTTAAAATGTTCAGTTTATATCATAATTATTAAGTGCGAAAATGGCATCATTTTTGACCTTTTAATCTGTTGTTATGATTACTGTCGGGCATTAACTATATCTAATAAGGTACTTTTTTCTCACTTGGAGTCTATTTAACATTTATTGAAAATTTTTCTGGGGGTTGAGTCTTCCGGCTCTGACGCCCGGGAACATGTTCATTTCATTCTACAAATGGAATTACGCTCCACAGTGCTTATTGGAGCTGCTTAGGAGGAGAGTATGGCTTATATCATCAACAAAGTATTACATGCCAGAATTTCGCTGGTTTTCATATTCCTTTCATTCACTGCATTTCAATTACTTTACGCACAGACTACTGGTTCAATTAAAGGGAAAGTTTTTGATAGTGAGACTGGAGATCCTCTTCCTTCGGCAAATCTGATTATCAAAAATACCAGTTTGGGTACTGCTGCTGATTTCGACGGCAATTATTATATACGGAGTATTCCTGCAGGGAAGTATGAGTTAATTGCGAGATATGTAGGTTATGAAGAGAAAACGATAAATATAGCAATCATAGAGAACAGGACGTTAAATGAAGACATAGGATTGGAATTCAAAAGTATAGAAGGGGAAACAATTATTGTAACCGCTCAGGCAGAAAGTCAGATTCAGGCAATAAATCAGCAACTGTCATCAAATACAATTTCCAATGTGGTATCTGAAAGCAGAATAAAAGAACTGCCTGACGTAAATGCCGCTGAATCTATAGGCAGATTACCGGGTGTGTCGATACAAAGATCGGGCGGCGAAGCTACAAAAGTTTCTATTCGCGGACTTTCGCCAAAGTACAATACAGTTACCGTAAATGGTGTTAAATTGCCGGCTACCGGTGACTGGGACAGGAGTGTTGATTTGTCCTTAATCTCATCGAATATGCTAGACGGTATTGAATTGAAGAAAGCAATTACTCCGGATATGGATGCAGATGCTTTCGGCGGGAGTGTTGATCTTAAAATTAAAGAAGCCCCCGACGAATTTCATTTCGATTTAAGTGCGCAGGGAGGATACACGCAGCTGCAAAGTTATTATGGAAACTATAGTTTTACCGGAAGTGTAAGCCACAGATTCTTAGATGGTGATCTCGGTGTTATTGCGAGTTTTAACCTTGATAATTATGACAGGAGCGCCGATAAGTTTTCGGCAAACTACAGGCAGTCCTCGAAAGCCATAACTGGTGAAAATATAATTATTATTTCAGGTCTGGGGCTTCGCGAAGAAACTGTCAGAAGAGGAAGAACAGGCGGGAGTCTTGTATTAGACTACAAAATTCCTTCCGGAAAAGTAACTCTGAATGGATTTTATAATAACCTTCACTACGACGGATTATATAGAATCAATGATATTGATGTAGACTGGAACAGGCATTATTATGATCTGGAAAAACGTAAAGGCAACACCTCGATATTTACCGGCGCATTAGGAATTGAACAGGATTTTGATTGGATAAAATATGACTTCAGTGTAGCGAGAACAAATTCGTATTCGAAAAATCCTGAAGATTTCAGATGGCGGTTCGGACAGGAAGGGAATGTATTCTCATCACTTCCTGATGAGAATACACATCCCACCGAAATCCAGTCAATGCTTGTAATCGATACACTTGCGGCGCTTCAAAATATATGGGTTGATGCAACAGAGCGTGAGGAAAATGTATCATCAACGCAATTGAATATACAACTACCTTTCAGAATTAGTCAGCAGATAACCGGAACTATTAAAACAGGCGCAAAATTCCGATGGCTCGATAGGTTTAATGACCAGGAACAACAGGGGCGTGCAGGATTGCAGTACGGCAGCGGCGCCGGCAATTTGAGTGAACCCTTCGAACAGATAGCTGAACAGCTACCCAGCTGGAACCTTGATGAAGTAATAGGTGATGTCGGATTTCTTCCAATAGGATTGGTAATGCAGAACTATGATCGTGATGATTTTCTCGAAGGTGATTACGATCTCGGGTTTGTTTATGATGAGGAAAAGATGCTGGTGATTACACGTGCATTACAGAGAACATACGACGTATATGGAAGTGAATCAGCGTACCGTAATAATGCTATCGGTTCCCGCGGAAGAGATTATGACGGCACTGAAAGATACCAGGCCGGTTATGTTATGGCACAACTCAATCTCGGCTCTTCTATTACTTTTACACCCGGAATTAGATGGGAGGGCGATTACTCTAAATATAACGGTCAGAGATACCGGGAAATAATCTCCGCCTGGGAAGATCAGGAACCGGGAGATCTGGACTCGCTGACTGTTGTCAGAACCAACGATTTCTGGCTTCCGATGTTCCATCTGAAATGGCAGCCTTTGGACTGGCTGCAGGTAAGATTGGCACAAACCAAAACCTTAACACGACCCGATTACATGCAGTATGCTCCGATAACTTCTATTGATGGTTTCCGAAGCACAGTTGTTGCAGCCAACTCGAAGCTTAAACCGGCACTTTCTTCAAACTACGACCTGTCCGTGTCAGTTTACCAGAATTATGTCGGCTTGTTCACTGTATCGGGATTCTACAAATCAATCGATGATCTGATAATATCGGTAAGTTACAAATTGCATCCCGAAGTATCACAACTACCGGGACTTAACATTCCCACGGAATGGTATGTTAAAGACAGACCAACTGTTTATACACATATCAACAATCCTTTTGAAGCTAATTACAAAGGCTTTGAAATTGACTGGCAGACTCATTTCTGGTATCTGCCTTCATTCCTTCAGGGTCTTGTTCTCAATGTCAACTACACATATATCGAATCGGAAACAACCTACCAGGGATATTTTCTCGCTAAAGGTGATTCACTTATCAGGGAAAGACCGCCGGTATATAATACTATTCTCAGAACCGATTCAGTCAGAATCGGACGTATGCCCGACCAGCCGACACATATTGCTAATATTACCATCGGTTACGACTTTAAAGGGTTTTCAGCAAGGCTTTCTTTCTTGTATCAGACCGATATGAGTACGTTTGTTCATGCAACGAATTCATTGTTCGATACTTTTTCAGGCGACTATGCACGGCTGGACTTAACATTAAAACAGAAAATTGGAGATAACCTGGAAGTGTTTTCCAATTTCAACAACCTGAACAGCAGACCCGACCGTAATTTCCGCGGATCGGTTAACAGCAACCCGTCTTACACGGAATATTACGGTTTTACTATGGATTTAGGAGTTCGGTACAGATTATAATAAATCGCAACCATTAACCAAATTACATGGAGGATTACCATGAAGCTTTTTTACAAATTTCTTTTAACGGCTTTTGTTGCTGCGTTGTTTTTGGCTCCTTCACAGCAAACCTTTGCCCAGGATGAACTCGTAGTCGAATGGGCTGATCCGGGCAGTGGTGAAGTTGTTGTAAACGCACTCAGAGATGCAATAGCAGCCGATAGTCTCAGACCTGAAGGAAGAGTTTATGTACTTCAGCGGGGAGGATTTTACTGGATAACCGATAGAATTTCAAATCAGGGTTTTCATCTTACAATCGTTGGTGAAACGGAAGATGCTGTAGCTGCGGGTGAAACCGATTATGGTCCGGCTATAATTCAAAGAGTTGCCAGGGAAGGCGGCGATGATCCTGATGCAACAATGTTTGAATCAACCGGGTCATTGACACTGAAAAACGTCTGGCTGATGGGTCAGTCCGATCAGGGCATTACAGCTAATTATGAACCGATCAAATTGCTGGGTGACGGTGAAACTTACACTTTTGACAACGTAATTTTCGACAGAAACGACTGGCATCATTTGGGACCTGATGGACCGAACAACGACTTCCACATAACAAATTGCAAATTCCGCAACCATTTTGGTCCCACTCAAATCTGGGAAGGTCTCGGTATAAGATTGGAGGTTGGTGCCGATACGGTTGTAATCGAGAATAATACTTTCTTTAATATCGGATTCACTCCATTCCAATCAGAGGCAGTTCCTGCTAATTACCTGCGATTCAATCATAATACGTTAGTAAATATCGGCAGATCTTTTTCTGCCGGCTCAATCTGGAAATCCGCTTATGTAACAAACAACATAGTTGTTAACGGATTCTGGCAGGGCGAAGATTACGATCAATATTCCGATCCCGACCGTGAAGATCCTTACACAGGATTTTTCAGTATTGCCGAACTGCCCGCAAGATTCGGTACGAACTATGAAAGAAAAATCGTGCTTGCAAATAACAGTTACTGGCGTGACGACAGGTTCCAGACATATTATGATTCCGAAGATCCGGCGGTAAGAGCACAGCCGTTTGTTAACGACACTACAACCGGCTACTTTAACACCTGGGACAATATGAAAATGGAAAATAATTATATAGGCGAGAGACCAAACCTTGTAACATATCCTGATGTTATTGATAACATGGTTCAATATATTAAAGATCTGAGAGCAGATCCACAGGTTATTCCCGCAACTGCATGGTACTGGGATCCCGGTCGTGACGAAGAATGCTACGTTTGTAATGTATGGCCCCTGCCCGAAGATTTTTCATACACAAATACTACATTGCTGACGGGAGGTACAGATGGTTTACCTTTGGGCGACTTAAACTGGTTCCCTGAATCAATGGACACATGGCTTACGAACAAGGTTCAGTATGTTGCTGATATCGAAAACAAGGTTGCAGCGCCGGATCTTGAAATACTTGGTGCTTACCAGGCAGAGGACGCTACTTTAGCCGGTGAAACCGCAGTTGAAGCTCCCGAAGGCTTCATATATTTCCAGATGGACGGAAGCGGTATGATTGAATGGACATTCGAACTTGCTGCCGGCGGACAGTATGATATTAATGTCTGGACTCATATGCGTGATAATGCGCAGAGAGGTCAGCATACATTCATCAATGGCGTGGAAATACACGACGCTGCTCACGGCTGGGGTGAATTAATTTATGATAATGCTGCCGGTGTAACTAATGGAATGCCCATCGACGATTGGACATGGGTTAGATGGACTCAGAATGATATTAATGAAGCTGGCGCATTAACATTCGTAGCTGGTACTAATGTTATTAAAATTACACCTTCGTGGGGATGGCAGAACTTTGCAGGTATAGATTTGCTGGAACCCGGTACCGACAACATTGTTATTTCTCTCAGAGCCCCTGATGCGGTTTATGAAGGAGTTACACCCATGGCTGTCGGTATTCCATGGGTTCCCGATGGATTTAAATCAGTTAAAATGGGTGCCGGCGGCAGCGTCTCTTTCGATTTAGATGTAGCTGCTGACGGAAACTACATGGTCAGATTATTCTTTGCAGCCGTTGGAAGTTCCACGGGTCAAATAGGAGTCGGGGGTCAAAATGTATCTACAGTTACTTTCTCCGATACCGGCGATGTGTTTACCGATATATTTGAAATGAGCGCAGGCTCAAATACACTTTCAGTTACTGCAGATCAGGGTGGAGTCAATCTGGATTATGTACAACTAATAAAGATTACACCCGTTACCGGTGTTGATGATGAGTTAACTCCCGACGGATATGCTCTCGAGCAGAACTATCCTAATCCGTTTAACCCGTCCACAAGCATTAAATTTTCTCTTGCCAAAGCATCCAACGTAAAATTGACTATTTTTAATATACTTGGACAAAAAGTAGCTACATTAGTCAATAACCAATTGAATGCCGGAACACACATTGTAAGGTTTAATGCAAGCCTGCTGGCTTCGGGTGTTTATTTCTACGGTATTGAAGCAGGTGATTTCAAAGCATACAAGAAAATGATGCTGCTTAAATAAAGGATTCATAGTTACTCTTCCGAGGGGCACTGGTCTGAATAAACCAGCTGCCCCTTTTTTATAAAGTTCTTGCAGGCTGGATTATTCCTCTGCCCGGTCCTGAGAGAAAACCGGAACAATCAAAAATTATTATATCCGCATTTGCGGATGAATCGTATATTTACTGTGCGAAATGCACAGGCAAAATTAGATTAAACTTCATGCGAGAATAAATTAGGATAATCGGTTGCCGGGTCTTAATCAAAAATATGAAAACGAAGCGGAACTGGTGTCAGCCGTTAAGAACGACGACAAGAAAGCATTTTCGATATTATATAACCAGTATTTTGAAATGCTTATCCGGTTTGCATTTTATCGTACCGGATCAATGCAGACTGCCCGTGAATACGTACAGGAAATATTTTTCAGGATGTGGATAAACAGAAAACATCTCAATCCCGAAAAATCTATAAAAGCATACATGTATAAATCCCTGAACAATTTTGTAATAAGTCAAAACAAACTTCACTCGTCACGAAATATTTCAATCGATAGTATCGGGAATAACGAACTCAGATCAATTGAAGAGAATGATTCTGATATCGATTTCAGAAGCGCGGTTGATTCCCTCCCTGAAAAAATTAAAAGTGTTTTTATTTTAAGCCGCATTGATGGCTTTAAATACAGCGAAATAGCTGAAATCTGCAGTATTTCTGTGAAGGCGGTTGAAAAACGAATGTCCAAAGCTCTCGGAATGCTCAGAAAAATTTTTAATTCCGGTTTCAGAAAGTAGGGTTTTCTCCCACTCAAAAGTATTATAATATAAAAGCAGACTAAGAAAGAAATGACTAAAAAATACCAAAACCTCTGTGTGAAATTTATTACCGGAAACACGAATGAATCGGAAAATCATTTAATTGAAAAATGGCGTAAACAATCGGTGGATAACGAGAAAGAATTCCAGGAACTTAAACAAACATGGATGAATTTTTTACACTACCATACTATCGGGTATCCCGATAAACTGAAAGCATGGAATGATTTAGAAGAAAGAATAAATGATTTGCCGGTTCAGCAAGCTGTTCAGAAATCTTTTACAGGAATAATGGATTACTTTAATGATGTTATAATTGCCATTAAATGGCGGATGGCTGTATCGGTTATCGTTATACTCGGAATAATTACACTGGCAATAGTGGTTATCAACAGGCATCAATCAGAGAGCCGCAGGATTTTAACTAGTTCGACGATGAATACAGAAAGGAAGATAGTGGATTTTGAAGACGGTTCGCAGGCTACGTTAAACAATGCAAGTATAATTGAATTTCCCGAGTTATTCAATGATTCGATACGAGTCGTGAAATTATCTGGCGAGGCTTTTTTCGTAATTGAAAAAGATATAAGACCGTTTGTGGTTGTTACCAGTAATGCCAGAACAACTGTGCTGGGCACACAATTCAATGTATGGGCGCGCAACAACGAAACCCGTGTCGTTGTTAAGAACGGGAGCGTTGAACTAAGTACAAATTCAAAGCCGGAGAGCTCTGTTAAGTTATCGGCTGATCAAATTAGTAAAGTAATCCGGGACAGTGAACCGCTTGCGGTTAGTAGCATCGATTCAAAACATATTCTGGGCTGGCTGGACGGGAAGATTGTTTTCGATAATACCACGCTTGATGAAATTGTAAAAACAATTGAGATGCATTATGATTCTGCAGTTGTATTAAATGATAAGAGTTTAGCGGAATTAACACTTACAGGCACTTTTCAGGATACGAAGCTGATAGATGTTATGGAAATGATTTGTAAAGCATTGGAATTGCGATACACAAAAATGGAAAAAGGCTATACGATCAGTTCTGCTGCTGATCAGTTATAAAAAAGTAGGCAGCGCTATAAAATATATTAAAATTATTTATCGTATTAAGGAGGGGATAATATGAAAAAATGTATCACATTTATAATTGTATCGCTGGCATTTATTCTGTCGTCCTGTGGCAAGGGTACACTGCTGAGTGATGACGGAATTTACACACCTCCGGTTGTAAAGTATCAGCCGAGATTAATGTATCCGAAAATTGCGCAGGAAGAATCTTCAACCGGTATTGCAAAAGCTCTTATTGTAATTTCAAAAGAAGGAAAGGTTGAAAAAGTGGATTTGACCGAATCTACTGGTTCGAAGATTCTTGATAAAGCAGCTATTGATTACTGTATGGACCTGCTGTTTGAGCCTGCAGTCAGAGACGGGGAGCCCGTATATTCCCGCATGCAATGGGTCATTAAATTCAATGTTGCCGATCAGCTTTGGGATCCCTATTTCTATGTTTACGGGGTTCAGAATCTTTATCAAAAAATAAGGTATGCGGACGAAACTAATAAAACAGAACTGCTGAAGGAGTTGTTAAAAAAGCATGCTGAATTTATCGATAACAATAATGATGCATTGAATTTCAATTATGTGATTCAGGAGGTAATTTCAGCAAGTGTTTTACGGGAATGGAAAAACAATTGGAACAACTGGCCCCTTTCTTTTCTGCTTTATCACGACTTTATTCTTCGCTTTCCCGAAGCAAAAAGTTATAAGCAGATCGACAGCCTGATTCAAAACGCAGTTTTAAACGATATGAAATTTATTAAAGGTTCTGTCGTAAGAAATATTGAAGAGGGTTTGGACAGGGAGAATGTTCTGGTGAAGATCAGGGAATTCTTTAAAGAGAATTATCCGGATATAATTCTGGACGATTTTCAGTCCGAAACCGATCCGGAATTACTGTCACGGCAAGATTAAATTTATGGGTGGTGATTATCAACCGGTCGTTTACTATACTGATTTTATTAATGTGCATACAAACGTATGCACAATTTTCATCTGATAGACGAAACATAAAATTAAGTTTTGTTGATGAACCTCTCCGCCTGCTATTAAGCGAAATTGAAAATCAAGCCGGTCTTAATTTCATTTTCAAAGATGAACTGGTTAAAGACAAAAAAATTTCGTGGCAATTTAACGGCAGCTTCGTTTTTAATGAATTTAAAGAGTTGTTAAAACATTTGAATATAAGGGCAGAGCTATACGACAGTAATCATGTAGTATTATATAAGGAAAAGATTACTAAGAAACCTGTTATAAGAACGTTATACCAGGATGAAGATCTTATGATTAAAAAACCGAAAGATGAAATTATTAAACCGGTTATTATTTCAAAAGATAAGCTTGAGTATCCTTCCCGGGCAATTACAGAAAATACTGAAGGCGATGTTACACTAAGACTCTTAGTTTCAGAAAGCGGAGCTGTATCTAAATCTGAAATTGTTACTTCATCGGGTTCAAAACTGCTAGATTCATCAAGCGTTGAATATGCAAGCCGGTTAAAATTTGTGCCTGCAAGAATCAACGGTAAAACCGAAAGTGTCTGGATGTCGATAATTTTTAAATTTTATATTGTTGAGAATGACTCAGTCATGAACTGAGTAATATTAATCTTATACCCGGTAATATTGTATTGAACCAGACAATAATTTACTTATCTTCATTTTTAACCCTGGTAAATATCAGCGATGTATTATAATTAACCCATTATCACATCAACTGTATTAAGGGTACCAGACACTAATACCGGTATGATATTCCCCTGAATCTCTTCTCCGTTTACCACAATTTTCTTTATACCCTTTGATATATTTTCCGGATTTTTCACCTTAATGTCGTATGTGCTTCCTCTGAATTTCCTGATTACAGTGAATCCATCCCAGCTGCCCGGAATACAGGGATCAATCTTTAACCCGTTGTACTGAGGTTGAATGCCGAGTATATATTGAGTTACTGCATAATAATTCCATGCGGCGGTTCCTGTTAACCATGAATTTTTTGCTTCTCCCGGTTTGAAGGCGTCCTTGCCAGCAATCATTTGTGAATATACATACGGTTCTGTTTTATGAAGATCGCTTATATCCTCCAGATATGAAGGGCAAATTTTCTGGTAATATTCAAATGCGCGGACGCCGTTGCCAACAATTGTTTCGGCAATCATAATCCATGGATTATTATGACAGAAAATTCCGGCGTTCTCTTTGTATCCTGCAGGATAAGTAGATATCTCCCCCATGTTCAGATAGTACTTGGTGAAAGCAGGATTATTCAATACAATTCCGTACTCGCAATTCAAATATTTCCTCACAGATTCAAGCGCCATTACTGCTTTGCCGTCATTTAAACCGACTCCCGCCATTATGCAGTAACCCTGTGATTCAATAAATATTTTTCCCTCCTCGTTTTCATTGCTTCCGATTTTTTCGCCGTAATAGTCATATGCGCGCAGAAACCAATTACCATCCCACCCGTACTTATCGATGGCTTCTTCCATTTTTCCTACATATAACGATGCTTTTTCAGCTTCATCGGTTTTGTTAATCTTCTCACACAGCTGAATAAACTCATTCCCGTATGCAACAAATAGTCCGGCAATCATTAAAGATTCCGCTACACCGCCTTTCTGATTTTCGGTTGTTTGGAAAGGCTCGTCCGGATTCTTTGAAAAACAATTAAGATTCAGACAGTCATTCCAGTCAGCCCGTCCGATCAGCGGAAGTTTATGAGGACCCAGGTTGTTAACCACATGATAAAATGATCTTCTGAGATGTTCAAACAGAGATTCAGCTTTTGACTCATCATTATCAAACGGAACGCGTTCCTCTAGAATTGACCAGTCTCCTGTCTCTTTGATATATGCCGTTGTCGAAAGAATCAGCCACATAGGATCGTCGTTAAAATTACCCCCGATTGCATTATTTCCCTTTTTAGTCAAGGGTTGGTATTGGTGGTAAGCTCCGCCATCTTCAAATTGTGTAGCCGCAATGTCGAGAATCCGCTCCCTCGCTTTCTCCGGTATCTGATGCACAAATCCGATAAGATCCTGGTTGGAATCCCGGAATCCCATTCCTCTGCCAATACCCGATTCAAAATAAGAAGCACTCCGGGACATGTTGAATGTAACCATGCACTGATATTGATTCCAGATATTTACCATTCTGTCAAGTTTTTCGTCATGACTCTTAAGTTGATATACCGAGAGCAGTGAATCCCAATATTTATTTAGTTCCTTCAATGAATTATCAACCTGTTCAACAGTACTAAATTTACTGATCAGTTCTTTTGCCTTCTTTTTGTTGATTACGCCCCTGGATTCCCATTTATCATTTTCTTCATTTTCCATATAACCCAATAGAAAAACCATTTCCTGACTTTCACCTGGTTCTAACTGAACAGATAAACAATGGGATGCAACAGGCGACCAGCCGTGTGCGATTGAATTTCGTGAATAAGATTCAAACACGGCATCCGGTTTATCAAACCCGTTGTAAAGACCGGTGAAAGAGTCACGGTCAGTATCAAAGCCTTCAATTTTTCTGTTCACGGAATAGAATGCAAAGTGATTTCTTCTTTCCTTGTATTCGGTTTTATGATAGATAACGGAATCTTCTACCTCAACCTCACCGGTTGAAAAGTTTCTCTGGAAGTTTGTCTGATCGTCCAGTGCATTCCATAAACACCACTCAATAAATGAGAATAATTTCAGTGACTTGTGACCTTTACTATTATTTGTAATCCTTACTTTTTGGATTTCACAATTGGTGTTAACAGGCACAAAATAAATTACCTCGACTGTTACATTGTTTCTGCGTCCTTTTATTATTGTATAACCCAGACCGTGCCTGCAGGAATAGTCCTCCAGATCCGCTTTAACCGGTTTCCAGCCGGGCGACCACACATCGCCAGCGTCATTGATGTAAAAATATTTTCCGCCGTTATCAATCGGTACGTTATTATACCGGTATCTTGTAATTCTTCTCAGAAGTGCATCTTTATAAAAACTGTACCCGCCGGCAGTATTTGAAATTAGCGAAAAGAATCTGTCACTCCCGAGATAATTAATCCATGGATAAGGAGTCATAACGTTTGTAATCACGTATTCCTTTTTACTGTCGTCAAAAAATCCAAATTTCATAAATATGAAACTCCGTTTTTGTGAATCACACTAGTTTTTAAGGCAGAGTAATAATTGTTATCAACCTTTGTTACACGAAGTATAACACTAAAATAATGCCAAAACATATTTATTCTTATCATTTGAAATAAATGAAATTAACTTGTTTTCTGGACTCATTCCTTTCTAATTGAAAAATCATTTTTTATCATTATGATAAAAGTATGTCAATTTTATAAAGTTGTTTACAAATATCTATTCAGAATTTTTTAAAACAGAATTTAATTAGTCTGCTTTCCTGAATATAATCACCATTTTTAAAATCAGATCTTATTTAGTTCCATTGGTACATTTTTTGACTTATATGGCTATTCATTAGCATCGATCTTTCTGGTAAAATACTTAATTGATTTTTTGAATGAAATGATCTTCTCCGGAAGTAATTAAACTTTACGCCTGATCGGAGTTAATATACCAGTTCACAAATAGTATTTAATATATTACATTATAATTTTTCAATTAGATCTATACGCACGCAAAGGCAAAATGACTTCATCTCATGGATCAGACTTATATCAGCATATTCTTAATACTGTTATTTATTAATATTTGAACCGGAGAAACAAATGGGTAAGGTATTGCAAAAATTGTCTTTTAAAGAGAAGTTTTCATACGGGTTCGGCGACCTGGCATCAGTTTTATATTGGCAGACTTTCATGCTCTATTTCACTTATTTCTATACTGATGTTTTTCTTATTCCCGCGAGTGCAGCGGCTACAATGTTTCTGGTAAGCAGAATATGGGACGGTATTAACGACCCTCTTATGGGTATAATTGCGGACCGCACAAAAACCAGATGGGGAAAATTCCGCCCTTATCTTTTATGGCTTTGCGTACCATTTGCATTTATCGGTGTACTGACCTTTACTGTCCCGGATTTCAGCGAGTCTGGAAAACTTATCTGGGCTTATACAACATTTATATTAATCATGATGCTCTACACGGGCATAAATATTCCTTATACAGCGTTGCTTGGAGTTATTTCACCGGATTCGAATGAGCGGACCTCGGTATCATCATTTAAGTTCCTTTTTGCTTTCGCTGCCGGTATTATTGTATCCGCTACTTTATTACCGATGGTTAAATGGCTTGGGGACGGCAATGAAGCTTCCGGCTGGCAGCAATCGTTTATAGTTTATGGAATTATGGCGATAGTCTTTTTCCTGATAGCCTTTAAAGGAACAAAGGAAAGAGTACAACCGCCTAAAACCCAGAAGTCGTCGGTTAAAAAGGATTTGTATGAACTTGTTACCAATGCTCCGTGGCTTATTCTTCTTACGGTAACAATTACATTTATATTGTTTGTTGCTGTCAGAGGAAGTGTAACCGTACACTATTTTAAATATTTTATCGGCTCTCAGAATATTTCATTACCCTTCCTGGACAGCGACACATATAATTTTGAAGCTATAACATCGGCTTACAATACAATCGGTCAGATTTCCGCATTTCTTGGCGTGCTGATGGTAAGCTGGTTTGCAAAAAAAGTAGGAAAGAAAAAAGCATTCATGATTCTATTCGTTGTGGCAATTGTAAGCACAGGTGCTATTTATTTCCTGACTGCCGATCAATTGGGATTAATATTCTTTTTGCAGATTACAGGATCAATGACTGGAGGTCCATTAAGCGTTTTAATCTGGGCTATGTATGCCGATACAGCAGACTACGCCGAATGGAAAAGGGGACGAAGAGCTACCGGATTAATTTTTTCTGCTTCAACCATGTCGCAGAAGTTCGGATGGGCATTCGGAGCTTATGTTGCGCTGTCGTTAATGTCGTCTGTAGGATTCGAAGCGAACGTAGCTCAGTCGGCAGACAGCCTTCAGGGGCTTATTGCGTTGTTCAGTATAATCCCGGCAGGATTCGGAGTGCTGTCGACTTTACTGTTGTTTCTCTATCCTTTAAATGATAATAAAGTTGAGGAAATAACAACTGAACTGCAGGAACGAAGGAAAGAGAGGGGCGAGGAGATAACTGAATAAAAAGAATTATAGCGGGAAATGAAATATGAAAAAGACAATAATCGGAGAAACTCTGGGAAACATTCCATGGGAAGATAAACCATTCGGTTGTAATGATGTGATGTGGCGTTACAGCGGCAATCCTATACTTGATTGGAATCCGATACCAAAAGCCGCCAGAATTTTTAACAGTGCTGTTGCACCGTTTAACGGTAAATTTGCGGGTGTATTCAGAGCCGATCAAAAAAACGGCAGAGCTACTTTATTTTCCGGAACCAGTGAGGACGCCATAAATTGGAATATAGGACCCGAGCCGATTCAATGGGTTGATGAAAACGGGAATCCGCATCCCACCAGTTATGCATATGATCCGCGTCTGGTTAAGATTGATGGTTTTTTCTACATCGTCTGGTGTGATGATATGGGGGGAGCTTCAATTGGTTTAGGCAGAACCCGGGATTTTAAAACTTTTACGCGAATGCCGAATCCTCTGATGCCCTTCAACAGGAACGGTGTATTGTTTCCAAGAAAAGTGAATGGAAAATATTTACTGCTGAGCCGTCCGAGCGATAGCGGTCATACACCTTTTGGAAATATTTATCTCAGCGAGAGTCCCGACTTGGTTCATTGGGGGAATCATAAACTGGTAATGAAAAATGGCGGACAGGGCTGGTGGCAGGGCGTAAAGATCGGAGCAGGACCCGTGCCTATTGAAACGACCGAAGGCTGGCTGTTATTTTATCATGGTGTTTCAACGACCTGCAACGGATTCGTATACAGCTTTGGTGCTGTTATTCTTGATATTGATCAGCCGGACATAGTTTTATATCGAACACGCGATTACTTGTTAACACCGGAGAAGATATATGAAACTGTGGGCTTTGTTCCGAATGTTGTTTTCCCTTGTTCAAACTTATACGACCCCGATACAGGGAGAGTAGCTGTTTATTACGGTGCGGCAGATACTTATACTGCGATTGCTTTTGCATATATCGACGAATTAATTGATTATATAAAAAATAATTCGGAAGTGTTTTAAATTGGACTTCAATATTTCATCAAGGATTAAATTAAAATGAGATACGGTTATTTTGATGATGTTAATAAGGAATACGTTATTGAAAGACCCGATACACCCAAATCATGGAGTAATTATCTCGGATCTACCGAGTATGGCGCTATAATTACAAACAATGCCGGCGGATATAGCTTTTATAAATCAGCTGCTCAGGGTCGTTTTATGCGCCTGCGCTTCAATGCCATTCCAATGGATCAGCCGGGAAGGTATTTTTATATACATGACAGGGATAAAAAAGATTACTGGTCTGCATCCTGGCAACCGGTCGGTAAACCTCTCGGTAAATTTAAATCAGTTTGCAGACATGGAACAGCGTATACCATAATTGAATCGGAATATGATCGGATAAAAACAGAGACAACTTATTTCGTACCCCTCGGAAAAAGTTTCGAATGCTGGAAACTCATGGTATCCAACCGCGATAAAGTTTCAAGAAGTTTACGCGCTTACTCATTTGTTGAATATGCAAACAACTGGCACGTCTGGCAGGATTTTATCAACCTTCAGTATACCCAGTTTATTCTGAAAATGAATGTTGTGGATAATATTATTGATCATGGCATTAATGTTTTGCTGCGGGATGACGATGGGGATTTTCAGAGCCATGATGGAAATAAGCATACTTTCCTTGGTGCTGTCGGTGCCGATATTACCGGCTTCGATACGGATAGAGATAAGTTTATAGGTAATTACAGAACATATCAGAATCCCATCGTTGTTGAAAAAGGCGAATGTAAAAATTCCTTGGCTGCTGGCGATAACGGAGTTGGCGTGCTTCAGATGGACATTACGCTTAATCCTGGTGAATCGAGAGAACTTGTTGTTTTTATGGGCATTGGTAAAGCTGATGTTGAAGGAAAACTGGTTCTTAATGAATTCAACAGCACAGATAAAGTGCAGAGAGCTTTTATTGATCTAAAAAAATACTGGCATACCAGATTGGAAGGTATGTATGTAAAAACGCCGGACCCGCAGTTTAACAGCATGATGAACATGTGGAGCCCATTTAACTGTTTAATGACTTATGCATGGTCTCGTGCTGCAAGTTTGGTTTACAGCGGCGAACGCGACGGGCTTGGCTACAGGGATACTGTTCAGGATCTTCTTGGTGTTTTTCATACAATTCCGGACGATGCAAAAAAGAGACTCGAATTAATGATTACAGGACAAGTATCTACAGGCGGTGCAATGCCCGTTGTCAAACCTTTTGCGCACAGACCGGGTAAAGAAATAAAGCCGGATGAAAAAGACTACCGCTCGGATGATTGTATGTGGCTCTTTAACAGTATCCCCGCTTATGTAAAAGAAACTGGCGAACTGGAATTTTATGATAAAGTGCTTCCGTATGCCGATGATGGAGAAGATACGGTGCTGGCGCATCTGAGACGAGCAATTGAATTTAATCTGGAAAGGAGCGGGGCTCACGGTTTGCCTTGCGGCTTGTTTGCGGACTGGAACGACTGTCTTGAACTTGGTCATAATGGTGAAACTGTTTTTGTAGCGATGCAGCTGCGGTACGCTTTAAAGACCTATTCCGAAATTTGTGAAAAGCTGGAAAAACCCGAAGAGGTAAACTGGGCAACTGAACACCTTAAAACTCTTGATGAAAATTTACAGGAACATGCATGGGACGGCGAATGGTTTGTTCGTGCTTACAGATTTGACGGTATGAAATTCGGTTCTAAAGAAAACGACGAAGGTCAGATATGGCTTAACCCACAGTCATGGTCTGTTTTAAGCGGTCATGCATCACCCGAACAGGCAAGACGTGCAATGAAATCAGTCAGGGAAATTCTGGCAACTGAATACGGAATTATTATTGTCGATCCACCTTACGAGAAAACCGATCATAAAATTGTAAAAGCGCCTCTTTTTAATCAGGGGATGAAGGAGAATGCATCAATTTTTTCACACACACAGGGATGGGCGGTAATTGCAGAAACAATGCTCGGCAATGGTAATCAGGCATTTGCATACTTCAGAGCATATATGCCGGCTGCTTTCAACGATAAGGCTGAAATAAGAGAAATTGAACCTTATGTGTATTGTCAGTTTACTCACAGCAAATACAGCCCGCGGTTCGGAGCCTCCAGACTGCCATGGTTATCCGGTGCTGCAACATGGTCGTACTATGCTGCCACTCAGTTTATACTTGGCATTCAGCCTGATTATGAAGGATTAAGAATTGACCCGTGTATACCTTCGTCCTGGCGAGAGTTTCAGGTAACGAGAAGATTCCGGAATAAAATACTGGAAATATTAGTTAAGAATGATAATGAAGTTCAAAAAGGAGTAATTGGCATTTTCTTAAACGGTGAAAAAATTAAGGGTAATTTAATACCGTTTGAATTGATGAAAAGTAATAATGAAGTTCTCGTACAGATGGGTTGAAATATTATTGAAAGATTGAAATGAAATCCGGGTCAATCACTATTCTTAGTTTAATATTAGAACCAACAATGAAAAGATTATTTTTTGTATTAGTAATAATATCCCTCCAATTCGCTGCCGCCGGTTGTTCATCATTTTTTTTATCCGGCAGGCATCAATTTCCACTTTCTGATACCAGCATAAGTTATACGGGAAGAATTGATTTTTCATTTCCCGGCAGGACTAGACTTAGCGGTGCCGGTTCGTATTTTCAATTTCAATTTAAAGGCAGTGAATGCGAATTGATTATGGAGGATCAAAATTTATACGGCACAAATT
>JAFGMI010000046.1 GCA_016927595.1 Melioribacteraceae bacterium | reverse complement strand
CCGGATTAAAATCATGAGGGATGATGGTATAATATGCTCCGACGTACTCGTTCCCTGAAACTCTCGAAAATGTTATCGCCACATCACCGCCGGAACTTACTGCGATATTAGGATACATATGAAAATGTTCCGTTGAACCGAGAATTAATTGCTCATTGTTCGGAGCGGTTTTCGTCTCAGTATTAATTTTCAAAAACTTTAATGCTATTTTACCTCCGTAGCCGGTATTATGAACCAAATAAATGGTATTATTAATATATATCGGTTCATGTCGTATTATTATTCCTCCGCCGTCAAGGGGATATTCCGTATCGCCCCCCTCAGCCGGCAGGTTGCCTCCAAGTTGATCTACTTCAATAGGAGCAGAATTATAAGCTAATGTAGAAACCGGGACACCGGTTAATACAGGATTATTCAATGGATCAGTCAAAGTATAAAGAGCAACACTTGATGATGCACCACCGTAACGGGTGGTTACAAAATAGAACTTATCCGAACTCTCTTTCATTATAACGGGTCGAATACCGTAAGCCTCCATATCTTCACCGGGATAATTCATATCCCATATATCCTTATAGCTCAATGCGCCCGGCGCACCATCCTTGTAAAGGTCGGTTTTGCCCACGATAGTAATTTTGCTGTATTGATATTCATTACTACTGAGAGTGAACTGGTTGCTTGTTATATAAACCGCCTTATCATCAAAGCCTACGCCCTGATAGTCACTCCAGTTACCGGAAGGTGTATTACCATTCAGGTTCGAAGGTATTGCCCATGCGTTCCAGTTGCCGTTCGGATCAGAATCATCAGAAGCTGCAACAAGTATATACGCTATACTGTTGGTATTATCAACATGAAGCCAAACGGTTACCCAGCGTTGAGAAAAATGGTCATAAATTATTTTGGGATCGAAAGGCGATACATCCTGAACAAACGAGAATATATCAGCGGGATCAACACGTTTAGGTGTAAATGTTTTTTTGTCGTAAATAAACATAAGACTGTTTACCTGAGCCACTACATGTTCAGGTCCCGCCGCAACATGCGGATCGGGAGGAATACGCAGCCAATGACCATCTGTATTTAAGTCAGGTCCTTCAATATTTTCCTTGATAAAAGGAATTTGACCGGTATTTATTTGTGTTGTTTGGTTCAGCCCATCATTTATAAGAATGTACTCTTCGCCCTGCGATGGTGGATTAGGATCCGGATTTGTGGAAAGTTGCGGTTTCCCATGCAGAAATATTTTCAGTCTTGGACCCACTTTATTAATCTTTGATAATCCCTCGGATTCAGTATTAAACTGATGTCCCTCAGCAACAGAACCGCTCTGAGGTCCCTGATAGCTCACCTGAGCAAATAGAAAATTCAGAGGTACAATCAAAAGTAGAAAAAATTTAAAATATTTCATTTTTACTCCAAGTACTTATTAAAAACTTTCCCGTTGTATAGAAATAAAATTACAATTTCAGTTAATATATTATAGAAATTAATGCTACACCAAAAATAACATAATATCCTATTAAAAATTACTGCCCGATAAATATAATTTTTATCATAGTATAATAAAAGTCGGTCAAATTTTTCGTGACAGAGAATAATCGATAGATATCTGCTTTTATAATATTAAGATATATCTTATCTTTGAGACTTCAAAAACCGTTAATTAGGATAAACATGGCTCTATATAAGTTAAAAAAGGGACTGGATTTACCAATCACCGGGTCACCCGTTCAGGAGATCAGAGAACATAAGCAGGTTAGAAAAGTTGCCCTGCTAGGTGATGATTATGTGGGCATGAAACCAACAATGGAAGTGCAGGTCGGGGATACGGTAAAACTGGGACAATTATTATTCACCGACAAAAAAGTACCTGCCGTAAAATTTACGTCACCGGGTACCGGAAAAGTAGTTGAGATTAACAGAGGAGAAAAACGGGTTTTTCAATCAATTGTAATTGAACTATCGGGAAATGATGAAATTACGTTTGACTCATTCTCTGAACCGGAAATTAAAAATTTATCCGCCGATAAGATTAAGAGTCAGCTTATTGATTCAGGTTTGTGGACAACGATACGTGTAAGACCATTCAGCAAGGTAGCCAATCCCGAGACCACTCCCAGATCAATTTTTATTACTGCTACGGACACGAATCCTCTTGCCCCGGATATTGAAAAAATTATTGAAGGCAATGAGAAAAATTTTGAAACAGGTTTATCAGTATTAGCAAAATTAACAGAGGGCAAGCTATATGTATGCAAAGCCCCTTCAACAAAACTTCCTCTACCGTCTCTCGATAAAATATCTGTTGAAGAATTCACCGGACCTCATCCGGCAGGTAATGTGGGAACCCATATTCATTTTGTGGATCCGGTTGGACGGAGCAGATTCGTATGGTATGTAAACACTCAGGATGTTATTGGCATTGGGGCGCTTTTTTTAACCGGTAAAATAAATGTTGAGAGGATCATTTCGCTTGCCGGCGCAATGGTAAAAGAGCCCAGACTCGTAAAAACCAGAATTGGTGCCGATGTCAGTGATATAGTATCCGGTGAACTTAAAGAAGGTGAATCAAGGATTATTTCGGGCTCAGTACTTTCCGGCAGGCATGCAGCCGGATCAAAATCATTCCTCGGAAGATTTCATCAGCAGATTTCGGTGATTGCTGAAAACCGCGAAAGAAAATTCCTCGGATGGCTGAATCCCGCCGGCGAAATATATTCACTCAAGAATATTGTATTTTCAAAGCTGATACCTAATAAAAAATATAGCTTTTCGACCGCACTGCACGGGGGTAAGAGAGCTATTGTACCAAGCGGCAGCTTTGAGGAAGTGATGCCGATGGACATTTTACCGACATATCTGGTCCGGGCGCTTGCTGTAAATGATGTTGAGGAAGCAGAAAAACTGGGCGCGCTCGAACTTGATGAAGAAGATATGTCACTTCTTACATTTTCATGTCCGTCAAAAATTGATTACGGAAGCATTCTTAGAGAAAATTTAACAATTATTGAAAAGGAAGGTTAATACAGTGCAATTCTTAAAAAACTTAATTCATAAACAGGAAAAGCATTTTATTAAAGGCGGAAAACTTGAAAAGTTTTTCCCTCTTTACGAGATGACCGACACCTTCCTGTTTACATCCGGTAAAGTTACAAGTTCTGCGTCTCACGTAAGAGATGTGCTTGACTTAAAAAGGATGATGATGACTGTGGTAATTGCTCTGATACCTGCTGTGTTAATGGCATTATTTAATACCGGATATCAGGCAAATCTGGGCATGAAACAAATGGGACTAAGCGAGTCGAGTCACTGGCAGGGTCAGGTTGTTGAATGGCTTGGACTCGGACATGATCCATCCAGTATACTGGCAAATATGGTTCTCGGTGCACTTTATTTTCTGCCCGTATATATTGTTACAATTGCTGCTGGCGGATTCTGGGAAGTTTTGTTCGCTATCGTAAGAAAACACGAGATAAATGAAGGCTTCCTGGTCACAAGTTTATTATTCCCTTTAATTCTGCCGCCCAATATACCGTATTGGCAGGTTGTATTAGGAATCTCTTTCGGTGTCGTTATCGGTAAAGAGGTGTTCGGTGGTGTCGGTATGAACATTCTTAATCCGGCTTTAACTGCCAGAGCTTTTCTGTTCTTCGCATATCCTGCTGAAATTTCGGGAGACAAGGTCTGGGTGGCAGTCGACGGTTTAAGTCAGGCAACTCCGCTTGCTCAGTTTGCCGATACTCAAATGACAATGTCGTTTTCATGGTGGGATTCTTTTATTGGATTAATTCCCGGATCAATGGGAGAAACATCAACTTTAGCATGCATAATCGGAGCCGTAATATTAATTGCCACGAAAGTGGGATCATGGAAAATTATGCTGAGTGTGGTAATCGGCATGCTGGGAATGTCGCTCGGATTAAATGCAATAGGAAGCACGGCTAATCCTATGTTTGCGGTAGGACCGGAATGGCATCTGGTGCTGGGCGGTTTTGCATTCGGAACAGTTTTTATGGCAACCGATCCGGTTAGTGCTGCAATGACCGAACAAGGCAAGTACATATATGGCTTATTAATTGGTATACTTGTTGTCCTTGTGAGAGTTGTTAATCCGGCTTTCCCCGAAGGAATGATGCTTGCAATATTATTCATGAATGTATTCGCGCCGATAATTGACAGATACTTTATTAATTTGAACATCAAAAGGAGGCTGGCAAGACATGTCGCATGATAGCACTAAAAAAACAATCGTAGTTGCTCTCGGTGTCTGTTTGGTATGTTCTGTACTTGTTTCTACAGCCGCTGTTGGTCTTGAATCTATTCAGGAACAGAATAAAAAATTGGATAAAATTCAAAACATTCTGAATGCCGGGGACATAGAATACAATTCAGGTGATGCCGAGGAATTATACGAAAACAAAATTGAACCAGTGGTAATTGAACTCTCGAGCGGTAGAACCCTCGATAAAAACGAGATTACCCCCGAACTTCAGCCGGAAAATTTCGATATAAAAAAATTATCGTTCGATCCGGATTATGGTACCGATATCGACCCTTCGAAGGATATTGCTCAGATTAAAAGAAGACCAAGATTTATGATAGTATACGAAGTAACATCGGAGACGGGAGGAATTGAGAAATACATTATGCCAATCTACGGAAAGGGTTTATGGTCAACAATGTATGGATTTATAGCATTGGGAAAAGATTTAAAGATGATAGAAGGTTTTACCTTTTACGAACACGGCGAAACACCAGGACTTGGCGGAGAAGTTGATAATCCGAACTGGAAAAAATTATGGAAAGGTAAAACAGCATATGATCATGACGGTGAGGTTATAATTGATGTAATTAAAGGCAAAGTTGATCCGACCAATAAGAATTCAGGACATCAGATTGACGGACTTTCCGGTGCGACCATAACTACACGCGGTATAGATCAGCTTGTAAAGTATTGGCTTGGTCCGGAAGGTTACGGTCCGTTTGTAGAAAAAATGAGAGAGGAAGGACATAATGAAGAAGTATAAAGATATAATCCTCGATCCCGTATTTAATAACAATCCTATTGCGTATCAGATTCTTGGAATATGTTCAGCGTTAGCTGTTACTGCAAAGCTCGAAACATCTATAGTAATGGCTTTCGCGGTTACTTTCGTCGTAGCGTTTTCAAATTATTCTGTAAGTTTAATCCGAAAGCACATTCCAAGCAGTATCAGAATTCTTGTTGAGATGACTATTATCGCTTCTCTGGTGATAATTGCAGACCAGCTAATTAAAGCTTTTGCATATGATGTTAGTAAGCAGTTGTCCGTGTATGTGGGACTTATCATTACCAACTGTATAGTAATGGGTCGCGCTGAAGCATTCGCTTTACAGAATCCGCCAACAATGAGCTTTCTTGACGGAATCGGTAATGGTCTGGGTTACTCATTTGTACTGTTATTCGTGGGATTCTTCCGTGAGCTGATCGGCTCCGGAAAACTGCTCGGATATTCGGTTCTGCCGCTTTCAACCGAAGGCGGATGGTACTCTGCAAACGGCTTATTTCTCCTGTCCCCCAGCGCTTTTATTATAATTGGGCTGATGATCTGGGGAATAAGAACATGGAAACCTGAACAGGTTGAGGAGGATTAAAATATGTTTGAACACTATTTAAGCTTGTTCGTAAAATCTGTTTTTATAGAAAACATGGCGCTGGCTTTTTTCCTCGGAATGTGTACGTTTCTTGCCGTCTCGAAAAGAGTTGAAACGGCTGTAGGGTTAGGTATAGCAGTTACGGCGGTTCAGGCTATCACAGTCCCTGTCAATAATTTAATATACAATAACGTACTGCGCGAAGGCGCCCTCGATTGGATTGGTCTTTCCGAAGCTGACTTGACATTCCTCGGTCTTATAACATACATCGGTGTCATTGCTGCAATGGTTCAGATACTTGAAATGACACTGGATAAATATGTACCCAAATTATATAACTCACTCGGAATATTTCTGCCTCTCATTACTGTAAACTGCGCCATTCTGGGCGGATCGCTTTTTATGGTGGAGAGAGATTATGCATTCGGCGAAAGTGTTGTATACGGAATAGGCTCTGGTGCAGGTTTCGCATTGGCAGTGATAGCTCTCGCCGGTATAAGAGAAAAAATGAAGTACAGCAATGTTCCGAAGGGTTTGCGTGGGCTGGGTATTACTTTTATTACTGTAGGATTAATGGCAATAGCTTTCATGTTGTTCTCTGGAATTCAATTATAAGGAAATATTAATGGAAGGATTGAGTTTAGCGCTTTTCGGCGTTTTAATGTTTATAATTATTGTTTTGGCACTGGTCGCATTAATACTGTATGCCAAATCAAAGCTCGTTGCAAGCGGCAAAGTTAAAATAATGATTAATGATGATCCTGAAAAAACTCTTGTAGTCCCTATCGGCGGGAAACTTTTAAATACCCTGGCAGATGAAAAAATTTACCTGCCTTCTGCATGCGGCGGTGGTGGAACGTGCGGCGAGTGCAAATGTATTATTACTGAAGGCGGCGGAGATGTATTGCCTACGGAGAAATCAAAATTAAGCAGAAAACAGATCAGAGAAAAATACCGTTTGTCTTGTCAGGTAGCAGTTAAAAATGATATGAAACTGCAGATCCCCCCCGAAGTTTTTGAAATCAAGAAATGGGATTGTTCTGTAAAATCAAACAGGAATGTTGCAACATTCATCAAAGAGCTTGTACTGGAACTTCCCGAAGGTGAAAATGTTGATTTCAGAGCCGGCGGATATATACAGATTGAAGCTCCTCCCCATACCGTTTATTATAAAGATTTTCAGATAGAAGAAGAGTATCGCGGGGATTGGGATAAGTATAATATGTGGCGCTACGTCTCAAAAGTCGATGAGGAAATCGTGCGAGCCTACTCCATGGCTAATTATCCTGAGGAAAAAGGCATAATAATGCTTAATGTTAGAATTGCATCTCCCCCTCCCAATAAACCGGACGTTCCTCCGGGACAAATGTCGTCATTTATATTTAATCTTAAGCCGGGTGATAAGGTTACAATTTCAGGACCATACGGAGAATTTTTTGCAAAAGATACTGATGCAGAAATGGTATTTGTCGGTGGCGGCGCAGGCATGGCTCCGATGCGATCGCATATTTTCGACCAATTAAAACGTATTAAAACCGACCGCAAAATTACATTCTGGTATGGTGCCAGAAGTCTGCGCGAATGTTTTTATAACGAAGAGTTTGATAAACTTGCAGAAGAAAACCCGAATTTCAAATGGCATCTTGCACTTTCAGAACCCTTACCCGAAGATAACTGGACCGGCTATACAGGATTTATTCACCAGGTTCTCCTGGATAACTATCTTAAAAACCATCCTGCACCTGAAGATTGTGAATACTATATGTGCGGTCCGCCAATGATGAACGCTGCTGTAATCAAAACACTGGATAACTTAGGTGTTGAGCCCGAGAATATAATGCTCGATGATTTCGGCGGCTAAAAACCGGAAGAATTTGATTGAAATACCGTAAGTATTTAATATTAGTTTTATCAGTAATTTTTATTCTGGGTTGTGAGCCGGAAAATACCGGCTCTCTGCATACCTTTAGCGGCAGTACTATGGGTACTACTTACTCCATTAAAGTTGTTAATAGTAGGAATTCCGCATTATTAAATCCTTCCTCAATCAAATCAAAAGTAGATTCCATATTGACAGAAGTGAACAGGCAAATGTCCACCTACCTTCCCGATTCGGAGATATCCAGGTTTAACAAGTCTCAGAGTACAGACTGGTTCGATGCATCGGAAGATTTTGTTCACGTGCTAGATAAATCGATTCAGATTGGTTATAATACAAAGGGAGCTTTAGACATTACAATTGGTCATCTGGTAAATCTATGGGGCTTCGGTCCGAATTACAGACCACAAGTTATCCCTGCAGAACAAGAAATAGAAAATGCCAAACTGAGGATAGGATTGGATAAAATTCATGCTGATGTAAAAGGCAGACGTGTTAGAAAGTCTATACCAGAGCTTTACTGTGATCTGTCATCAACTGCAAAGGGATTCGGTGTAGATAAAGTTGCGGATTTTTTATCCGGCAATAATATTGAAAATTATCTGGTTGAAATCGGAGGAGAAATAAGAGTAAAGGGTCTGAACCAATCGGGACATAAGTGGAAAGTGGGTATTTCCGAGCCTGATATAGCTGGTGGAATAGAAAGGGTGTTAGAACTTAATAATATGTCGATGGCGACTTCGGGAGATTATTGGAATTATTTCGAGGAAAATGGAATAAGATACTCCCACCTTATTGATCCCAGAACTGGTAAACCTATTCAGCATAACCTGGCTTCTGTTTCTGTAATAAGCGAATATTGTATCGAAGCAGACGGTTATGCTACAGCAATAGAGATTCTTGGACCGGTTGAGGGTCTTAATTTTGCCAATGAAATGGAACTTGCTGTATTTATGATTGTTAGAGCAAATAACAACGAATTTAATATAATTACTTCAAAGAAATTTAAAGAACTCTATAATTAGGAAATAATATGATTGAAATATTGTTAGCAGTAGGAATTTTTTCGATTGCTCTTGTTGGATTTGCACTCTCTTTACACTTCAGTAAATATAAGAGGGGAAACTCTGCTTGCTGCGGAGGAGGACATTGCCAGTCGCATCACAACGATGGAAAGTCAACTTCCGGCAGTTGTTACAGCGATAAGTTAAATTATATTGATGATAAAGTAATATCCAGGGAGAATGGTTAATTATAGCACAACAGAAATTGAAGTCCCTTCTCCTTTTTTGCTTTCAATATTTAAATCGAATTTATTAATTCTGCAATATTCTCTGACCAGCGCCAGACCTAATCCATTTCCTTCATATTTCCTGCTGTAGCCCTGATCTTCCTGTGAGAATGGTTTGAAAATATGAGGCAAATATTCTTTTGATATACCAATGCCGGTATCTCTCAGTTCTACTTTAGTCCTGTTTTTCTCATCCTTACCTACAATAATTACTACCTTACCCTTATTTGTGTATTTTATCGCATTATCAAGCAGGTTTGAAAAGATTTGAAAGACAGAGTATCTGTCGGTAAATAACTCCGGATCCACACTATCGAATTCAAATATGAATTCAAGTCCCTTTTCCTTGGCAAATATTGAATATTCTGAATAAAGCGGTAATAGAACTTCTTTGCCGAGAAAGAATCTCGAAGGCATCGGCTTGTACGTCTTTGCATGAATTTCAGACATATTAATTATAAGGTCGGTTGTCCTGATCATTCTGTGACCAGCCATTCTGATTGAGTTAAAAGAGTAATTTAACTCGCTGGAAACATCTTCTCCGAGTTCTTCCTTAATTAATTCCGTATTACTCAACATTATATGAATGGGTGTTCTTATTTCATGAGACATTTGAGCCAGGAATTCAGATTTTAATCTGTCCGATTTTTCAGCATTTTCCTTTGCAACCTGCAGTTCCCTGTTTGTTTTCTGAAGCTCCTTATACGCCTCAATCTGCCCGTTATATAATTGTGCATTCTTTATTGCAGTTGCAGCCTGACCCGCCAGAATTTCAAATGTATCGGTCACACTCTTGTCTTTAATCCGGTTCAGGTTTTTACTATCGACATAAATAACACCAATTTTTTTCTTGCCGGTAATCAGCGGTGAACAAAGAATCGTCTGAAGTTCCAGTTTGAATATACTCTGGCTTTTATCAAACTTGTTATCGCTCTGAGCAGATTCGACAAATCTGGATTCTCCCGAACTAAAAACATCTTCAATTACACTTTTAGAAACATAAAAATCATTCTTTCTTATTTTCTGTCCTTCGGAATTCAGACCTACTTTATATTCGAGTTCTTCATTGTTATTGAGAAGGACAATAAAACCCCTCTCCGAGTAAGTAAAATCGATTGCACTCTTTAAAACGAGTTCCAGTACATCCTCCAGAACAAGCGTGCTATTGATCTTATTAACTATTTCGAGAATTTTTTCGAGATGCTGTGGAACGTTCCCGCCCAGTTGTTGACTGGTGAAACCGGATGAATCCACTTTTTTCTTAAGCTGTGAAAACTTCATTATGGTCCTCTTTCTAAAACGTATTCATTTAACATCAATATATATGCCATTATAGGACGGGAAATGTAAAAATCATTTTAAAATTGCATGCATAACTCATTATAGCAGAATAACTTAGCCATTGAAATGATCTGGTTGATCAATGGAAAATATTTTTATTATAATATTCAAATTTTAATGTCACACAAGCAGAGTTCGTCTCAATATGATACGAAAGAGCAAATTCCTGCTTAATCTTATTATCGAAACTATTTTAAAATAGTTTAACATAGTAATAACCTTAAAAGTTAAATCCGTACAGGAATGATTAAACTTAAATATGGAGCCAACTATCAACAATTATCTGTAATCAAGGAAAATAATATAAATCAGAGACAATAAAAGGATAGTAAAAATTTCCTTCTACTTTCCTTTGAAGAGGGGTATTAAAAATATATATTTTAATATAAACAGCAAATCCTTTTAAAAAAAAGCTCCTCTTTTATTCAAAGAGGAGCTTTCATCAGTACATTGTTTAAAGTCCATCAAGTTCAGCTTCAATATTATGATCCGATCCAAACTTTGATGTACTTTCGGATATCGAGAATTACTCCTCGACGAAGCCGGCAATCCGACTTCGATTTTGATTGGGGTTCCACGCTTACTACCTGAAAATTTTTCCCGGAACCCACGACTGAATTTAATGTCAGCATTTCAAAAAACGCTACAAACGTTTTGGAAACTTATTATCTTAAAAATCCGAACCTTGAAAAATGTTCTAATTCCGCACCGATTACACCAAGAACTTTTGCTTTTTTATTCACGATTATATTCGAATAATTAACAGGGACAAAATCTGATCCGTCCATATAACCGAACTGAACACCTGATTCATCAATTCCGCTAAGGTCTACATCCCTGTAGATTATTGTGAATTTCAGCGGTTTATCGAATGTCATATCCGGACCGAAATCAACATATGCCTCATTATTATTAATGTCAAGAGTAATGGTTCTGGTACCCTCGAAGGCTCCCCGTGGTATTAATAGATAACCATATCTAAAGGTTATGATTCCGCCACGTGCCCCATCGATATCTTTTTCAACATATTGAGCATCAACTTTAGATAAACTATTTGAAAATGAAACCCATCCTTTTTCGGTTCCTTGTTCAGGTGCTGTTAAAGAAGATTGGTCGGAACATGCTGTAAAAGAGATAATTGCAACTGTGAATAATAGAAGTATTTTTTTCATCTTGAACCCCTTAAATTGTATATTGAAACCGTTACAGCGGGCTCAATTCATATGCCATGAGCTTAAATTTACTTTTTATTGATTTTTTGATGTTTTAATGGAATAAAACAGGTAATATTTACACAGCAAAGGTAAAAAGTTACCTATTTTTAATGAATCAGATTTGTTAAAAGACCTTTTTGATTGCGGCTTGTGCATTCACTATAAATTCGCTCCTGTTAAAGCTGTTCTGAAGCTTAACTGAATTAATATTTCCTTGGATAAACTCGTGTATTGAATTAAAGTACTTAACATAACTCTGAGCCTTTTTTGTATTCCCTCTCTGCAAATAGTATTCACAAAGATTATAAATTACTGTAAATGTTAATAATGTTATACTTTCGTTTTCAATGCTGTCGAATGCTCTGTTGAGGTAAAGAATTTCGGGATCGAGTTCTGCAGATATATTTCTTTTTGCAAGCTGAGCCAGCAGAATATTCTTGAACGCTATCGCAAGGTTGGATTTAATCATCGAATTAAATTCATCACATTCAACATACTTAAAGGCTTCATCATACTTAAATTCTTCAACCAGTTTCGCGAATTTTATCTCGGCAAAAATCGGATAGTTGATACTGTCGTTTTCAGAACGGTAATGAGCAAGCATCTCATCCAATGCCTCAACTGCGATTTCCTCCCCCTTCATTTTATTAAGAAGCAGCAGTACAGATTTCTTAAGCACAGTGTATCTTTCTTTTGTACTATTGGATATCAGCAGCTTATCGAGAATTTTGGATATGGTATTACATTCTTCAATTGAATTAAGTCTGTAATAAAGTCTGACTTTATGATAATACACCTCGAGAAGTTCATCAAGATTATTAAGCGATTTGAAGATCGACTCGGCTTCATCCAGCATTTCGAGAGCGTTAGAATATTCACATATTTCCACATATGCCTCAGCCAGATTTGCTAGCGCCAAACCTAATCCCTTCCTTGAAGAAATTCCTCTGAATATGTTAACTGCTCTGCCGTATTTTTCAATTGCCTTTTCAAACTCAGCCTGTCTCACATCGGAGATGCCGCTGCTCATAAGAATTTTTGCTTCCTGTTCTACATTCCCTGTCGACTGATTAATCTGCAGAGATTTGTTCCAGTGAATCCTGGCATCTTCTTCCTTACCCATCAGGTAATAGATATTACCAATATTTAATTCAGCCGCAGCAACCTGCACAATGTTATTGGACTTTTCATAGCATTCAAGAGATTCTTTGAACTTGCTGAGCGAACCCTCAAGGTTGTTTTCTTCATAAAAATTAACCAGCGCCAGTAAGTTATATGCTTTGCCTTTCTCGAAATAATTACTCTTTTCGTTTTCAATAATTTTGTTGCAAAAAGCTTGTGTTGAGTCATACTTGCTCAATTCCAGATACGTGCTCGCTAATTCGTAACTAACCTTATTCCTGATTCCCTCCGATAGATCACTCTGATTCAATTCCTCAAGTATTTCAGCACTATCCTCTAGCTTCCCCACCTGCATCAGACAGCTGGCTTTCTGAATCAGTAGTTTTGTTTTGTCTGAAGTATCAGAAATTTGCTGAATTAGATCGGAAGTCTTATTTAAGCATTCCTGGAAATTCCCCAGTCTGAAAAGAACATCTGAAAGATTGATCTGAATCTCGAGTTTTATTTCAGGAGGGAGATCATATTCCTGAACGGTTTCAAGAAGTTTCTTTTCAGTTGTTAAAGCCGACAGCAATTCCGCATTCTCAATCTGCTTTAAATAGTATTTATAGCTTTCCAGAAATCTTTCTGACTTTGTCAGGTGAAATGCTACTTCCTTATTCAGGAATTCCTTATTCAGTGAAATTAATTTATCGGCCAATTCGGAATGGTGCTTTTTTCTGTTCTGAATAAGATTATAGATATAACTTTTCAAAGAAGCTGAACTGATGGTTGGTTTCGGATTAAGATTCGATCTTATCAGCAAATTATTTCTTTCAAGATTTTCATTCATAAGCTCGAGTTTCTGAATTCCAACATTGAGCAGTTGTGAAACAATACTAATGTCAAGCGCATCATTAAAAGATGATATGAGTTTCAAATAATGCAGTTCCTCGGTTTCTAATTTATCGAGCTGATTTTTATATACCTTTTCGGTAGCTGAAGTTATATCGGAAAGATTTTCTTCCGATACCTGAATTACAGGACCTTCGGCGGTATATTCGAGAAGGTTTGCAAAATTCAGCTTAGCAATAAAGTCTATAATATGACCGGGGATAAGATCAGCATACTGGACAATTAAGCTAATCAACTCTTCTTTCGGGTAAAAAGCGGAATAAGATTTATCAACAAACTGTTCGACATCACTCTTTGTAAAGACAGGCATCAGTATTTCCAGAATATTGCTCAGATTCGGTGTCTGTTCAAATTTACCGGATAAAACAACATGTATATTATTCGATTGAAGAATCGGGAAAATACTTTCCATTATCTCGCTGGATAGCGGACTAAGCTGATCATAATCATCAACTGCAAGAATAAATTTTATTTTACCTGATATTTTCGAGATGATGGATTTGAATTCACCAATAAGATCTTTTGAGTTATCTTTTATATGCAGATCTATGTATTGCAATATACTTTCATCAAGAATCTTGTAAACTTCTTCATTACTTGTAATTTTATCCAATACATAACGGGCAAAATTGGTACCGGTTGGGGCTTCATTTTCATTGAGTTGAATAAAATTATCTGTATTTCTTTCCAGGTTATTTAACAGAGTTGATTTTCCGGTACCGGGATTACCTTTAACGAGTAATATTTTCCCGTTAGAACTTTTCCCTAAATACGTTTTTAAATCAGAGTTCACTTCAGCATTCTCTACCAGGCTCGGAATTACTTTCCAAGTCCGGGAGACACCGTCGAATCTGATACCAAGATCTGCTAAAAGCTGAAGTGACGTATAATAACGGTCCGATGCTTTTTTGGAGAGCAGCTTTTCAACTGCCTTTTTCAGAGGTATCTTGAACTTAAATTCCGGTATCTTAAATTCCTCACTGACATGAGCTTTATATATGTCAATTTCCTTATCGGTCGGAAAAGGGAACTTGCCCAGAATAATTCTGTACAGAAGAATTCCGAAGGAATATAAATCAGCACGATGATCAACCGGTTCTTTTTTTATTAACTCAGGAGCCAGGTACTCTTTTGTTCCTCTGATTACGTTATCTTCGAGAGCAGACAGGTACCGGGCAAATCCGAAATCAATAAATTTTAAGTTGATATCCGCTCCCTTTCCTTCGACCAGTATGTTTTCAGGTTTAAGATCGAAGTAAATATAATTTGACTGGTGCAGGTAAAATAAAACCGATGATATCTGCAGTATTATCTTTTGAATTTCTATATCATCAGGACCGGAATAGTGCAGTAATTCATTACCATTAAAATATTCCAGGAGTATAAATTTATCTCCCGGAGCAATACCGGATTTTCTGGCTTCGTTCGATAAGGAGAGAACAGTGCCATAATCATACGCTTTAATGATGTTCGGATGATCGAGGTTTTTAAGAAGATAATATTCATCTTTGAAAGACTGCAGCTCATCTTCTTCAGAAGAGGATTTTAAAATTTTAATTGCATACTTTTTACCAGGTATGTTTTTATCTTCGCAGAGAAAGACCGGACTTCTGCCCTCACCTATTTTATTAATAATGTTAAATCGCTTGTTTATCATCAGCTGTTGTCGGATTTAGTTTTAAATTCAGTTTTTCTGCAAATGAATTAAAAGTAAACAAGATAAATATCAGGGTAAGACTGGGAACAATAATCATCCAGCTGGCTTTATCGAAATATTCCTGTCCCGCACTTATCATTCTTCCCAGAGAGATGTGGTCAATTCCGGCGCCCAGACCCAGATAACTTAAAACTGCTTCAGCTAAAATCACATTAGCAATAAGAAAAATCAGGTTTACTATAATCGGGGAGGAAATAACCGGCAGTATTTCCCTAAACATTATATTAAAATTTGATAAACCCAGCATCTTTGATGTAATTATGTAATTCTTATGAGTAATGTTTAAGGTTTCCGATTTTACTATTCTGAATAATGATACCCATCCTGAAATACCCAGCACTATTATTACCGATATAAAATTACTCCCGAAGAATGCTAATATAAGCAAAACCAGGAATATCGATGGGAAAGTTAGAAATACATCCGAAATTCTCGACAGAGCAGTATCCAGCACTCCGCCGTAATAGCCGGCAATAAAACCTAATGAAATACCAATTAATGAAGCAATTATTACCGCGGATACAGCAATAAACACCGAGAGCCTTATACCATAAATTAATTGAGTGTAGATATCTCTGCCGAGGTGATCAGTGCCGAGCAGAAAAAAGTGTGATGATATTTCAGGCGTTCCTTCATATGCAACAAATTCCGATATTTGACGCTCATAAACCCTGTCTTTCGCAAATACTTTTATGCTTTCACCCGAAACCTGCAGACTATCGAAGTAAATATATGATTCATCAAAGGTTATTCTGACAAGTTCATTCTTAATTTTCAGAATACTGCCTTTATTATCTCCATCGCTTATATTCTCATCAATTTGCAGATATTTTTGAGAAGAAAATGGTTTTTTAAGTTTGGTTAATGAAAGGTCCTTTTGAAAATTCGGATTCTGATTCGTTAATAACGGAGCGAACAGGAAAATTATTACCAGCAGAGTTATACTTATACGTGAGATTGTTAACGGCTGCTGAAGAAAATTTCTTACATCCGTTGATCCTAGCAATAAAATAAATGCGGCAAGAAATAAAATTACTATTAATAAGTTACTTAGCAGTTCAACATCAAGAAGACCACGCACTTGGTTGTTGCCGGAGAAGAGTTCACTGAATAAGATTACAGTAAATTTTAAACCACTGTAAATATACTCATGCTGAATCACAAGTATGACCAGCATAAATATCAGCAGAATATTCTTCAATGTGTAAAGATTTCTGATCAATTCATTATCCCTTTGAGTAATCTTCGATCAATCAGAACCCTGCTTAAATCCGCTATAAAGCTTGAGAGAATTATCATAACTCCGGCAATAAAACAGCAGCCGACAACCAGCGGGTAATCGTTGGTGGCAATTGAGCTTATTATCAATCTGCCCATCCCGGGAATTCCGAACACAACCTCCATCACCAGAGAACCGCTCATAATACTCCCGAATTCAATTCCAGCCACAGCTATTACGGGATTAATTGAGTTCGGAAGAGTATGTTTCCAGAATATCCTGCTTTCACTGGTGCCTAGTGTTCTCAAATAAACAATGTACGGGGAATTAATAACCGTTTTAAGATTCTCTCTCAGATAACTGTAGTAAATCGGCAATAAAGCAATAGTGAAAGTAAGCGCAGGCAGAAACATATGGTATGCAACATCAAGTATTTGTAACGGCAGGCTGTAATTCTGATTATCAATTGATTCGATACCGGAAACCGGGAAAAGATCAATCATATATGCAAAAATATAGATCAGTATTATTCCGGTTATAAATGACGGTGTGGAGTAAAAAACCATTGCGACTTTTTTCATCGCTCTGTCAATAATTTTACCGGCATTCTGAACTGATACATATGCTAACCAGAAACTGAGCAATAACTGGATGATGAATGTAATTCCTGAAAATATAAAAGTAATTTTTAGTTTAGGCAGTATTACATCAAGGACAGGCTGATGGAAGTTGAATGAAATACCAAGATCCCCCGTGAGGAAACTGAACAAAAAACCAAAGTACTTTTCCGTAAGAGACCCTTCCGTTGTAAATGAATTTTTTACTTTGTTCATCAGTTCGGGACTTAATTCAGGCGAGAGGTATTTATATGAAGGATCGCCGGGTGCCAGTTGAAGGATAGTAAAAATCAACGAGATGATGAATAGTAATATCAGAAACGATGTAAATATACGCCTGACGATTTTTACTATAAATTCTTTGGTCATTTAAGAGTCCATTCCCAGCAATAGTGTATTGAACCCAGAGGATTTATATAAATATTATTAATTCTGGTATTATAAGCTACAATATTATCAACCCAGTACAAAAAAGTAAATGGTTGTTCATCATGAAGAATATAATTCAGATTTTTAAATATTTGATTGCGTTCCTGCTCGGTTAACTTCATTTCGAGCCTGTCAAGAAGTGAATCTACTTCCCTGTTTCTGTAAGACGAAAGGTTTAGCGGTGTGCGTTCAAAATCCGAATACCATTGAATTCTTAAATCAACAGGTATCGGGATAACCCAGCCGATCAGCCAGGCATTATACTTTCTCATGAAAAGTCCGTCGAGAAATGAATTCAATTCCATAAATTCAATATTTGCATCGATACCGATTTGTTTCAGGTTATTGTTGAATATATTTGCAGCATACTCTCTGCGTGGTAACCCCGTAGCGATTTTCAAATCGAATCTGAATTCGAGTCCGTTTTTTTCAATTATACCGTCGCCGTTAACATCAATCCAGCCCTCTTCTTTCAGCAACTGTTTTGCAAGCTCTATATTATATTCCAGAGGTTTGAGAGTGGTATCATATACAGATTTAAAGATCGACGAAATGGGACCCACAGCCAGTTCACCGTAGTTAAGTAAAAAGTTATCTATTACTTCCCTTCTGTTTAATGCATGCGTGATAGCCTGTCTTACTTTTTTACTGCCGAAGAACTTGTTGGGTATCATCTTTCCTGTATTTCTGTACACTTCCGGATCAATTAAATTCCAGCCGATATAATCGTATTGTCTTCCGCTTACTTTTTCGACATTAATATTATCGAACTCTTCGATGCCTGCAGCATCCTCCGGTTTGATGTCTTCCAGAAAGTCGATTTCACCCTTCTTCAGCTGTAGTAGTCTGTTATTGTAATCAGGTACGACTTTAAATATTATCCTATTAATAGTGCTGTCGGAATTCAGGAATGACTTTTCATTTTTCCCGAGTATAATCGACTGATCTTTCTGCCACGATAACAGTTTGAATGCGCCGTTAGTAACGGGTTCGAAATTATATTCCGAGCTGAGAATCTGACTGGTGTTCAGGGTCCCGAAGATATGTTTGGGAATTACAGGATAGTCTAAATCGAAATAAGACGCTGCCGCGCCTTTCTTAAAATTAATTACCAGTTCGTAATCCGAAATTCTATCGAACGAATTTTGCGCATCAATTCTCCCCGATTCATCTGTAACATAGTTATGGAAAGCACCGACACCTCTGCTTTTGATATCGGGATCCGAGTATGCAGCCAAACTGAACATCACATCATCGATAGTGCATTTTACGCTGTCTGACCAATAAATATCTTCACGCAGTTTTATAAAAATCGACGAGCCGTCTTCATTCCACTTCAACGATTCAGCCATCATTGGATATGATTCCAGTTTTCCCAGTTTTTCATTCCATTCATGTCTCAATAACGAAAGGAACAATAATTCCGAAATGCTGCCTTCCAGAGATTGAAAGGCGAACAGCGGATTAAAAGTCTCAACATCCGACTGGACACCCACGGTTACATAATCTCTTTGGGCTTTATCTCCAGAGCAGGAAGTAAGAATAAAGATAATCAGTACAGCAGTAAATCTCTTATAATAACAACGCATAATCATAATAGAATATTGATGACAATTTATTATTTTGATTTCTAAATGACAAAATTTATTATTGATTACAATTTTAACTCTTGATCATGCTTGAAGTCAAAAATCTCTCCGTCAGATTATTATCGGATAAACTACTGCTGAATTCAATAAACTTTAAATTGAATGAATCTAAAATCTACACAATACTCGGAAAGAACGGCGAAGGCAAATCGATATTACTGAAATCACTTACCGGTCTGCTGAACAGAAACATTTTCAACATCGACGGCGAGATAATAATTGACGGGCTAAACACTTTGAAAGCGAATAGTGCGGATATGCGGAAATTGCGGAAGAACAGTATTCGTTATGTACTTCAGGATGCGGTGGGCTCTTTCGATCCGCTTAAGAAAATAAATTATTACTTTGAGAAACCGGATAAGGAAACCTGGAACATCTTTGATGAACTACTCCTGACCCCTGCAGATAAAATACTGAATTCGTTCCCTTACGAGCTAAGTGTCGGTCAGTGCCAGAGACTTGCGTTCGCATTGGGAATTTTAGCAAAGCCGCGTTTGCTGATTCTTGATGAACCTACATCAGCTCTCGATCATTTAAATGCAAATATTTTCCTGAACGTACTTAAAAATTTTATCCGTGTTAATAATGCATCTGTTTTACTGGTTACGCACGACATTAAGTTCGCAGAGATTGTAAGTGATGAAGTTGCCCGGCTTAAAGAAGGGAATTTGTCTGAATTCAGGCATGTTGAGGAGCATTTTAAGCTCAATTTAAATTAATAAACAGCCGCTGATATATGATAGTGTTCAAAAACGTCGTACTTAAATTCTCTTCAAAGGAGCACTTTGCTCTCAAGGATATTTCATTTTATGCCTCGAAAGGAGAAATTTTAGGAATTGTGGGATTATCCGGTTCAGGCAAAACAAGTATTGTAAAATTGCTTGCAGGGCTGTACAAAGCTGATTCAGGCAGAATAACTGTAAACAAAACCGATCTGAAAGATTACTTAAGTACAAAAAAGCTTCAGATTCTTTTTCAAAATAGCGATGATCTAATTAATCCTTTACGAACGGTTTCGAAAATGCTTTACGAAGCGTATGCTTTATCCGGTCGGGACCCGGCTGATTATACGACTTATCAAAAAAAAATAATCGCAGATTTAAATCTTGAAGAAAATATTCTTGATAAAAAAGGATTTCAATTAAGCGGGGGTGAAAAACAGCGGATAGGACTAGCCAGAATTTTAGCCGTGGATCCCGATATTCTTATACTCGACGAACTTTATTCGGCTCAGGACTTCGATTCAAAAGATTCAATCACAAAACTTCTTAAAAACTTATCAAAGGTTAACGACAAAACAATAATAGTCGTTGCACACAATCTCTCCGTACTGCGTGAAATCACGGATAGAATTATTGTGCTTAAGGAAGGAAGGATAGTCGAACAAGGATTAACGAGTGTAATACTTAATAATCCCGGACATGAGTACACCAGGTTATTGCTAAAATCGGAAAATTACGATTTAACCACAGAGGACATCAGGAAAGAATTAATTTAATACCCGAATTACCAGCCCATAAAGAAAGGCGGTACGAGCAGAATTAATCCGATTATAAAAAGAATCAACTGGAGAGGCAGTATCCATCTTGCCCACTTTTCCCAGGGAATTTCAGCAAGCGTTAGTACACCCATTGTAACGGCAGAAGTAGGAATTATCATATTTGAAAATCCGTCCCCGAACTGAAAAGCAAGTACCGCTGTTTGGCGGGATACGCCCACCAGATCGCTAAGCGGTGCCATAACAGGCATTGTTAAAGCCGCCTGCCCGCTGCCGGATGGTACGAAAAAGTTTATAAGAGTCTGCACAATAAACATAGCCTGTCCTGATACTACGGGGTGTAATTCGCTGATGCCTGATGAAAGTGCGTATAAAATTGAGTCGATAATTTTACCGTCCGATGCTATAACAAGTATTCCCCTTGCCAGAGCAATAACAAATGCAGTCCCTATCAAATCCTTTGCCCCTTTAAGAAAGGAATCAGTAATTTCTTTGATTGTTAGTCTGCCTATAATACCGACCGCTATACCGGTTAAAAGAAATACTGCACATATTTCTTCGATAAACCAGCTATACTCAAGTACCCCGAAAACCACGACCAGTAATCCGGCAAGAAAAGTGAGCAGCACGGCTTTATGCTTTTTATCAATACCGTTATATGATACCGCTTCACCGATTTTAAGCGATTTCTTTTTTTCAGTATCATGTTCGTAAGTTAAACTGAGCGCAGGATTATTCTTAACCTTATTTGCATATTTCGTTACAAAAATTATTGAAGTGAATACAAGTACGAACCATGCAATAATCCGATATTCCATACCAGAAAAGATCGGGAGCTCTGCTATGCCCTGTGCAATACCGACAGTAAACGGATTTAAAAAAGCACCCGCAAATCCGACACCTGCCCCCACAAATGGAATTGCCACACCGGTGATCGAATCATATCCAAGAACAAGAGACATAGGAACGAAGACCAGAATAAAGGGGATCAGTTCTTCGCTCATACCGAATAAGGCACCTGCCAGTGCAAAAATAGTCATAAGTATCGGAATAAGAAGTTTGCGCAGAAACTCATATTTTTTATGCGCTTCTGCAATCGCCATTATTCCTGAATCGACGGCTTCAGTTTTCTGAAATACGCCGAATGCACCGCCCACAATCATTACGAAACCGATAATTAACGATGCATCAACAAAACCCCTGATAGGTGCCATCAATACGGCATCTATACCCTGCGGATTGCTCTCTACATAATGATATGAACCATTTTTAACTAATTCACGATTGTCTTTAGTAATCCTCTCGTACTCACCTGTAGGAATAATCCAGGTTAATATTGCAATTAAAATAGTGAGCAAAAAAATTATTGCATATGTATTAGGAGTTTTAAGTTTATTAATCAGCATAAATAAATACCATAATCGGATTAACGGATTACAAATTATACTGCTTTAATTAATAAAATTCATATTTAAGAGAAGACTACGGGTGGATTTAGTTTATATTGAGTGTGGTTTATAAAATTGACTTTAGCCGGGAATATAATTTAATATCCCCGGCTGAATTATCAACTATGAATTATCTTACCGTTGGAGCGGATCGACAGACTGCTTCTT
>JAFGMI010000045.1 GCA_016927595.1 Melioribacteraceae bacterium | reverse complement strand
TGCCGGAATTCTACCATCTGCCGTGGTATCCGCCAATATCTGAGATACAAGTTCAGTCGCGGCTGTCCCGTCTGATGGTGTAAGTGTTAAAACGTTTTGTGCCGATGTTACTGTAACTATAAGAAAAACGAAGATCAGAACAAATGCACCGTAATGATTTTTGGTCATAAGCCCTCCCGATTATTAGTTGGTTAAATTAATTTATCCGGTGATACTGATTGCTTCGCACACAGATAAAACAAGCAATTAAAACAAATACAGCCAGTGGTAAACTACAAATTCAGTTTGATACTAAGATCAGCAGTCAATCCGTACAGTTCACTTGTATCAAGTATTTTATATCCGATTTCTCTATTGTATATTAATTTGCTTTCTTTGATGTTGTTCAGATTATTTACAGTTAGCATCGTGGACAGATAATCGGTGATTTTATATTTTAAAGCCAAATCAAGACGCGTGTAAGCTTCACTCACTCTGTCTCCTCTCCTGCTTGATGAGAAAGAAACATTATACTGTGATTGATGAAACAGCGATATTCTTGCAGAGAAATCCGCTATGTCGTAACCAAGGGAAATATTACCGAATAATTCCGGCTGGTTTTCCAATTGTTGCGTTATCTGAACAACCCGCTCTTCGTAAGAAGGCAGAGGTATCGGGAATCCCGGAATTGTTTTATAAACAGTATCAACAACCGTTCTGAATAATGTAGTTTCAGAGCGTATTATTGAAGTATTGTAACTGAGCACTATATTTTTCAATAATCCGGGAAGAAATGCGAAATTTATTTGATGTTCAAACTCAAATCCCCATACCATTGATTTTTCAGGAGAGTTATAAGGTATAGTAAGAGCATAACTACCCTGATGCAAAGAAGAGAAATCAAGATCCAGGCTTTTAAATACTGTATCGCCTGCTGTGTTTAATTGATTAAGCATGTGGTACATATCTGCAATCTCTTTGTAGAATGCTGAAACTGAAATTAATCCTATCTCATTGCCATAGAATGAAGTGTTGATTTCAAAATTCCATGCTTTAGCCGTCTTTAATCCGGGATTGCCTGCAAATAATTGTTTCGTACTGCTAACAGCAGCCGGTCTCCACGCGAAATATGTATTTAACCTCATATTAAAATCAGGTCTTGATAAGGCTTTGTACGCAGCAATGCGTATATTCATAAAATCGGTTGCCTGAATATTCAAGTGAAAGTTGGGCAGTATAATTGTTTCGGTATAAGAAGAAGACGTATCTCTTGTAGTTGCATTTGGGACAGGGAAACCTGCAAAACGCTGCTTGGAATACTTATTTTTATAATTGTTATTTTCTTGCTCGATTCGGAGTCCGGCTATTAAAGTTATAGACTGGCCGATATTGAGAGTGTTCATCAGATATGTTGAAAATACTGACTCGGTTATGCTGTAGTTATTAGCCTGAACCGATTTGTCGTTGAAGTATTCGAGGTTCGCATCCAAACCAGCCTGACCTATCCCGTTTTTATTTAAGTCATACCATTCATGCATTTTATCCCTGTCGATTAAGGGATTAAGCGCATACTTGTCGAAAATATCACGTGATTCTGGTGAATCATTTAGCAATTCACTGAAGGACAATGTTCTGTTTTGCGGGTTAAGAAGGTATCTTTGCCAGAAATCATCAAAAGAAGTTCCGGTTAGATCTTTCATTCTTATCGATCCGTCAGAAGTTCTTTCATAGGGCTGCCAGAATCCTAAATAATAAGGTGCATATTTAAGAGTATTACTGTTGTTTCTGTACTTGGTTTTATACTTCGCACCAAGTTTTAACTCACCCGATAAACCCCATAAATTATACTCCCTCGAAATGTTCAGGTACGCAGTCCGGTTCTTTTCAAAGTTGTTCTGAGTCCTGTAATTCGCTCCCGAAAGTGTGGCAGCCAGAAAGTTGTTATAAGCAGCAGTTATGTATTTTTCAGGATTCTCTTTTACTGGTTCAACATTTCGCATTCCTGAAACACCCAGTATCGAAGGCTCCGAAAAAATCATTTCATAATCATATGGATAATCAGCTTTTGACTGAGCATAGGACAAGCCGTATGTCAAATTATAATCGAAAAAATTATTATCACCGGTTATCGCCGAACTGAAAGTTGTAATTTCCTGCTGCCTGTCTCTGTATGAGTAACCTACACCGCTAACCTGGGAACTTCCACCATCAGCCCCATTGGGATAATTGCGTTGGGAGATCAGATAATCTCTTTTTGTCGCGTTGTAATTCGTACTGAATTTCACAACACCATCATCAGGAGTATCCAGGTCAAAAATTGTACTAAATCCTTTTCTCGTTCTTTTTTCGTTTGTGAACTGGACTTCAAAATCGTTAATGAAATAGTATTGAGCACGATCGCCGTACGTTGTGTACCCCAGATCTATTCTCTCATTACTGCGGAATTTATCATCGATGTTACCTGCTAACTGAACACCCAATGCATTGTTAAAAAATCTTTCACCGTATTTAACGTTAAAATCATACTGCTTAAAAGAATTCATCAGATCATTATAGCCTCCTTTCGTTACAACACGTATTTCTCTTTTGCCAGGGGCTTTTTTTGTAACAAGATTTACACTTCCGGCAATTGCATCTGCGTCTTTATCCGGTGTTAATGCTTTGTAGAGTTCTATACCTGCCAGTGATCCCTGAGAAATTGTGCTGAGGTCGATACCACGTGCAGTGGAATCGGTACCTGAAAGTTGAATACCATCAATTGTAACATTCGTGTACCTGTCGCTTAATCCTCTCAGTATTATTTTATTAGCTTCTCCTCCTGATCTTGTAACTGATACACCCGGAAGTCTGCCGATTGCCTCCGCTGCATTCGCATCAGGCAGTTCTTTTATTTTCTCCTCCGATACTACATTCACAATTGTATTGGATGATAACTGCTGGTTGATAGCTGCTACCTGACCCTGAGCCTGAGCTGTCACAACTACCAACTCACCTTCGATTACCATAGGCGAAAGAGACATATTTAGTTCCAGAGTTCTGCCGTCCTGAATAACTACATCAATCTCTTTCTGCTGATACCCGATATAGGAAAATTTGACCGTGTATTCGCCGGCGGGTACCGGAGATATTCTATATTCACCTTCAATATCGGATGCAGCGCCAAGAGAAGTACCAGTCAGAAATACATTAGCTCCGAACAGTGTATTGCCCATAAGCGAATCAGTGACAATACCTTTTACTGAACCCTGTGCAAATACGTTTGATACTGATAAGGCTAGAAGGAAAAGTATGACATTATAATTTCTTATTCTCATCTGTCTATCCTATGTATAATGCTTATAAGTTTATATGATACTATGTATGTCAACTTTATATTTTCTATAGGGGGGAATGTATAAACCCGGAAACAGAATAGGACTGGAAATAATCAAAAAATATTAACGATAACTTTATTGTATACTTAATCGATTACTTTATCGTTTTTTAAACTGCAATATTTTTTTATTAGTGTCAAGTTATTTTTTAATTATAAACCAATTATTTGACCTGAAGTGTAGTAAAGCGGGTTTTCACCTTTGAATTGCGTAATGAAAAGTGTAAAAAGTACTATTTTAACTAAAATTAAGGGGACTTCAATAATAAAGACTAATCAGCCATTTTATTTCACCTCTATTTTGTTACTTAATCCATCAGCTGTCTGAATCAGATAATTTATAAATTCCTCTTCCGATTTTATTCCATCCGGTTCCTTTTCCCATGCTGCACAAAAATAGTATGTCAATTTTCCATCAACAGGTCTTAATTTTACCACATGACTCAATTCATCCTCGTTCAGTTCAATCAAATCATCCGATCTGAATAAAACAGCAATGCCCAGATCATCGTCTGCAAGGGTTTGCCTGCCATACAATCCTATATACGACCACTCGCTCTCAGTATTACCCTCTAAAAATTTTGTTCCTTCGTACTTAGCCAATCCGGTAGATATATTCTCCGGTTCGCCTGTAATTTCCAATTCATTTTTTGTTAACCTGCTGCCCGCTGCAATTGATAACGTGGAAATAAGATCGTATTTATTTTGTCCTACATTCCATCCGTAATATTTTGTTTTAACCTGCGATCGGACGGGACCATTCTGAGAAATCTTACAAAATATACTATCCGTTTTTTCTACTCTGTAGACTTTCCCGTCATTCCACATGCCTATCGATCCAATACCCAGAGAGTTACCGACTTTAAATATATCCATACCCCAGTCCTGCATTTCATGATATGAATCATCTTGGGCAACCGTGTCCGTTACACCTACCTTTTTAAGAACGAGTCCTATCTTCTTCTTGCCGAAAATATCGGTGGCATTTCTCCAGTCCAGATAGAACCTGTAACCCACAAGTTCGGATTCCCATCCAGGACCTTCATATTTAAATAATGCATCGTGGTCCTTATGAATAGAAGGTACTTTTATATCGGTTACATTCACGAAATGGTCTCCTCTGAACTTTCCATCAACAATTTTATTATCCGGCTTCATAGCAAGTTCCGCATATGTTCTGGTTTCATATTCCTGTGGTTTGATATCCCCACCAAATACGAACAGCACCTCTTTTTCCTGATTTGCTTTGATATCGGTAACGAATAACACCTTATTTTCAGTAACCTGATAAGGTATTTCATTATACCCATCGAGTATAATGAATGAATCAAATTCAAATTCATTATCCATTTCTACAAGAGTGGATTTGTCTATTTCTACCAATGCATCCGATCTGTCAAATGAAGATGGATTTGTCAATGTAATTCTGATATTGCTCTGTGTCGAACATCCGGACACGATTATAATTAAGCTAATGACCGATAATATTTTTTTCATAATTCTATTCTCTGATTATTAATTAATTACGAATTAAAACCCGAAGAATTCGGGTATCCACAAACTCAACTCCGGGATATATGTTACGAACATGAGCGTAATAATCATCGCAACGAAAAGCGGAATCAGTGGTTTAATTACCTTCGTTATTGGCAATTTTGCTACGGAACAGCCGACAAAAAGGACACTCCCGACCGGAGGCGTACACAAGCCTATGCTCAGATTCATTACCATTATTATTCCGAAGTGAATAGGACTGATTCCCAGTTGCATAGCAACCGGTAAAAAAATTGGTGTAAAAATTAATACTGCCGGTGTCATATCCATAAAAACCCCGACAAATAAAAGAACGATATTTATAATTACGAGAATAACGAATTTACTGTCCGAAAGTGTAATTAAAGCCTCAGCAACATTTTGGGGAATATTTTCGTATGCCATTACCCACGACATTGCCATTGATGTTCCTACAAGCAGCATGACAATTGCAGTAGTTGAAGCACTGTTTAATAAAATATCCGGTAAATCTTCGAACTTAATTTCCTTGTATAGAAAGACGGATAAGATGAAAGCATATAATACCGCAACTGCCGATGCCTCGGTTGCAGTAAAATAACCAGCTACTATCCCTCCGATAACTATAATTATAAGCAGCAGACTTGGGAGCGCATCGAGAAATTTAATCAAAGCGTCGCCAAGAGTAAATTCAACTTTTACCTTGTACGAATGCCTTTTAGCATATACGAAAGCCACAACCATAAGCGACAGACCCAGCAAAATTCCGGGGATATACCCTGCTAAAAACAGAGCGGCGATTGACACCCCGCCGCTAGCGAGTGAATAGACTATCAAAATGTTGCTCGGGGGAATAATCATTCCCGTCGTCGCTGAAGTTATATTCACTGCTGCCGAAAATGATCTGTCGTATCCTTCTTTATCCATAACAGGCGTCATGAATCCGCCGATAGCTGAAGCAGCGGCAACAGCTGACCCCGATATAGCTCCGAAAAGCATGGCAGCCATTATATTCACAAAAGCCAAACCGCCGGGAAGCTTTCCGACCAGTATTTTAGCGAAGTCAATAAGTCTGCGTGCAATTCCCCCGCTGTTCATTAGTTGTCCGGCTAGTATGAAAAATGGAATTGCAAGTAGGGCAAAACTATCAATACCTGTAGCCATTCTCTGGGCAACCGTCGTTAATGAAGGCAGGGATTTAATGCTGACCAGCATGGTAAGCAAACTCGATATACCAATACTGAAAGATATCGGTACGCCGAGCGACAGAAGTAGAACGAATGAAATAACCAGTAATAAAATTTCGAATAATTCCATAATAACCTGCGTCGTATGATTTATGAAATGATTATGCAGTACTCTTAATTTTCCGGACTTCTTTAACTATATAAAACAAACTGTAGTACATCATTAAAATCCCGCTTACCGGAACAACAAGATATATATATCCTAATGGTACCTGTATAGCTGCCGATATCTGGTTTAGTGCCAAAGTAATTGTAACCAGTCTTACACCTCCTATCACCATCACGAAGAGCGAAAAAAGGAATATCGTTAGCTGAATAAACATTTCGAGCAATGAATTCGATCTGCCGGTCAATTTCGTCGACAGCAAATCGATAGCCAGATGCATTTTCTGACCCGCTACATAACTAGCACCAAGTATACCGACCCATATCAGCATATAGCGCGCAAGCTCTTCAGTAAATGAACTGGGATTCTGAAGTACAAATCTCGAGAAAACCTGCCACAGAACATTTATAGTCATTGCTGCCATTATTACAACAAGTATCCATTTGAGTACAAGATCGATATTGTTCTTAACCTTTTCCGTCATTTTATAGCCTTGATTTGTTGAATCAATTTGTAAATCTGAGGTTCCGATTTGAACTCCTCAATAAGCGACTCGACTTTTTCAGCGAAAGTCGCCTTATCGGGATAATATACCTTTACTCCCGACTTTTGCACTTCCTCAAGTGCATTCTGAGTTGCTTCCTGCCACAAGTTCTTCTGATATTCATATGATTCATCCGCTGCTTCCTGAAGCCATCGCTGCTGCGTAGAAGTCAGGTCATTCCAGATCACCGTGCTGATCAGCAGTACATCCGGCACCGATGTATGTTCATTGAGAGAATAGTGCTTACATACTTCATAGTGTCTCGAGAGATAAAAACTTGGAGGATTATTTTCCGCGCCATCAACCACACCCTGCTGAAGAGCAGTGTAAAGTTCGCCCCATGATATTGGAGTTGCCGAGGCACCAAGCGCATTTACAAGCTTCACCGAAGTCGGGCTTTCCTGAGTTCTTATTTTTAACCCCGCTAAATCATCGGGAGTTAAAACCGGTTTATCTTTTGTATAAAAACTCCTGCTCCCCGCATCGTAATAACACAATCCTCTTAACCAGTATTTCTCGGTGCTTGTTAATAACTTTTTACCGAGTTCACCTTCAAAAAATGCAAACTTATGCTCATCATTCCTGAATATAAACGGAAGTGAAAAGACTTTAAAGTCGGGGGCAAATCCTTCAAGTACCGATGATGACACCTTGGTCATTCCCAGGCTTCCTATCTGAAGCAGCTCAAGGCATTCTCTTTCGGTTCCCAGTTGCTGGCTTGGATAAACACTTATCTTCAACTGACCTTTGGATTTTTCCTCTGCTTTTTCCGCAAGATACAACATCGCCTTGTGTACAGGATGGGACTGATCAAGTCCGTGCCCGATTTTAATATGTTTTACAGACGAATCCCTGCTGCAGCCGGATATTAACACAATCAGAAAAACAACAATAATTTTTTTCATAGTTATAGAATATTATTATTAATTCACTTATTTATTATCTCACTGGTATCAAATTCCCAGATTAAACCTTTAATAGTATCCGAAGAGGCTACTACGTCAATTCGAAAATAAAAATTCCTGTAAGAATTCAATATCCTGAATTTATACTGACAGGATGATTCATTACTTATCAATCCGACATTCTTATCAACACCAAAATAAATCAGATGCGATTCAGAACTGCTGCCCGGAATCCATTTGAGAACAAGTTCAGATTCCTTATTATTTTTGTTTTTAACAACTATTTCGGGTCGACTTGCGATTTGCAGTTGGGTGGGCAACAAAGATTCAGGGAACCATTTGTTGTCAAAGGTCCAGGCAGCATTTATTAATTTAAATTCCGATTCACTAATGTTATCAGAGAACCATCGATAATTCTCTCCAGCCCTCGAACAATTGTAAAAATAGTATCTTTCTCCCCAGTTAAAGGGTCGATTTCTTGTCGTATCTTCATATGTTACTCTGTAAATTGGTCGATCAGCCATATTTGACGAGAATCTGCAATTAATCAAATAAAATTGGGCTTCATAATGATGTCTGCCGAGTTTAAAATTTTTAACGCCGTCAAATTCAGAACTGAGTATCACAAACTTCTGGTTCTCATTGTAGCCTCCTGCATGCCATAAAGCCGCTGTTTCTTTAACCTCATAAAATTTTGAGTCCTTTATAAAACACCAGCCTCGCGGACATACAAAATCGACTGCTCCTTCGAAGTAACAATTTGAATGATAATACATTCCGTTTTTATAATTCCATAGCGAGACGGTATCACCGCCTTTGCTTATCACATTGCAGTTTGTAATTATTATTCTTGTGCCGGTACCGTAAATTGCAAATGCGTGCGGTCCTGTAAGGGACTGCGTATTAATAATAGTAAGGTTATCCAGTATTATATCATCTGCATGAAGATTTATAACCGCAGGTCCTGCAGCGTCCTTATTTTCGATCCAGTCAGTTCTTAACTGACTGAACTGAATAATAGTATTATTTCTGCTTTCACCGTATAGAGTAATGTTATCCTGCTCGACCCTTATTTTCTCGTTGTAAACACCATTGCGAATAAAAACTATTACTCTCTCATACACGAACATCGGCAATGCATGGATCGCTTCGGTTATTGTGCTATAATCTCCCGAACCATCCTGAGCTACAATGATAAACGTTCGTCTGTCATCTGCTCCCACAGATGTAGTTAACTCAATGACTATAAGAAAAACGCTCAGAAATATTTTTTTTACACGTATCATTTAAGCAATGTCATTTTCCCCGAGACTGAATGTCTACCTGCAATTAGTTTATACAGATATATTCCAGAAGCACAGGCTGAACCATCAAATATAAAACTGTAACTGCCTGCATTCTGATACTCATTAAACAATATATCTATTTCATTACCGAGTAAATCATATACTACTAATCGAATATAATCATCATACTGAATTGAATATTCAATTGTTGTTATTGGATTAAACGGATTAGGATAATTCTGTAATAACAAAACTGATGCAGGAGCTGCAAAATTTTCATCTGAAATAAGCGTTGCGGAACCAGTCTCAAACGCGCCCAAATCAGGAGCTGAACCGGTATAGGCAATACCTACATCAACACCAGCATCGATAAGTTGGCTGCCATCTTTAAGCTTTAATAGTCCGGTATAAGGTAATTTGCCGTTGTTTAACCTTGCAACTTTTGCCAGAGATGTATCAAGAGTTACGAAATCGTCTAGAGACACTGAAAAGCCCTGCCAGCTGTTCGATTCGGCTATTGCAGTACTTTCAATACTGTTATTTCCAAGGTAAGACAGGTTGTTTTTAAAGACATTCTTAATCCCGTTTTTTGGAATTTCTCCGAATGCAAAGTTTCTGTTATTACGCCATGCTGTACAATTGAAAATAGTAACACCTGAAGTATTGTGATTCTGGTCGAAGCCTTTTGACACATTATCGAATGAAACAGAGTTAGTAACGAAATGTTGAGCTGGGACATAATTTCCGCCCAGCTTAAATCCGTTCCCGTCGCCTGCAAAACCCGATATATTCCATATATTGCGTCCGTTGTTAAAAGCCCAGCAGCTATCAATTAAAACCGTATTTGATCCTTCGTACAGATCCCATCCATCATCTGAATTCGACCATGCCCGGCATCCGTGAAATTCATTACCCGGACCTATTTCAAGTTTTGCCGCAAAACCGTCGGCGTTCTCTCCCTTATTTCCGCTGTCAAAGTTCAGATAGGAATCGCAGTTAATTATAATATTGTAACTGCCTCCGTCACTGATCTGAATACCTGTATCTCTGCAATGATGTATAATACATTTTTCAACTTTGTTTGAATCACCTGAAATATGAATCCCATTATCGCCAGCGCCTAAAATTTCAAAACCTTTAATGTGCCAATAGTCTGCAGAAATCATAATTCCTTTGGCATTCGAATTAAAGGGCTGCGTTGAAAAATCAAGTGCCGGTCTCTCGCCCTGATAGGCAAATATTCTATTATAATTATCCGGTTCGCCAGAAAAAGTTGGTTTGATAGGATTAAAAAGGTTGTAGACGCCGCCTCTTACGAATATTGTATCACCGGCATTTTCGATCGACTGAATTGCTTTATGAATTGTAGCGAATGGTTTATCAATAGAACCGGGATTATCATCATTACCGTCAACAGCGACATATACCTGTGCGAAGCAGGTTAAACCGGAGAGTAGAAAAAAGGTTATTATTTGTAACATGGTTTTATTCATTTCATTCCGGGCAGATCAAAATAACTGACGAGATTAATTCGGGGGAGAATAAACTTCTCCCCGCCAAAAAACTAAAAGTTGAAACCGAGAGATAACCTGTTTACATTATCAAACGTATCCATCTGTGAGTATGAATAATTCACCTGGAGTGTATAATCTCCTAAAGACTGGGATAACCCGATGCCGCCCGACCATGAGGCGATATCGCGGTTTGTCTGGTAACCGCCACGCACATATATTCTTCCGAGCACCATATATTCCAATCCAACATTCATTCTTTCAGAGAAGTTGTTCGAATGCAGGTAATCTACGGCAAGCGTCAGATACGTAGACTGATCAGCTTCAGGCAGAAATATTTCAAACAGATCAACCGCAGTTCCGATTGTAAACGTTAAGGGCAACTGCTCGTCGATTTCCTCTCTTTTTATCTGCGAAGAAAAATTACGTATAGCCATACCAAATCTGAAGTTTTTGTAACCGGTATTGTATTTAACACCTGCATCGAAAACAAGCTTGGTTGCATCATTCTTTTTTGTAGTTCCGTTGAAGTACTTATTTTCACCGAGACTCTGACCTACATAACGCAGGTTTCCTCCAATCGAAAACTGCTGGCTTATTGCTTTAGCATAAGATATTCCAAAAGAATAAGCCCCGACGTTATCTACCGGTCCTGTCTCGATGTACCCGGCGGGATACTCAAACCTCTGAGCGAATGGGAGAAGTGTAGTCCCGTTAATCGTACCGTAATCTACTGTAAGAATACTAAGACCGAAAGTACCGATATTACCAAGATTATAAGCCAGAGCACCGCTTAAATAGTTAATATCCGCAATCCATTGCGTGTAACTGACAGTCCCTTCAAATTCATTTTGTGATTCAGCCAGACCGGCGGGATTATAGAATATGCTTTCAACACCTGTATTAACTGCAAAAAATGCTTCGCCCATTGCACTGGCTCTTGGTGAAACACCTACTAAAAGAAAATTCATAGTACTTTGTGCGAGCTTATCCAATCCCACCTGGCTGTAAATATTTGATACACAGGATAAAAGAACAATCAAAAACAGTTTTAGTTTATTCAATTTCATTTCTTAAACTCTCCTATGTTTCTTATCGTACTACGATAAATTTCTGGTATGATATTTCACCGTTCGGCTTTTCAAATACCGCTATATAAACACCGCTGCTTATAACCTGCTGGTTGGATGTAATCATATCCCAGCGGAACGATCCGGCTTTTACAGGACTGTCGTGTTCCAGTGTCTGGACAAGATCACCATTTTCTGTATATATTTTTACGGTAACCGTCCCAGGGAGATTGAAGAAAACCAGTCCTCTTTTATCCGTCCATCCGTAATCATTAAGAGCCGGGTCATTGATATTGTAAGGATTAGGTACAATTCTTATCTTAGACAGATCATCCTGCGATAGCCTCGGGGGGTCGATAAAATCAACATTGGGATGAAGCAGCCGGCTGCTGTAAATTATTTTCCCTCTGCTGAGAGGATGAGCACTCATGTCGTTTTCATCAATAACTGCTTTCGCCTGAACATAATAATAATATTGTGCTCCCGGCAGAACAGTGTTATCGATGTATAAATGGTCAGCAGCTATATCATCGGGACCCGAATCATAAATCGGCTCATAAAAAACCGTATCGGCTGCCGAAATTCTTCGCATTATCCTGTAGCCTGCGAAATTAGGCATTGCTTCAGCACCGGGATCCGACCATGCTATTTCCACGCCTGTCCCGAGACCGGTAATATTAACATAATCAGGCGGCGGCGGCGATTGAGGAACATTGTAGTTATTGTCAAAATTCCATTTTGCACGTGCGGCGGTAAGCATAACAGAATCAATTCCCATGCTTATCCATCGGTCTTTCCGCTTATCCATCTCCGTTGCATCAATCGGGAACTTAAAATCAGACGGCAGCCATCCCGTTTCTGCATCAGGCATATTCGGAGGATTATCAAGAGTTCCGTTTATCCATTTGTTACCAATTTCCTTCCCTTTCTCGAAGCCAATGCCTGCAGTTCCGCTAGCCCAAACGAGTCTGATTTTTTTGCCCGGTTCAAAAGTATAAGGACCGAATGCAACAGTTTTCTCATGCGCGCCTGTGGGATAACCTGCTACATAATCGGCGTAATCTGTAACACCGAGTTCATCAGGATTCAAACCGTGATATGTACCTTCAAAAATATCGCCCTGCATCGGATAATCAGCCGCATAACCACCTCGGATCGCATAGAAGTTGCTGCTGCCGAACTCATCATTCGCCTGATTGTACGGTATTTCAGTTGCTTTACCCGTGTAAGTAACTCTCGGTTGCAGAAAATCATCTTCATCCTCCGAAGCGTCGCTGTAAGGCTGTTTCGATGCATGAAGTATAGTGTAAAAAATCATGTTAGGATTAGTGAGTCTTCCATCCTGAGAAGGCACCGGGGCTCCCATGTTATCACCGGGTGAGCGCGGATCGTCAGCACTGTACTCATAATAAACTCTCAGTTTACCGGATACGGCTCCGTTTACGAATGTCTTCGATGTATCGCTTGCGCGTCCGCCATGATAATGCTGCCAGGTTTCCGCAGGATTAAATCTTTCACTTGCAGGAGGAGCAGGATTACTGCCGTTTGAAAAGTAGACATTATAAGCGTTTTCCTGGATACTAATATAAAAGTTTTCCCAGGTACTGTCGGTCACATTTTCAAGTTCAACATCCGAGATAATATAATTATCATGAAAAGTCTGTGACCACGACATTATTTTTCTCTTTATTTTAATTCCCGGACCGCTGTTTTGAGGATCAAACGGATTTGTCCCGAAGATATGTTCATTAGTTACTTCCACTACCTGATCAAATGTATAATTCTGAAATTCCGGGTAACCGGGATTGTACTCGCCAAAATCGGTAAGGTCGAGCGGTTGGAAATCTATAACCTGCTGCGGATATTTGTAACGGATATAATTTCTCATCGGTTCCAGTACTTTGCCCGTTGTCATATATTGATTAACCATTCTATAAATTGCGACATTAACAACAGAATCAACCAGGGGATCAGGGTTGTACCAGCCCGTAGTTGCCAAAGTCAGATTTCCGCCGGTGTAGGCTTCATAATACTGACCGCGATGACCGAGTATTCCGTAATCATTCGGAAAGAAACCGGCTCTGTATTCAAATGTAGATGTACCGCCGTTCGCTGTAACACCCGCCCAGAGTTTTCCCATTTTCATTTGTGCGACAGCCTGTTCAGGCGTTCCCTGTGCGTTTACAAACGAAACCTGTGCACTCCACAAAAAAATGAAGAGCGATAACTTCCCTGCTAAATAATTTCCGGTAATTATCTTTTTTATATTCATTTGATTCTCCAAAAATTTTCCTTTCTTGTTCTGCTAAAAATCGACTCTGAGTCCGAACCAAATATCACGCGGCTGACCATAGAGCCAGAATGAATAATTCGGATCATCGATATAGGGTTTATCTTTACTTCTAAGATCGCCGACTTCATCGTTTCCTGATATATATTGACCCGGTTTTAATTCTCTCAACTGATCGAACTCGGGTGAATCGTACATCGGTAATCGTAATGATGCATAATAATTATCTCTGTCCTGATCATCCTTAAATGCATATTCTCTGTTAAGTAAACTGACCTTTAAATTCAGCAGATTACTCACATCCACAAAGAAAGTTGTTTGAAAACCTCCGATAGTGAACGTTTTACTCAACTTCATATCCAGCATATAGTAATCGGGATATTGCAGATTATTACTGTAGTGAAGTTTATCAAGAGGATTCCAGGTAAAGTAACTGCCTGCCTGCCATTCGAAAAAGAAAGTAAGATTCCAGTTGCCGAGTAAATGATCATCGAATATTGCCGGACCCCAATGGCTTGGTGACCGGAATGTAATGTTGGCATTCATCTGTGGTCGGGGTAGGAATCTGCTTTCCTGCCCGTCGTACAAACCTTCCTTGTCGTTATTAACGGTTACATCAGTTATTGTTTCACGTCCTGTAAGACCGTTTTTCCTGAGCATATAGTTAAAATTAATCCATCCTGTTATCCAGCTGTTGTCGTTTTTGGATATGTTGATCTCAAGTCCCTGAATATCCTCATATTCATTATTTTCCCACCTGTCGTAATCAACCTGACCGGTCTGATTCTGATAGTTTACCTCGCCGTTCTGCCCGGTAACATCTTTATAATAACCCGACAATTTCAGTATATAACTGTCATAAAAATTATAGGCTGTGCCTAATTCGTACGAAATAGTTTTCGGTGGTTCAAGATTAGGGTTAGCCATATCGTACAAACCGTTTTTATCGTATCTGTATCTGAACAGGTACATTGAATAGTAAGGAGGATTGGATCGGAAATGACCATAGTTGAAATAAAACTTCGAACGATCTGTTATAGGGAATGAAATACCCAGCCTTGGACTGATTGTAAACCAGTTTTTAATAGGCTCCAGAAAACCCGGATTTTCCTTGTCATATTCATTCCACAAATCCCATATCCATGATCCACCTGCTGCTAAATAGCTGTAAAGTGAAGTATCAACTTCATTTCGCCTGTTTCTAAACGCTTCAATAGCAAATGGATCCCCGGTAGGCCATTTACCGCCTCCGCCGTAGTAATAATCCATTCTTACACCAAGATTAGCAACTATGCCCTCGAATGAAATCTGATCCTGCAGATAAAATCCTGTCTGGCTGGGTTTGCGGTGGTAATTAAACTCGTAAGTATTATAAGCATTATTATTCCACTTCTGCCATAAATGATGATCTATGTCTATTAAGTTATATTCAATACCGGCTTTAATATAATGATGTTCGTTCAGCTGCGAGGCTATATCGAATTTCGCCCTGTACTGAGTTATATTTGAATTGTCGTACAGATCGCCTTCTTTACCTCTGAACCTGTATTCGGCAATTCCCGGCAAACCATCGTAACTGGGAAATTTATAACCGGAAACCGTATGATCCGGAGCGTACTGCCATTTACCGAAAGGCATCTCATCAACCGGTATCGGACCAAACTTTGTTATCTCGGTTGTATCCCGTGAGTCTCCCGTGTTGCTGCCGTTTTGAATTGACAAAGCACTTAGTGTCAGTTCGTAAAATGTAGAGTTGCTAAGCACATGGTTTATTGTGACGCCACCCATAACAGTTGTCTGATCTATTTCGGGGAAAAACGGAGGGTCAAAGAAATAAGTTACATCATCCGACCAGTACTTAACGTTATTTACATTCATGAAGCCGCCTCTTCCGTTAACCGATGGAGAATCACCCCATGGCGGTCTGATAGCGCTGGCTCCAAGCTGCCTTTTCCATAATCCGTTAAACGTCACTGATAACGAAGTCAAAGGATTCGATTTGACAGTAAGCATTGTAGTATAGTTTTTATCTTTATCTCTTGAGACGGGCATTATATAATGTCTTTCGGTAGATTTATTTGAAAGATAAAAAGTTGCATCACCGAGATATTTACCGATTAAAGGAACCGGACCTCCGAAACCGGCATCAATGTTTATATCATAACCGTCCTCTTCCCTGATACGCTCTTCAAACAATCTTCTGTGTTCTTCAGAAACGACATAACCCAGTTCCGCGAGACCTTCATAATCCGGTTCAGCCATAAACATCCAGGCGCCCAGCAGATAGAGATCAAACGGCGTAACCATTTCTTCAGGTAGTTTCAGACGGTTGTAATTCTCTGCTGCTTTATTCCAGCCCATAAAAATCGGATGTTGATTCTGTTTGTATTCGTCATCAGCCCAGACCTCTTTTGTACCTGCGAACGCAACGTCTGCGTCGAGGTACGAGACTAAAATCGGATTATGGGGATCACTTAACCGGGGTCCAAATCTGCGCATGTGTTCCTGATCCCGCGACACATTTATCGTTCCGTGATAACCGTCCTTTGTTCCCGACTTGGTTGTAATATTTATCAAACCCGACCTGAAGTTTCCATACTCGGCATTGTAACCACCGGAGAGCAGCGATACCTGTTCAATTGCACTTAGTGGCACACTTGTTTCGGCGTTTCCTACCGCAAGGTTATTGTAACTCAAACCATTCACCATAGAACCAACCTGGTCTGCCGTTCCACCGCGGATTGTAAGATATCCGTCACTCTCAGATACTCCCGGCATTTTCTGGAGAAAAGCATTAATCTCCCTTATCCCAGCTGCATTGGTAATCTGTTCATTAGTCGCTACAATTTGAGTGTTTGAAACTTCTTTATGGAGTACGTCTCTTTCTGCTGTAACAACAATTTCTTCGCTCTGAATAGATGTTTCAACTAAAGTGAATTCCAGCTGCGTTGTCCGGTCAGCCGATACGAGAACATTCTGAATCGTTTTTTGTGTATAACCGATTGCGGAAGCTCTTACATTGTAAGTCCCTACAGGAACATTCACTATGAAAAACTGTCCCTCTTCGTCAGTAGCGCCACCTAAAAATGAATCGAGTACCACAACATTTGCTCCGAATATCGGTTCACCTTTGGAATCAACTACGGTACCGATTATCCTGCTTCTCTGTGCGAACATTAGTATCTGCGGTAACAGAAAAAGAAGCAACACCATTTTTAGAGTTTTAAACTTGCTAGTCATTCTCAACTCCTTTATGAGAGATTATATTAAAATTAAATAAATTATTCTCATCAATTTTTAAAATTGCTCATAATAAGATAATCACATAAATCATTTACGTTCTGGTTAAAAATAAAACCGCTGATTCTGTCTTCCTTAACAAATTCACCTTTCCATCTTTCATCGGGGTTTTTATCCCTGTAAACGGTGTCCTTTGTAAGCCACCTTCCGTTCGAATCCTGTGTGTATAAAATTTCTCTTATTCTGTCTGCAGATAACCTGTGTTTTTGTGCAATCTTCAATTTGTTATTTGCAAAATTCTTCACATAATTCTTCCGGCCCAATTTTTTAACAGCCTCATACTTCGAAGATATTGAATCAAGTTCAACGCTTAAATCCTGCTCATAACCGTATATCATTCTTCTTTCCAGACTTAGCTCATCAACAGAGTTTACGCGTATTCTGCCGCGGTCATAATAGACAGGTTGATTCGTGTATAATTCAACAAATCTGGGAAACTTGCCGTTGGACAGCTGCACTGATTTAACCCACCTGAAAGCATCGGGTATTGGTTCTAGCAAATCTTCATTCCCCGTAACAAGATACATATCGAGTAATGAATTAATATTACGAAGAGTCACACGTGGACTTACTGCCGGAGGTTCGAACGATCTTGCCCATGCAGGCTGCAGATATTCATTATACTGCTGCGCCCATCCGCTCTGAGGAGGCGCTATCTGTGATATTTGCAAAAACCTTCCTGCTTTTTTAATGCTCTCAAGATAATCTTTAGATTTGTAATATTTATAAGCACTTATCATGACATCGATGCAGTCGTTAATACTTCCGTCGTTGAATGTAGCGAAATCATGATAATTGCCCTGTTGGGGATAATAATGAGGCCATCCTCCGTTTTCCAACTGACTTTCCAGCATAAGATTTAAAGCTTTTTCAACCGTAGAATTTATTAATGAATCATTCACCGCACGATCCAATGCAATTAAAAACTCTACTGATCTCTGAGTCTGGTTATCATCAAAACTTACAATTGTGTTCCTGATATTTTCGTTGAAAGTAATAGTATGATCCCATCCGCCGTATTTGTTTTGTCCTGCAACGAGTGCATAACCCGTTTCCAATGCGTAGGATAAATACTTTTGCTTACCTGTTGTATTATAAGCTTTTAAAAATGTTAGTCCTACTTCAGGAGTACCCGGGGGTTGAACTTCAACGGTATTCTCATCCGCTAATTCTTCTCCCCAGCGTTTTTGCATATCAGCTGAATAGAAATACACGTATCCGCCATTACGATTAAGACTGTGATAAAAATCGATTCCTTTTTCAATAGCATTTAAAACCTCATCTTTCAGTTCGTCGCTCTGCGGAGCCGGATAAATCCCCGGAACATTTGCAAAGAGCAAAACAACTATTAACCAGATGTTAGTGCTGATGCATTTCTGAAGCAAGTATAGTGATGTTGATTCCATGCTATAAATATCAAAATTGAACGGGTATTCTTTTTTAATCTGATGTATTAAACAAAGAAAGCATCCATCCAAATTATTTATTATGAACAGATGCTTTCTTAAATCTTCACAAATAATTCTACTATTTAATTAATGCCATTTTACGGGTCAGAGTATTATTACCCGCTGCCAGTTTATAAAGATAGATTCCCGACGGTAGATTATTTGCATCAAATTTATAACGGTAAGTACCGGGTTGCATCTGTTTATCTACCAGGACAGCTATTTCCTTCCCTAGCAAATCGTAAATTTTTAATGAAACAAATCCGCTGTTTAATATGCTGAATTCAATACTGGTAGAAGGATTAAACGGATTAGGATAGTTCTGAGCCAGTGCAAACTTTTCCGGGACTAAGCCAAGATCTGTTTCAACCGATGTTGCATTAGTAGCCCATCTGGGGTCGCCGATAGCACCGCCGTCATCTGCAAATGTATAAAGCACACTCCCTTCGGGCAATGTGAAATCACCGTTATCAGGATCAGCAAAAGAGGGATCAGCCATCAATGTGTCGCCTATAATATTATTTCTCCAGTTTCTGTCGCCTACATCCCAGTAGCAAATATTTGTTACAGTTGAAATGTTATCGGGCAAGTCTTTTAGGTTAATTACTATCTTACCTTTATTCCATTGTTTCTGAAAGATAGAGTTTTTTACAATCCAGGGATTCATATTCGGACCTTTTTCAAGAAGAAGAATCTCTCTGCCGTCTAAGCTTCCCATATCATACCATGTTGTACGGTCGATATATGCAGCAGCAGTATGATCGTAATCACCGCTCTCCCCGGGTCCGGCTATTCTTAGTCCGTAGCTTGTTAATCTGTAAAAAGTTGAGTTTGTAATTTCAATATAATTTTCACCGGAATATTTATAGTACAGTGAAGTGGCTATATCGTGAACCACGCAGTTATTAACGAAAGTAGAATCAAAAAGCACCAGAGTTTTCATAGCTGAATTGCCGGCATCAACCATGTTATCATTAAAGTGATGAACATAGCAGTTATCAATCACAATTTTATTAATTGTAGTATAAACCTTGTTCTCTGTAACATCTGCACGGATTAAATGCTCTGCGGCAATAGAGCCGTCAATTCTGCCGTCGAATTCAATTCCTCTTAAAGTAATTGATGATCCGTCCTGCATATTGAAAAAAGCGTTTTCCGTACCACCGTCTGCTGTGAAGAATACTTTAGGCTTGACTGCTTCAGGATCTGTACCTTCCATCTCAATTGTAATACTTTTTGCAAGGTTGGCTACCTCAGTACCGGTCTCTGTATATTCTGCACCTGACAGTAGCTGAAGAACGTCACCATCAGCCGCATCAGCAATAGCCTGACTCAGAGCGCCTTCACCTGGCAATACAAGAGTTTGTCCGATAACCTGTGAACTTATTATACCTGTTAGTAATAACAACAGTAGTAAATATTTCCTCATAAACTTCGAGCTCCTCTTTTATTTTAGAAAAACACTTAATGAAATTTAGATATCGTTTCTCATGATAAAATCGATTACTTAACCGTTTACTTTATCAATAACTACAAGCTATAAAAATATCAGCTTTTTGTCAAGTCTTTTAAAACAATCTCATATTATTCTTACTGCTGAAGGCTTTCAACAAAATCGCCATTAATCCTGACCTGATCTAAAACGATATTTTCAGTGTAGTTAAGGATATTATCCTTTTCAACCCCATTAAAAGTACAGTCGGATAGATAAATATTTTTTATCGAGGTATCTTTTAGTCCGTCCAGATAAAGAGCGTGTCGGCTTTTAAGACTTTTGAGATTTTCGATATAAATATTCTGTATAACCGGTCTAAAACTACCCTTGATTGCTTCTTTGGAATCGTAGAGCATATTTATTTTAACAACAGCTTCTGCGACCTGACCAACATTCACATTTCTTACGAAAATGTTCTCAACTCTACCTCCCCTGAACGAATTTGTTTTAATACGTATTGCTCTATCGAGACTCGGGCTGTCCATAGTACAGTCTTCAACAAAAACATTATTGCATCCTCCCGATATTTCACTGCCAATAACCACTCCGCCGTGCCCGTCTTTCATCTGGCAGTTTTGTATAATTATATTTTCACTTGCCCTTGCGATTCTTCTTCCGTCATTATTTCTTCCGGATTTTATTGCGATGCAATCGTCCCCGTTGTCGAAATAACAATCATTAATAGATACGTTTCTACAGGATTCGGGGTTGCATCCATCGGTATTCGGACCGTTACTTTTTGTTGTGATTTTCCGGATAGTCAAATCTTCACATAGGACTGGATGAACAAACCACATAGGCGAATCAAGGAAAGTAATGCCGTCCAGCAGTACCACTTCACATTCGTAGAATTGTAAAAAATTCGGTCGAAGATAGAACCCATCGCCAAATACTCGCTCTTCTACCGCGACATTTTCTTCATTTAGTTTCATTAAACGCGGGCGCGAACTGCTGTCCGACTGACTTGCAAGTCCTTCTTCCCATCCGTACTGTTTGCGTCCTTTCCATTTCCACCAGTTTTCATCGCTGGCTTGACCGTCTAGTATACCGTTGCCGGTTACCGCAATATTTCTTGCTCTGTAGGCATAAACCAGGGGCGAATAATTATAGCACTCCACTCCTTCCCATCTGGTTTTAACCACAGGTAAATAATCTTTCGGATCAGTGCTGAACCTTATGCAGGCGCTGTCTTCCAGATGCAGATTCACATTGCTTAACAGAACTATCGGACCTTTTGCAAAATATTCACCTTGAGGCACTATTACCTTACCGCCGCCGTTCATATTGCATGTTTCTATAGCGCGATTTATTGATCGGCTGACATCCGACTTACCATCGGCAACCGCTCCAAATTCAGTAATATTGTATATATTTGGCTGGAAATCAGGAACTTTTATTTGATCCAGAATCTTGTACGCTTCAGCCCATTTACCGGCAACAAAAGTTTCCTGCGATGATTGGCAGCCTATAAAAAGAAAGAATAAAACCGAGCTTATAAAACTTACACGTAAATATTTCATGCCGTTCAGTCCTTTTTGTTTTGTTTATGCTTCAATGCTCTTAACTTTATTCCTTATTGAATTTTCTGCAGGTACCTCGCAAAATCAATTCGGTCGGGATCTGTATATTTCTGGGTTCGAAACCGTCAGCAGAGTTAATATTCTCAAGTAAAATCTCCATAGATTCTGATGCCAGCAGATTAGTAGGCTGATCGACACAGCTTAGCGGCGGTGATAAAAAGTTCTGCACCTTTGCGTTCCCGAAACATATTACATCGATATCATCCGGTATTTTGAGATTCAGTTCTCTGGCTGCCATATAAACTCCAAGTGCAACGGGATACGTAACAGTAAAAATGAGATCAGGAAGATTATTTTGTCTATGCAGTTCCATTAAACCATCATAACCATGATTTTCTCCGAATTCACCGGCTACCACCCATTCCGGTTTTATCGGTATATTGTATTGATCCATCGCATCCTTAAATCCGTAATATCTTTCGCGACCTATATTAATATCTGAGTAACCTGCAAAATGGGCAATATTTCTGTAACCTAATTTTATTGCGTGTTCAATTGCCTTGAATGCGCCTTCTCTGTCGTTAACCTGTACAGTATTAATATTTTCGATTGCAGGTATACGATCCATAAAAACGAGAGGCACACCTCGTCTTCTTACAGTTTCAAATATTTCATAATTCTTGGTCTCCTGGGAAATTGAAACGATAATACCATCGACCTTCATAGCCAGTAAAGTTTGAATATGTCTCTTTTCTCTTTCGGCATTTTCCTGCGAAACGGTTAGAATTATTTCGTAATTATGATTGAACGCATAGTCATAAATCGACTCGATGATAGCACTGAAAAAGAAATGTGCTATTTTAGGAACGACAACTCCGATTGTATTCGATCGTCTGGCAGATAAGTTACGTGCCATTATATTCGGAGTATAACCCATTTCCTCGGCGACAGATTTAATCAGTTTGGTTGTCTGAGGGGAAATATCCGGATGATTTCTAAGTGCCTTTGAGATGGTAACCGTGGAGTAATTAAGTCTTTTTGCAATATCATTAAGTGTTACTGATTTTTCAGTCATTTTAACCACACTGTATAATTATAATTCATTTTGTTTTTCAAGTTCAATTGCTGCATAAATCAATGGTCCGTAACCTTTATAATCGTTTGTATTTTTGGGAACCGAGACATAATATTCGAAAGAACCGTCACGATACGGATTACCGCCTAATCCTGCTCCCGCACAAGTATTATGCAAATAAATGTGTCCGTCTTTGTCTATTGTTATATGGTGACTGATTATATTCGTAAATGATTCTTTAGCAATTTTTAAATACTCCGGATCCAGCCATCCAAAACGTGCTCCCTTAGCAAAAGCATAAGTAAACATGGCAGCGCATGAAGATTCGAGGTAATTCCCGTCACTTTCATTAAAAGCTATTAATTGAAACCATAGTTGAGAATCGTTATCTCTATATTTTACAATGGATTGCGAAGTTTCATTTAATATTTTTATTAGCACTTGCTTTTGACTATAATTTTCAGGTAAAATCTCCAAAACATCCACTAAAGCCATCATAAACCATCCCATAGCTCTTCCCCAGACATGGGGAGATCTTCCGGTTTCGGGGTCAGCCCATTTCTGCTCCCGGTTTTCGTTCCATGCATGATACAACAAACCTGTTTCGGGATCACGGGTCTTATCATAAATAATCTGAAACTGGTGAACAACATCATCATATCCTGAAGAGTCTCCAAATAGACTTATATACTTCGCATAGAATGGCTGAGCCATGTAAAGCCCGTCCAGCCACATCTGGTAAGGATAAATCTTTTTATGCCAGAAGCCTCCGGTTTTTGTACGTGGCTGATTTTCCAGCTGCATTCTTAGCATATCAGCAGCAATTTTATATTTTGCCTTACCTGTCTTCTCATGCAGAAAAAGCAATTGTCTGCCGGGATTAATATTATCCAGATTAAAATCATCATACTCGTATCTGTGTATTGTCCCGCTTGTATCCACATACTTTTCAATATTTTTCCTCAGAAACTCAAAGTATTTTTGAATATCATACTCAAGGTACACTCTTCGCAAAGCTTCAAGTATAACGCCCTGCTCATAATTCCATTTTTGGTCTTTCATAACATCATTATATGTAACAGCATCAGGGTGTTTCAAATAAAAAGATTCCGCAAGTCTTACCGACCATGGCTGGATTTCATTCAGAAGGAGATTGTCATCGGAATTGCAGTTAATGAAAATAAGAATCGATGAGACTACAAATAACAGCTGAAGGATACGTGTTGATATTAACATAATATATTTTCCAGTTAGATTATTAATCCTAACTTTATTCTTTACTTTATCGATTACTTTACTTTTGCAAATTAGCAAAAATCATTGAAATATCAAGCAAAATTCTCATTAAAGTTTTACAATTAACTGAACTCCGAACAATTTTTTCATGTTTATTCTATTATTAAAATATTTTCAAAAGTATAAGGAATGAATAATGAATAAAACGAATGAAGATAATAATAGATTGTTATTAAGGAGAAGCGACGAACGCGGTTATGAGGACTTCGGCTGGGCGGATAATTGGATGACTTTCTCATTTGCTAATTATCATAATCCTGAATGGAATAATTTCGGACCACTTCGTGTTATGGTCGAAAATCATATTCAGCCCCATTCAGGTTTCCCGTCTCATCCTCATAAAGACGTAGAAATTGTTACATACGTCTCCTCAGGCATTTTAACTCATGGCGATAATTTCGGTCATAAAGCAGATGTAAAAGCGTACGAGATGCAGCTTATAAGTGCAGGAAGCAAGGGGATGATTCATTCAGAAGAAAATCTGCAGAATACAGTTGAGCACAATTATCAGATGTGGCTGATTCCGGACAGAAGCGATACATCATTCAGTTACGGTCAAAAAGGATTCAGTAAAGATGAATTGAAAGGAAATTTGCGCCTGTATATTTCTCCGGACGGACGTGACGGAAGTATGAAAATCAATACCGATGCATACATTTATGCAGGTCTATTCAGTGCAGGTGACAAATATACCTATCGTCTATCTGCTGGAAGGGGTGTATGGTTACAGGTTGTTAAAGGCATATTAAATATTGCAGATCAATCGCTTGAATCCGGTGATGGAATTGGGATACGAACCGAGGATGAATATATAATCGAATTTAATGATGATACCGAGATACTCTTATTTGATGTTTCTTTGACAGTCCCCTTAATCTGGAAGTAAATATTCGGTTAACGGATACAATATCAGCAGCCAATAAGAACATTTATTATTCAACGGGAGTTAATCTCATTAATACAACATCATGAGCAGGAACTTCAGACTTAAATTTTGCTGATGTATTGCCAAAAGACTTCCGCGCCCATACATTATATAAATTGTAAATTTCAGATTGGGTGTTGAGACTCCGTTTTGAGAATTCATCGTTAATTTTATTTTCTTCCCAGTCAAATTCAACAACTCTTGATTGCTCTGCACGATTTAAAAAACATGCTGCCCAATGTCCATACTCAAGAGGTTTAAACCATATTTCCAGACTATCCCGGGCAGAATATTTAAATCCCTGAATCCCGAGCCGATCCTGGTTAATTGATATTGCTTCAGAGTTGGTAAGAATTTCTATCGTCTCTTTAGTCATATTTCTCAGGTCGTTACCGGCAATAAGCGGGGCGGCCAGCATACACCACATTGAAAAGTGAGCCCGGTCTTCATTAACAGACATGCCGTTCCCAACTTCCATCATATCAGGATCATTCCAATGATCAGGACCGGCAAATTCTCTCAATCCATCCTGCATATCTAAAATCTGCATGATTCCCCATGACTTCCAGGTACCATGATCAACGACACAATCGAAGCAATTGGTGATATCACCTGTAGTTCGCCAGAGATGTCCTATATCTTTTGCCCATTCCCATGGATTATTATTCCCCCATTCACAAAGGCTAAAAACAATTGGTCTGCCTGCTTTAAATATTGCATCTCTCATAGTTAGATACGCACCCTCCGCATTCATTCCCTCGGTATTACACCAATCATACTTCAGGTAATCCACGCCCCACTCGGCATATTTCATAGCATCCTGATATTCATAACCTCTGCTGCCCGGTCTTCCTCCGCAGGTTTTCCAGCCTGCATCGGAATAAATACCGAACTTCAATCCTTTTGAATGAATGTAATCGGCGAGGGCTTTCATACCTGACGGGAACCTATCGGGGTGAGGCTGAATAAAACCCAGACTGTCGCGTTCACCATGCCAGCAGTCATCGATCACCACATACTGATATCCCGCGTCCTTCATACCAGTTGTTGCCATTGCATCGGCTATCTCTTTAATCATATTTTCATCGACATCACAGGCAAAATTATTCCAGCTGTTCCAACCCATTGGCGGAGTTAATGCTAAGCCTTCGAACTTTTGGGCATTTAATGAAGCTGCCACTGATAATATAATAATGATGAAATATCTTTTCATACTTTATCCCTGTCTGAATTTCAGGTATATATTAATCTGATATGTTTTTTTATTCACTCTTTTTGATAATAGCCGCCCATCCTCCGCCACTTGCCATATTTATTTCCAATTCTTCCTGATTGTTTACTTTCTGAAAGAAGTGTTTATAATCGCTGGCGTAGCGATCTGCATTAACACCGTCTTTCATAATTTCCGCGGTAAATGCACCGTCACTTAGAAAATCCAACTTGATATTAAAAACACGTGCTGTTCCGTCCGTGATAGCTCCGACATACCAAGTGTCATCTTTTTTGCGGGCGATAATTATATAATCTGATACTGATGCATCAATTACTTTTGTTTCGTCCCATACGGTGGGAATTGAAGATATAAATTTTGTTGTTTCAGATTCTTTAATATAATTTGAAGGATTATCACAAAGCATCTGCAACGGACTTTCGTAAACAATGTACATGGCAACCTGATGACACCTGGTGCCCATGCTCATCGGTCTTTCAAATAGTATATTAAAATTTCTCTCGTGTGCATTATTCATTGCTCCCGGAGTAAAATCCATAGGTCCTGCAAGCATGCGGGTGAATGGAAGAATCAGAGTATGCTCTGGGGTTATATCTGTACTCCACTTCGCATGTTCAAGACCCTTAACACCTTCATTAGTAATAAAGTTGGGATAAGGGCGCATTAGTCCGGAGGGTTTAAACGCACCGTGAAAATCCACCAGCATTTTTCGCCTGGCGGTTTCTTCCGAAATCAATTCATAATAATTAACCATCCATTGATCCGTCCTCTGCATAAAATCAACCTTAACACCAGCGGCTCCCCATGATGCATAAAGATCCAAAGCCTTTTCCAGATTATTATACAATGGTTTCCACAGAACCCAGAGGATCACCCCGACATTTTTAGTTTTTCCGTAATTAATAAGCTCAACAACGTCAATCTCCGGATTCGGTTCCATTATCTCTTCTCCTGATTTCGACCAACCTTCATCCAGAATTATGTATTCTATCCCGTATTCCGAAGCAAAATCTATATAATATTGATATGTTTCTGTATTCGGACCCGACTTAAAATCCACTCCATAAATATTTAATGCATTCCACCAGTCCCATGCAACCTTTCCGGGTTTAATCCAATCAGTATCTTCTAATTTAAGTTCATCCGATAACAGGTAAACCAATTGGTTTTCGAGCAGTTCTGCGTCTATATGTGAAATCATAAATATCCGCCAGGGGAAGCTTCTTTTGCCTGTTGTTGCTGCAATATAATCTGCTTCTTTTTTAATTACCTCGTTTCTGTCTGCACCGATTTCGGCTGAAGATGCCTCAAGTATTGCTTTAGGAAAAATTCCCTTCAGTGAATTTCCTGAAGTACCGGAAAGAAATAATCCGGGATAATCGTAAAGCGATGATTCCGTCAATCCTATTTTTACTCCCTGTCGGGTATCCACTAACGCCGGAAGTGAACAGAATTCAGATTGTGAGATTGTTTTTATTTTTTTGTATGAATAGTTCTGTTCAAAATGAGATATAAAACTGCTTTCCTGGGGAAAATATATATAGTATTCATCAGGGAAATTAAGCAATAACTCTTCATCAATTACCCTTATACTATCTTCGATACCAAGAATAAATCTATACGCACAACCATTATTATATGCTCTGAAAATAACAGAGCAGTTCGATTCGAAGTATAAAATTATTTCGTTGCATTCATCGTTTACAACCTTACTCTTTATCGGAACAATCGGATAATAATTTCGATTAATATAATTTGTCTCGGAACTGACAAGTGTTGGATGTTTACCGGGAATTAACTTCCCATCAATATTCATCGAGAGATTTGAAGGACTAATAATTTGAATACTATTTAGAATTACAGACCATTTAATATCATTATCAACCGAAATATTTATCCTGAGCTTATTGTCGGGTGAATTAAGTTCGAAAATATCTTCAGCAATTAAATTATAATTTGCAAATACCATAATCGTAAACAATATTCCTGCTCTCAGTAACATCGTCCCCTCTTCTTTAGATTTTATAAATGACTGCAATTAAATAGAACTGACAATTTTTTTTTAGAAGATTATATAACATTTTTTGAAACCGTGTCCATGTTTTTCTATTTAATTCCAAGTTCCTTACACATCCTGTAAAAATTGGACGGAGCTAATCCAAGTTTTTCCGCAGCGCTGGAATCCGAGCTGGAAATGCTTCTTACATATTTGAAGTACTTTACCCTGAATATTTTCTCTATCTCTCTTAAAGGTAAAACTTGTCCGAAGTTTAGTTCCTCAAAGTTTGTTTCTTCTGTAAGAATCATATGGTTTCTTAAAATCATAGGATTACTCATATCCTTAGCTGTAATCATTCCATTACAATTAAGTATCAGTCTTTGTGCAACATTTCTTAATTCTCTAACATTTCCGGGCCATTTATAGTTGAGAAGAATTTCTTTTGCATCATCTGCCAGCTCCGGTTCTTCCATACCCAGATCATTGCTGAAATACTGCATAAAATGATCGAACAGCAACAATATGTCGTTTCCCCTTTTTCTTAAGGGTACTATATCTATCGGGACTACATTCAAACGATAATACAAATCCTCTCTAAACTTCTTATTATTCACTTCGTTCACAAGGTTTTTATTTGTTGCCGCAATAATTCTCACATTAACCGAAATTTTTTTGGTACGACCGATTTTTTCAATTTCACCCTCCTGGATTACTCTCAGCAATTTAACCTGCGCCGATAGAGGTAATTCAGCAACTTCATCCAGAAATATCGTACCGTTATTCGCAATTTCGAATAATCCTGATTTACCTGTGGTAACAGCTCCCGTAAAAGAGCCGCGTTCATATCCGAACAATTCGCTTTCAATTAGTTCGCCGGGTATACTTCCGCAGTTTATCGGCACAAAATTTTCATACTTGCGGTTGCTTTTCAGATGAATATTCCAGGCAACGAGTTCTTTGCCTGTTCCGGAGGGTCCGTTTATCAAAACATTCACATCACTTTTCGCATATTTTTCAATCATTTCTTTAAGCTGAATTATTTGTTTTGATTCACCGATTATTTTTTTGGAATCGAGCAAAGCATCAATATTTTTTTTCAGCCTGCTGTCGGATTTTAGTTTGTGCTTCTCAAGTTTTTTCTTTTCATGAGCGTTAAAAATACTCAGTATAAAGTCTGTAGGCTGATAAATGTAATCCTCAATATTGCCCGGATATTTTGTGCAATACCAGAAAGCACCGGATTTGATAAGGTTATTTGCAAATTCATAATCGGTTATGTTAATTGTCATTTTCGTAATAACAATAATCTGAATGAAGGGATCCGACTCCTTTATTTTTTTTATTAATTCTTCGCCCATCAGACCGCCTGAGATCTGGTAATCGAGAATAACAACATCATACTTATCCGGATTCTCTTTTATCAATTCGAGCGCAGCCAGTCCGTTCGAAACAGTATCGGTAATCTTTATACTGGTGTCATAATAACTGATTGTATTTTTAACACGCTGAACATCAAAGTCCTCATCCTCAACCAGCAATATGTCTATATGCTTGTTTTTTGTCATGCTGTCTCCTAATGTGAAATTATCATTTTAAAGCTGCAGCCCCCGGTCGGGAGATTTTCCGCATCCATACTCCATCCGCATTTACCCACTGCCAGCTGATATGCAATATAGCATCCGTATCCCGAGTTAGTACCTTCAATTCTTTTTGTGGATTCGTTCTCAAGAAATATTTTTTTGATGCCGTTCTCGCCGGGTTTAAGAAGCTCCGGTGAAATTCCTATGCCGTCATCTGATATGCTGATATAAGTCTTTTTATTTTCAACATCATACCTGGTATCAATTATTATATTTAAATACTTTTTCTTACCATGATCAATGCTGTTTTGAATAAGTGGTTCAAATATTTCCCAGACGACAAATTCATTTACATTTACAACAGGTATCCTCTCATCCAGGTTAAGTTTAAAATCAAACATTTCGTTCTTGCTTGATATCCGCAGAAAAACATATTGAATTATAAACCTGAATACTTCGTTGATATCAGTCCTGAACATCGGGTTAACAATAGTATTAATGGGCTGGTCGTACCATTTCATGTCATAAATTATTCTGGAAATAAAATTTGAATAGGTAACAACTCTTTTTCTTGTTTCCTCTATATTATCAGCGCTTATCTGTCTTATATCACTTTTAATAAAACCGATAATTTTTTCTGCCTTATGATGAGTATGATAAATTCTTTTCGTAAACAATGACTCTTTTTCAAGCTTGATTTGTTTTTTAAGATTTTCCTCGTGCTCCTCATATAATTTCTGTTTAGCTTCGTTGCGTTCTTTAACTGCCTGGGATGAAACCAGAAAGATTGCAATCAGACCAATAAATATGAGCGCGGAATATACGATAGCTACCTGATTAAAATTTGCTGCAACTTCTTTTGTTATAAACGAAAAATTCGGCGTTATTTTCATATACATAACCCCGAGGTATTCGCCGTCGGGTACAAAAGGAACCAGAATATCAAAAGTAAGTTGATTCTCAAGAGTACTGAATATTACCTCATCAGCCCTCATCGATTCTTTATGCTTTAAATAGAACTCGACTCCTTCACGATGCTGATTAGATTCACCATTAAAAGGTTCAAGTGTCCCTGAAATAAAATCATTCAGCTTATTTCCGCTGTCGATAATATATATACTGTTGTCTTTTCTGAGAATCAGGCAAATATCTTCAACGCTTTTTTGTAAAAGCTGCTGTTTAAAGATTACATTAAAAGAGGAAATTAACTTGCGCTTCTCGTATTCTGTGAGATCTTCAAATAAAAACAAATTCTCAAAAAGTAATTCCATGCTTGTTGAAGTGATTATTGCAAGCCTTTCCGCAGAATGCTTTTGATACCAGTTCTGTGTTTCCTCAAGAAAGTCCTGGAGTGAAGTCTTCTGAATAAGCGAAAGCAGAATCTGGAAGATTATAAGCACAGTAAAGAATATGGTTATGTGCCTGATTTCAAACCTGTACTTCGAGAACTTATTTTTAACCTTTTGCCTGAACATATTTAATATTCAATATCAGAACTGTTTAGTAATAACTTTGTCTTCTTCTATGGCATTAGTCGATTCAATAAGCGCACCATCCACACTTATCTCGTTGCGGATAGCCATTTCAAAAAAATGCGACAGAATTTCAGAATAGCGTGTATACTCTACGTGAGCTGGTCTGTGCACCCCTGTCTTTAAATGATCCTTTACCTCATGTGCTTCAGGATATTTAAGTATATATTCTTCAGAAGTGTAGAACTTTTCAATAACCGGATAGTAACCTGCTTCAGTATAGAATATCTCCTGGGATTCATCGCTTAAAAGGTATTTCACAAATTCAACTACTTCTTCTTTTTTATCTGAAAATTTTGAAATCATCAAATTCCATCCACCGATAACAGATGTCGGCTTTCCCTCCTTGAAATGCGGTAATGGGGCTTTTCTCAGATGTTTTTCTTTGTCAGGATCGAATGGCGATTGTATGAAATCTTTATCATAGCTGGGCCATCCCCATATAAAATAGCCATCGTTTTTAATAAAGTACTCATAGCTGGGCACTTCTGTAAACTCCGTTACAATCTGGGGTGTGACTTTATACTTATGAACAAGATCGACAAGTAAAGTAAGCGCTTTTTTTGCTTCCTGTGTCATTAAATTAAATCCCTCTACCTCGAAATAATCAGGTTTAATACTCAAAAGCAATTCGGTAAAACTGCATATTAATCCTTCATAATCAGCGGCGGGGAAAATATAAAGAGGCGAATTATTATCAGTATATTTTTTTAATTTAATAAATTCTTCCCATGTTATTTGATTTTTAACCTTGCTAATTATTTCCCGTCCTTGTTCAAGCTGTAATAACAGATCCTCTCTGTAGTACATCACCGTCTGAACCGCGTCGAGGGGAACTGCAACAAGTACGCTGTCATTATAGCATGATTCCATTGCCGATTTCAGAAGCCTTGCCCTCTCGTCCCGGCTGAAATACTTGTCCAAAGGTTCACTCCATTTAGCGAATCTTTGTACCCAAACAACGTCGACAGCAAACAAATCGATACCGTCTCCTCTGCCTCTCAACGATCTGGCTAAAAGTTCTTTCCTTTCGTTAGTGGAAAAATCATAATTCGGGAAATCTATCGGTATAACTCTGACTCTGCCTTTATTTAATCTGTTATATTTCTCAATAATTATTTCGTGCGCTGCCGTAATGCGGTCTGCAAAATAAATTTCCTTTACATCAACACCGATTGAGTAAAAATCCAGCACGTTGATAATAACATAAATGAATGTTACAAGAACTAAAAAGGCGAGTCCCCATTTCTGTTTTATTTTTATCGTCATTAATCTGATCTGATTATTTTGTGGTTAAAACATAATCCTTAGCTGTTTTTATTGCTCTCAAAACTACATAAATAATCTGTAACATATACTTAGAAGCAGGACGATAATTGCCCCTATTATAAAAACAAGCTGGTTAACAGATTCTCCGGACTTATTATTAATTTTCATACAGCAGTCAGATATTATTTAATGTTTTCAGGTTTATATTCTATTTCAACTCGTGCAAGTTGTGTCGTTTTTTCAATACTAATCTTAACGTATCTATACGATTTAGCAGTGTCATTAACAGAGGAATAGTATTGCGAAGGTATCCAGTAATTATAATCACCTTTTCCCATGAAATAAGATTTTCTTTCGATTGACTGCTTATCATATACTTTAAAGTCTTCTGAAAGAGAAAGCGAGAGTGAGGTTGTATCTTCCTGTGTGAATAAGTTTATCCTGACAGATTTAATGGTCCCAGGTACATAATAATAAACCGCACTTCCCTCATTTGATTCGAGCCTGTGTTTTATCTCCTTAAATTCCCGTTCGTTACGCGATATCAGATTAATATCACCTTCATAAAAATACATAACCGTCATATTCCTGAAATCATCTGCCAGAGTTCTGCCGGAAGTTTTGACGGGTCCAACAACATTTGAAGGATCCGATTCTCCGGCAATATTTTTAGCAATTACTCTATAAAAATATTGCTGTCCGTACTGTGCGGAATAATCATTGAATAAAGGGGTGTAGTACTGACAGGCGTCAGAAACATTATATCCGACAATAATCCAGTTACCGTCGGGTGATACAGATCGTTCTACATCGTAATATTTTGCCCCGACAGATCCCTGCCATGAAATTTCAGACGGCTTATGGATCGGAAAAAGTTCAGGTGGGTCAGGAATCTGATCCGGAAGAGGTTTAAGACCTTTAATCTGGAATGCTTTGTCTCTGAACATCGTCATCAAATCTTCTTCATTATACTCCCGTCCTGATGAAAAACCAGGGTAATGAAAAGCTTTAAAGATTCCGCCTCCTAACGGTTCGGTATGCCAGTAAAATCCCCCTTCTCTTCGATGAAATCTCAAACTCCACAAAAGACCGCCTGATATTCCGTTATTAATAATATAATCTGATATCTGCTCAATGGCACCCGTACCTAAAAATCCGTACTCACCAATAATATACGGCTTCTTACCGTTTATACGCACCAGTTGTTTTCGGATATCCGAAATAATTTCGTCGGGATTAAGTTTATAATGATGTGTTGTAAGTATATCTATAAGCGAATCTTCAATAGATTCGTTAGGAATATCGATTCCGTCTATTGCATTAAATCCGTCCATTACGAGATGATTGGTATCTATCGATTTTATATGGCTTACAATCTCCTTAGTCCAGGAATAAGGCGAGCTTAGTTCATTCCCCGTTTCCCAACACAGAATTGCTTTATCATCTTTATACTTAATCCCCGATGCAGTGTTCGTTCTGTTAAGTGTATACTCTATAGTTTTTTTGAAATCTTCAATCAACAGCGAGTCGGTCCAAAATTCTTCAGGCAACTTACCCCTGAATGCGGCATATTGCGGTACACCTCCCATCCACTTCCAATTATTCAGAAGAGGTACAATTAATCTTATCCCGGCTTCATTAGCAATTGCCAGCACTGTATCCATGACTTTGAATGAGTTTTCATCAAATTCACCTGGACCAATTACATATCGCGGAATATCAGGTGTATCGGATTCTCTTCTTACGGGAAGCGTATATGATCTTACGACCTGCCCGCCTATCTGTTTTACGCTCATTAAAGCATCTCTGATTTCATAACTGACTGGTAATCTAAAAGGATGAAGGGTTGTAAAATTCATTTCATCTTCAACGAAATTTAAATTCGGAATATTGAATGAAAGAAAACGGAACAAGCTGTCACCATCCATTAGTTGGTTTCCCTTCACGCTGATAAAGTTTTCAAATGGTTTTTCCATTTCACGCTGGCATCCAAGAATGTATAAAAATAAAATTATTATAATTATTTTAAGCGAAGGCTTCATCCAGTTCCCTTTTGATTATATGGCTTAATAAATTAAAAAATCCCCCGAATACAAAATTTTCAAAAAACGAATTTCAGACTGCAGTAATCATTTTCTGATTTTCAAACGATGGTTCCAGTTGCATCGACGCAAAATATTCTTCACTCCAATCATATTCGCTGCGTTTCAGACCCAGAATATTCAACATATTAATCCTTGCATCGGGCAGACGTTTCACCGAATCATATGGAGCAATACACCATGCATCAAGTATATCCATTATTTTGATGAAATCTTTCATTTATACATCCGGAGAGTAAATGAAAAGAAGAAATTATTAACAAAAGAACTTCTCAATACACAAATTGACTCTCAATTAAAGTGCTTCAACAATTTATTTTAAGGTCACAATTGAAATGCCATAGTCTTTCAAGATCATCACATAGAATTCAGCCAATAAATTGAACAAAAAGGCAGTTTTCAGACTTCAATGAATAAAATTATTTATCATTTTAATAAAATCATATCATTATTATAAACCGATTTCAGCGAAATATCATAAATTTTTCTGCTTTTATCATTTTTCACTTAGCATAGAATTTGAGTAGATATTAACAGAACAAGTTAAATGAAGCGGATTGAATGAAAAGTAAAAATGAAATTGCAATTGAGATGTACGAGATTCTCACTTCAAAGCTGCTTTATAAATGGTATCCAATATGCATTGACAGCGAAAAAGGAGGTTATTTTACAAATCTTACATATGACTTCAAAATTATGGATGAACAGCCAAAGATGCTGGTTACTCAGGCAAGACACATCTGGACTGCATCGAAGTCTGCGAAATTTTTGTCCAAGAGGGAATTTATTAAATATGCAGAACACGGTTATAAATTTTTAAAAACCTGTATGTGGGATAATCAATCCGGTGGTTTATACCAAATGCGCTCAATGGATTGCGGCTTATCTGATTGTGAGGGATTCTTCGATGAAAAGAGAACCTACGGAAACGCATTCGCGGTTTATGGATTAGCAGCACTTTTTGCTGAAACCGCAAACAAAGAAGTATTGGACTTTGCTCAGAAAATTTATTACTGGATTGAAGAGTATGCCTATGATCCCGAATTCGGAGGATATTTTCAATTTCTAACAGCAGACAACGAAATATTCAATATAAACAGCAAGTATAAAACAAAAGCATCGGATGCAGTGGAAGTCGGTTATAAAGATCAGAATTCCTCAATTCATCTTCTCGAAGCCTATACCGAATTATATCATGTTTGGAAAGATCCGGGATTAAAGAAGCAACTATCAGCTCTCCTCAGACTTATACGGGATACCATAGCACATCCGGATGGTTATCTCCGTTTATTCTTCGACAAGAAGTGGAATCCAGTTTCATTCAGGGAGGAATCAAGAGATATTATTCAAAAGAATTTCAGGCTGGATCACGTTTCTTTCGGTCATGATTATGAGACTGCGTTTCTTATGCTCGAAGCATCACACGCACTCGGAATTGATAATGATGTATTAACCCTGAACAAAGCTAAAAAAATGCTGGACCATGCAATTGATAACGGCTGGGATAATTCCAGTGCGGGTTTTTTCGATGAAGGATATTACTTCGATGAAAGCGATAAATGTGAGATTGTAAAAAAAACTAAAACATGGTGGGCTCAAATAGAAGGACTAAATGCCCTGCTGATTTTTTCAAAAATATTCCCGGATGAAAAAAAGTACTCCGGACTTTTCTTTGAAATGTGGGAATATATAATAACATATCTTATTGATCACGAGCAAGGAGATTTTTACTGGGGCAGTCTGGAAAAAGAACCAGCTCAGAAAACAGAACCAAAAGGAAGTATCTGGAAGTGTACCTATCACACTGCTCGTTCATTGATGAATTGTATATTAGTTTTATCTGACAAGGATTTTGAATTATACAAGTCAAATCCGGCGTTTAAACAAATTAAAAATAGTTTCGATAATTTTTTAGAGAAATGGAAATTTACAGCTCAGAAATTGTAGTGTTTCTCCTCCTAAATAGTTGGTTGGTAATAAAAAATCCGGCTGAAGCCGGATTTTTTTTCGGGTCGATGAGGTCTTAACATGAGGAGTAAGTTTTATTTGAAACCTTTCAGAATTTTCAGGTTTTTTGCAATCAGTTCATTTCTTGTTTTTACACTCAAAGCAGATCTGTATCCATCCTCGGGAGTATTCAAAACGTAATCAATAAGTTTGTTTACAGTTGATGTCGCTACATGGAGCCGCGTATCGGAAGACGCATAATATATAAAAACATCTCCGTTTTCTTTTGCAACCCAGCCGTTACTGAAAACAACATTAGATACATCACCAACTCTTTCATCACCTTCCGGTGCTATAAAATATCCGCCTGGCTTTGCAATTACCTTGTAAGGTTCTTTCAGATCAGTCAGAAACATGTAAAGCACATATCTTAAACCGGCGGCAGTTCCTCTTACACCATGAGCCAGGTGGAGCCAGCCTTTATCAGTTTTAATCGGAGAAGGTCCCTGACCGTTTTTCAGTTCTTTTATTGTGTGATATACCCTGTCATCAACTATAATCTCTTTTTCAATAACAGCATTTTCCATCGAATCGGTAACACCCCACCCAATTCCTCCGCCCGTGCCGGTGCTGATAAATCCATCCTGGGGACGTGTGTATAGAGCATATTTTCCATTTACAAATTCAGGATGCAATACAACATTACGCTGCTGCGGTGAATTAGTTTTAAGATCCGGTAATCTTTCCCAGTTTACAAAATTTTTTGTACGAGCTATTCCGCACTGCGCCACGGCAGCCGATGTATCACTCTCGGATGAATCAGGATCTTTTCTTTCAGTACAGAACAAACCGTATATCCATCCGTCTTCGTGCTTTACGAACCGCATATCATAGACATTAGTATCCGGGTCATCTGTTTCAGGCATTGTTACAGGGTAATCCCGGAATCTGAAGTTATCAATACCGTTTGGCGATTCGGCAATTCCGAAAAATGACTTTCTGTCATATCCTTCAACTCTTGCTACAACCAGAATTTTACCTTCATGTTCAATGGCACCGGCATTGAATGTAGCGTTCACACCGAGACGTTCCTGTAACTCGGGATTAGTATAATAATCCAGATCAAACCGCCAGTGAACCGGTGCATGCGCCGCTGTAAGTACAGGATTTTTATAACGTGTATATATACCGTTATAATTATCAACCGGACTATTGGACATTGTTAAAAAATCTTCCTGATTTTTAATCAATTCTTTTATTTTTATATAGTGTTCATGTTTAGTCAATTAAAACACCGTCTTTACTTAATAATCATATTATAATTGTTCTTTTTTCTTCCCGTTTCTGGCTTCATCCAGTTCTTTTTCAATTTTTGCCATAAATTTTTCGTCGAGTTTATAGAAATACATAAATACCCCTGCCAACACTGCACCAACACCCGCAATTAAGCTTATCATTAACCTGATGCCCAGCAGAGAATCATCAGTCTGTTCTACATTCGCCTGAAATCCGAACGCAGCCAGCAGCCAGCCGGTAAGAGTTCCTCCAAGTGTCCAACCGAATTTCTGTGACATTGAAGAAGATGAAAAAATTAATCCGGTTGCCCTTCTTCCCGTTTTCCATTCAGAATAATCTGCAATATCAGCATACATCGACCAGATCAGCGGCAGAACAATTCCCGCTGAGACTCCGATGAGTATGTTCGAGATGAATATCATCTCAATCTGATCTGGAGTAAGAAAGAAGAGCAGAATGCTGAGCATAGCTGATAAAGCGACAGAAATAAAATAAGTTTTCTTTTTACCCAATCTATGTGCAATCGGTTTTGCCAGCATAACTCCTATGATGTTGGTTCCTACCCAGATCGACATATAAGCCGATGCAAGCGCCGCCTGACCAAAGGCGTATTCTGTTCCGAAGAAATTTATTGTCTGATCTTTAATGTAATATTTGAAATAATAAAGTATGGAGCCGTCACGCAATGAATTAAAAATCAGTATAGATATATTCGCACCTAGCATTATAAACCAAGGACCGTTCTTGCCCAGGTCATGTAAATCTTCTTTTAAGGTAGACTGCTTACTCACAACCGGTTTGAGTCTTTCCTTTGTCCCTAGAAAAGTCAGTACAAAAAATATGGCTGCTGTAACTGAATAAACTGCGATTGTCAGCTGATAACCGGTTTCAGTGCCGCTTGCTGAACCGAAGTATTCAATAAGCGTATTTGCAGTTGCAGTAACGAACAAGCCTCCGGAAAATGCCCCTACAAATCTGAAAGATGCAAGTGAAGTTCTGTCATCAGTATTATTGGACATTACACCCATTAAGGAAGCATAAGGGACATTAATTGCAGTATAGACCATCATCATCAGTGTGTAGGTTACATAAGCATAAATAAGTTTACCCGTTGCATCAAAATCGGGAGTTGTGAATGTTAAAACACCCGCTATCCCGAACGGGATTGCAACAAACAACAGGTATGGTCTGAATTTACCCCAGCGCGAACTAGTCCGGTCGGCAATCAGACCCATCATGGGGTCATTAACCGCATCCCAGATTCTAGTAACCAGAAACATTGTCCCGACTGCGGCAGCTGAAATACCGAAGACATCGGTGTAGAAGAACAGAAGAAACATCGAGAACAATTTCCAGAACATCGATGATGCAAAGTCACCACAACCATATGCTGCTTTCTCCCGGAAAGATAATTTAGGATGACCGGAGTCCGATGACATCAAGCTACTCCTTGATATTAAGAAAATGTTAAAGACCCTCTAAAAAAAATGCCGGTACCTGTGGTTTGAAAAGCAGATCGGTTAATTCATACCGGATTCATTGAATCAACATAAATAGTGCCATAAATATTATTGGTGAAAAATGAAGATTACAGACTAAAATCTTACAATCCGATTATCATCTTGATAAAAAATTATGATTATAATAAAACGATAAGTGTACAGAAATTGTGCTTGTGCATCAGAGGAATGCTATAACAATGGTTGGGTAATAATTTTATACCATCATTTAACTGTAAATTCTATTTTTCAAGTTTATAGAGATTTGGGAGTTCGTCTCCAAAAAGAATAGTCGGGTCATTTTTGAATTCAATGAAATTCCGCTCACTTAAGTGACCTTTATAAGGAGCATAGTGATGTTTATTATCAGCATTCCGCCATACCATAACAAAAGCAATATTAATTGAATCATCCCGGATAGCGTACAGCAATTTATCAGTCCACCAGGTGGTATCAGGTATTCCTTCCAAACCTGTTTCAGTAAAAGCAGCAATTTTATTTTTTCTTGCTGTGATTCCCGAAACAATCTTTAATTTTTCTTTAACGGCATCAAGTCCGTCTCCTTCCGGAGTAAAATCCCAGTAATTATCCATTCCCAGCAAATCAACATAATCATCGCCCGGATAACGGTCAAGGAAAAGCGAATCAGAATCGAAATTTCTATCCGGCGAAAATGCATACAGCATATTATTTACACAGAGAGAATCACGCAGATAAGTAACTGTGAATCTCCATAATTGAATGAACTCATCTTTTGTAACAAAGTTTTTACCCCACCAGAACCATGAGCCGTCAAATTCGTGAAATGGTCTGAAAATTATTGGTACCAGCAAATCTTCATCGGCGTAAAGTGATTTTGAAAATCGGGCAATACTCTCTAGATCCTCTTTATATTTTTGATGTACTGATCCGCCTGGTAATATATGTTTTACAGCGACTGTTGTATCGTAAAAGATATTGCCTGTTACCGGATTATTATAATGCCAGGCATAGATATTTACACCGCCTCTGTTAAACGCTTCCAATGTTAATTTACTCAAATCCTTATGAACAGGTTCGTCCGGAACGTTGGTAACTTCAGCAAAATCCCAGCCATATACTCCGGGGAAAGATCCTGTAACATCTTTTACATCGGACCTGTTTGAATCACCCTGCCAAAAAACTCCGTATGCTGTGCTGTGATGATGACCGAATATGATACTATCCTGCGGAAGTTTTTTAAGATTGTAAAATAACAGTACGGTTTCCCGGGTCGCTGAAGAATCCACCAGTTTTACGCCGAGCTCTTTCTGGAATTCGATACTGTCAAATTCCGGGATACATTTCGAAAGCATAATCAAAATTGCAATAGAAAATATTATCCTGATTTTATTCATTCTGCTGAGCAATTGTTTCCGAAGCTAATTTAATTTTTCTCAGTGAATTCATCTTATCACTGAAATATTTTATTACTTTTATTGTGCTTTCATCACTTTCAAAAACCGAATTAAGTCCCTGTGCCTCCTGAGGCGGATCACCTGTAAACGGATCGCCTTTGCGCCATTTCCCGTCATCATGTAGCGCTTTACCTTCTCCTCCCCAGGTCCAGAAATTCCAGCCGCCTACCGGAGCTCCTGCTGCTGCACTGTCCGAAAGGAGCGTGAAGACAGCAGAATAATATTTATCTCTGGCGGTAGTCGGTGATCCTGTTAAAAATAACTCGCCATCCCTGGGCATACCAAACTCCTCTAGGGTTATCGGTTTTTTCAATAGCCTTGCATACTCGATGTGTTTGTTCAGATATTCAATGGCATTATTCACAGTTTGCGGAAATGTTTCCTCAATCCTGGAACCATCGAACCAGCCCCAGTTCTTTGCCCATAGGTGGAATGTAATATAGTCTATGTATTGAGTCTCATGCGCTTTAATATAATACTCTTCAGAACCATTACTACCCATCAAACCTTCATTGCCAGTAGTCACCAGATGATTAGGATCAATCGAATGAAGAAACCTGGCAGTTGATTCAATCCAGGCGTAATAATAGTCAATATATTTATCCGCGGGTTCACCATTCCCGGGACGCGGTTCGTTTGCAAGCTGCCAGGCCATTATGGTCGGATCTTCGTAATAATACACTCCGGTAAATTTATTAACCCGTGTAACAATAACCGCAATAAACTGACGGAAGTACTCATTGGCTTCTTTATTTCTATAAAAGGAAGCGGAGTAATTCATGAAGTCATTCCAGCTGCTTTGGGGATCCGATGGATCGGGTATTTCGCGATCGCCAAACCAGCTATTATACTGTGCCATTCCGCCCGACCACTCCCAGTAATTGTTCAAAAATATTACGGCATGCATTTTGCGCTTGCCCATCTCGGAGAGTAAATAGTCAAGACCCTCGAGTAAACCTTCGTCATAGTCACCCGGTTTTTTTTGTATGGCTGGTTTAAGAGAATTTTTGATATCGGATTCTTCCGAGGCAGCAAGTACGCGAAGGTTTGTAACACCGATAGAAAGTAGAAAGTCAAGTTCACGTTTAAGTCTTTCACGATCTCCCGTTTCACCGGGAGAACCAAGATAACAGCCATGCCAGAAATTTGTACCGGAAAAGAAGTATGGGCATCCATCCAGCATAAATCTTCCGTTATCCACCCGAATGAAATTACTTTGCTTTTCTTTAGTTATCAAACCTGTACAACTCTGTAGTATTAATATTACTGGAATTAAAAACAGAATTCTTTTTATCATTTATCACCGGTTTCCTTTAACTGAAAAGAAAAGGCATATAATTTCTGGTAACTAAACAGATACTATGCCACAACAATAAATCATGATATCAGAATTATTTGCTATCCGACGGCAATACTAATAAGAGCAGAAATTATTTCAATGATAAATGTTTATTAAAATGATAATAATGAAATAATCCGGATAAGTTGAAACAACGAAGCTCCGAACCTATAATAGTACTCTGGTTTTTATTGTTCCGGGAATTGCTTTTAATTCAGCCGCTATTTCTTTTATGTATATTTTTCTGTCGATGTCTACTATTACATATCCGATATGCGAGTCTGTCTGCAGGTACTGCGAACCGATGTTTATTTTTCTTGACGAGAATATTTTATTTATATCGTTCAGTATACCGGGTTTATTTTCATGAATATGCAGGAACCTCTGCTTATCTACATTACTCGGCAGAGCTAGTTCCACAAAATTAGTTGCACCTATCGTGGTACCGACGTTGCTGTATTTAACAAGCTTCTCCGATACCTCCAATGCAATATTTGCCTGCGCTTCCGAAGTGCTGCCTCCTATATGAGGTGTTAATATTACATTTGGCAGATTCTGCAGAACACTAAGAAAATATTCATCGTTTGTAGCTGGTTCTGACGGGAACACATCAATAGCTGCACCGGCTAGATGTTTGCTTTTAATTTCCTTAGCTAAATCCTCCAGCACAACTACACTGCCTCTCGATGCATTTATTATATATGAACCCTGTTTCATTTTTTTCAACTCAGCGGTGGAGATCATATTCCTTGTCAGTTCGGTTTCAGGGACATGAAGTGTTACTATATCAGATATTCGCAATAAATCATCCAGACTTTCAACTGATTTTGCATTTCCAAGTGCAAGTTTTTTTTCAATATCGTAATAATAAACATTCATCCCCATACTCTCTGCCAGGATTGAAACCTGCGACCCGATATGCCCGTAACCAACAATGCCAATATTCTTACCCCGGACTTCAAAAGAATGCCTTGATTCTTTAAGCCATAATCCCTTGTGTGCTGCTTCATTCTTTTCAGGTATACGTCGCATTAGAAATACGCATTCGCTTATCACCAGTTCGGCAACTGATCTTGTGTTGGAAAACGGAGCGTTGAATACCGGTATTCCGCTTAATTTTGCGGCTTGAAGATCAACCTGATTTGTACCTATGCTGTAACAGCCTATTGCTATCAGCTTCTTAGCATAATTTAATATATCGCGTGTAATATTAGTGCGTGATCTGATTCCCAGGATGTGAGCATCCCTGATTTTCTCGATCAGTTCTTTTTTATCCAAAGATCCTTTGATATACTCAACATTAGTATAATCATTCTCATGAAAATATTTTAAACCGTTCTCGTGTATACACTCGAGCAAGAGAACACGTATCTTATTTTTAGGCAGGGAGTATTTTTTGTTGAACTCGTTCATAAGTAAATCTGATAATTATTGATTTGGAATTGTCAAAAATATCTATTTCCTGCCCACTTTCAAAAAGTTAAACCCATTTTGCAGGACTGTTATTTTAATTAGTCTTTATTTCATACGGAAAGTTGAATAGTATTTCTTTTTAAGAAGATTAAACTGTAAAATAACCCGCGGTTCTTTTTACACATTACTCTGTTTTATTCCAACACACCGAACACGTAACCTTTCTCTTTTAACTGAATTATCAATTCATCGAGTCTGTTATAAAACTTATCAGACCGTCTTTTATCTGTACCTACATGCGTAAGCAGTAAAAATCCGTTCAATCCGCTGGGAGATTTTTTTTCATAATTCAGGATGCAGTTCATGATCTTATCGCTGCTGAAATATGACTCATTCATTTCCGGAAAAGTATAATCGGCATTCGAATACGTGCCAGGCGTAAAATTGATTAACTTCAGTCCAAGTTCTTTTGTCCATTCTGAAATTTCTGTGTTATACCATTCGTAAGGGGGCAAATAATAAAGAGCATCTTCCTTCATTATACCAAAGTCCGACAGTTCTTTGTAATTATTTTTCAGATCATCTTTGAATTCCTGTTTCGATATAAGTGTAGAGTCACGATCTGACCAATCAGCGTAAAGAAGATGCTTATCCGAGTGCGCTCCAATGTAATGACCTGCTCTCCGGAGTTTATTTATAAGTTTAGTATTATCCTTCTTCCTTAAATAATCCCCTGTGAAGAAAAACATAGCTTTTATATTATGCTCATCAAGAACATTAAAAATAATTTCCGCTCCATCAGCATAATCACCTCCTGTAAACAAGAGGTAAATTTTCTTTTGAGTTGTATCACCCCTTATTATGCTTCCGTATTTGTATAAGTAATCTCGGGAATTTCTCTTAGGCTGATGCATCGCTCTCTTTTCCATTTCCGAAAAATAATAAGAAAGACTTGCTGTACCGTCCATTGTAGGTTCGTTAGTCGAATAATCTCCGTAGTCATCATGATAAACTGCAATAACAGGCTGTACATCCGAATATTCGTCCCCACTATAGAGCGTTATTCCTAATAATTTATTATATATAGTTGAATAAACCGGACCGTCAACTAGTCCTCCGTCAATTTTATAATTGTAAAGATGAGTAAACGCTGAATGTGTATCCCCGGGTGTATCGCCGTTACCTGGCAAACCGACAACCATCGAAGTCCCCCAGGGATTACAACCGAAAAGCCAGTCGAACATCGAATTCTCAATTTCTTCGAATGTTTTATCACCGGTAATTTTTCTGTATAGATTCGCCTGTGTAATAAATGCAGCAACAAGATTATTTGAGCACCATATAAAAGGAATACCGAACAGGAAAGGATCATTTTTACCGCGTTCATAGACCATATTCATGCCTTGCCTCAGGTATGAAATGAACTTATCGTTTAACCGACCATTGTCATAAGCCAGATAATAATGACCAAGATTTATAAAAGGATACCATTGATAGTGTTTTGCCGTATCGGCTCCCATCCACGGCGTTATACGTTCCAGGTCGCCAAATGACAAAGCATCTTTCCTGAACTGATCATCCCCGGTTAGTCTGTATAATTGAACTGCAGCAAGTTCCATATCGTCGGACCAGTTATCCTCCTCGTAAAAATATGGTGCACGGCAGGGTGCGGTTTGGCATACACCCGGATTTAGCTTCCCGAAATAATAAGCCTGCAACGATTTATGTCTAAGTACATCAGAAAAATTCCTATCTATTTCTCTGAAAACTATCGAACCGAGTGCAAAAGCGGACGCATATTTACCGGCGGTTGATGCAATGCCGTCAGTTCTGTTTTTATATTTTATAACTCCCTGCGGTTCACCGTTGCAGAAATATACGGGTCTTTCTAAACCTTTACCATAACTAATAGTATCCTCATTAGGCAGCCTGAAACCCATATGGTCCCTATCGTCTGCAATCTGATTGAACATTTCGCCGCTGTCGGGATTCATTTTGACTAGCCAGTCAAGTCCCCATCTGGCTTCATCGAGTATATCGGGGATGCCATTCGGTTCGTCTTCCCCGTCCGAATTGTATTTATCTTCATATACTCCGGGATTCTGCTGATAAGCAAATAACATTTGATGAACAGCGTTTGCTGATGTTGTAACGTATTGAAGATAATCCGATGCATCGTGCCATCCTCCGGTTACATCAATGTGTAAAGAATCATGTTCAGGATGATAAATAATATAACCATCATCAGTATGGCACGAATCTTTTAGAAACGGGTTATAACCGCATCGCTGCTGTCTCATGTATTGAAGGATAAAATCTGCAATACCATCATAAACATGCGCACCAATTCTGAAATTTACTGATTGAACACCGTTTGCTTTGATATAGAACGCTCCGGACCTGTCGAATTCAGAAAAATCCAATCTGTACGTGGATTTAAAAGGAGGATAATCTCCGTACTGTTTAACATTACTGTATGATGAAATTATTTCATCAGTAAGCGCATCATTTATTGAAAAGTTCTCCAGATCAACTTCATCTTTTGAAATAAATACGGCGACCTTAATTGAGTTGGGTAAAAATCCGAGTTGATTTACTCTTACGTATCCGCTTGAAGCATTCAAAGATATAACTGTATAATTGAATACAATTAGATAATGGAAGAGGTAATTATATTTCATATGGCACTCTTGAATAATTGTATTAATAAAAGTTATTAAAAAATAACAAGACCAGCGAATAATCGCGGGGAATGTACTGAAATAAATTAATGTTTGTTCAATCGCGGACTTGTACCTTCAGTATCAATAATTTATTTGCATTGCATAGATTAAAAGAATCATTGAGATGATTATTATGATGATCATTTATAAAAGTATATTTTTCCTAGACTCAAACGATCGATAAATATTATTATCAATCATTGCGAAATAATAGGATATAAGATAATTGCTAAATAAATATTTATTTAAAAATGTTTACGGATTCAGATACCTGATCAGTAGTTGAATGCAAACGGAGCTAATATTTTTACGAAGAGGACTATTAAAACAACAAAAGTAATATTAAGAAAAATACCTGCTTTCGACATATCACTTATTTTAAGCGAACCGCTGGTGAATACAATTGCATTCGGCGGAGTTGCAACGGGGAGCATAAAGGCACAGCTGGCTGCTAAAGCAGTCGGGATGGCATATTCTATGGGATGAATATTCATGTTTGCTGCAAGTGATGCAGTAATAGGAAGAAACGCAGCGGTTGTTGCAAGATTGCTTGTAAGCTCGGTAAGGAAAATTATCGTTACTGTAATTAACGTGATTATTACAATGCCGGGGATAGTTGAATCAGCAAGAAGAGAATTGCCTATTATTTCGGCAAGACCGCTCTTCTGAATGGCTGACGCAAGAGCAAGTCCGCCGCCGAACAAAATTAAAATTCCCCACGATATTTTTTCAACATCTTCCCAGCCAAGTATGAAACTCCTGCTTTTATCACCTGCTGGAATAATAAACAGAACAACGCCTCCGAGAATTGCTATTCCTGAATCCGAGATACCGGTAATGTAGTCTTCGAGAAGCGGTCTGAGTATCCACAGCAGAGCAACTGTTGAAAACACCGCCGCAACTATTTTTTCCTGTAAGGTTATTGTACCGAGTTTTTTTAGCTCTACAGATATTATATTTACTTCGTTATTCAATCTAAATCTTACCGGGTAAATAAATTTAGTAAGGAGAATATAAGCTACCGGAATAGCAACAAAGGTAAACGGAACACCCAGCAGCATCCATTGTGCAAAGCCAATATTCACATTAAAATTTTCTTTCAGATAAGCTACCATTAATGCATTAGGCGGTGTACCGATTAGTGTTGCAACTCCGCCAAGTGAACATGAATAGGCTATCGCCAGCATGAGCACTATAGAAAAATTCCTGCTCTGCTTCGCTTCTATTTCCCCTGTTTCCGTTATTACCTGATTAGCAGAAAGTGCAATAGGCAGCATCATAAGTGCGGTTGCAGTATTACTGATCCACATACTCAGGAAAGCGGCTGATATCATAAAGCCTAATATTATACCGTTAGGATTAATCCCGATGAGTCTGATTATATTCAGTGCAATTCTTTTGTGCAGATTCCATTTCTGCAGCGATTGAGCCAATATAAATCCGCCCAGGAATAAGAATATTAATGGATGCGCATACGACACCGTAACATCTTTAATCGGACTGATTTCCAGCAGAGGGAAAAAAACGATTGGCAAAAGTGCTGTAGCAGAGATGGGTAAAGCTTCGGTTATCCAGAAGACAGCCATCATCAATGCAACTGCAGATGTAGACCAGGCTTGCTGAGGAATCTGTTCGGGAGGTCCGATAATCAGAAAAAACAGATATGTCAGAATCCCCAGTATTAATCCGATTTTTTTAAACAGTGTATTTCTCTCCCACCGATCCTTTATTGATACTGCTTAATTAAAATTTTGGAGATTCACCGAAATAGTTCATGTAAGCATTTGAATCTTCACCGTAAGCCTTAACATCGTGCTCTTTAATTTTATATGTACAATGCTCGCCGGCTATTCCTGAAAATAGTATTTCATATACAGTATGATTGCTGTCAACCATTAGTATTTTTGCCAGATGCTCGTTGAATTCGAGAGCCGCAAGATTTGCATGACACATGGGGCATGATATCTTAAGTTCTTCACCTTTATCTAACTTAAAATCCGGATGCGTTTCCGTCTTATAATTACCGAGTTTCGGGCTCAGACAGATCAAACCTCTTTGCCCATTCTCCTTTTTAATAGTAAGCAATATGTTTCCCTTTATGTTGAGCTTGCCTTTACAATAGGGACATAAAAAATCGTTACCCATTTTATTGACCTCATATAAAATTTATTGTAATCACTGCTTTATACCAAGAAAGCCCTTTATTTTATTCATGAAGGCTTCTACAATATGCACTTTTCTGGTTTCGTGTTCCTTGAGTTTAATAACATTTATTTCATGACGCTCTGTAATAAACTCGCTTACTTCCTTAATCAGTTCTTCCCTGTTCTGCAGAATTGATGCCACAGATTCTTTTGTTATTTCAAAGACAAGCACATCGGTGGATGCAATTACAGTTGCAGATCTTTTTTCTCCGGTCAGCATTGACATTTCACCGAAGAATTGTCCCGGAATAAGCTGTCCTACCTGTATCATTTCAACATTTTGTGATTTTACAAAAACATTCAGAAGTCCTTCCACCAGAACGAACATCGAGCTTCCGCTCTCCCCTTCTTTTATTATCTCATCGCCTTTAGAGTAAGTGGAATATTTGATCTTCTCGGATAATGCCTGCAGCTCCGCTTCATTAAATCCTTTGAACAATTCCACATTCGAAATAATTTTAAGTCTGTCCTGAGCAATAAAAATATCGGTCTGTCTGGAAGGCATTTGGGTAATAAATACATCGTTCTTGGGATAAGCCAGACTCAAGCCCGACTTTGCAAGATGCGTAATTATTTTAGAAATAATCTTATCTTTAGCTTCAGCAGGCGTAATAATATCCCAGGGCACTATCCAGAATTTCAGTGTATATTCGATACCGAAATCGGAAATGTTACTAACCACAACTTTCGGCTCCGGAATTTTAAGTAATCCTTTCTCTTCAATCGCCTGCTTTGCGCCAGCCATCAGAATTCTTTTTACACGTTCAATCGGCACATTAAAATCAACCGTGAAATGCACATTGAATTCGGTTTCTCTGTTGCTCCCCCAGTAATTTTTAATTATATATTCCTCTTCAAGCAGACGGTTCGGTATTAATGCAATAGTGTTCTCTTCGGTTTTAATTCGTGTCCCTTTTCTGCTAATATCATAAACCTCACCTGTAACTACCGTTTTTCCGTCTTTATTAATCAGGTCAATCCAGTCGCCCAGATTAAAAGGATGTTCCGACGATAAATATTTTGTACTAAGCAGCGAAAGGAACTTGGATCTGAATACCGAAGCGATAAAAAGGAACGAGAGAAGTAGCAGCAGCAGAGTAACTGAATACTCAATTTTAATTACGCCGATTAAAATAACAGCAAGCGCTACACAGTATATAAGAACGGAGGTGAAATCAATAACCGTTTTACCGATAACCGAACCAGCTTTAAATCGAACAAGTCCGTCCCAGAAAAAAGTTTTCATGATAAGGTTAAACAGAAACGCCGCTGAAATCCAGAGTGCAGAATTTATAAAGTAGTAAAAAACTTTATCCATCATCACACCCGCAGACTGCGGATCATCCGGATAATTAAAATAGCCTGAACGCGACAAAAACAGAAAGCCGAAAAATAATACCGATGGAATAAGAAAGCTGCTTGTCCGGGGAATTCTCATAATCAACTCAATTAATTATGATATAATTTGTGGGATAAAATACGAATTTTTACAATTCAATGAGCCCTCTTTGTGAAAAATATTTATGGCGGGTAATCTGGGAACTTTGGTCTTTCCGTCAGCCGATAGACTTTTATTGAAGGTAATGTAGAGCAGGACTCGGATTTAGAACAGGATTAAGATCAGGATCAGGATTAAGATTAGATGATGGGCTCGGACTGCTTTGAAGAAATCATTACTTTTCAAAAATAAGTATTGAATCAGTTTATGAAATCAATCTTATCAATTTCTTTCATTATCCTGTCGGTTTCTG
>JAFGMI010000044.1 GCA_016927595.1 Melioribacteraceae bacterium | reverse complement strand
TTTATCACATCATTCATAGCCTGAGGAGCTCTGAACCTTAAAACATCATGCTCCTTTGCCTCCAGCAGGTATTGCTTCGCCTTATTGTATTGCCCTGCGTTATAATCAGTAAGTCCGAGTGCGAATAATGAATCGGCATTTTTATTTTCATCTGCCGAAACGGAGATAAACGGTTTCTGTAAATAGTTAAACGCCAGCTGTCCGATAATTACATTTATTCCGGCTTTGTTGATTTTATTCAGGAATTCATTAAGGTTATCCCTGAATTGTCTTATACCAGCATGGTAGATTTCCGAATTATACAGAATCTGACTCTCACCTATAACTCGCGCCATTAATGTTTCATCGGTAAATTCCGGCTTCTCCTTTTCACTTAACAAACCTGCACCCCATTTTACAAGATAATTTATCAGTTGATAGGTCTTTGTCCTGTTCAGAAATATCATCAGCTTAGTTACAAACCGCGAGTTGCCGTATGCCACAGACGAACCGACGCCCAGCACGCCGTAGTATTCATTGTGACCTGCATATATCAATATCAAATCAGGTTCCTGTTCCAGAACTTCATCAGCCAGATCGGCAATTGTATATGAGTTGTGAGCCGTAATACCGAGGTTTATTACCTCAATATTCATATTCGGATAAAGCAGGTTCAGCTTGCGCTGCAGATATTTCGGGAATGTAATATTATATGCATACGGAAATCCTGCCGTGCTGCTGCCTCCCATTACAAATATTCTGAAAGTGCTGTCGGTTTTTATTTTCTTATAAGCATCGAAAGCAACTGCGGGAGGAGATGAATTATTAATTGCGTATCTGAAAGGAATATCAGGATTTATAAATAATAAATCGTCATATTCTTCCGATATGGTTATGAATGCATCAAGGTTTTTACCGTAATCGAAAATGTTTAGCCCCGTTTCCAGTAAGATAAAAAAAAGTAGAGGAAATGCGATCATTATTACATAAAACAGAAACGGCGGTTTTTTCTTCTGGGTTTTTTTCATTTCGCTTTCTGATTTTTCAGAATTATGATCTGATATGGATCTATGCGTATTAAATCTGTTTTTATTTTACTGCCGCTTACCAGGTCAAAACCTTCACTTATTTCAATTGCTCGGATTTGATTTAACCTGATATTCTCATTTTGACCGGATGAATTTACGATAACGATAATTTCATTTTCATTATTAAATCTTTTAAAAAGCAGCACGTTATCGCTGAGAGAATAAAACTCAATATCGCCGGTACCAAGCACGCGGTTTGATTTTCTTATATCAATCATTTTCTTATACCAGGCGAACAGATTCTCATCAAAAGAGACTTTATCGGGACTGCGGTAATTCCCTAAAGGATGAGCAGTTTCATCTTCGTAGTTAAATTCCGCCCAAACCATCGGCTTGCGGCAGTCGGGGTCGTCGCCGCCCCACATACCGGCTTCGTCACCGTAATAGATCATCGGTGCGCCGGGGAGCGTCATCTGCAATCCTGCAACAAGTCTTTGTTTCATCCTTCCAGTATAATCCGGAGCTTCAACAATGTAATTTTCATTTTGTGCAGGATTGGCGTTGTGATCGTACCAGAGATCAGGGTTTACAACTTGTGAAGCAAGCCTGTCAACGTCGTGACTGTCCATCAGATTCATCAGCACGTACACATTCTCTTTATTATAATCCTTATAAATCTGATTTAATGAATCAACAAATTCTCCGGCAGTAATTTTTTTTTCGGTTCTCAAAATGTAATGACGTACTGCTCTTGCAAACCTGTAGTTCATAACCGCATCGAAAGCATCGCCCTGAAGCCATGGTGCTGCATTGAACATTTTATTATTCTGCCAGTCTTCCCACCAGATTTCGCCGGTAATATAAGCTTCCGGATTAATAGATTTGACGTATGTTCTGAATTCTTTCCAGAAACCGATATTAACCATTTCGGCAACATCAAGCCGCCAGCCGTCTATTCCGTCCGAGGGATCACCATCGTTATCTGGGTCCATCCATCTTTTCACGATATTAAAAACATGATTCTTTATCGGCTCAATAAGTCCTGTTGAATCCTCCTTAAGTTCAGGAAGATCTTTAATCCCTATCCATCCTTTGTAATCGAATTCATTTGCGGTTGTGGAAGGATTGTCCCAGCTGGTAACCTCAATCCAATCTTTGAATTGTGACTTCTGCTGATTTTCGACAATATCCTTAAATGTCCAGAAATGTATTCCAACGTGGTTGAACACGCCATCGATAATCACTTTTATACCGCGGTCATGGCATTTCTTAATCAAATTCAGGAACAGACTGTCAGCCGAAGTCCAACGCCATGTTTCCGGATCAACCGGATTTTCGGATTCCCATAATATGACATCGCCTTCGGGATCAGGTCCGAAATTATTATCGATATGCCTGTATAATGTTGCATCATACTTGTGAAGTGAGGGAGCCTCGAACAAGGGATTGAAATATAATGCATTAACGCCAAGTTCCTCAAGATAATCGAGCTTATCAATTACTCCCTGCAGATCGCCGCCGTAACGGCGCATACCCTGTATCTGATAGAAATTATAATTGCCGAATTTTTCTTCCCAGGGCTGGCGTTTGAACCAGTCAGATGTCCATGGATGAACCTGCCACTCATCAGGTTCAATAAAGGGCCATCCCTTAATAACGTCTTCAACCTGCGGGTCGTTATTGGGATCACCGTTATTAAATCGTTCGGGAAATATCTGATACCAGACAACTTCTTTAGCCCACTGAGGAACCCTGTCTTCTGATCCTGATTTATTTGTGCATGTTGCGGTTAAAACTATCGTAATTATTGCAATTAAGAAATTTTTCATAATCAGACTATACATGCTTTTTGTTATGCTGAAAGATTATTTTATCCGTAGAAATAATTCTAAAAATTTGTTAAATATTCATCAACCTGAAAATTATTTCGGTGAATTTTTAATAATACTTTTGAAGTTAATTTAAAGTATTTATATTTACATACCACGCAGGAAAATTTCGGGTCAATAAAAAATACTCAATAAGGTCTTCAAATGAAAACAGCACTTCGAATCATTACGCTTATAATTGTTACGCTTACTTTAACATATTCAAACATTAACTCGCAGAAAAGGGAGTTCAGAGCTTTCTGGGTTGCAACGGTTGCGAACCTTGACTGGCCGAGTTCGATTAATCTTTCCACAGAAAAGCAGAAGGAAGAGCTTATCATATTATTTGATGAATTGAAAGATGTGAATACAAATGCGGTTGTTTTCCAGATAAGAACCGAGTGCGATGCGTTATACAACTCGAATTACGATCCCTGGTCATATTATCTGACAGGCAGGCAGGGCAAAGCTCCGGATCCGTATTACGATCCGCTTGAGTTTGCTATTGAAGAAGCGCACAAGCGCGGTATGGAACTGCATGCGTGGTTTAATCCATACCGGGCGGATCGATCAGCTTCCGGGGGATATGCGCAGGATAACAGCCATGTTACAGTGCAGCATCCTGATTGGGTTCTGCAGTCGGGTGAATTAAAATTTCTCGATCCGGGGCTGCCGGATGTCCGCGAATATGTTTTAAATGTTGTTATGGATGTGGTAAACAGATACGATGTTGACGGCGTTCACTTCGATGATTATTTTTATCCTTACGAAGGAATTACGAGCCAGGATAATTACTCGTGGGAAAATTTCAAACGGGGATTCGTAAGCAGATCAGACTGGCGCAGGGACAATGTAAATTTACTGCTGAGAATGATAAGCGATTCAATCCAGGTTGTAAAACCCTACGTTAAATTCGGAATGAGTCCCTTCGGTATCTGGAAAAGCGGTATGCCGATCGGCATCGAAGGTCTGTCGGGTTATTATGATATTTACTGCGACGCAATTGCGTGGCTCAACGATCAGTCTATCGATTACCTTACTCCACAATGTTACTGGCCAATTGGTGGTGGGCGGGATTATATATCACTTACAAACTGGTGGGCTGATTCGGTGGCTGCTCACAACAGGCATTTTTATCCGGGGCAGGGATTCTGGCATCAGGAAGTGTGGGCATCAAATGAAGTACCTAACCAGATAAGACACAACAGATCCAACGATAAAATACATGGCAGTGTGCATTTCAGAGCACGTTATTTACGTGAAAATCCCAAAGGTATTACAGATTCATTAAAAGCTTATTTGTATAAAAATGTTGCGCTGGCGCCAGAAATGTTATGGAAAGATTTTATTCCGCCCAATCCTCCTCAGAACCTCAGGTTTGAAAGACTTGCAAATACGGCGGTTACAGGACTTGTATGGGACAAACCGGAAGACAAGCCGAACGATGATAGTGCAAGATTCTACGTTGTTTATATGAATGATGACTCTGATTTTAATTTTGATGTATTGGAAAATCCCGGAAATATTCTTGATCTGATTGGTGTAAAATCATATGTACCGGATAAAAGTATTGATAATACCCCAGCATTGTATATTGCGGTTACAGCATTGGACAGGAACAACAGCGAAAGTACGGTAAGCAACATCGTTCAGCTGAATGCTCCGGATACGCCGTTGCTTGCATATCCGTCAGACGGCGAGTTGAATCAGCCCGATACCATAATACTTAAATGGTTATATACTTCTAACGCCGGTTCCTATTTGCTGCAGGTTGCTGCCGACTCGCTCTTTAATGATGTTATTCTCGATCAGGATGGACTTATCGATTCATCATACTCCGTTACCGGGCTATACGGACAGCAGACTTATTACTGGCGGGTTAAAGCCCGGAATATTATCGGCGAGTCCGGATTTTCTGAAACACGAACATTCACAACCGGTTTCCCGGTTGTTGCAAATTTAATATATCCTCCTCATGAAACAACCGGTATTGATGATTACACGGAGTTTAAGTGGAATAAAGTTGAATCCGCTACCCACTACAGACTGCAGATCATTAACTCGGTACTTGCATGGAAGGATCAATTAATAATCCTCGACATTGATAATATTGAAGATACAACTTACAAACTTGATGAACCTCTCGGATTAAGCGAATTGTATTCATGGCGAATACTTGCGGCAAACGATTACGGATATAGTCTGCCTTCTTCAGTATTCAAATTTATGATAACCGATGTATCGGGCATTGCCAGAGACGATTCCTTTATACCCGACACATATCAGTTATATCAGAATTACCCGAATCCGTTCAATCCGGAAACTATGATGCAGTTCGATCTTCCCGAATCGGGTCATATAAGACTTACTGTATATAATATGCTTGGACAGGAGATAACTATAATCTTAAATAAAACTCTCAGCGCCGGTCGTTATACCGTGGATTTCAATGCTGCCGGACTGCCGAGCGGTGTTTATATTTATAGATTAAATGTGAATAACAGAGTATTTACCAATAAGATGATGCTCGTTAAATAGGCGACAGCTATTAAGAAGTTCTGGTAAACAAAAATTAAGTACCTGATACTTGATTGTAAGAAGTTAATATTCTAATTTTACCCTTAGTCGGGAACATCTTACAAATCTGTTCGGGTCAATTGTATTAGTTAAATCCTTACCATAGCAAATATATCAGGAGTTCACTCATGAGGAAGAAATCTCTTCTCTCAGCTCTCGGACTAATTTTATTTTATGTTTCGGTTTATGCCCAGTCCGGCAAAATATCCGGGACAATAAATGATGCTCAGACTGGTGAGCCGTTGATCGGTGTAAATATAATTGTTGAAGGGACTACATTAGGAGCTGCAACAGATATTGACGGCTACTATGTAATATTAAACGTTCCTCCGGGAAGAAAAAATGTAAGAGCAACCTATATCGGTTATACATCCAGGACGATAACAGATGTGATTGTAAATATTGATCAGACTACTGTTATTGATATTGAGTTATCCGAACAATCAATTGAAACTGCCGAGATTGTTGTAACTGCTGCCATAAATCCCATAGTTGAACAGGACGTAGCGGCAAGCCGTGCCAACATCAGCTCCGAAGAGATTGAAGCTCTGCCAACGGTAAGCGTTTCAAGAATAGTTTCTCTTCAGGCAGGCGTGCAGGGTTCTTCCGACGGTCCGGTAGTGCGGGGCGGTTCAGCCAGAGAAACGGCATTTATAGTGAACGGTATAACTCTGCGAGATGAACGCGACAATAATCCATATACCGGTATTAGTGTAACGGCAATTGAAAATGTTCAGATAACCACAGGCGGATTCAGTGCCGAGTACGGCGATCTGCGTTCCGGTATAGTTAATATTGTAACCAAGGAAGGGAGAAAAGATAAATATACAGTTAGTTTAATAAGCCGGTACAAACCGGCGGGTAAAAAGCAATTCGGAATTTCTCCTCATGATTACGATTCCTACTGGATACGTCCTTATCTCGATCCTGCTGTAGCTTGGACAGGGACCGATAACGGAGCCTGGAGCGAATTTACTCAGCGGCAGTACGCTGAGTTTGAAGGCTGGAATACTATTGCCGAGAACCTGATGAAAGACGATAATCCGGATAACGATCTGACACCCGAGGCAGCACAGCGTTTATTCCTTTGGGAACACAGAAGACAACTCGATATAAGAGAGCCTGATTTTGATATTGATATGAGTATAGGCGGTCCTGTTCCCGTAATAAGCAGGCAGCTTGGTGATTTAAGATTTTATGCATCCTTCAGGAAAAATCAGAATATGTATATAATTCCATTATCCGATAATGCATATCGCGACTGGACGGGACAACTGAAACTTACTTCTGATATTTCTACAGGAATGAAACTGATGATCGACGGTCTTTTCGGGGAAACGACAGGAACCACCAGTTCACGCGACGGATCGCCCGGCTTATTCACATCAGCGAGCAGCATAGCATCTGCGATGGACAGGGTAAGTTTTATAGAAACAAGAATTTTTGCACCTGATTACTGGAATCCTTCAACGGTTAAAAGAAACAGCGTAGGCGCCAAATTTACTCATGTGCTGAATGCTTCAACTTTTTATGAAGTAATACTATCCCGTTTCGAGTCGAATTATGATACTAATCCCGGCAGGCTTAGGGATACATCTAGAATAAAACTGTTCGGGGAGAACTATTGGGTTGACGAAGCTCCGTTCGGATTTCAGCCGGCTCCAAGCAACGGAATCAACGGAATGCGCATGGGCGTCGGCATGAGCAATGCAAGGGATTCTTCGCAGATTACCGTCTACACCGCTAAAGTTGATTTTACAAGTCAATTTAATAAATACAATCAGGTAAAAGCCGGCTTTCAGTTTGTATATACTGACAATAGAACAAATTATGCTCAGTTCGATCAGTTTTTACCTTCCGGCAATTCGCAATCCAAATGGAATACAACTCCCGTAAGAGGTGCTTTATATATTACCGATAAGCTTGAGTTCGAGGGTATGATTGCTAATATAGGTGTAAGACTCGATTATTTTGATCCGGGCGGCGAATGGTATGTATTCGATCCGTACACCGAAGCATTTAAAGCAGTTAATATCGGCGGCATCGATACGCTGGTTAATAAAAAGGATGTTGAGCCTCAGCTTACTATAAGTCCGAGGCTGGGCATTTCTTTTCCGATAAGTGTGAACAGCAAATTATATTTTAATTACGGTCACCAGCGATCGTTCCCTACTGCAGAAAACCTCTATCTGCTCAGAGTAAATTCATTCGACAATTCGTTAGCCAGAATTGCAAATCCGAACAATCCTCTTGAAAAATCGATACAATATGAACTTGGTTACGAGCACAACCTGTTTGATATGTTCCTCCTGAGAGTTGCCGGATACTACAAAGATATTTCATTGGTCCCCACAACTATTAATTATATAAATAAGAGCGGCGATGTTGACTATCTAATCAGCGAACCGAATTCATATTCCGATATCCGCGGTTTCGAGATCACTCTAAGCAAAAACCGGGGTAATTGGGTGCAGGGTTTTATCAATTATACTTATGATGTAAGAACCAGCGGGCGGTTCGGCTACAGAACATATTATCAAAATCCGACCGAGCAGATAATTTATGAAGCCATCGCTACCGATTCGGAACAGTTTAAACCGATACCAAGACCATACGGTAATGCTAATATTAATATTTTCACACCTTCGGATCTTGGTCCCGAATTAGGCGGCATTCATCCTTTCGGCGACATGCGTCTCAGTATTCTTGCAGACTGGTCGAGCGGAGAGTATTTTACATGGACAGGCGGCGGAGCACTGCCGGGTGTGTTTTATAATGTTCAGTGGAAAGATTATTGGAATATAGACCTTCGCTTCTCGAAGAATTTCAGGTTAGCGGACTTTTTAAGCCTCGAGTTTATTCTAGATATATCGAATGCGCTTAATCTTAAGTATATGTCGAGATATTACGGATTTATTGACGGGGACGATTATCTTGAATACATGAAGTCGCTCCACCTTCCTGCCAATACCGGCGATAAACTTGCAGGTTCATATATCAACATTCCCGGTGACGATCAGCCGGGAGATTACAGAGTTAAAGGTGACTTTAAACCAATAGTACCGGTTGTAGACATCAGCAATCTGCGCAGCAACGAGGTTAAAGATGGCGCAATCTACTGGGATAAAACCACAAGTGAATATTATTCCTACAGCGGTGAAGAATGGAATAAACTCAGTTCTTCAGAAATGGATAAGATCATAGAAAACAAACAATACATTGACATGCCCAATCAGAGATATTTTACTTTTTTAAATCCGAGAATGATTTATTTCGGATTGAAGCTCTCAGTTGAGCTGTTTTAATTGAATTCAGTTATGCATTGTTGAGGTACAGATGAATAAAAAAAATATTTACAGTATTACAAAGATTTCCGGATTAGTTTTTTTGATTCTGATTTTTGTATCGGAAAGTATTTTAAGTCAGGGGCGCACCAGATGGCTGGCTGTCGGTTCGCTGCATAACTGGTATTCGGAATTCGGATGTGAAATTGAAGAAGGACTGGTAGCGGAGCAGCAGTACGGAATGCGCTGGCCGGCTATTTATTCGTGGCAGGATATGCAGGCGGCTAAAGCTTTCTGGATAGGTGTAAAAAACTTTACCGACGCATCTCAGTTCGGCGGCAGATCATGGCTGCATAAGGTTGTGCATGTAGGACCTCGTGTAAACGGTGCCAACGAGTTTTTCCCCGTTGAGTTTAAAGTTGTTTCAAAATTCCCCGCACCGGAGGTAGCAGTTGATGGTGTTGAATCCACACCGCAGACTTTTATCGAAAATCAGGATATGGAAATAGATCCCGATCTTCCTTACGACAGAATGATTTATAATGTAGTTAATACACAGATCGGCGCAACTGTAAAAAGAAAAATTTATCAGTTCAGCCAGGAATTTCACGACAATTATATTATCCATGAGGTTATAATAGTTAATACGGGTAATGTAGATGATGATGCTGAAATTGAACTGCCCGGCGGCACGCTTGAAGACTTATACGCATATTATCTTTTTCGATGGGCTGTGTCTGCAAATTCCAGGTATGTTATAGGCAATGGAAGCGGATGGGGTATGAACACAATGATTGATGCCCGTGGCGACGGACTTAAAAACGATCCGTCAGATGAAAATTTTAAGTCTATGTTTGCCTGGCATGGCTACTGGCCACAGAAACAAGTGAACTATGATAACATAGGAGGTCCTATCTGGGTACCCAATACTTCCAGAGGATACCTGACAGCTACCGATACTGTCGGACGTCTCGGTTCTGCACAGTTTATCGGTCAGATTACACTTCATGCGGATAAATCATCATCCGACCAGTCAAACGATTTGACTCAGCCCTCCACCACTTCTTACGAGGACTCTGATCATAAACTTACTTCTAACAACGATTCCTTCAACAGCGCTAATATGACAGAGGAATATGACAGGTTCATTTCTGCGGGGCATAAAAATCCAAGACATGCGTACGCAGTTGAACCGTCCGGAAATTTTGCCCAGCAAAAAACCGATCCCGGTCTGGGAACATCCGGCGGTTTTTCTGCAGCTATCGGATACGGACCTTATACACTTGCGCACGGCGACAGTATAAGAATTGTATGGGCTGAAGCTGCAAACGGTTTGTGCCGGGATAGTACTGTGAGTATCGGAAGAAAATTTAAAAACGGCACTATTTCGGACATTGAAAAAAATACCTGGGTGATGACAAGCAAAGATTCGCTTATGAAAACCTACAGGATGCTTACTGCAAACTTCAACAGCGGGAACGGATTTACTATTCCTCAAAATCCTTATCCTCCCAACACATTTTATGTTGTCGGAGAGGGTGACAGAATACATTTAACCTGGAATCACGACGGGCAGGGACCGGCAATATCTGGATTCGAGATCTACAGAGCGCGCGGTAAATACGACAGCACATATACTCTTATTTACAATGCCGCACCCGATGAATTTGAGTACTCAGACACAACCGCTCAGAGAGGTGTTGATTACTATTATTATATTGTATCGGTCGGTGATGAAAGCGACAATAACGGCGGTGGGCTTACTCCGCAAAACATTGCTTTAAAGAGCGGCAGATTTTATACTCAAACATTTACCGCTGCAAACCTGAAAAGAAAACCGGGTGAAAAGCTTACCGATATGCGGGTGGTTCCTAATCCTTATATAATATCGGCTGATCAGAATAACCTGCTGTTCCCGGCAAGGCAAAACAGGCTGGCGTTTTACGATATACCCGGTAAATGCAAAATTCAGATTTTTACAGAACTCGGCGAACTGATCAGGGAAATTGAACATTCCGACGGTAGCGGCGACGAATTCTGGGATCTTAATACTTCCTCCAACCAGCTGGTGGTAAGCGGTGTTTATATTGCAGTAGTTACCGATAGTGACAGAGGTGAAAAACAAATTTTGAAATTTACTGTTATCAGGTAATGGATAAGAATTTAATCGGGTAATTCAATGAACATAAAGAATATTATAATCGGTTTTGTAATGATAGGGTTCTTTACGGCAGGCAGCTTTGCCCAGACAAAGAAACTGGCACAGACCGGGATGAAATTTTTAAATGTTTCCACCAACGCACAGGTTGCGGGAATATCAGGAGCCATAACCTCGCTTCACGGCGGATCGGCTTCGATGTTATATAATCCGGCTGGCATGGCGGAAATACCGACTATGGTGGACGTTTCGGTTAATACTACTCAATGGATTGCAGACATTAATCATCTTTCGGCTACAGTTGCAGTTCAGCCTTTTGATAATTATTATGGTGTGCTGGGTATATCAGTTGTGGCGGTTGATTACGGTGAATTTATGGAAACCGTCCGGTCGACAAATGATAAAGGCTATCTCGATCTGGGCACTTACTCACCTTCTGCAATAGCAATCGGTATTGGTTATGCACGAAGCTTGTCGCAGAAGTTTGCTATCGGCGGAAACGTGAAATACATCCGTCAGTCACTGATCGGTGACGGCAAGGTTGGATTGACAACTGACGGTTATGAAACTGAAAAATTCGAGACATCAGTATTTGCATTTGATTTCGGATTGATCTATAAAACAGGTTTCGAGAGTCTCAACATCGGAATGAGTGTGAGAAATTTCTCGGAAGAGATTAAATTTATTGAAGAAGGATTTCAGCTGCCTCTTATATTCCAGATTGGCATGTCGTTCGATTTGATAGACGTACTACCGTTCAATAAAGAAAATCATTCGCTTATAATTGCACTGGACGCGAATCACCCCAGGGATTTTTCCGAGCAGATAATTATTGGCGCAGAATATACTTTTATTAATACTTTTTCGATCAGAACAGGATTTAATTCTCCGAACGATGATGCAGGTTTTAATGCAGGTTTCGGTATTAAACGCAGTCTGGCTGGTGTTTTTATGTCGGTCGATTATGCATACGAACCCCATACTATTTTTGATGACGTACACAGATTCTCTGTAAGAATAGCTTACTAAAATGATTGTAAACTCGGGTGAATAATAAAATGAACAAGAAATACTTTTCATTATCTAATGTGCTAAAGTTTATTTTAGCAGCGGGCGTTTTGTTTTTTCCCGGCTGTGAGGAAGAGATTACCGACAGTCTGGATACTAAAATAAAAGAAAGTAATGCCGCGCCGCTGATTACTTCTGTTATTCCTGCAAGTAAAGCATTATCGGGAGTTACGGAGGTTGTTATCAACGGGGAAAATTTTTCAACGGTATTCGAGGAGAACTTTGTTACATTCGGCGATGGAAATGTTGCAGAAATTCTACAGGCTTCTGTAACGCAACTTATTGTTAAAGCGCCGCTTGTGCCCATTCCTGCTGATTCGGATGGAGTGAATGCCAATATAAGAGTAGCCGTCGCAGGAGCCGAACTGCCCAGCGAAAAATATTCCTACAGGCTGCTTGAAACAGTTAAGGAATTATATGTTGATGCACAAGCTCCGCTTCAGTACTATGGTATATGTGTGGACAGCGAGGGGAGCATTATCGCATCGGCATATTCTCTTAAACCAAGAGTATATAAAGGGGAATATAAAATTCCGGCAGGAGGCGAACCTTATTTATACGATCTTAAAGGCGATACACACTTTGGTAATATGAAAATAGGTCCGGATGGAGTAGTATTAGCAGTCCGTGCAGATTTTGTTCCTGGAATTTATATGATTGAAGAAGGTAAGCGTCCGGAATTGTATAAAATTATTACATTCGATTTTCAGAAACAGCTTTCGGACTTTGCAGTCGACGATCAGAAAAGAATCTGGGCTGGTGGTAAAAGTGATTCAATTTATACCTTGTCATACCCGGATAAAAAAATTACCAGACACGCATTTAACGGTAAAGTTAATGCTCTCGAAATATTCAAAGAGACAGGAAATACTTTTCTCTATCTGAGCATTGTAAGAAACTCTGTAGAAAAAATATACAGGGTTCCGATTAATTCTGATGGTTCACTTGGACAGGAAGAAATGTATTTTGATGTATCTCAGCTTTATCTCGAAGGTACATTTACACGTGCTTTGATATTTGCGGCGGATGGGACATTATTTATAGGAAACAACGGACTATATCCGGTGATAATGATTAATCCCGATAAGACTGTGCAAAATCTGTATCCCGAATTATTAAAAGCAGATGTTTTTAATCCGCAGAATCTTGATGAATTAATTTCAATGACCTGGGGTCTGGAAGACGACTTATACATAGTGAGAAGAAGAGTGCAGGAATTTAAGCAAAACAACGAGGCTTTTCAGAATATAGTAAGAGTTTTAACTGGTAAAGCCGGTGCTCCGAACTATGGAAGAAATTAATAGATTTTAATCACTCATGGAGGTAATATGAATAAAAAACTTACATTATCTATTCTGTTATTGCTTTTAACGGCAATTGTTTCAGATGCTCAATGGCGTAATGCTGGCGGTACATGGGCATTTACGGATACAAATCCCGACACACTTACCGCGATGATTCACGGACTTACAGTTGATCCTGATGGGAAAATTTGGGTGCAACCCTGGGCAACAACTGACGTAGCTGTAGCCGAAGGAGATACAGTTAAGGGGGTTTATGCATTAAGAGTTTATAATGCTGACGGAACGGAAGCAGAGATTTCACCGGTTTTCCAGATAACAACAGGCGGCGGTTTTGTTACAGATACGCTTTACGGCTCCACGATAAGTAATCCACGAGGCTTAAGAGCTGATCATGAAGGAAATATACTTGCTGTCTGGGGCAATCAGTTTATGCATAGAATCGACTATAAAACAGGGGAAGGACTCAACAGAATTGAACTTGGTTTAGGCACTTCACCTGCCGCACCTGCAGTAGATGAGCAAGGAAGAATTTTCGTTGCACCTGTTGTCCCCGGAAATCCTATCCAGATTTACAATCCGGATTTCTCGTTTGTTGGAAATGCGGTTGAAGAAACTAAAGGATTCTCAAGAACAGTTATGGTTTCAAAAGATGGAAACACTATCTACCATATGGCTTACGACAGGAGTATCAACACAGTTTTCAATAAACCGAACGTATTTGCCGGTTATGATTCTGTGGGGACAATTCTTGAAGGTTTTGCAATCGAATCTGCTGACTGGAATCCGAAGTCCGATTTATTCTGGGCTAGCGCGGGCTCATACAACGATCCTGCCACCGGTTACAGTAATAATACATGGTATGGTTACGATGTAGCTAACGATGCGATTGTTGATAGTTTTAAATGGCAGTTCACTGTTACTAACAGTGCCAATGAAAGACCTCGTGGTTTGGCATTTTCACCTGACGGTAATACCGCATATGTGGGCTACTTCGGAGCAGGTGGTCCGCCATCAATCCAAAAGTTCGAACAGGATTTAACACCGGTAAACATTACTTTCAATGTCGATATGAATATTCAAATCGATGAAGGTTTGTTTAATTCCTCAACAGGCACAATAGCTCTGGCGGGTTCTTTTAATGAATGGAGTACCTCAGCAAATCCAATGACTGACACTGACGGCGACGGTATTTACTCTGCAACTATTGATGCGTTGGAACCGGGAACGCGCGTTTATTTCAAATTTGTAAAAGACGGACAGTTGGAGGAAAACCTTAAGGAAAGTCCTTACGAAAATAATAACAGATCACATGTTGTTACTGGCGGCAATACTTCATACACTGCCTTTTATGACGATTATCTTGGTTCAGGAATTGAAATTCAGTTCACATTCAGATGTAACATGGAAGTTGAAATTCTTAGAGGTAATTTCAATCCTTCAGGTGATGTGCTGTACGTTAAAGGAACGTTCAATGAATTCGGTGAAACAAATCCTTTAACAGTAACTTCGGACGAAAATATCTATGAAGCAGTTGTGCCCATTAAGGCATTTGAGGGCGATGTCTTCGATTATTATTTCGCATTCGGGGATATGCAGGAAGAAACCATTTCATATACTGTCAAATCAGCCGATATTACAACTGCAGTATCAACTATCTCTAGAGCCTTTAATGGGATAAGAGCTGAAGATGTGACTGAAATGGAAGTCACAATTGTATTCCAGCTTGATATGCGCGGAGCTGTAAACGATGTTACAAAATCTGCTTTCGACGTTGTCGAGAATGTTGTACTTGCCGGAAAGGCAGCACCGTTGCAGTGGCCTTCTGCCGGCTGGCCGGATTCCGATCTGAACCTGGTTAAACAGCTGAACGATAACGGTGAAGACGGTGACCTTTTTGCGCAGGACTCAATATGGGGTACAACGGTTACGTTCCCGGCATATACCCATATGTTCTTCGAATACAAATACGGCGCCAACTGGGGTCTTGCTTCAAACGGCGGATCGAATGATAATGAAGCCTCAACAGGCGTGCTACACAGAATGGATTTATCTAAAGATGTTTTAAGCGCCGTAGCTTTCGATACCTGGGCTGATATGTCGCCCACTAATCTTGACAGCATTGTTAGCGACGTTCGTGAAATTCCAGCCAGCATACCTGTTTCATATGTGCTTGAACAGAATTATCCTAACCCGTTCAACCCTACAACAAATATCAGGTTCGCTGTTCCGCAGGCTGATAAAGTAACTCTGAAAGTATTTGATGTACTGGGTCAGGAAGTTGCTACCCTGCTTGACGAATTCAAAAACGCAGGTACTTACGAGGCAACGTTCGATGCATCACGGTTAAGCTCAGGTTTGTACGTTTATGTGCTTTCTACCGGCAAGTATGTAACAAGCCGGAAGATGATGCTGCTTAAATAGTAATTTTATTCTATCGGGACAGGTTTGCTGCCTGTCCCTATTTCTACCCGTCATTTTTCCATTTTAATTCATCCCGATTATTTGATATATTTATGCCCGAAATAATGAATGGAAGTGTAAATTGAGTAAAATCGATAATTATGGCTATTATAGAATAAGAAACTAAATTTTTTTGCCCAACATACTTAAACGATTACTTTATCGATATAAAAACGCCGGCTATCCGGCATTACGGAGTATCAATGACAATGTTCAGCTCAACGTGCAATTTAAAATCCTCATTCGCGTTCAAAATACTATTTGCAATTATCATATTTATAAATGCTGAAATGTCCGCACAGCAGCTCGCCTTTCCGGGAGCAGAAGGCTACGGCAGATTTACTACGGGTGGTAGAGGAGGCGATGTATATGAGGTGATAAATTTAAATGATTCCGGACCGGGTAGTTTAAGAGAGGCTATTAATGCTTCCGGACCCAGGACAATTGTTTTCAGAGTTTCAGGAACGATTGAGCTTAAGTCAAATCTTAATATCGAAAATGGTGATCTTACTATTGCCGGTCAGACTTCACCGGGCGACGGGATAGCACTCAGAAATTATACTGTTTATGTCGGTGCGGATAATGTAATTATCAGATATTTACGCTTCAGACTTGGTGATGTATTCGCACAGGAAAATGATGCAATCTGGGGAAGATACCAGAAAAATATAATTATCGATCATTGTTCCATGAGCTGGTCAACAGATGAAGCCGCCAGCTTTTATGATAATGAGAATTTTACGATGCAGTGGTGTCTCATATCCGAAAGTCTTAACAGGTCTGTTCACGACAAAGGCGATCACGGCTACGGCGGTATATGGGGAGGTATGGGAGCGACGTTCCATCATAACCTGTTAGCACATCATAAAAGCAGGAATCCACGTTTTCAAGGTAGTCGGGGTCTTTCTACTAATAATAATGAAATAGTCGATTTCGTTAATAATGTTATCTACAACTGGGGTGATAACAGCGCTTACGGCGGCGAGGGCGGAAACCAGAATATACGTTTGAATTATTATAAGTATGGACCGGCAACGGGATCCTTAAGTAAGCAGTATAGGATTGTTGAACCGTCTGATGAAGCCGGTAACTGGTACGTTGCGGATAATTATGTTTATAATTATCCGGATATTACTGCGGATAACTGGAATGGCGGTGTTCAGGGCAGTAATGCTGCTGCACAGAAGGTTAAAAATATTACCGTACCTTTTCCCATCGCCGAAGTCTCAACTCAGGATCCCGAAGAAGCTTATCTTCTTGTTTTACAATTTGCAGGTGCAACTTTACCAAAGAGAGATGCAGTTGATTCGAGGATTGCTGAAGAAGTTATGACAGGTTCGGCAACTTTCGGCGGTGTGTATGGCTCAGGAACCGGAATAATTGACTCTCAGAACGAAGTCGGCGGCTGGCCCGTGCTCTATTCAGCACCCGCACCTGAGGATTCCGACCACGACGGTATGCCGGATAATTGGGAAACTGCTAACGGGCTTACTGAGGGCGACCCCGAAGACAGAAACGGTGACCTTGACGGTGACGGCTATACTAATCTCGAGGAATATCTTAACAGCATTATTCCGCAGAATGATAAATATTTAACACCGCCTACAAATCTAGCATCGGAACTTATCGGTACCAATTCAATAAGTCTTACGTGGAATGACAACTCGGATAATGAAACTGGTTTCCGTCTGGAAAGAGCTTCGGACAGCGATTATATTGTAATAGCTGAACTCGGTGCAAATGTAACGGCATATCTTGACGAGAATCTGCCTGATTACACTACTTTCAAATACAGGGTTGTTGCATTTAATGATTCACTGGAATCGGCATATTCAAGCATCACAGTTTTATCAACAGAAAGTATGGATCCGCCGCCTTCAAATTTGACTGCGGAACTGATCGGGACAAATTCTGTACGGCTTACATGGGTGGATAATTCCCCGATCGATGAAGGATTTATACTTGAAAGAACAACGGGTGTTGATTATGCTGTTATAGCTCAGCTTGGACCTGGAATTACAAGTTATCTTGATGAAAACCTGGCTGATTATACCATTTATTCATACCGTATAAAGACTTACAGGGATACAATACATTCAATCTATTCGAACGTTGCACAGATTTCTACTCTCAGTCAGCAGGCAGCACCTACCGCTTGTGTAAATATTGAGCCGAAAAATCAGAAGAATTACGTTCCTGCCATTCCGGTACTGCTCTGGCAGCCGGGGTTAAATGTTTCATCGCATTATGTTTATCTGGGTACAACAAATCCACCTCCGTTTATAGCCAATGTAACCGATACTTTTTTTATATCGGATTCGCTTGAAAAAGGGAAGCGATATTACTGGCGAATAGATGAGGTAAATGATCATGGTACTACCGAAGGCGAGGTCTGGTCTTTCACCGTTACCCGCGATCTGCCGGATGCCCGAATCGCATGGTGGAAGCTGGATGAATCTGAAGGTTCGGCAATAGCTGATAACGGCGGTTTCGGTAATGTTGGTACAATGGTTAATATGCCGGTTTCTCCATTCGTGCAGGGTATATCGGATAACGCTTTATTATTCGATGGGATCGATGACAGGGTAATTGTGCCTAATAGTGGATTATATGATTTTTCGAATGAGGGATTTACGATTTCAATCTGGGTTAAAGTCAGTAAATATTCAGACAATTCAATGTACCTGCTGTCGAAGGGTTCGTTTGCGCCGGATGAATCCCAGCTTACTAACGGCAATTGGTATGGATTCGAACTGAAGGGAGACGAACTCAGGTTCTCAATTGATGATAATATAAATAAATCATCTGCGGTTATTTCGGGCGCTCAGCAAATTCTCGGCGACCGCTGGAACAACATTGTCGGCATGCGGGATGACAACGATACTTATTTAAAACTTTATATCAACGGCTGGATGGCAGGAGTTGCGCAGGATATAAGCGGAAATATTTCTAACCACCAGGATTTGATATTAGGGAATTCGTTTGCTAATGATACTCCGTTTAATGGCTCTCTGGATGATATTAAAATTTTCAATTACGCGTTAAGCAAGGAAGAAGTTATAAATATTACAACAGAGTTTATAACAGAAAATGAGGATGAATCGGTTCCGGAAACATTCGCGCTTAATTTGAGTAACTATCCGAACCCGTTCAATCCTTCAACTACAATTGTTTTTTCAATTCCGGAAACAGGGAATATAAAACTGGAAGTGGTTGATTTGCTCGGCAGGAAAGTAGCAACACTCATTGATGAAGTGAAATCTGCAGGGGAGTACTCAGTTAGTTTTAATGCGTCATCACTGTCATCGGGCATGTACATATATACACTTTCCACTACGGACAATGTTATTTCGAGTAAAATGCTGTTTGTGAAATAGTGTTTGCCGGGTTGTCATCATCGCATTGTGACTGCTATAAATTTTATCATATGTCATTCCGAACTTCAGCCCGTTAACAAGCGGAGCCGGATGAACCTGCCTGCCGGCAGGCAGGAAACGACTGAGAAATCTTAATTATATAAAGGATTTCTCACCCGCTAAACCGGATTCGAAATGACATGTTAATAGCATAATCTTTTACTGCAGTAATCAATTTAAGTATTGACATACGATCTGATCCTTACTATATTTTAACCAATCGGCAACTAAAACGGAACCAAAATGCCAAGCATTACTATTAAAAATATTCCCGATAATCTGTACGAAAAGATTAAAAAACGGGCGGAAACTAACAGGCGTAGTATAAATAATGAGATCATAAATTTACTTGAACAACCATTTGCACCCCAGAAAATTAATGTCAGGGAACTTCTTGAGCAGGCACGCATGATCAGGAAAAAGATGGATTTCATTGTCAGTGAAGATGATATCAGGTACGCTAAAAACCTGGACCGGGAATGTTAGTAGTAGATACAAATGTTATCGTCCACTACTGGCTTAAGAGCTATTTGAATTCTAATGCTGAAAGACTTTTAGAATCGGATGCTGAGTGGATTGTCCCTTTTTTGTGGCGCTCAGAGTTCAGGAGTGTGCTTGCTTTTTATATCAGGAAAAATTTAATTGATACGGATACAGCATTGCAGATTATTAATTTGGCTGAAACCAGTTTCATCGGGAAAGAATATCTTATTGAGTCTAAGGAAGTAATAGAACTGGTAAATACAACTAAATGTTCCGCATACGATTGTGAATTTGTGTGTCTTGCTAAAAATTTTAATACTAAATTAGTTACTTCCGATAAACAAATTTTATCTGAATTCCCGAATCTTACAATTGACCTGAAATCTGTATGAATATTCTCGGCATATCAGCGTTTTACCACGACAGCGCCGCCTGTCTCGTACAGGATGGTAAAATAATTGCCGCCGCACAGGAGGAACGCTTTACACGTAAGAAACACGATCATAATTTCCCAAAGCATTCTGCAGAATTCTGCATGGAATATGCCGGTATCACGATAAATGAAATCGATTATGTAGCTTTTTATGATAAACCTTTTCTGAAGTTTGAAAGACTTCTTGAAACATACTTAGCTTATGCGCCTGTCGGTATCCAATCATTCATTAAAGCCATGCCTCTATGGATTAAACAGAAACTCTGGATGAAGGAACTTATTAAAGAAGAGCTTGGATTTGAAGGTAAGGTGTTATTCCCCGAACATCATGAATCGCACGCGGCTTCGGCTTTTTTCCCGTCACCTTTTCAGGATGCCGCAATAATAACAATGGACGGTGTTGGAGAGTGGACTACATCGGGTTACGGAATCGGCGAGAATAATAAAATTACGTTGCTTGCTGACATTAAATTCCCTCATTCAATCGGACTCCTTTATTCAGCATTTACATATTACACGGGATTCAAAGTCAACTCAGGTGAGTATAAAGTAATGGGACTTGCACCATACGGCGAACCGAAATATGTTGATGTTATTTTGAACGAACTGATGGACCTGAAAGAGGACGGCTCGTTCAAGCTGAACATGAAGTACTTTAACTTTGCCGCAGGTCTGACAATGACGAACGGGAAATTCAATAAATTATTCGGCGGACCGCCGCGTAAACCTGAATCGAAACTCACTCAAAAGGATATGGATTTAGCGCGTTCTGTTCAGGATGTAACTGAAGAAGTGATGCTTCGAATGGCAAGACATGTTAAGAAGGTAACAGGTAAAAATAATCTGAGTCTTGCCGGTGGTGTAGCTTTGAACTGTGTCGGGAACGGCAAAATTCTACGTGAGAAAATTTTCGATGATATCTGGATTCAGCCTGCTGCTGGAGATGCCGGCGGAGCGCTCGGAGCTGCTTTGTTTGTATGGTATCAGTACCTGAATAATAAGCGTGAAGCTGAAGGTGAAACTGATTCGCAGTCGGGATCTTACCTCGGACCCGATTATTCAGCTAACGGTGCTGTTAAAGAGTTTATTGAGTCAAACAAAATTCCGCATACTTATCTGCATTATTCCGAGATTCCCGATCGCGTAGCCGATCTTATTAACGAAGAAAATGTGATAGGCTGGTTCCAGGGACGAATGGAGTTCGGTCCCCGTGCACTCGGCGCCCGTTCGATTATCGGTGACGCACGTTCACCGAAAATGCAGAGCAAAATGAACATTAAGATAAAGTTCAGGGAAAGCTTCCGTCCTTTCGCACCGTCGGTACTGGAAGAAAGAATCAGTGATTATTTTGAAATTGACAGACCGAGTCCGTACATGCTTCTTGTCGCAGATGTAAAAAAAGAACGGCGTAAAGAAATGACGGACGAGCAGAAAAAGTATTTCGGTATAGAAAAACTGAATGTTGCTCGTTCTGATATCCCGGCTGTAACTCATATAGACTATTCTGCGAGAATACAATCGGTTGATAAAAAAACGAATCAGTTGTATCATAGCTTGATAAAAAGATTTGATGAAAAATACGGCTGCGGGGTAATAGTGAATACCTCATTTAATGTGCGCGGTGAACCGATTGTTTGCAGACCGGAAGAGGCGTATAAGTGTTTTATGAGAACCGGTATGGATTTCCTGGTAATGGGCAACTACTTGCTCGATAAAAAAGAACAAAAACCGTTGAAGGAAGATATCGACTGGCGTAAAGAATACGCACTGGATTGATTAAACTAAATAAAATTAAAATTATAAATTATAACTGAAAAATTGAGATTTGAAATTGATTGCTGAAGAAATTAAAAATATTGAACTGAATGAAAAAGAATTCGGGAAATTTGGATTAACAGTTGGAATTGTTCTGGTAATAATTTCGTTAATACTATTATATTTTGATAAACAGATTTACCGGTATTTTTCCATCGCAGGAGGATTGCTTGTAATAAGCGGAATTGTATTACCTAAAGCGTTAAAATATCCATATAAAGCCTGGATGATACTGGCTGTTGTGCTCGGCTTCATAATGTCCAGATTAATTTTGACGATTTTATTCTATTTAATCGTAACACCAATCGGATTTATTGCAAAGTTATTCGGAAAAGATTTTATAGATTTAAAACTGGAAAAAGAACGAAGTTCATACTGGAATATCAGGCAATTAAAAGAGTATTCCAAAATAGATACTGAAAGACAATTCTGAGGATCTAATGGGTAAATTATCGATACTTTCGGAATTATGGGATTTTCTGAAAGTGCGTAAGAAATGGTGGCTTCTGCCGATTATTATTTTTCTCGTACTGCTCGGTGGCTTAATTATTCTTACTCAGGGCTCAGCCCTGGCGCCGTTTATTTATGCAATATTCTAATTTGTAAATTATTCTTTAACTATTATCAGAGCATAACATTGTTTCTTAAAAATCATAACAACACCGCTATTGTAAACGGCGATCAAAAAATCAGCTATGATCAATTGATCAGTGAAATTAATTATTACTCATCTTTAACAAAATCTATCAGTGCCGATAAGGTGGCAATTTTTGCGGAAAATAGTCCGGGATGGATTTATACACTTTATTCAGCCTGGAAAAACGAATCGACAGTCGTCCCGATTGACTTTATGTCGACGGCTGAAGATGTATTTTATATCCTTAACGACTGCAAACCGGAAATAGTATTCACTTCTCTTCAATGTGAAGATGTTCTTTCCAGCGCAATTGAAAATCTGGACTATAAACCTGAAGTATTTGTGATTGATAATATTGAAAGCCCATCGCATAAGTATGATAATTTAGACTTCCCCGATTTTGATGATGATAAAACGCTTTTAATTATATATACCTCAGGTACAACGGGTTCACCTAAAGGTGTTATGCTTACGAAGTTAAACCTTCTTACCAATCTTCTGGCTGTGACTAATGTAATACGTATTTACACTAAAGACGACAGGATGCTGGTACTTCTTCCTTTACACCATATTTTTCCGCTGCTCGGGACAATAGTCGCCCCGTTATACGTCGGCGCTACAATAGCGCTGTCGCCTTCAATGTCGGGCGAAGATATTATGAACACGCTTCAGGCTAATAAAATTACACTGGTGCTCGGGGTGCCGAGGTTGTATGCATTAATAAGGAAGGGTATAAAAGATAAAATAAATAAAAGCGTTATTGCGAAATTATTGTTCAGCATTGCTGAGAAAGTAAATTCCAGATCATTTTCGAAAAAGATTTTTAAACAGGTTCATCAGAAATTCGGCGGTCATGTAAAGCACATGATATGCGGAGGTGCTGCATTCGACATAGATGTTGCACGCGATTATAAGACGCTGGGTTTTGAAATCCTGGAAGGTTTCGGTATGACCGAAGCTGCCCCGATGATAACCTTTACACGTCCCGGTCGTGTTAAAATTGGTTCCCCAGGTGAAGTACTTCCGGCAAGTGAAATTAAAATTATTGACGGTGAAATATGTGCGAAAGGTCCCAATATAATGAAGGGATACTATAACCGACCTGAGGAAACCAGTGAGGTATTGATAGACGGCTGGCTGCATACCGGTGATCTTGGTTATCTGGACGAGGAAGGATTTCTTTTTGTGACAGGCAGGAGGAAAGAGATTATTGTGCTGTCGAGCGGCAAAAATATTAATCCTGAAGAGGTGGAACAGAAACTGACCGGTTCCGATATGGTAAGTGAGGCAGCAGTATTTCTGAAAGATGAACAGCTCCATGCAGTTATTGTACCGGATTTCGTGAAAATGAAAGAACTGGAAGTTTCAAATTACGAAGAAGCATTCCGCTGGAAAGTGATAGACAAGTACAATCAGAAAGTTACTCCGTATAAGAAAATATCGGGCTTTACGCTTTACAATGAGCCTCTGCCGAGAACAAGATTAAGCAAATTAAAAAGGTTCATGCTCTCCGAACTTATCGTTAACTCGAATAAAAACAAATCCGCCGATGTGATTGAGCCCGATACGGAAGAATACAGAATCATTAAAAACTTTCTCTCACAGCAGAAAGACATCACAATTCATCCTAAAGATCATATTGAAATGGATATCGGTCTTGATTCGCTCGATAAAGTGACTCTTCAGGTATTTCTGCAGAGCACCTTCGGTGTTGTACTCAAGGATGAGCACCTGATGCAGTATTCTACCGTGGAAAAACTGGCTGAGTTTATCGCAGAGTCAAAATCAAAAATTGAGGTCGAGGAGATAAACTGGGGAGAAATTCTGCAGGAAAAAATTCCACTTAAGCTGCCGGAAAGCTGGTTGACCTGGTCAGTGTTCAAGTTCGTTTCGAAACTTGTTTTAAGGGTATATTTCAGACTCAAAGTTGACGGGCAGGAAAAGCTCCCAGAAGGACCAATTATAATTACGCCAAACCATCAAAGCTTTTATGACGGCATGTTTGTGAGCATATTTTTGAAGAATAAACTCTTCAGAAAAACTTACTTTTACGCGAAAGAAAAACACGTTGCGAATAAGTTAATGAAGTTTATTGCTGATAAACATAACATAATTGTGCTTGATATTAATAAAGAACTTAAGCAGTCGCTTCAGAAAATGGCAGCCGTACTTGAGAAAGGGAAAAGCCTGATTATTTTCCCGGAAGGAACGAGAACAACTGACGGCAGCCTGGGTAAATTTAAAAAAACATTTGCAATTCTCAGTAAGGAACTGAATGTTCCGATTGTTCCTGTTTCGATCAAAGGCGCATTTGAAGCTCTTCCGAAGGGAAAATTAATCCCCAAACCATTCAAGAAAATACGCATAAAATTCCTGGATCCGGTTTATCCCGAAAATCACAGTTACGAAAACCTGACCAATATTGTTTTTAATAAATTGAGATCGGATTCCTGATGTTTCAGACATTGATTTTAGTCTTCGAACATATTACATTCTAATCTAATAATATGAGGTTGGTATGCATGCAAAGCTGATCGATTTTATTAATGAGAACATTGGAAACATTATAAACAACTGGTGCGATGAAGTGCAGAACTCAGAGTTCATGGATCATTACAAAACTTTATCGAGAGACGAACTAATAAAAAGGGGAGAAGCGGTTTTGATTAACCTTCTTAACTGGTTCAATAAAGGTGCTTCCACGGAATCCACCAAGCAGTATTTTGAAGGTATTGGGGCTATCCGGCTACAGGAGGGGTTTTCGCTGACAGAAGTGAACTATGCATTTTATTCAATTAAAAAAAATTTAATTGAATTCATAATTTCAGATGATAATTTAAAGCAAATTTTACCTCAGAACGAAACCTGTACTATTATGAATACTCTGAATAACTTTTTTGATCTGGGAAATTTTTTCATACTCCGCGGTTATAATTCGGAAATGTTTAATAAAATTGAGGAAACAGGAAAATTATCCTCCTCCGAATTAAAAAGAATTTTCAGAAAAGGGTCGCTTGATGTTGATGAAATTGACGGTGATGAGATTATTTGGCGTCATATATATTGACCCTTCATTCCGAAATTAACATTGAGTTATATATAACAAGTATCAGAAATTTATTAATTCTTCTTAAATATTTTTGATCTGAAGTTACATCCCACGATGCGACAACTATTCCGCGCAGCTTTGGTAAAAACATAAATACCTTGTCAATTTCTAACCCGTATGCAGACTTTTTCTTTTTAAGGTAATTTGAGAACCATTTCATAATTAAAGGTGAGATAATTTTGAACCATATTAGCAGTACTGTTATCGCTCTTATAATAATATAAATGATTTTACCCGAAAGGTTATCAGCGAATTCCGGAAAAATAAATGAGTAGATGAATGCCGCAATGAAAAATGTAATTACGATTAAGTTGAATTTTTTATTATACCAGTTACGCTTTCTCTTTTTGAAACCGTTTGCCTGAATTTCATTTATTGTATCATTTCTAAATAACAATTCAGCATGATTTTCCTGAATATGCTTTTTAATACCTACCGATAAGAATCCTGCGTATATACCAGCGGCGAAGTGCACCAGTATATAGATTGTAATCAGAAGCAGACTCACGTTGAAATCAGTTGAATTATAATCAGTAAAAAGATCAATGGTCTTGCCGATAAACAGGTTTATAGCACTCCAGAATTCTTCTCCGAAAAGAATTGTTATAATAATTAATCTCTGAAATGCCGAAAGACATAAAACACTTACAGCCAATATGTAAGAAGCAATTCTATCATACCTGATAAACGAATACAGAACAAATGCCAGAGTCCCTTGCAAAATTACAGCGAAGTAGGCTGTGAACGGGGAATGCGGACTAATAATAAACTTCACAAGAATCACAATCGTTGTTGATTTCAGCAGATTCTTCTTGTCATCAGTATAAGAATTTAGGATTGATAAAAATATTACTGCAAGACTCCCGAGCACTAATCCGGTAAACGGTATCTTAAAGGCGTGTAATATACCTCCCAACGCTGATTCCGATAATGCCCAGAGAGAAGTAATACGTGCCAGTACTATCTTTTCATCAGTCGGTACTGCTGCTCTGTAACTCAATATTTTCTCCAAAACTGGAATTTCAGCACCCAAAATATAACTTTAAAAACTATTTGGTTGACAAATTTGAATAATCTGGATAATTTGAGATAAAATATATAATACTCTTTTATCCTGTTTATATAAACGAATACAATTTGCTACACTAAAAGATTTTTTATTCTAAAAATTTGGAATATTTTTTATTGATTTACCGATATGAGAAAAAATAATTTATAGAATAAAATATTTGATTAAAAACGAGCATTTTTTTTGGCAGAAAATTTGATTTTAAGTTAGTTTAATTCTTTCAATCTGATGCAGGACAAAAAACTTTAAACTTAATCCAGGCTGTAATGAAGTCGATCAAAATCTTAATAATCTTGTTATTTGTTCTGATAAACACCGGTTATGGGCAGGATGAGGAATGCATTATCTGTCACGAAGATGAAACCTTAAATACGGAAAGATCCGGCAAGTTAATATCCCTGTTTGTGAATTCTGAACATTTTGCAGAATCTGTGCATGCCGATTTGTCCTGCGTTGATTGCCACGAGGGATTCGACCCTGATGAAATGCCGCATAAAGAGGGTGAAAATATATATAAAGTTGATTGCAGCAGCTGCCACGATGTAGAAAATTATCAGGAAAGTATACATGCCCGGAAAAATCTCGGTTGTTTTTCATGCCATTCCAAACATGAGATCAAAGAAGTTTCAACACTCAAAGTAGCTCCAGCCGATTTTTGTATTACTTGTCATAACGGCGCTGATGTTAAAGGATACTTGCAGAGTGTTCATTACAGCAAAAATTTAAAAGATGAAATCTCGCCGGCTTGCGCAGACTGCCATGGCGGTTCAGCTCACTCGATTACCAGTGCGGAATTTTCTGAGAATGAACTTCACGAGCTATGCGCCGCCTGTCATGAAGATGCTGTGGTTAATTTTGAAAATAGTTTACATGGCGAGGCACTTGCTCAGGGCAGATTTCTGGCTCCCAACTGTATTACTTGTCATAATTCTCACAAAATTCTTTCAAGCAGTAATGAAAATGCGAAGACCTATAAAATGAACATTCCGGTTTTATGCGGCGAATGTCATAAGGACGGTACAAAAGTTTCTGAACTGAAGAGTGTTAGTCAAAGACACATTCTCGAAGACTATTCTGAGTCTATTCACGGGGACGGTTTATTCAGAAGAGGACTAATTGTTTCTGCGGTCTGTACTGATTGTCATTTCTCGCACAACATACTGCCTCATGAAAATCCTAATTCTTCCATAAATAGAAACAACATTGCCGGGACATGTACACAGTGCCACGTGCAGATAGAAAAAGTTCATGTTAAGGTTATTAACGGAGAGCTTTGGGAAAAAGAACCTCAGAAAATCCCGGCATGTATTGATTGTCATGAACCGCACAAAGTAAGAAGAGTTTTTTACGAACAAAATTTCACTAATGATTTATGCATGGATTGTCATTCCCGTGATAATGTATTTAAGACGGTAAACGGTGAGAGAATCTCGTTAAAAATCGATCTGGAAGAGCATAAGAGTTCTGCGCATAAGGATAATTCATGCATCAAATGTCATACTAATGTAAGTGCGGCAAACAACCCGGTATGTTTAAACTCTGGTCCGGTTGACTGCTCTATATGTCATGCCGAACACGTAGATAACTATAACGTAAGTATTCATGGTAAACTCAGAGCTGAGGGTCACAAGCAGGCTCCGTACTGTACCGATTGTCACGGCGTGCACGATATGTTGAAAAAAGACAATCTTGATTCGCCTACTTCGAGAAGAAATATTCCGAAGTTATGTGCGGAATGCCATGTAAGCGGAGTGCAGCCTAAACTGGCATCATCAACAGGGACAACTGAGTTTGTTAAAAGTTATGAAATGAGCATTCACGGTAAGGGATTGCTTGAGAGCGGTTTAACTGTTACTGCAACTTGTATTGATTGTCATACAAGTCACAGAGAACTGCCTGCCAGTGATCCGCAATCATCTGTTAATCACAATAATATTGCCAACACGTGCGCTAATTGTCATTCAGGTATTTATGAGCAGTTCAGAAAAAGTATTCATAGTCCCGAAGTTTCAGAATCCGACGAGATTCTGCCTAGTTGTGCCGATTGTCATCAATCGCATGCGATAGAACGTACGGATAAAGCAGACTTTCGTCAGGGTATTATCGATCAGTGCGGAAAATGTCACGAAGGTGTTACGAAATCCTATTTTGATACTTTTCACGGAAAAGTTTCGCAGCTTGGTTCAACTATTGTCGCTAAATGCCAGGACTGCCACGGCGCTCATAATATTTTACCGACATACATGCCGGGCTCAAAACTAAGCCGGGAGAACATTGTTGAAACTTGTAAAACATGTCATCCTAATTCGAACAGAAAATTTGTAGGTTACTTAACGCATGCAACACATCATGATAAAGACAAATACCCTGTCCTGTATTATACCTTCTGGGCAATGACGATACTGCTTGTCGGAACATTCACTTTCTTCGGATTACACACATTGTTGTGGCTGCCGAGAGCACTGGCTGAAAAGAAAAAACAGAAAAGGAAAAGCACTAATGAGTGATGACCAGCAAAAGGTTACTGCTGAAGATGAGCTAAACATGGCGGACGGATCGGACAATAAAATATATATACAAAGATTTGATCCGTATTCACGTATACTGCATTTAATGGTAATCACAAGCTTTCTTACGCTTGCTTTTACGGGGATGGTTATCAAATTCTCGGGTATAGGTCTCTTTCAAACATTATCGGGTCTTTTGGGAGGATATGAAGTAACCGGCTTCCTACATCGTGTGGCAGCTGTAATTACATTCTCATATTTTTTTCTGCACATTTTTTATCTGATTAAAAAGTTGGTTATAGAGAGTAAAGGTGCTAAATACCTGATCACAGGCGAAAACTCAATGGTGCCGCAGATGAGGGATTTGAAAGAATTTGTCGGTACGTTAAAATGGTTTTTAGGGCTTGGCAGCCGACCCGAATACGGCAGATGGACTTACTGGGAAAAGTTTGATTACTTTGCGGTTTTTTGGGGTGTAGCTGTCATCGGATTCAGTGGTTTGATTCTATGGTTTCCTGAATTTTTTACTTCCATCGGTATGCCCGGCTGGTTTATTAATGTGGCAACCATCGTGCATAGTGATGAAGCATTACTTGCAACCGGTTTTATATTTACGGTACATTTTTTTAACACTCATTTCAGACCTGATAAGTTTCCCATGGATCCTGTAATTTTTACGGGATGTGTTGAGCTGGAAGAGTTTAAAGAGGATCGTCCCAGGCAATATAAGCAATTAGCTGAAAGCGGCGAGTTGGGGAAATTGATTGTTCCGCCTCCTTCTCCGGTTCTTATTAAGGCTGCCAGAATTTTTGGATTCACTGCGCTCTTGACCGGTTTAACATTGATAATCATGATAATTATTTCCATGTTGTTCCTGTATAACTAGTGAAATTGGTTAAATAGATTTTTTGATAATACTATAAAGGGAAAATTTGTAAATGAAGAGGTCAATTATTCTTTTCCAGGATTTGCTTATCCTGTTTATTGTTTTTTTATTTCCTTTTCCTGATTCAGTTGCACAGGATTTGGAATGCCTGGATTGTCACGAAAACCTGATTGAGAACTCGGTTCACTTTGAAGCTGTTTCATGCGCAGACTGTCACTCCGATGTGGTTGATGAATCGCATATCGATGATGGCGCAGCTAAAGTAAGTTGTGCGGATTGCCACGAAGATTACGCAGAATCGGTTAACAACGATATTCATCACAGATTGAAAGACCGAGTTAAAAATCCGCCCGATTGTATCACTTGTCACGGCGGGCACAACATAATTTCTCCGTCAGGTGTCACCAATAAGGTTAAAACTTACTGTTCGCAATGCCACAGTGATATCATTCTTGCAAATCCTTATCATTCAGTAGCGGTTGGAAACGAATCGTGTTTCGAATGTCATGATGGTGAGGGAACAAAAGATTTATTAGCAGCTTCCGTTCATAATAAACTGAACTGTGCCGATTGTCATAATTATATTTCCAATAATATGGATACACACCCCGCGGATATTGAAAAATCGCAGCGCGCAGACTGTTATATGTGTCATACTGAAATCGCTAATGAGCACAGGGAAAGCATTCATGGTATTTCACTCATCGAAGGAATAGACGAAGCAGCGCAGTGCTGGGATTGTCATGGTTCCCACTCCATCAAATATGTTGATGATCCCGGAAGTTCAGTTGCTGCGAAGAATATACCTGAGACATGCGGAAAATGTCATAACGATAAGGATCTGATTGAAAAATTTGATATAGCCACAACCAGTTCGGTAAAGTCCTATTCTTCATCTGTTCATGGAAAAATTGTAGCCGAGGGCGGGGAAGCAGCAACATGTATCTCCTGCCACGGCGTGCACAACATTAAATCGAGAGTTCAGGAAAATTCTTCAATAAGTACTTTCAATATCCCCAATACCTGCGGGCAATGTCACTCGGAGATTACAGATGAGTATGAGAAGTCGATACACTGGATCAGGGCGAAACAGGGAGTCCGATTATCACCGGTATGTACCGACTGCCATCTCGAACATGGTGTGAACGCTGTAAATACACTTGAACACGGCAGAATAGAAATGAATAAGATGCAGGAAAGAACCTGTGTTGAATGTCATACAAATCCCATGATAACCGAAAGGTTCGGTAATGAAGGCGGGCAGGTGAGTGAATACCAGGACAGTTATCATGGTCTGGCTGTTATGAGAGGCGATGAAGATGCAGCTATGTGTATCGATTGCCATGCTGTTCATAAGATTCTGCCGGAAAAACATCCCGGATCTACTGTGAATGAAAAAAATGTTGTACAAACCTGCCAGAAGTGTCATGAGGGTGCTACAGAAGTCTTCGCTAAAAGCTATTCCCATAAGTCGCAATCAGAATCTGCAGCATATGTAGAAGGAATTGTTGAGAGCATTTATATACTTCTTATCGTTGCAGTTATTGGCGGAATGATAGTTCATAATCTGATAATATTCTTCAGCGAGCTTCGCAGCAAACGGTTGAAAGAAAAAAATCTGATTAAGGTACCGCGATTTACTACTAACGAGGTGATTCAGCACATTCTTCTGTTCACTACATTCATAACTTTATCAATAACAGGATTTGCATTAAAATATCCTGAAAGCTTTTGGGCAGAAGGGTTGCTTGAGCTCGGTTTAACTGAGCCTGTCCGCCAATTAATTCATAAAAGCTGCGGCGCTGCACTGCTTGCTTTGAGCTTTTATCACCTTCTTTATCTGTTGTTCACGGTACGCGGCAGAGAAGTGCTTTATAAGATGCTGCCTACTTTAACGGATGCGAAGCAGGTATTTACAACGATAGGATATTATCTCGGGATCGTAAAGTCCAAGCCTGCTTACGATAAGTATGATTATACCGAAAAAGCCGAATACTGGGCTCTGATTTGGGGAACAGTTGTCATGGGTGTTACTGGTCTGATATTATGGTTCCCGACAATGGTAGGAGATTGGGCGCCCGTTTGGTTTATTAAGGTCAGCGAATTAATTCATTTCTACGAAGCAATACTCGCAACACTGGCAATCGTTGTTTGGCACTGGTTCTTTGTTATTTTCAAGCCGAGTGAGTACCCGATGAGTTTTGCCTGGGTAGACGGTAAAATGACTTTGTCTCATTACAAGAGTCATCACAAACAGCATCTTAGAAGTGTAATGCTCGATCTATTCCTGTTGAGGGAAGGAAATAAAAAAGAAGAACAACTTCCTAATTATAGTAAGCTTTTTATTAAGGCTCTCAGGAAACAGAATATTGATCCGTTCGACCTGTTAAGAGACCAGATGAATGAAGATGAAGAACTTAGAGACTGGATTGAATCGAAAGCTGCTGTATGATGATTTTTTAGGAGGTAATATTTAATCTGGGGCTCATGATTGAGTCCCCTTATTTTCCACTCTTCTTCTGTCAGATAATAATTTACACTCCGGTTCTGCTCATACTTCGGCTCCGCTCACACTTCGACTCCGCTCAGTGTGATATTTAGTAATTTATTGTTGGTCACTGTTACTCCAATCAGCTTTATACTCAGATAATTATTTAACGCTGTTATAATTACAGATAAAGTGATATTTCTTATTGCAGCTAAATTCCATACCAGGTTGAATTACAGAGATTAAAATTGATTGCGTCTGGACTTGATTTATGATGGGTAAGTTGAATCTTTCTTCTTGAAAAGCTTTTATATCATTCTTAGTCTTTAGACACATAAAAAACCCGGTGCCTATTCAACACCGGGTTCTGTAAATCCATGACGCCTGAATAATTACTTAACGAGGAGCATCTTTTGGGTTTTTCTGAAGTTGTTCGATTTCATTTCGTAGAAATATACGCCTGAAGCCTGGTTTGAAGCATCCCATCGGTATGTATAATATCCGCTCGCAAAATACTTGTTAACCAGTACAGCAACTTCTTTACCAACTGCATTGTAAATTGTAATTGTAACATTTGAATTTTCAGGAACACCGAATCTTATTTCAGTAGAAGGGTTGAATGGGTTCGGGTAGTTCTGTGATAATACAAATTCATCTGGCGTACCGAATTCTGATTCAACACCTGTAATAGTAAAGTTTACCTGATCAGAAGCATTACTCTGGTTACCACTGAAGTCGTAAGCAGTTACAACATAGTAATAAGAATTACCGCTTTGTACATCAGTATCGGTATACTCTGGATCAACGGTGGTTGCAACAGGAGACAATGCGGAAATGTCGCTTATCTGACTCTGGGCTTTGTAAACTGCGAAATACCTGAAGTCTTCGTCAATTGTATTGTCATCCCATTGCAGCGCGATTTGTCCTGAAGTTGCCACACCATTCACGTTGGAAGGAGCATTAGGTGCGAGGTTATCGACAGATGTACCTTCAACTTCGTCAGTTTCAGCTTTGTCGCCATTGACTGTAACGCCAACAACTTTAAATGTACTTGGTATATCATCAACTGTTGTTTCAGCCATAACTGTATATTCGAAAAACTGAACTGCAGGGTGAGCAGGAGCTGCTAATACCCACATTACATGATCGTCCATAATTGCGTCACCTGGTGAAAGCTGACTGATATCCGTAGGTAGTTTGTCGAAGCCGTTGTATTTAACATTTGCTTTGCCTGCTATAGTCTCTTTTCTTAGTACGAGGTAATTGGTAACGTGGTTGTTGCTTACCCCATCGCCGCCGAATCTTGACCAGGTAATGAATACTTTTTTACCCTGATCTACCGGAACGTCTGCAACTGATGTAATAGCGCCTTTGACCAGTGTACCATACTCAAGAGCTTCCAGAGATACTTTCAATAAACCGACAGCAAACTGGTAATTATGCATACCTAATGAAGCATCTTCTTCAACCATTGCGTAGTTGAACAGAGCTCTTTTCTGTACCGGGCTCCATTCAGCACCAAAATCGATATCGCCGTCAACATTTTCAGGGAAGTGATGTTCTACTGCTTCAAGTAAACCGTGCAATTCATCACGTGCTGATTCAATAGATCCGTCTTCATCATAGTCTGCTCTTGCAATGAAATCGTCGAACGATTCAATGCTTGTACCGTGGCAATCCTGACAAACGCCAACATTATAAACGTCGTCTTCATTTCCGGCAATTCCGTCATCACCTTCCCAATGCATATCGAAGGTATGGTCACCGATTTTATCACGACCGTATTCGCCGAATCCGCTTCTTCCGCCTGGAGTTTCAGCCATATGACATGTGACGCAGAAGTTAGGCATAACATCACGGTGTGTTGAACTTGGGATATAACGTCCGAAAGTAATGGCGTTTGTACCGAGAATCATATCTGTTTGAGTACTATGATGCGGGCCGAAGTGTGAATTTACACTACCGTCAACATATTCTTCAGCAACTCTTCTTCCTTTATGGCAGTTCATACATAGTTTTCCGGTACCGCCTATAGTTACAGCTTCGCCATTTGTAAGAACAATTTCGTCGATCTTTCGTAAGTGGTGAACCTGGACATCTTCCTGTCCTGCCGAGTTCAGCATAGGATCGTGATCATCGTGTGAATCATGAGGATCGTGACAAACAGCGCAGCCGATTGCTTCTGTTCCGAATGTATTGTTGCCAGGAGTTTTATCAACAAGTGCTACGAACGTGGCACCTTCGTGGCATTCCATACATCCGCTTCTCGTTGCACCGGAAACCGAAGCTGATCTGGCATGACCGGATTCCGACCACATCAAAGGTCTTCTGTGGTAATGACCATCATCATGACATTTGGCGCACATTCCCGAATCATAAGAAACATCCATTTTGTCGGGTTCAAAACCGCTTGTAAAGTGTTCACTTGCAGGACCGTGGCAGTTTTCGCACTGCACATTTCCTAAATCCTGCAGAGCCAAGGGCATTTTACCGTATTCACCCGGACCTGGATGTTCGGGGAATGTCCAGCCTGTAGTAGTTGCAACATCGTCGAAACCATTGTTAACCGCTGCAGCGTCTTTATTATAACCAACAGTATGACATGAAATACAGCTTTCTGCATAGTGGTCGCTCAGTGTACCTTCAAGACCACGTGTAAGAATAGTTGAGTGTCCGGTCCCTTCATATTCAGCTACATAGCCGTTATGGCAGGGTTTACATGTACCGCGGTTGTTGCCTACCCAGGTGCCGGCTTTAATAGTAATAGTAGCAGTTTCGCCGCCGCTTGTCAATTCAACAACATACTCGCCTATCATATCCGGTTTGAAAATAACCATTTCGGTGTTGGTTGCATCAAGCGCTGAAGCAGAACCTGCAGGAGTTGATGTAATCGACCACGCATATGTTCCGTCTGCAGTTTCACCGACCAGATAGACCTGATCTCCAACCCCGACATTTGTTAAACCAGAGTATTCAATTTTGTACACACTGGTGTCAATCTCACCATGTGAAATCATATAGGGACTGACCGGAAAAGTCTTGATACTTGTCTGGGCAAAAGTAAAACTGACAAGTACCAGGATTGTTAATATAGTTAAGGTTTTTCTCATATAAACCTCCAATTAGTTTAGAGAATTATTTGAATTAATAAGTTGATTTTTCATTGAAGTTAATAAGTTTTCAATATTTTCGTAATCAACAGGTTTAATACCGTAAAAATGAATACCAAGAGGTGAAATTTCCCTGCCGAGTTCCAGACTGCTGTCGCTGGTGAAAAATATAATTCTAAGATTTTTATTTACTTTTTTGATTGATCTAAGAATATGAGCAGTATTCGGTTTCAGGCAGTCATCGTCAATTAAAAGTACCGAAGGAGTTGTGGTGCATACAAACGACATTACATCCAGAGGATCAAGCTCTTTTTCGTACAATTGAAAATCCAGGCTTGATGATTCCTGAAATTCAACAAGTTGTTTGATTAAAGATTCATCCGTTGTAATTGCCACTAATCTCATGTGATAATATTGGCAAATAAGATGCCAAAAGGATATATTTATCTATTAAAAATTCGGGGTAGAAAAAAGCCGAAATTAGCATTTTTATGAAGTTTTTTATGCTGATTTTTAGGGTCTTCAAGTGAAAATCATTTATATTTGAGAAACAATTGTCCCTGTGTGATTTAAATGTCACATCGTTATTTGTTAAACAAAATTAAACAAGAAAGATGAGGTAAATATTCTTACAACCATAAAGGGTAAATTCATTGTTATTTCAGTTGTCTTTATAAACCTTGCGGTCGGTATTCCGTTGCTTTTTTTAGTATATCAATTCCGGGAAAATTTTTCTGAACGATCGAAGTATATGCTGGAAACCACAGTTGAAGTAATGGAGAGCAGTCTTGACAATGCAATGTTGTTCGGAAAACATCAGGGCGTTCAGGAGATGGTTCAATACCTTGCGAAAAACGAGAGCATTGATCACATAAGAATATTTAATTCAGAGGGAATCATTTTGCATTCCTCGCTTCCTAATGAAGCCGGGGAAAAAATATTTGATATTGCACCCGGTCATGTAAGCATTAAAAACAGAGAAAATGAAATAAATGAATTAAAGATTCTTGAAGACAATAACGTATATGCTTCGATTAAACCGATCTATAACCGGGAAAAGTGCAGAAGTTGTCATGGCGATACCGATGTAATAGCTTATATGGATGTAGACACCGAATTAACCACCGCTGAAACTTCGTTTTATACCGGAACGACTCATATGGTGTACCTGGGTATTGCTGTAATTCTTATTTTAACAACAGGGTTGTTCTTGTTATTTAATAAGTATATCAACAAACCTATAAGACAGTTTATATCCGCTATGGATGAAGTTGAAAAAGGGAATTTATCTGCCAGGCTGCCCGTTGAAAACGAAGATGAATTCGGGAAACTGAATTTTCATTTTAACAAAATGGTATCGGAAATCGAAACCTCCAGAACCAGAATTGAGGAATTGCACAATGAACAGCTAAGGCATGCTGATAAGCTTGCAACAATCGGCGAACTGACCTCACAGATGGCTCACGAGGTCAACAACTTTACCGGCATAATATTAACCAGATCCGATTATTTGATGCTCGAAGCACAGCAGAATGAAAGCATGAAAAAATATGAACAGGATCTCGAGGTAATCCAGAAAGAAGTGATAAAAATTTCGCAGTTAACGAGAAACGTCCTCAGGCATTCCAAGAAAAGATCCCATTCAATAGAAAAGATAAACATTATTGAAGCGATAGAGCAGAGTCTTTTTATGATGTCGCCATATTTTAAGAAAAGTCAAATAAGTATCGAGCGTGAATATAAGGGGGAATATTACATACTCGGAAACAATTCAGAACTCGAACAGGTATTTACGAACCTTTTTACAAATGCTATTGATGCAATTTCAGACAAAGGGATAATCAAAATAAGTCTGCTAAAAGATGAAGGTTTTATAATCATATCGGTTGATGATAACGGTAAAGGGATGGATCAAAAAACAATCGACAATATTTTCTCCCCATTCTTTACAACTAAAGAATCGGATAGAGGAACCGGATTAGGATTGTATATCGTTAAAAACATCTGCGACCAGTACGATGTAAAAATAACATGTGAAAGCAAACTCGCTGTGGGAACATCATTCAAATTAAGGTTTAAAGAAGCGGAGTAATCAATGAAAAGAGTTTTAATTGTTGATGATGAGTTGAATATGCTCGAAAGTCTTCATAAGATCCTTTCATACAGGAAAGATTTTCAGATTTCGGCATTTAATGATCCGGCGAAGGCGCTTAAAGAATTATCAAAAAATAAATTCGACATTGTAATTTCGGATTTAAGAATGGAAAATCATTCCGGTATTGATATACTTCAGGCATCATTGAAAAAAAATCCCGCAACGATTGTAATAATAATTTCGGGCTACGGTACTATAGAATCAAGTGTGGAAGCTATAAAACTTGGGGCATTCGACTTTATTGAAAAACCTTTTACCTCGAAAAAACTTTTTGAAGTAATTGACAGGGGTTTATTAATTAAAAATCAATTTTCAGTCGATGAAACGGAAGACATTCCCGAATTAAGAGGCATAGTACAGAACAGTCCGGCTATGAAGGAAGTGCTTAATCTTGTCAGAAGAATTTCGCCTTCTGAAATGAATGTGCTTATCTATGGTGAAAGCGGGACGGGTAAAGAATTACTGGCAAGAGCAATACATAAATTGAGTAAGGGGAAGAACAATCCTTTTGTTCCTGTAAATTGCGGCGCACTTCCCGAACAACTTTTCGAAAGCGAATTGTTCGGGCATGAAAAAGGTGCGTTTACAGGCGCGGTTAAAACGAAACCCGGATTACTCGAATTTGCCGAAGGCGGTACTTTTTTCTTCGATGAAATAGGTGAATTGACCACGGCACTCCAGGTTAAACTGCTTCGTATGCTGGAAGAAAGAAAGATAAGAAGGGTCGGTGGAAGTAATGAAATATCGATAAATGTAAGGATTATTGCTGCAACGAACAAAAATCTTGAAAACCTTGTAAGTGAAGGGACGTTCAGAGACGATCTTTTTTACAGACTCAATAACATGAAAATAGAGGTTCCGCCATTACGCGAACGCAAAGAAGATATAATGCCGCTCATCAATCAATACATTCAGCTTCTGTGCAGCAATAAGGGGGAAAAACAGAAACATTTTACACCCGAAGCCGAAGTTGCGCTTATTAACTACGCATGGCCCGGTAATGTTCGTGAATTGCAAAATGTTATAAACAGGACATATTTTCTCTGTCCGAACGAATTGATCACAATCGATGATCTGCCAATTCCCGTATCTAAAAAACAGGAAATTATTGATAAGAGTATTATAACCCTTTCGTATAAAGAAGCGAAAGAAAGAGTACTTGAAAGCTTTGAGATAGAGTACTTAACTTATCATCTAAAAAGGAATAACGGAAATATCACTAAGACCGCTGATGAATGCGGACTGGACAGAAGATCGATACACAGACTTATTTCCCGTTATAATATTCTATTTAAAGACTGATAATTTTATTACGGCGCCAAACCGGTATGGCAGTCTGTACATAACGATTCTTTCCAGACCTCATCTATATTTTCAGGATGCCTGAACTCCAGTGAACCATTCGCCACTGCATACTCCAGATTTCCGGGTGTACCCTGTGCGGTAATAAAATGACATGAGTTGCAGTCCTGTGTTATTACCTGTTCATCATGGCTGATATGATTGTTATCATGACATCTGAAGCATCCGTTAAATTCAACGTGACCTATATGATTTGGATATGCATCCCATCTGACTTTCATTTCCGGGAATATATTATTCGAAAATTCCCTTTGCAATCCTTCTATCGCTCTCAGAATTAATTTCTCATCGGTATCCGGATAGTTATCACTGTAGAATTCTTGTATTCCTTTGTTAATGGCTTCCATCGCTTCCTGAGTAGATTCGTATTCTTCGCCTACTATATCAATAGCAACGGATTTTATTTCCGGCAATTCTTTGGGAATTGTGCCGGCGGTTAAACCATTGTTGATGAAAAATGCAGGCGGTTTGTAATTGTGCGAGGGACGGTTGTGACAATCCATGCAGTCCATCGTTCTGACAATCATTGTATCCAGCTTGTCTTTATCGAGAGGACTGTTCTGGTCTTCAAAAACAACCTGATCCCCTGTCTTAAGATTCGTATAACGTACCCAGGGAATCTCTTCTCTCTTATCATCCAGGGATACGTATTCGATCTTTACATCGGGATTAATGTGCCAGTGTATTCCTTCCTGTAATCCCAGCGCGCTTTGACTCGCTCCGATTCGCATTGTTAAATAGATATCCCACTCAGTATTATTTTCGTCTGGGAGATAATGGCGTTCATGCCTTAATTTATGAGCATAAAATTTCTCGGGCCAATGGCACCTTTCACATGTTTCCCTTGCCGGACGAAGATTTTTAATCGGGGTGGGAATAGGTTTCGGGTAAACATTTGCAGTAACTGCATAAACCTGATAAAGTCCCGACATCTTAGATCTGACATACCAGTCGGCGCCTTCACCCACGTGGCAATCGACACATGAAACCCTTGCGTGAGGAGATTTCTGATATGCAGTATATTCGGGTTTCATTACTGCATGGCAAATTTCACCACAGAATTCATTTGATTCTGTAAAGTGGAATGCCTCGTAACTTCCGATTGCAGATGCGAAGAGAAAAATTGTTGTTCCGATTGCGAAAACAAAAACTGCATTTCTCTGTCTTACTTCATTTAAGTTAATTAATGGCCATGTGCTTTCGGTAGCTTTACCTCTTTTTTCACGCCTCACTTTGAAATACATTCCTATTGGGATCAGTAATAATCCAAAAATCAGGAACGCCGGCAGTATGATATATACAATTAAACCCAGGTATGTACCGCCATGCTCGATAAATACTGAAACGAAAAAAAGAAAAATTATCATAAAGAAGCTTATTATTGCAATAGTAGTTCCTATCAACGAAATCCAGTTATAAACAGAGTGAGGCAGTTTCATTTTCATAACGTACCCGTTTTATTTCTGTACACAATTAAGATAATATGGTTGTTAATCCTGTTTACAGTTATAAAATAATTATATAAATTTCTGAAATCAAAGAATATCTCAGGAATTTTTCCCGGAATATCAGAGATATCCTCATTGAAAGATCAATCTTTAATTCAAGGGAATGTATCTGTTTATACAACCATTAAATTTATTGATGATAGTTTTGAAATCAATGAATTTACCAAGTTTCTGAATTATGGGAATTAGTTTGCAAATATTAAAAATTATATACTTTTATGGATTAAAAGATTATTTTACTCGTTAAAAAATATTTTACAGTCTGGGGCTTTGAGGGTCTTAATTCCTGCAAAGACTGGTTATTCATACAGTTGAATTTTATTCGGTTTGATTATTTGTATATTATTTACTGAAACATTCGCCGGAAATTCCTTTTGGGAAAATAAATATACATCAACTAAATACACACTAGGAGGAGAAATGAAAAAGAAAATAGTACTATTTACAATATTATCAGTACTATTCGCATTACAGCCGCTTTTGGCTAATGGTCTCAGTCTTAACAGTATCGGCACAAGAGCACTTGGTATGGGAGGCGCTTTTGTGGGATTGGCTAATGACGGTTCTGCAATATACTGGAACCCGGCAGGGCTGGTAGGGCAGAAGTCTGTCATAAACCTCTCGTTAACCGATATTATGCCATCGGCTTCTTACAAGTTTGATCTCTTTGGAATCGATGCCGCTTCCGAATCTCAAATGCATCTGGCACCAAATCTTTTTGTTAACTATAATATGGGAGATCTTGCTCTGGGATTTGGTGTATTTGTTCCGGCAGGTCTGGGCGTTTCCTGGGACCCGCAGGATTTGGGAGTCCCGGCACCAGGATTGGAAATGCTGTCCCAGATCGGAGTAATAAATATTGCTCCTGCAATTGCCTATAAAGTATCAGATCAGTTCTCAGTAGGACTGACAGTTAACATTTATTATGCGATGTTTGATATGAAACAGCCTGTTGAAGCTGATCTTTCGGCAGTTGGCGGACCGACATTACTCGAACAATTCGAAGAGGAATCAACCGGACTTGGTTTCGGTGCAACTATAGGGCTTAAATATCAGGCTTCGGAGCAATTCAGTATTGGCGCGGTTGTAAGACTCGCAACCACTGTATCTATGGAAGGTACAGCTAAGAATCCAATATTTCCGAAACTTCCGAATTTTCCTCCTGTAGTTATGGCTGGTCCGGGTGAAAGTGATTTTTCACGTGATGTTACATGGCCTCTTTGGTTAGCCGGCGGTATCGCATATAAGGCATCTGATAATTTAACCCTTACATTGGATGCCCAGTACAGCCAATGGTCGGAACTCGATGCTCTTGCAACCGAATACGACGATGCATATTGGAAAGCCGCAATACCGGAGGAAGAATCAACCCTGGAATTGCAGTGGGAAGATGCTGTTCAGATCCGCGCCGGTGCAGAATACGTTGTAAATAATGATTTTACTTTAAGGTTAGGTTATTATTATGATCCGGCACCAGCACCTGACGAAACATTAAATATTTTATTCCCTTCATCAACCAACCATGTTGCAACTGCAGGATTCGGATATTCTTTTGGTTCAATGAAAATAGAAGGTGGTCTTGAATACCTTTTCGGAGCAGAGAGAGATGTTGAGTTGAATGCCGAAAATGCGATGCCAGGTATTCATCAGATGGATATCTTTGCTTTCAGTGTAGCGTTCGGAGTGGAATTATAGTTTTACAGTTTAAGGAAAGGGTATCTATTCGATACCCTTTCTTTTTTAATCAAGTTTTGCGGACCAGGTTCTCAAAGCGTTTATAAGTTGTTTGATCGCATCAAGTATCTCTTCGTGTTTCCCCTGTTCAATATTCTGAAGTATCTCTTCATGGAGTTTAATATGACTATGGTTGAGATTCTTTAAAAACGGTTCGCTGTTACCCGTAAGAGTTACTATTACATTCCTCTTGTCGTATGTGTCGGTTTTTCTTTTTATAAATTTTTTCTTTTCGAGTGATGTTAAAATGTGTGTAATTCTTCCCGGTGTAAGATTCATCAGAACGGAAATTGTCTTAATAGTTAATGAGTTCGTTTTTGAAAATAACCGCAGACACTTAAACTCAGCAGGTGTCAGGTTAAAAAGCGAAGCAAAATAATTTTCTTTGTCGCTGCAAGTCCTTGCCAGTTCACAGGTAAGTTCTGCCATCTCTTCGGCTAATTGCTCTGTTTTTTTTCTTGATTCCATTCCAGTAAATTCCAGATTACTTTACATCCTAAAATAAATAGTATTTAAAGGATAAACAAGTATTTTATAATTAGCAACGATTTATCCGCGGCATCAACCTTTCTGTCTTCCTGGGTGGATTATCCGGCGTCGAATTGAAACACCTGTGTGTTTGACTTAAATTCTTTAACTTTACGTTCGTAATTTTTCGAATTTATAATTAAGCAACCGGTTAAATTATTATGAATGTTATTCAAGCTAAAATTGAAGGTCTTCTTGTTATAGAACCGGATATTTATACTGATGAAAGAGGATATTTCTTTGAAAGTTTCAGCCGTGAAAAATATAAAAATATTGGACTGCCATCCGAGTTTAAGCAGGATAATATTTCCAGATCATCATCTGGTGTTATCAGAGGTCTTCATTATCAGATTGGTAATTCTGCCCAGGGAAAATTATGCTCGGTATTTGAGGGTACGGTACTCGATATAGCTGTAGATATCCGGTATGGATCTCCCACTTACGGTCAATACTTTTCACAGGTTTTATCCGATGAAAACAAACTGCAGTTATGGATTCCGCCGGGATTCGCTCATGGATTTTCAGTTTTATCGGAGTCGGCTGTATTTCAGTATAAATGCACTCAGTTATATAATGCCGAAAGTGAACGCTGTATACGCTTCGATGATCCGGACCTGAACATTGACTGGAAAGTAAAAGAGCCCAGACTTTCACGCAAAGATCTGAATGGAATTTTATTTAAGAATATCGATAGAGATTTTATTTATTAATTTCGGAGGGATAAATGCGTTTAGCTGTTATTGGTACAGGTTATGTGGGTTTGGTATCGGGAACTTGTTTTGCAGAGATGGGTAATGAAGTAATTTGTGTAGATAACAATCAGGAAAAATTGAAAAAGTTAAAGAACTCGGAGGTTCCGATTTACGAGCCGGGGCTTGAAGTACTCTTTCACAGGAATATAGAAAGCAAGAGACTTCACTTCACCGATAATCTCAGTGATTCTGTTAAAAAATCGGAAGTCATTTTCCTCTGTCTTCCAACTCCGCAGGACGAAGACGGTTCTGCTGATCTGAAGTATGTTATGGGTGTATCCGATGAAATCGGAAGGATTCTGAAAGAGGAAAAAGAACACGAGTTTAAAATTATTGTGAATAAAAGTACTGTCCCGGTCGGGACAAGCAGAAAGGTTACGGAAATTATTGCCTCTCACGGAGTAGAAAATTTTGAAGTAGTTTCAAATCCCGAATTTCTGCGGGAGGGATTTGCAGTTGAAGACTTTATGAAGCCTGACAGAATTGTTATCGGTGCTAATAGCGAACATGTGTTCAAAAAATTAAAACTGCTTTATGATGCTTTTGTACGCCAGGGAAATCCGATAATCGAAATGAATCCTGAAAGTTCTGAAGTAACCAAGTATGCAGCAAATTCTTATCTGGCAATGAGAATTACTTTTATGAACGAACTCGCAAATTTTTGCGAACGTGTCGGTGCTAACGTGGACCTTGTAAGAAAGGGAATGGGAACCGATAACAGAATCGGTAAAAGGTTTTTATTTGCCGGGATTGGTTACGGCGGTTCATGTTTTCCTAAAGATGTTAACGCCATGATAAAAACGTCCAAAGAAGTAAACAGTGAAATGAAGATTCTGACACTTGTTGATAAAATAAACAAGGAACAAAAAGGAGTACTTGTTAACAAGATACTCAAACACTTCGGCAATAATTTATCCGGCAGAAGATTTGCATTATGGGGCCTGGCTTTCAAACCTAATACGGATGATATGAGAGAAGCTCCATCGGTTGTTATAATTAATAAATTGCTGGAATTGGGGGCTGAGGTAACAGCTTATGATCCTGCTGCGATAGAGAACGCAAAATTCTATCTTCAGGATAGAATCCAATATGCGGATGATCAGTATGAATGTCTCGAAGATGCCGATGCACTTATAGTTGTTACTGAATGGAATGAGTTTAGAACCCCTGATTTCGATCAAATAAAATCGCTGCTTAAAAATCCGGTTATTTTTGATGGAAGAAATATATATAACAGAAGACATACCAAAACAGCTGGATTTTACCATTACAGTATCGGGAAGGAAGTTGTTAAGCCTGAATGATTTCAGGCTTATTTATTAAGAATTTCTCCGTAATAGTCTACATAACGTGGAACAATAACATTTCTGTCGAATTCATTTACAGCTCTTGAACGGGAATTTTCTGAAAATGCTTTATACTTTTTATCGTTGCTCAGCAGGTCAACAGAATATTTAGCCATTCTGTTAATATCGCCGATCTCGGCAATATAACCTGTTTCATTATGTCTTATTAATTCAGGCAGTCCGCCTACGCTGGAACTGACAACAGGCAATCCGCACGACATTGCCTCAAGAGCAGATAAGCCAAAGCTCTCGGATTGCGACGGCATAAGGAATAAATCGGCTGCATTAAGTAGTTCGGCAAGTCCATCCTGCTTGCCCAGAAATAAAACATCTTTTTGCAGGTTTAATTCTCTCGCAAGCCGTTCACACTCGGATCTGTCTGGTCCGTCACCTATCAGAACTAATTTTGCGGGCAATTCTTTTTTGACTTCATTCAAAACTCTGATCGCATCAGATACTCTTTTAACTACACGGAAATTGGAAGTGTGAATCATTACTTTTTCACCGTTCGGTGCAATATGACTGCGGAACAGTTCGTTTTTACTGGGTGAAAAAAGTTCTGTGTCAACAAAATTATAGATCACTTTTATATCTTTATTGATATCATAATTTGTAAGAGTTTTCTCTTTTAAAAATCTGGATACCGCAGTCACTCCATCGCTCTCTTCGATGCTGAATTTAACCAGCGGCAGGAAAGATGGCTCTAATCCAACCAGCGTTATATCGGTTCCATGAAGGGTTGTGATGATTTTGATGTCAGCATTATTTTTCTTTAAGATCTGCTTGGCCAGAAATGCGCTGGTTGCATGTGGAATAGCATAATGCACGTGAATTAAATCAAGTTTTTCGTACTCGGTCACTTCGAGCATTTTGCTTGTTAATGCAAGAGAGTACAAACTGTGTTCGAACAGCGGGTAACTGCTCAATTCAACTTCGTGATAAAATATATTTTCATAAAAATTAGTAAGCCGGTGCGGAAAAGCATACGTTATAAAATGTATTTCGTGACCGAGCGAAGCTAATTCTTTTCCCAGTTCGGTAGCTACAACTCCGCTTCCGCCATAGGTAGGGTAACATGTAATTCCGATTTTCATTCTTTTGTGCTTAATTGATAATTAAGAATTGTTGTAAATTTGAGAATCAAATTACAATAAAAAATACTAAATAAATAACTTTCGTCAGACAATTTATGAATACACCATCGCCTAAACGCAGGATTCTTGTAATTGGTTCAACTGTTATCGACAATTTCAGTACCGGCGGTTCTGTTATAACCAAACCAGGTGGAATTTATTATACATGCACAGGATTGGTAAATATTATCGGAAATGATGATGCAATAGATCTTTTAACTAATTATGACCGGCGAAGTTATATTTTATTTAAAGATGTATATGATAGAATTAATTTGAAACATTCCAGGATTATTGACAAGATTAATACTGTCACTTTAATTGAACATGCCGCACAGGAAAGAATGGAGGTATATTCTGATCATTCAATTAAATTAAAGATTGACGATGATATTTCATTCAATGATTATAACGGCGTTTTAATAAATATGATATCAGGCATAGACATTGATCTTAACGACTTGCATGCTGTAAGGAAAAAGTATAAGGGAATGATATACCTCGATATTCATACGCTTTCGAGAGGTATCGGTAAAGAACTCCATCGGCATTTTCGAGTTATACCCGATGCAGCAGAATGGATCAGGAATGTCGATATAATACAGGTTAACAAATCGGAACTTTATAGTTTAAGTATAATCAGTGACCGGGAAAAACTTACAGAATGGATTTTTAGTTTAGGTGTTAAAATATTAATTGTAACACTCGGCTCCGAAGGGGTTATAATGCATTATAGAAAGGATAATGAAATTTGTACTAAAGCGTTGCCGGCAACCGAGGTTAAAGCTGTAAATCTGATAGGCTGCGGAGATATTTTTGGGGCAGTGTTTTTTTATTCATATATTAAAAGCGGTGATCCGGAATCAGCATTGATTAAAGCGAATAAATGTGCTGGGTTTGCTACTACATTTTTGAATTTTAAAGAATATAAGAAACTTAGAGAAATCTTTAACAGTGGGTATGATTAAAAAAAGAGTATGTATTGTAGGTTCTAACGGTATGCTTGGTCAGAAGCTGGTCGATTATTATTCGAAAAGCAATAACACCGAGCTTCTCTGCTGCTCGGCAGAGGAAAGTTCATGGATTGATAACGTTGATTATATGCAGGTCGATATCACATCTAAAAAAAGCGTCCAGAATTCGATTAAAAAGTTCTACCCTGATTTTATAATCAATACCGCTGCTTTTACTAATGTTGACGGATGTGAATCTGAAAAGGAACTATCGTGGAAAGTAAATGTTTCAGGCGTGGAAAATTTAATAAAGGCTGGGAACTCCTGCGATTCGCATATAATACACCTCTCAACAGATTATGTTTTTGACGGGAAAGAAGGACCATATGATGAAACTGCTAAACCGAATCCGATCAGTTCCTACGGTCGCTCAAAGTTAGCAAGTGAAAATCTTCTCAGAAGTAAATATCGCAAAGCTACTATCGTAAGAACAAATGTTCTTTATGGTCATACAAAATACGGAAGACCCGATTTCGTTAATTGGATTATCGATTCACTGAAACAGGGTAAAGAGATTCGCATAGTAACTGATCAGATAAATAATCCTACTCTAATAAACGACCTTGTTCAGGGAATCTCGAAAATTATTGAATTTGGCAAATACGGAATTTACAATATTGGAGGAAATGAATTTTTATCGCGGTATGATTTTGCAATCCGCATTGCCGAGTTCTTTGATCTTAACGAGTCTCTGATCCGGGAAATTGAAACCAAGGAATTGAATCAGCCAGCCGCAAGACCTCTTAAATCAGGATTGATAATTCTAAAGGCGCAGACACAACTGGGTTATAAGCCGCATAAAATTGAAGAAGCACTGTCAATTATAAAAACCGAAATGGAGAAAAATGTTTAAACCATGCTGCATGATTTGACTATTGATATTGCTCGGGATTTAAAATATTTTCAGAGAATATTATTTACATTGATTTATTCCTTTATTTTCAGAAATATTAGTTTAAAAAATTAGCTATTGTATGAAAGACCGGAAAACATTTCCGGTTAGTACTCTTGTCTGAAAATAATGCTGCGGGATAATAAAGGGGGAAAAATGAAATTTAAAATCGCAGTTTTGTTATTCCTGTTTGCAATTAATCTAACAAGCCAAACATCCCTGGATCTCGATTCCTACAAATCGTTTCTGCAACAAAATAAAGATTTAACCTATGCACAGCTGACGGATTCATATAATGCGGGGATTTTCAAATCCAATTTAAACCGTTCATGGACAGATGCATTATATTCAGATTCGATAGAGATTAAGTATGGATTGACCAGCGAAGAAAGGTTATTACTAAACAATAACGGATTCGTTGTAACCGAGAGACTTGCGAAAAATTCATTCGGCGAGCAGCTTGCAGATATATTCCACAAGGATCTGCCGGTATTTATTACTTCCGATGCAATCATTCATGCTGTTCACAGATCATACGATGAAATACTTAAGCAAATGGAATTATCGCTGTTAATTCCTAAAGTAAAAAACTTTATTGAGCGTCTGCAAAGTCAGATTACTTTATTCGGAAACCGGTATACATTGTCGCCGGAAATTGAAAGAGGTCTGCGCGATCTGGATTTGTACCTGAGCGTGCCGCTTAAACTTTTTGATGATAATTACACCGCTGTTTACAATCAGAATTCGGAAGAGATAAAGAAAATTCTGGAACTGATTTACAATGAAGAATACGCTGAGATTAATTTTCTTTCCAGCATTCCCAGAAAAATTGATTTCAGTCAGTTTAAACCCCGCGGACATTATGCAGATACGTACTATCGGGAATTGGAAGAATATTTCAGAGTCATGATATGGTTCGGAAAAATGGAGCTGTATCTGATCTCGCCAAATGCCAAAGATCCCCCGGCTTTAAGCGATGTTCGAAGACAAGCCTTTTCTTCTTTGCTGCTGAAGGAACTGATTGAATTTTGTGAGCTGACCGCTGAGTATAATGAAATAAATGAGATGATAGAGTTGTTCGTCGGGGAACAGGATAATGTAACGATTTCAAACCTGGCTGATGTTATGCAAAAATCAGGATTAACATCGTCGCAGCAAATCCTGGATTCGCTTAATTTCGAACTCTTCCAGAACATATTGAGGAATCAGTCTTACGCAGACCAGCGGATTCTCTCTCAGGTACTTATAATTAATCCCTTTTCGGCTGAAGATATCAAACCGGCTTCATCTTTTTTATTATTCGGACAAAGGTTTGTGATCGACTCTTATATAACCGGCAGCGTTGTATATGATAAAATAAACTATAACGGTATTAAGATAAAGCGGATGCTTCCTTCCACGCTTGATGTATTGTTCGCGCTCGGTAATGATGCGGCACTTCAATTATTACAGGACGAACTGGAACAGTATAAATATGCATCTAATCTTGCTGCGCTTCGTTACCTGATTGATCAGTACAAAGATGAATTCTGGAACAGTACTATCTATAATAACTGGCTTAATGCTATACGTTCTCTTAATCCTCCTCAAAACAGGGAACAACTGCCGCAATTTATGCAGTCTGCAGCATGGTGGCAGAAAACCATGAATACGCAGCTGGCTTCCTGGACTGAGCTAAGGCACGATAATCTGCTGTATGCAAAACAATCCTATACCGGAGGTGCTGTTTGTTCCTATCCATATAGCTATGTTGAACCAGTTCCGGAATTTTATTCGAGTGTTGAGCAGCTGGCTAATTCGGCTTATGATAAAATAATTTCGATCGATTTCGGAGATGATTACCGCAAACAGGATATATTAAATTACTTTACTCATCTCTCCGGTGTGGCAGACACACTCGGAAACATAGCGATTAAGCAATTGAACGAAACCGGATTAACTGAAGATGAAATAAGTTTTTTGAAATCTATGCTCAGTGAATCTTTCAGCTGCGTACCTGATTATCAGGGTTGGTATACCCGATTGTATTATCCCATGTACAGCGGAGGAGAGACTATGCTGAACAAAGACAGGCTTGTGGCAGACTATCATACGGCACCTACCGACGCAGGGGGAGGCATGGTTGGATGGGTAAAGCATTCAGGCACCGGTGATATCGATCTTATGATCATTGCTGCCGGGCTGCCTTCCGGAGAATATGTGGCTTTTGCCGGTCCTGTCAGTAGTTATCATGAATATACTACAACTAATTTTTACCGTATTACCGATGAAGAATGGAATGAGAATTATCTGCCGGCGGCATCACGACCTGAATGGGTAAACATATATATGGCTGACAAGGAAGGTAATTCCTACGGCACAGGTATTTCTCTTATCACTTCAGTAAAGAATGGAAAAAATCAGGAACATCTACCGGCGGAAATATTTCTATCACAGAATTATCCGAATCCGTTCAATCCTAGTACTATAATTTCATATACCATTCCGTCTGGTGCCGCTAACAGGAATGTGAAACTGTCGGTTTATGATATCTCCGGAGAACTAATTAAAGAACTTGTTAATAATGTACTTCCGTCCGGGAATTATCTAACAGAATGGGACGGAACAAATACTGCCGGTTTGAAGGTTTCAAGCGGGATTTACTTCTATTCACTGAATGTCGGGGCGGAGAGATTAATTGGAAAGATGAATCTGATAAAATAACAGAAATTAACTATAAAATTATTGAACTAAGCAAGAGCACTTTCTTTTCCCGAATCTTTAACGATAAGACACGAGGATTTAATCAGTTCTGGTGTCTCTCTCATTAATTGAAAATTTAATTCGTCACTGAGTCCGAACAAATTTATATCCGCTCTGGGTGAATTCGACAGAGCCTCCTGGAAGCTACCTTTCAGCACATGAAATTCAGTAAGTGAAGGCAGCCTTGTCCTGTCGCTTAATCTGTTAAGGAATTTGTATAATCTGGCTTCATCAGTTTTTTCCTGAGCTACTGTAACCAGATTAATCTTTCCCTCCCAGTTTAATTGAAGCTGAAGAGCCATCAGCATGGCGAGATGCCAGTTGGGACTCCTGTCTCTCAGCCACAGATTTATATTTTTCTGCATCCCAAATGCAATACGTGTATGTTGTCTTAAAATCAGAACCCCCAATTCATATTGAGTTGCCATCGATACAAGTGTTGCGATGTTCGTATCTTTCTGCTCATTATTCCCCAGAGTAATAAAGAGTGTGTTTGGTCTGAATGCTCCGCCCCTTAGAGTCTGAACGACCATTTTTGTCCCGTGAAGAAAGTCGTGATCTTCCAGCACTGTTGAACTTACAAGTATTCCTTCGTCTTGTAATGGTTTTATGAGATCGCTTAATGCGGTTTCGGTTTCTTTTATATTTTCATCTTTTACAGAAAAAGCAAATAAACTACCCGAAGGATAACTGATATTCCTTATAAACAATAATGGACCTGCCCAAACTTTCGGTTCTTCTATAGGAATAAGAATATCCGGTTTCCAGGCTACATGATGCCTTGGGAATTTTGCCGCCAGACGTTCCGCCAGCGCAAGAAACATTCCTCCTCTTATATCTCCCCAGTCTGCTTTCAGACCTTTTCTTGTCAGCCAGATATAGAGAATAACAATTACAACAATTGCGACTAGACTAAATACGGGATTTATAAGTACCATCATAAATATGCAGCCGGTAGCTCCGTACAATGAAACAAATCTGGGAACCTTAAAAGTCGGTCTGAAGCTTATAATATTCATACTCTGCTGAATGAATACGACAAGGTTTAACGTACCGTATGTTATTAAAAAGAACATGGTTATCAATGCTGCAAGTGCATTAAATTCACCCATAAAGAGGGCGGCTAATACTATTATACCCGTAAAAAAAGTAGCGTTTCTCG
>JAFGMI010000043.1 GCA_016927595.1 Melioribacteraceae bacterium | reverse complement strand
TAGTTTTAGCAACGAAGGCGGTTACAACCGGACCGTACTATTTCTTAAAAATATAACCGGACTCTGGTCTTTGCAGGAATGTAAAAGAATATGGGAATCTGAATCGCCTGATATTAGTTATAGCGATTTAACCTATGAAGCCGAAAGTTTCGGTAATGCCGGAGCATGGATCGATATTAATCATAATGAATTTTTCCAATCATGTGATATGCCCTCGAAAATAATCCGCTTCCTGTCAGCAACAGGACAAAAATATGATTGCAGTACAGCATTTATTACCCGGGTAATTCTCGAGAGTCTTGCTTACAGCTATAGAAGTATCATAAGACAGATTGAACTGACTACAGGTGAGAATATAAATAAACTTTACATTGTTGGAGGCGGGAGTAAAAATAAAACTTTGATACAGCTAGTATCAGATGCAACCGGATTACCTGTGTATTCGGGACCCGTTGAAAGCACGGTACTTGGAAACGTTGGAGTACAGGCACTTGGGGATGGTAAAGTCACATGCCTGGAAGACTGGCATAAAATAATTTCGGATTCATTTTCGCCTGCATATTATGAACCCAGGAATCCAGGCTATTTTGAACAAAATGAAAGTACGTATCTGAGCGTGACAGGCAGAAAAATAGAGTTTAATAATCATTGAATATATAAATAGAAGATTGATGTCCCGCAGCTGAAGGGTGTAATAAAAAAATTATTAAAAAAATTATTACTTCGGGAAAAACAGTTTTCCACAGGACAGTATCTGGAAATTATTCCTTGGGTAGCCGGAGACACTACTGATTTTTCTGAGAATAAAGATGTAAAGATATTCAAACATGCACACTCCGGCTTAAATCCGTTGGATTGCAGAATATCGTACCGGATTTATTGAATATAGCCTGTTATAAGTTTCAACAATCCAGTTATGAGTGTTGCGGTATGGCAGGTAGTTATGTTTATAAAAAAGAGTACTACGACCTGAGCAGAAATATTGGTGAGGACCTTGTTAAGCAGGTGATGAATTCGGGATTGTATGATGATAATACGATTATAATGAATAACGATGTTTCCTGCAGGGAGCAGATTTCACTGAAAATAAAAAACAGAGTTATGCAGCCGGTTGATTTTTTGCAGACCGATAAATGTGTGATTAAAATTATATATAATTTCACTTACTTGATATTTAACTGGAGCATGTTATGAAAACTGCTGTAGGTGTTAGAAGATATAAAGGAAGAACTCCAAAAGTTGGAATCAGACCGGTTATTGACGGCAGACGTAAGTATGTTAGAGAATCGCTGGAGGGACCTACTATGAAAATGGCTGAATCTGTTGCCAGACTTATCAGCAGAAATCTATATTACTCAAACGGACTTCCGGTAGAATGTATAATATCTGATACATGTATCGGGGGTACAACCGAGGCGGCACAGGCGGCTGAGAAATTTGAAAAAGAAGGAGTGGGAGTATCGATTACAGTTACATCAAGCTGGTGCTACGGTACCGAAGTTATGGATAGCAGTCCTCTGATTCCCAAAGCAATATGGGGCTTTAACGGAACCGAGAGACCGGGCGCGGTTTATCTGGCAGCTGCTCTTGCTGCTTATTCCCAACTCGGGCAGACAGTTTTCGGAATATACGGAAGGGAAGTTCAGGACAGGAATGATGAAATAATTCCTGCTGAAGTGGAGGAGAAATTATTAAGGTTTACCAAAGCTGCTTTAGCTGTTGCTGAAATGAAAGGAAAGACATATCTCTCAATCGGAGCAGTCTCAATGGGAATTGCAGGCTCTATGGTGGATCACAATTTTCTGAGCGATTATCTTGGAATGAGAGCCGTTACGGTCGACATGTCTGAATTGGTTAGACGAATCGAAGAAAATATTTATGATGAGGAGGAGTTTAATATTGCACTCGGTTGGGTGAGAAAAAACTGCCGTGAAGGCAAAGATACAAATCCGCAGAAGATCCAGTCCTCAAGAGAAAGAAAAGATTATGAATGGGAGACAATTATAAAAATGACATTGATTTGCCGCGATATGATGATAGGCAATAATAAATTGAATGAGAAGGATTTTAAAGAAGAAGCATCAGGACAAAATGCAATAGCTGCAGGTTTTCAAGGTCAAAGGCAATGGACAGATCATTTCCCGAACGGAGATTTTACAGAAGCCATACTGAATTCGTCATTTGACTGGAATGGCATAAGAGAACCTTTCATATTTGCAACAGAGAATGATTACCTTAATGGAATATGTATGTTATTAGGTCATCTATTAACCGATACTGCACAGATTTTTGCTGATGTAAGATCGTACTGGAGTCCTGAATCGGTAAACCGAGTAACCGGGAAAAAACTAACCGGCAATGCAGCCAATGGTATTATTCATTTAATTAATTCGGGGTCGGCTTCGTTGGACGGTACCGGTAGACAGGTGAGAAAAGGGAAACCGGTACTAAAACCATTTTGGGAAATTTCTGTTAAGGAGGTTAAAGAATGTTTAAAGGCAACAACCTGGTATCCTGCAGAGCTTGAGTATTTCAGAGGTGGCGGTTTCTCCTCAAATTATTTAACCAGTGGAGGAATGCCACTTACAATGTTCAGGCTGAATATTATTAAAGGACTTGGTCCAGTTTTACAGTTGGCGGAGGGTTATTCAATTCAGTTGCCTGATTCGGTCCATGAAGTTCTTAATGCAAGAACCAATCCGACATGGCCTACAACATGGTTTGCTCCTAACCTAACCGGACAAGGTGCTTTTACTGATGTATATTCAGTAATGGCAAATTGGGGCGCAAACCACTGTGTTGTTTCTTACGGACATATAGGAGATTTATTAATTACGTTAGCTTCAATGCTGAGGATCCCTGTTAATATGCACAACATAGAAAGATCAAGGATATTCAGACCAAGTGCGTGGAATGCATTCGGTACTGAATACCTTGAATGCGCAGACATCAAGGCATGTGATAATTTTGGTTCTCTTTATGGTTAAAAAATAGAAAATTGCTTTTAAACTGACAGAGGAAGAATTATTAATAAAGTGCTGTGAGGAAGGTATGATCAAAGCAGCAGGGAATAAACATAATATCCCTGAAGAAAGTAAAAAAATTGTACCCCGGAATATTCTATTTCCATTTATTCTTTTGACCAGCTGCTTTGCCTGGTGGGGTCTGGCAAATAATATGACCGATACTCTTCTGGCTGCATTTAAAAGAATAATGAGCATGTCAGATTTTCAAACATCATGGATCCAGATGGCATTTTACGGTTCATACTTTTGTCTTGCGATACCGGCAGCAATTTTTATTAAAAAGTTTTCATATAAGGCAGGGGTACTACTTGGACTTGGGATGTTCATAGCAGGTGCTTTATTATTCTATCCATCCAGCATATCGATGAACTACTTTCACTTTCTTGCATCACTGTACATACTTGCCGGCGGCTTATCCGTGCTTGAAACATCAGCTAATCCATACATAATAGCAATGGGTCCGGAAGATACTGGAACTCAGAGATTAAATCTGGCGCAGTCTTTTAATCCAATTGGTTCAATTGCAGGAGTAGTGATAAGTCAATTTTTTATTTTATCTCAACTTAACAGCGCTGGTGCCGGAGACAGGGCGATTATGAGTAAAGAACAGCTAAAACAAATTCAGTCGCAGGAATTATCTGCGGTTATGGGACCTTACGTTGCTATTGCTCTAATATTGCTGATAATATGGATGCTTATTGCGGTAGTTAATATGCCCAAAGTTTCGAACGACTCAAAAGAATTAAATCTAACGACAACTTTTAAAAGATTATTTAAAAACAGACATTATTCATGGGGAGTTGTTGCACAGTTTTTTTATGTCGGCGCTCAGATAGGTGTGTGGTCGTTTACAATCAGATATGTTATGAACGAATTAAATCTGAATGAGCAGGAAGCGGCTTCCTACTATACTGCAGCATTAATCCTTTTTACGGTATTCAGATTTCTTTGTACAGGGCTGATGAAATACTTCTCGCCGGGCAAGTTGTTATCTGTATTAGCTGCATTTGCAATAATATTAACTGGAATGGTTATACTTTCAGGTGGTTTTGTAGGAGTAATAGCATTAGTGTGTATTTCAGCTTGTATGTCATTGATGTTTCCTACAATATTTGGATTATCGGTCAGAGGTTTAGGTGAAGATACGAAAATCGGTGGCAGTGGTTTGATTATGGCAATACTGGGTGGAGCTGTATTAACAGCATTGCAAGGGTTGGTGTCCGACGGGACAGGAAGTATAAATTTCTCTTTTTCTGTGCCAATGATCTGTTTTGGTGTTATTCTATATTATGGGGCTATTATGTCCCGTAAAGATTTGAAGAGTAATTTTGTAAAATAATTTTCACATAAATTTATTGAGCAGACCATGTTAAAGTTAATTCCCGGTATTTTGAGCCCTGAATTATTAAAAGTCATGATGGAAATGGGACACGGAGATGAAATTGTTTTCGCCGCTGGAAATTTCCCTTCTGCTTCGAAAGCTAAGAATCTTATTCGTCTTGATGGGCATTCCATTCCTGAAATATTAAAAGCGGTACTTCAGTTTTTTCCACTCGATACTTATGTCGATTATCCGGTTTGTTTAATGAAAGTTGTTGAGGGAGATAATTATAAGCCAGTGATATGGAAGAGTTACCTAACCATTATCAGAGATAGTGGCGAACCGTTCAATGATTTTAAGTATCTCGAAAGATTCCAGTTTTATAAACGGACAGAAGAAGCATACGCAGTTGTAGCAACCGGTGAAACAGCGAGATATGCAAATATTATCTTGAAAAAAGGTGTTGTGATAACATAATGTGCAGCTTCCGGATTATTAAGATAACAGATTAATGGACCTATATATTTCTTAATTCGGATGCTAAGTAGCGTTCAACTATATAGGGATTGACTTTTTGAGAAAGACTTTTTATGTTCCATTTATAAAGTGTAAATAATACACTTATTATAATTTCTAATGGATATGACTAATATATTCCATTTTGTAATTATACTAATGCAAGATTCAGGCACATTAAAACTTTCGTAAATAAGATATTAAAGTCCTTCACATTGTTTTAACTAAATTTTTTATTTAACCGGAAGGAGTATAAATATATGGAACAAATGAAGAGGTTATTAATACCGATTCTGCTGTTGACAATTGCATTTGCAACTCCGATTTATCCCGGTACAACGGGTAAGATATCAGGTACCGTAATTGATAAGAATACGGGTGAACCTTTGATTTTTGCAAATATTATAATTATGGGAACTTCACTCGGCACGGTTACTAATACAGATGGTGAATATACTATTCTGCATGTACCACCAGGAGTACATCAGGTGCAATTTTCATTTATTGGTTACAGGAAAATAATTGTTAATGATGTCAGAGTTTTTATTGATCAAACAACCCAACTAAATGTAGAGATGGAAACGGAATCGATTGCTGTTGGAGAATTGGTTGTTGTTGCTGAGAGAAAAGCCATCAAGCCTGATGTTGCAACGAGTGTTGTTTCTTTATCTGATGAAGAGATTCAGAACTTACCTGTAAGCAGTGTAGCCGGTGTAGTCGGTTTGCAGGCGGGAATTCGCGGAATGAATATCCGCGGAGGGGGAACTGATAAAATTCTCTTTATGCTCGATGGCGTCACACTCCGTAATCCCAGAAACAATCAGGCTTCCACCAGAATCGCTTTGAGTGCGGTAAAGGAAATTTCGGTTGAACGGGGCGGATTTAATGCAGAGTATGGACAGGTCAGATCGGGACTTATAAACGTGGTAACAAGAGAAGGGGACAAACAAAGATATTCGGGAAGGTTTGAAATCAGGTATCATCCACCCGGAAGGAAGTATGCTAAAGTTGACGGTGTTTACGACATTCACGATCCGAGATCTTATGTACTGCGTCCTTTCTACGATGATGCTGTTGCATGGACCGGAACCGGAAATGGAGCCTGGGATGAATATACAAGAAGACAATATCCCGAATTCAGAGGCTGGAACGAGATATCACAAATCCTAAATTCCGATAATGATCCCGATAATGATCTTACACCGCTTGGCGCTCAAAGAGTTTTTATGTATGAAACAAGAAAGAAACAGCAAAGCGATATACCTGATATAGGAATTGACGCAGGTTTCGGCGGACCCGTTCCTTTTGTCAGTAAAGCCTTGGGGGATTTGCGGTTTTATACGTCATATAGAAGTTCTCAGGATGCGCTTGTATTTCCGCTTTCCCGGGATAAATATGAAGACTACGACTGGAGCCTGCAGCTTACATCTGATTTATCAAGTTCTATGAGATTACGGTTGTCATCATTAATCGGTAAACAATTTACAATGCGTCATAACTGGGACGGTACCGGTGTATACTACTATCCTCACTGGCCTAACGAGATTGCGGATGTAGCTAGTTATATAGGACTTCCTTCGGATATGATTACGCTATTTTCGGATTTTAATTTTGCACTTGCCGATATTGCCAACAGTTCTTTTTCTGCAAAATTTACACACACACTGAATCCTAAAACTTTTTATGAAGTATCAATTGAAAATTTTAGGGTATCATACAATACACGTCCTTCAGCTCTGAGAGACACCTCAGATACGTACGAAGTATTACCCGGATTTGTTACAGATTCCAATCCGCTCGGCTACTGGCCGTTCGATTCGAAAGGTGTTATTATTACCGGAGGACAGCATGTTGCAAAACCGCGCGACTTTACTGTTGTAAATACAACTACGCTAAAAGCCGATTTCACAAGTCAGGTTAATTTCCATAACCTTGTAAAGGCAGGAGTGGAGTTTAATTATAATGATTTGGATTTCGATTACGGCACCATAGCTTCCGCTACAGGAGGCAAAACATACGCCAACAGAGTTCAGATGAGAGTATTTCCTTACAGAGCTGCAGTTTATTTACAGGACAAACTTGAGACCAAAGAGTTTATTCTTAATGCAGGTCTAAGGCTGGATTACAGCAATTCAAATTCCGAATGGTATGATGTAAATCCTTTCAATATTCAATTCTTCTCAACTGAATATGATGAATCAATGGAGTTTAACCGGAAAAAAGCAAAACCGCAGTGGCAGTTGAGTCCAAGATTAGGTATAGCTCATCCGATTACTGAAAATGCGAAACTATTTTTTAATTACGGTCATTTCAAACAGATACCGGTTTATGAAAATATGTTCAGAATCCAGAGGACTGAAAAGAACGCATTAACCAGTTTCGGTGATCCGAACCTAGTACTTTCCAAGACTGTATCGTATGAATTAGGATTCGATTTTTCGATTGATGACGATTTTCTGATTCAGATAGCTGCGTATTATAATGATATATCCGATCAGCAGAATAATTCCACATATATTTCTTCGGCTGCCGGATTTTCCTATTCCCGCACCACAGCAAACAATTATGAGGATATAAGAGGATTCGAAGTAACATTGAGAAAGACGCACGGCTCATGGTGGTCGGGTTTTGCAAATTACACATATCAGGTAAATACATCGGGGAATTTCGGTTCTGCCAATATTTACGATAATGTTTCGGATCAGAAGAAATATGATGAGGCAACCGTTAATCAGTATCAGAACCGACCGATTCCACAACCTTATGCCAGAGCAAATATAAACATATTTTCACAGGTGGAATTCGGTCCCGAAGTTTTCGGACATTATGTTTTCGGAGGTCTGATGCTGAATGTGCTTCTGGACTGGCAGGCAGGATATTGGGTAACCTGGAATACAAACGGTCTTCCCTCAATTCAGAATAACGTGCAAGCCGTTGATTACTTTAACGTTGATCTGCGCCTCGAAAAAACGTTTGATGTGGGTAATTTTACATTTAATCTGTTTATGGACGTCTCGAACGTTTTCAATACGTTGCGTCTTTGGAATACCTGGGATCAGGATTATATGCTTTCACTCCATCTGCCACGCAGCGAAGCCTACGACAACATTCCCGGTGATGATAAAGTCGGGAACTACAGAGAACCCGGTGCGGAATTCCAGCCTATGGAATATCAGTCTGTTATCGATATTACAAAACCAGGGAAGGAACGACCGATTTATTTTGAAGGATCAACGGGGAAATATTATGAATATAAAAATGCTGAATGGCGCGTTGTTGAGAAAAGCAGAATCGATAAAGTGTTAGAGGATAAAGCTTATATAGATATGCCGAATGCTTCCACATTCTGGTTCCTGAATCCAAGATATGTAAATTTCGGTTTAAGAGTGTCCTTTAATTTATCTGATTAGTCATATAAAAGAGGATTAAATGAAAAATTATAAAGATAGAATTCAATTGCAGTTACCGGTATTCATGCTTGCATTATTTTTTATTACAGCAATGCAAACCGATTTTGCCCAGAGAATTAAGTGGCTCCGGGTCTCTGATTTACAGTCCTTTGTGAGCGAAATCGGTGCTGAATACGAAGGACAGAGCACAACAGGAAACACCAACTATTTTTCCTGGCCCGCTCAATACAGTATCGATCAGAATACCGCGAGAATGAAGGGACTCTGGATAGGCGCGAAGAACTTTGATGATCCTGTGGAAAATAAGGAGAAAGGCGTTAAGGTAATAGGCTCGGGTCCCCGTGACGGCGTTGATCGTGTAAACCAGATATTCCCAACGTATTTTAAACTTGTGGGCAGGGATTATCATCCCAATGTAATTGTCGATGACCAGAAAGCAACTTTAAACGATGTATATGATTTAGTGGACAGTATAGACGCAAGTCTGCCTTCGGACAGGATGGTAATCGTTAAATTTCACACCTCTATGGGAATTACGGTTACCAAAAAAGTTATGGTTTTTACAAGCCAGAATCATGGTAATTATTTCATAAATGATTACGAATTCGAGAATACCGGCATTTATAATGCGGCGGGGGATGTGAAAGAGCAGACTCTTCAGGATGTTTGGTTTTATTTTATTTACAGGTATGCGTTTGCAGGTGTAACATCGAGCGGCTGGGGTTCAACATGGGGCGCTTTTGAATCCACCTGGGGAAACAGTACCCTCAATCACGCATTCGGTCAGGATCCGGCTGCGGACTCTTTTACTAATCCCTCATCTGATATTCATAACATGAGAGGATTTTATTCGTACTACGGACCAAGCAAAGAAAGAACTGCAGTTACTTACGATGAAGATTGGGGCTGCCCCAATGAAGCTGAGGACGGACTTCTGGGTTCGGCAAAATACGCAGGTTGTGTTACACTGCATGCAGATATATCACCGTCAAATAATGCTGATGACCTGTTTCAACCCAGAACGACCTGGTTTATAAGTTCCGATATAAATATTATGCTGGCAGATGTAAGCCAGTATGACGAGATTTTTATGGATGACAGATTTACCGCAATGAGTGAAGGACACCCCGAACAACAGCATGACGAGATAGTGGGCGATAATTATCCGATCAATTATTCCGATCCCCGCAGACAATCGGGAGGCGGCACTAGTCAGGGGCAGGGATATGGTCCTTATACATTAGCTCATGGCGAAAAAGTTCATATTGTATTTGCTGAAGGCGTGTCAGGTATATCATGGGAAAAAGCGCGCGAAGTCGGCGATAAATGGCTTAAGTGGCGTAATAGTTCAGCTTCACCGGAACTTGTTAAACCCGATGGTTCAACTACGACAGATCATAATGAATATAAAAATGAATGGGTATTTACCGGCAGAGACTCAATAATTCAGACATACCGGAATGCAATTAATAATTTCAAATCGGGCTATACATTACCTCAGCCGCCTCCTGCTCCTGATGAATTTGTAGTTACTTCCGGCGGCGACAGGATAAAACTGGAATGGTCAGACAATGCTGAAAGTCATCCTCACTTCGATGGTTATGTAATCTACAGATCTGAAGGATCAGTTCTCGATTACAACACAAGATACCAGAAGATTTTTGAATGTGATGCTTCAGATGCGGTTAATTCATTTGATGATCTGACTGCAGCCAGAGGATTCGACTATTATTATTACATACAATCGAAGGATGATGGTACACAAAATCAAGCTGAACCGGGGAAACCGTTATATTCGGGCATGTTCTGGACAATTACAAGCATACCCGCAAATCTGCAAAGACCTGCCGGAAGTTTTCTTTCAGAATTGCGAGTTGTACCTAATCCCTACGATATAAGAGCAAGGGTATTTCAGTTTGGTGATGAATCGCAGTACGACAGAATTGCATTCTATGGTTTACCCCCGGTATGCGATGTGAAAATATATACTGAAAGAGGTGATCTAATCTGGGAAACCGATCATGACGATGGTACCGGGGATGAATTGTGGGATTCCAAAACGAAATACGGGCAGATAGTCGTCAGCGGAATTTACATTTTGTACGTGGAGGTTACTGAAGACACTTATGCTGCAGAAGACAAGTACTCAACACATGATATTTTAGACGACGACTTAAAAGTTATTTTCCGTACCGGTGATCTTATGTACCGGCAGGGTGATCTCATCTATCGAAAAGGTGAATCAAACTTCCGCAAATTTGTGATAATCAGGTAAGGGGATAAAAAATGAAAATCAAGGTAAAAGTATTTGCTATTTCCCTGGTTATTGGATTGATGCAAACAAATATCTCGTTGTCTCAAACCAACCAAAAATTAGCGCAGAGCGGATTCCAGTTCCTCAGTGTTGTTTCCGATGCACGCGGTGCTGCAATGGCAGAAGCTATGACGAGTCTGCAGGTTGGTTCAAGTGCATTGTTTTTTAATCCTGCAGGGATGTCTGGTTTGGAAAACTTTATTGATGTATCGGCAAGCATAAATCAGTGGATCGCAGATATAAATCACTACACTCTGTCAGCAGCAATTAATCCTTTTGAGGGTAATTTCGGTGTATTCGGCATAAGTATTCAGAGTGTTGATTACGGAGAGTTTTACGGTACCAGAGTTAATCCAGCAACAGATCTGGGTTACGACGACACCGGAATTTTTAAACTAAGTGCTGTGGCTGTAGGACTCGGATATGCAAAACAAATTACTGACAGATTCAGCATAGGAGGACAGGTGCGCTGGGTTAAGCAAGACCTGGGAGAGAGTCTGGTTGCAGATGTTACGGAGGTTGATACATCGGCTGTTTCTCAAAAGAATGAATTAACTCCGTTTGTATTCGACTTCGGAACTCAGTTCAGAACCGGGATCGAAAGCCTGGTTTTCGGTATGTCGATCCGGAATTTTTCAAATGAAGTAAAGTATGCTGAAGAAGGTTTTCAGGCGCCACTGGTATTTACTCTTGGTATATCGATGAACGTAATTGATCTGATAGGTGAACTTCCTCTGGATCAGTCGCTTTTCATCAGTATCGATGCAAGTCATCATCGGGATCATCCGGAACAGATAAAGATTGGTATCGATTATGAGCTGCTTAACATGATCTCGCTCAGAGGAGGATATGTATCGGGCAGCAGTGAAACAGGATTTACATTCGGATTAGGTGTTTCCAGATACGGATTTGCATTTGACTATTCCTATACACCTTTCGGAGTATGGGACAAAGTACAACGTATGACGGCTCGTTTTTCACTTTAATCGGACGAAGAGGAGAATATTATGAAGACTTTGCACAATCCATTAGTTATTTCATTATTATTAGCTGCTTTATTTATGATGATATCAGGATGCGAATACGATGTAGCTGAGCCGCAATGGGATAAAGATTTTACTCCCCCTGGCTCTCCGGTTATTACTGAAATAATTCCAGCCAATGCAGCGGTACCAGGTGTGAATAAAATTACTATACGGGGTGAAAACTTCGATCCTGTAAAGGAAAACAACAACGTTTATTTTGATAACGTAACTGTAGATATATTATCATGCACCCAGAACGAGCTCGTTGTGCTTCGGCCCAATGTCGTACTGGAAGCCTGCACCATTAAGGTAGTATCAAACCACGCATTCCTTGTAGCCAAAAAAGGTCCGTACAGAGTCGACCAGGTACTTGAACAATATGGTAATTTTGTTGAACCAGCGATCTCATTAAGTGTAGTAGCTGTGGATGCAGACGAAAATATCTTTGTTATAGAAACATCGAGCAGACAAATTGTTAAAGTTACACCTGGTGGAAAAAAGTCTTTGCTCGGACAGACAAGCCGCTCTCCTTACGATGCAGTTGTGGGACCTGATGGAAGACTTTATCTGCCTGAAAACAATCGCGCAATTGATGTCGCGGATCTGCAGACAGGCGAGGTAATAAGATGGACAAGACTGCCGTCCGGAAAGGTTGTTAAAGTTGGTGATTTCGATAGTAATGGTTATTACTATACTGCTGGGAGAAGAAGCGGATTAGTAGCAGTTGCTCCTGACGAAGCACTGACAGCATCCACATTCGATATTTTTTTAGAAGATGATATAACAGCTTTACGTGTTTACGAGAACAGTATATATGTTGTTGTAAATGTGGCATCTCCGGATGCACAAAACCCGGCGAACGGAATATGGCGTATACCGATTACAGCTCCAGGTCAGCTGGGGGAAAAACAATTGGTTTATGATCTTGATCAGTTCTCATTTAATGATTCATCAGATGTAGTGGTTACCGGTATAAACTTTTCAAATGATGAGAAGATGTATATAAGTATTGATGATGAAAATCCAATGCTTGTATTTGACCTTGCAAGTTCAGAAAGTGAATACTTTTACAAAGGAATTCTGCCGGGTTTTTGCAGGAACTTTAACTGGGGCAGCGGTAATTATATTTATATGATTACTACCAATATGAAGGACGGAGCAGACTATACGGTTTACCGTGTGGATATGGGAACGGGCGGTTCAAAGAATTATTAGGAGACTAGTATTTTTATGAAAAAAACAACAGCGTTCATTATTATAATTCTATATTCGTTTTTCTCTTTAACTCTTTATGCCGGTTTTGAAAAAAAGGACGATCATGTAATAATTGAATTGAAAAAGAAAACCCCATCGGAAGCACAAAGACTAAAGATACAAATCTGTTCCGATAATATAATTCATGTTATAGCCACACCGGTAGAATCATTTTCAGAACGACCCAGTTTAATGGTAAGTAAAAAGAACTGGGATAAGGTTCATTGGAGAGTCGAAGAGTCTAACGGTTTTATTATAATCTCAACTGATAAACTTACAGTAAAAATTAATTCCGATAACGGACATATTGAATTTATTGATTCCGAAGGGAAAATCTTATTAAAAGAGAAGGACGGTAATAGCAGGATTTTTACTCTTACGGAGGAAATGGGTGAGAAAGTATACAACATCCAACAGCTATTCCATTCACCGCCGGCAGAAGCGTACTACGGATTAGGTGCTCACCAGAATAATGTTTTTAATTATAAAGGAAAGGATGTCGATCTGTGGCAGTTAAACATTATTAATGCAATACCTTTCCTTGTTTCGAGCAACAATTATGGTATTCTATGGGATAATAATTCTCATACTAAATTTGGGGATATAAGAGACTATCAATCTATTTCATCTCTGAAGCTATATGATAAAACAGGCAGAGAAGGTGGTTTAAGTGCAGATTATTATAAAGATCGAGAGTACAAATATATTTTTACTTCCAGAAAGGAATCGAGAATCGAGCATGAGTATCTTGATGTGAATGATGAATACCCTGAGGGATTCGGCAGCAATGTAGCCGCTGTTAGATGGAGTGGTGAAATTGAATCTGCAGTCGGGGGGATACATAAATTCAGGCTTTATGCCTCTTCATACATAAGAATGTGGCTTAACGGCAAACTTATTGCCGATGCCTGGCGTCAGAACTGGCTTCCCTGGACACATTTAACTGAACTTAAAATGGAACCTGGAAAGAAGTATAAGATTAAGATTGAGTGGATTCCGATGGGCGGTTACATTGGCTTGAAGTATTTAACTCCGCACGATGAGATTTATAACAAAAATATTTCTCTTTGGTCCGAAGTTGCGGATCAGATTGATTATTACTTTGTGCATGGTAAAAGTGTTGATGAAATCATCAGAGGATACAGAACCATTACCGGCAAAGCTCCGATGATGCCAAAATGGGCGATGGGTTTGTGGCAGTGCAGGGAAAGATATAAATCACAGGAAGAACTTCTTTCCGTTGTAAAAGAATTCAGGAAAAGAAATATACCGCTTGATAATATAGTTCAGGATTGGTTCTACTGGGAGGAGGACAAGTGGGGCGATCACGAATTCGATCCTGAACGTTTTCCTGATCCTGAAGGTATGATTCAAACTCTTCACGATGAACTAAATGCTAAAATAATGATTTCTGTCTGGCCGAAATTTTATGTCGGAACAAAGAACTATGAAAAATTTCTGAGGAAAGGATGGCTCTATACACGTAATGTAGAAGTCGGCGAAAAAGACTGGGTGGGACCCGGTTATGTCTCTACATTTTATGATCCTTATAGTGAGGGAGCCGGGAAATTATTCTGGGGTTTGATAAACGATAAATTGTTTAGCAAAGGAATCGATGCCTGGTGGCTTGATGCTACCGAACCCGATATACATTCGAACCTATCAAGCCCCGAAATTAAACTAAGAATTGGTCCTACGGCACTGGGTACTTCTGCCCGCTATTTAAATACTTATTCTCTTATGAATTCAAAATCTGTTTATGAAGGACAAAGAAATACTGATCCGGATAAACGTGTTTTTATACTTACAAGATCTGCTTTTGCCGGACAGCAAAGATACTCCGCAGCAACATGGAGCGGTGATATTGCCTCGCGCTGGTATGATCTGAAAGCACAAATACCTGCCGGCTTAAACTTTTCTTTATCAGGTATACCTTACTGGACAACAGATATTGGGGGGTTTGCAGTTGAGCCGCGTTTCGTAAAACCTGATAAAGCCGACCTGGAGGAATGGCGAGAGCTTAACACAAGATGGTTTCAGTTCGGAACATTCTGTCCGTTGTTCCGTGTCCATGGGCAGTTCCCGTATCGTGAAATGTTTAATATTGCACCGGATGATCACCCTGCATATAAATCGATGCTGGCATATGACAAGCTGCGATACCGTTTAATGCCTTACATATATTCTTTGACTGGAGCAGTTACACAGCAAGATTACACAATAATGCGCGCACTTGTTATGGACTTCGGCAATGACGAAAATGTGCTCAATATCGGGGATCAGTTTATGTTCGGACCGGCACTGATGATTAATCCGGTAACCGAATATAAAGCCAGGGAACGTAAAGTGTATTTACCCGCAGATACCGGATGGTACGAGCTTAATTCAGGTAAGTACTTACAGGGCGGTAAAAAAATTACAGTTAATGCCCCTTACGAGAAAATTCCGGTATTCGTAAAAGCAGGATCAATTATACCGTGTGGTCCGGATATTCAATTTGTAGACGAGAAACCAGCAGACTCATTAAGGGTATTTATTTATACCGGATCGGATGGTTGCTTTAATTTATACGAAGATGAAAATATAAATTACAATTATGAGAAAGGGAAATTTTCAATAATTCCTTTCATTTATGATGAAGAGACTATAAGTTTAACGATTGGTGACAGACAAGGTCACTTCGATGGAATGCTTAAAGAAAGAACAATAGAAATTATATGGATTACCAGGGACAGAGCTATAGGTCTGGATTTCCGGATTGAGCCTGACACAACTCTTTTATATGATGGCAGCAGGCAGGTAATATCTTCGAAAAATTAGTCGGCTTCAATGCATAAACGCCAGTTTCACGGGAGTCGTATAATGTGTGGAATTATCCTCATAAATTTTTTTCAGGGGTAAAAACATGTCAAAAATAATTGCTCAAAAGTTATCAACTCAAATATTTTTGCTAATAATTTCAGCATTCCTTGTATTCCATTTATTCGCATGCACATCAATTCCACAGACTGTCAGAATCAGCGAGCTTTTTACAAAGAACTGGAAATTCATGCCTGGTGATGATCCCGGGGCTTTTAAAATTAATTACAATGATTCTGACTGGAGAGTTTTAAATTTGCCTCACGATTGGAGTATTGAAGGTGAGTTCAGCAAAGATCATCCTGCAACACCGGGAGGCGGAGCGCTACCGGGCGGAACCGGCTGGTATCGTAAATCATTCAAAATGCCCGAGTCGCGTTCCGGTAAAATGACTTTTATTAAGTTTGACGGCATATATCGTAACAGTGAAGTATGGATAAACGGTAATTATCTCGGTAAACGTCCCTACGGGTATATCTCTTTTATATATGAACTTACTCCTTATCTGAAATACGGCGATGAAGAAAATATAATTGCCGTGAAAGTTGATAATTCAAAACAGCCTAATTCAAGATGGTACTCCGGATCAGGCATATACAGGAATGTGCATCTTATTACTACTGATAAAATTCATGTTGATAAGTGGGGAACGTTTGTAACAACACCCGATGTTAACAATGAGCGAGCTGTCGTTTTAATAAATACGACAATTCAGAATTTTTCAGACAAAGATGAAGACGTAGTTTTAAGAAGTATTGTAATCGATGAATCAGGCGAGAAAGTAAGTGAGATTCAATCCTCATTGCCACTGTTGAAAAAGGAGAGAAAAGAAGTTCCGCACAAGTTGATTGTTGAATCACCCATTCTGTGGTCGGATAAGTCACCATATCTATATAAAGTTCTTACCTTTGTTGAGTGTAATGGTGAAGTACGCGATAATTATGAAACACCGCTTGGTATTCGTTTTTTTGATTTCGATACCGAAAAAGGTTTCCTGTTGAACGGAGAGCGAGTTAAGATTAAGGGGGTCTGTAATCATCATGATCTCGGCTGCCTGGGGACTGCAGTGAACAAACGGGCAATCGAAAGGCAGTTAGAAATATTAAAAGAAATGGGCTGTAATGGGATCAGAACTTCTCATAATCCTCCCGCCCCGGAACTTCTCGATCTTTGCGACAAAATGGGATTTATTGTTATGAACGAGGCGTTTGATATATGGGCGGTTAAAAAGTCGGAATATGATTATGCATTGGACTGGTACGAATGGCATGAAAAGGATATGAGAGATTTTGTGATCCGTGACCGCAACCATCCGAGTGTATTTATGTGGAGTATCGGTAATGAAGTTATGGAACAATGGGGTAAAGACAGCAGCGGAATAGTGATTACCAGAGAGCTCACATCTATAGTAAAGAGCCTTGATCCTACTCGACCGGTAACAGCCGGATGCAACGGTACTGAACCGTCAAATCCGTTGTTCAGGGCAGAGGTGCTCGATATTATCGGATTTAATTATCACCTGGAAAATTTTCTTAAAGTGCCTGAAGAATTTCCGGGTAAACCATTCATCGCTACGGAAACCGAATCATCACTTCATACCCGCGGATATTATGATATGCCATCCGACAGCATCCGACGCTGGCCTTTAAGATGGGATATTCCATTCAACGAGGGTAACCCTGATTATACATGTTCGTCCTACGACAATTGCTGTACTCCATGGGGATCGACACATGAAGAAACATGGAGCCTTGTTAAGAAATATGATTTTATTTCCGGTATGTATACCTGGACAGGGTTCGATTATCTGGGGGAGCCTACACCTTACAGTTGGCCAGCAAGAAGTTCATACTTCGGTATAATTGATCTTGCCGGATTTCCTAAAGATGCTTTCTATATGTATAAAAGCGAGTGGACAGATGAGCCCGTCCTGCATGTTTTCCCTCACTGGAACTGGAAAAAAGGTGAAGAAGTTGATGTGTGGGTTTATACCAGCTGTGATGAGGTAGAATTATTCCTTAATGGTAACTCACTTGGGATCAAGAAAAAGGGTGAAGATAAATTTCATCTTATGTGGCGCTTGAATTATCAGCAGGGAGTTATAAGAGCAGAAGGTATAAATACTGGTAAGGTTGAACTGATTAAAGAAGTCCGCACTGCCGCTGAACCGTACAGGCTTCAACTCCAGGCAGATAGGAATGAAATAAATGCCGATGGATTAGACCTGTCGTTTATTACTGTTAAAGTTCTGGATGATGCCGGCAATTTAGTCCCATACGCTGAAAACCTCATTAATTTTAATGTTAAAGGCATGGGGAAATTGGCAGGTGTTGATAATGGATTACAAACCAGCCATGAACCTTTCAAGGCTGATTATAGAAAGGCTTTTAATGGATTGTGTCTTGCAGTAATTCAGGCAGGCGAAGAAAAAGGAGAAATCACACTGAAAGCGGATTCAGAAGGATTGGAAGGAAGTGAGATTGTTATTCAGGTAAAGTAGAAAACTTTCTGATAATGTTTTTATCGTGGTTATGATTTATTTTAAGAATATTTTTCAGCGGTAGCAAGTAAAGAGAGTAAAAGGAGAAAAATTTTTCACTATGCTCTGTATATTCAAATATTGCAGAAAGTTTTAGCCGAAAGAAATAAAGAAAACGTATTACCTGTCAGGTTGTAAATAATAAACCAGAAAAAGCTGATATGAATATAATTATACAACCGACAGACCCTGCTGCGTCAGATTTTACATACAGAATATATTTTATTGATTAATAATAGAAGTTCACATTCAATTTAAAAAATGATGCAGATGAAACATCTGCAAATATAATTTTCGGATATTTGCTGATTAAACAGATATACGGAGAGTTAAAATTTTCAGAGAAATCATTTAACAACAAATCAGTAAAAAAATGAAATCAGAAAAGATCTGCCTGATAATACTTTTAATTCTTTTATCAATATTAAATGTATCTGAAACAATTTCACAGGAAAGTTATTCGGTTAATTCTGCTGTCATTACTGGGGAATATACAAAACCCGACTGTCCGGAATGGCTTCATGATGCTGTGTTTTATCAAATCTATCCACAGACATTCTATGATTCCGATAGTGACGGAATTGGGGACCTGAAAGGAATAATACAAAAACTCGATTATGTGAAAAGTCTGGGAGTTGATGGAATATGGATCAATCCATTTTTCGATTCACCCTTCAATGATGCCGGCTATGATGTTTCGGACTATTATAAAGTAGCTCCGCGTTATGGGACAAATGAAGATGCAGCAAAAATGTTTGCCGAAGCAGAGAAGCGAGGGCTTAATGTTCTTATTGATTATGTAATAAGTTATTCCAGTATTGATCATCCCTGGTTTCAGGAATCGGCGAAACAGGAAAATAATAAGTATTCAAACTGGTATATATGGACAAACAATACATGGATAAATCCTCCGGATATTTACAAAGATGCATTTATCAAGGGGTACAGCAGGCGAAATGGTCAGTTTATGAGGAATTTTTACTGGAGTCAGCCGGCTCTCAATTTCGGATTTGCCAGACCGGAGGAAGAATGGATGTTACCGGTTGATCATCCTGACATACTTGAGCTGCATAAAGAGCTGAAGCAAATTTTGAGATTCTGGATGGATATGGGCGCAGACGGTTTTAGAGCCGATATGGCAGGTGCGCTGGTTAAAAATGCAAACATTACGGGCAATGATCAGTTTTTTAATACACGCGACGAAGGTACAAAGAAATTCTGGAATGAAATACGCAATATTATGGACGAAGAATATCCCGGATCGTTTATGGTTGCAGAATGGTCACATCCTGAATCCGCTTTACTCGGCGGAGGATTTCATGCTGATTTTTTTCATTGGTTCCCTGGGTATAATGATCTTTTACAAAAAGAAAGCTGGCGTATACTTAATGGTTATTCAGAAGGGCACAGTTTTTTCGATAAGGAAGGAAAAGGCAACATAACGACTTTTCTGAGTATGTATATGGATCAATACAATAAAACCAGGGGAAAAGGTTATATAAATCTTCCCATCGGTAACCACGATCTTTCGCGGCTCAATATAAATAGATCCGAAGGGGAACTTGAAATGATAATTGCATTCTCCATAGTAATGCCGGGTATACCATTTCTTTATTATGGTAATGAAATAGGCATGAGACAATTATACGGTAATCCATACGTTGAAGGCGCATATAAACCTCGTGCAGGAGCTCGTACTCCGATGCAGTGGGATAACGGTAAAAATCTTGGATTCTCAAATTGTCCGCCCGATAGACTTTATCTTCCCGTTGACCCGGCAGACAACGCGCCCAATGTAGAAGATCAGGAAAATGATCCGGGATCTTTGCTTAACAGAGTCAGGGAATTAATTAAATTGAAAAAGACCGAACATGCGCTGGCAGCATATGCTGAATTCGTACCTGTATATGCCCAGGATAACACATATCCTTTTGTTATAGCGCGGGCAGCTGATGCGGAAATTATTCTGGCTATATTTAACCCTGCTGCAAGAGAAGAGACAGCTGAATTTAAGCTGAATATTGAGATTGATGATTTAAAACTTCTTGCAGGAAAAAATTCGAAAATAAGCACTAATGGAAAAAAAGTTAAAATAATTATTGAGGGTCAATCTTATTCTGTTTATAAAATAATCGGGTAATTGTATAATCTAGGATTAGTTTTATAATTCAAACGTGAATCCGCGTTCAAGAAGTTTCCTATAAGTTTCCTCATCAAATTTATAGAGATAGGCGGCACGTCTTTTATTATTGCTGTCTTTTTCATTAAGCTTTTTAAGCAGATTCATTCCGATTATTTTCTTTCTGAAATTCCTTTTGTCCAGTTGCCTGGCTAATATCACTTCATATAGATTCTGTAACTGAGGAAGCGTAAACTTTTTATTCAGAAGTTCGAATCCGACGGGCTGGTGGAGAACTCTGTATCTGAGTTTCTGGAGTGCGATATCAAGTATATGTTTATGATCCCAGGCAAGTTCGGGCAATTCATCCAGCCTGAACCATTTTGTTTCAATTGTATAAGTACCGGAAATAATTAATTTATAGTTATGAGGACTTACAAGAGCATAATAACCAATAGTAAATACACGCCATGAAGGAAATCTGTCAAGGTCATCAAAAACACCCACGGCTTCCAGGTATATATCACTAACTCCGGTAGTATCTTTAAGTATTCTCCTGGCGGCTTCCTCGATTAATTCACCCTGCTTTAAGAATCCTCCCGGCAATGCCCATTTGCCCTTTGAAGGATTCTGTGCACGTTTATAAAGGAGAATTTCAAGAGAGGAATTTTCAAATCCAAATATTACACAGTCAGTTGAAACGTTTTTAATGACACCCTTTAACCAGTGTGGCATTATCACTCCTGCATATTTTTAACATACCGATATCAAATCGGCTTATAACTGCCGATAGTTAATTATAGGCAAATAAAAAATACAAATCAATTTTACTTTTACCAATATTAAAACCTGTCTGATAATAGATTGTTGTTCACTTATGAGCAACTTCTCAGAATTTAATTATCTGTTTTGTACCGTTATACTCAACAGTTTTATCTGCCTGTCTGCTTAATTCAAGACCATGTCCACTATCCTCATCAACAATTACAATTTCAAAAATACGGTTGTTCAGCATGCCCTGGAACGAACCGATTCTATCATTGATTGTAAGAGTTCGTTCTATATCATTCCATTCGAATCTAATTATAGCATATATTCCTTTTTCATAATTATAGTTGTCATTTTCATCCTCATATAAGTTAAAAGACCCGTCCTCACCGGCATAAATCCTGAGCTCAATAGGGTCTGCAGGTTTTTCAGTTGTATATTGTAAGAACGGACCCATGGGAATTATAGAGCCGGATTTTACGAATAAAGGCAGAATATTTATCGGAGCTTCGGCAGTTATAGCCTTGCCCCCTTCAAACTTCTTGCCTGTCCAGAAATCATACCATAAATTGTTCTTTGGGAGATAAACCTGCCTGGTTTTATCAACTTCAACTTTCGATTTTTCTTTTGCAAACATCGAAGGCGTTTTCCAGTTAAGAATCATACGTGCTGCACCGGTAGAACGGTTTTCGGTTTCAAGAATAAAGTCGTATTGTTTTCCGGATTCGAGATTTATTTTTTCAGTATATTGTTCGACACTTGTGTAAACCATTTCAAGAGTGTCGCCGTCGAGTATAAGTCTTTTATTATCGTAACAAAGCAGGTGGAATTGATGCAAACCGCTTTCCTCAGGGATAATTTTCCCTTTCCAGGTAACTGCATACATCGAGTCGGTTGCATAATCAGGTCTGCCTGTATACCATAAAATATTTATGTTTGGATCAATTTGCTCTCTACTCAGAATATTTCTTTCAGAATCCTTATAATACTTTGCATACAAACCCTGATGCCCATCGTCAGTTTTGAAATGCTCGGATGAAATTAGTTCGCTGGTTTCAGGCGGATGATGGTACATGAACCGAGTAACGGGACTAACCATTATCGACGGACCGAACATAAACTGATCAGATATAGAATATGTATTTTCATCATAGGAAAAATCCATAGGGAGTCCGCGCATAATTGTATAGTCATCACTTGTAACTTTCCAGGCGATGGAGTAGATGTAGGGCATCAGCCGGTAGCGCAGATTGTTGATCTTTAAAATCGGTTCAACAAACTCACCCATTTCCCATATCTCTCTTGGAGTTTCTGAGCCATGCGAGCGGAATATCGGTGAGAAGGCACCGAACTGAAACATTCTTGCGTATAATTCCTGATATGCAGGATCCTTGCCGCCTTCCATAAAAACGCCGTCATAAGCACCAAGTACGAAAGCTCCTATATCGAATGTCCAATATGGAATACCGGACATGCAATGATTTAGTCCTGCTGATATCTGATTTCTGTACACTTCCCAGCTTGCACCGATATCACCCGACCACGTTGTAGCTGCGTTGCGCTGCTGCCCCGAAAATGTGGAGCGGGTTAAAATGTATGCACGTCTGTCAGAAGTTTCTTCACGCCAGAATTTATAGAGGTCATCAGTCATTACGAGTGAAAAAGTGTTCAGATATCGTGCAAACGAACCGAGAAAGTTGCTTCCCATCTTTTTGAGTTCGTATTCGCTTGAATGTTTGGTCATAGCATTCACCACATCCGGCTCGGTTGAATCGATCCACCATCCGTCAAGACCCTTGGAATAAATACCATCGCGCAAATATTTCCAATATAACTTGTTTGCTTCAGGATTATATGCATCGTAATACTTAAATCCAGCCCACCCTTTTGGTGAGTAAAGGAATCCGTTGCTCAACATATCTTTATAAATAGCTGTATTAGGACCCAATGCCGGCCAAATAGAAATAACTATTCGATAGTTCATTTTGTGCAGTTCGTCGCACATTTGTTTCGGTTTTGGGAACAGGGTTTTATCGAAAAACATACCGCTCCAGTTCTGAGCACCGTTCCAGTAGTCCCAATCCTGAATCATGTTGTCAATAGGTATTTTTAATTCACGATATTTTCTCGCGACACTCATAAGTTCTGCCTGAGTATCGTAATGTTCTTTGCTTTGCCAGTACCCATATGCATGCTTGCCGTACATAGGAGCTTTACCGGTAAGTTCTCTGTACCCGGCAATTATTTCATCCATATTTTTACCGGTTACAAAATAATAGTCAATGTTATTTCCGATATCAGACCAGATTGACGTTTCTTCGCTATTATCTTCAAATACAGTTTTTGAGTAGTTGTCCCAGAGTATGCCGTACTTCTTGGTTGAAACAAGAAATGAAGAAACGGCGTTTGTATTCGACTGCATCAGCTCAACTATTTTATTTCTGTAATTAAAATAACCGTCCTGATGCTGCCCCAGACCGTAAACACCCTCATCTTCGGTTAGTCTAAATTTTTGTTTAATTGAAAATCCCGAATCATTATCGAAACAAACCGGTTTAAATTCCGGCAGATCTTTTTCCTTTAGTAAAACATTATTATTAATTGTAGAATATTCTACCGTTAAGTTTTCCTTATTTATTTTAACTTGAAGTTCGCTCGATCTTAAAACGACCTGATCATATTTATCACTAACTGATAAATTCAAATTAGGCAAATGATTTTTAATCACTGATAAACTCAGTTTATTATCGCTTCCATCAGGAGTCCATTTAATTATGCGAACAATGTCATTATTATAAAATGTTACTCTTGTATTTAAACCCTCAGAATGAATTTCCACTCCGTTATAAGTTTTAATAACCCCGGTATTTTTTGTTAAACAACCTGACATTACTAAAGTAAAAACAACATAAACTAATGCTAAAATATTTTTCATAATACTATCTCTTACAATTAAAATTTTTTCTTTAATAATTATTAGGCAGTCCCTTTATTAATTTTTGTAAAGTTATCTATTTATCATATACTCATTTTTTTTAGCGTATAATATAGAGTAATAATAAATACCGCCCGGCAATTTCGTATGTGATCCGTTCAATACATTCCTATTAGATGTAAAATATTCAAATGATTTATACTTATCTAATACTTCAAAAAATTTTTGTCCCGGCAAATAAAAAACATCGGGTTTATTTATTATCACCGCCGGGACATTAAGAGCATATATCGTTTCGGTATTAAACCAATTATAATATTTTGGTTCGGGTCCGGGTTATTTAAAAATATTTTCTCCCCTGTTTTCAATAACGCCTATAACGGAATTAGTTTTACCTAGTGTAATTTCTGTTGCAGCCGCGAATCCGTTTTCAGCTGAAAGAATTTCCATTCGAATATATTTTGCTGAAGTTGGCTGGAATGTGACCACTTTCATGTTGTAATCACCATTCCATTCACCGCTTATAATTTCGCTAAATTTGTTCCCGTCTAAACTTTTATAGATTTTAAATTTTTTTATACTGCCTTCAGTTAAAGGTACAATTACAGTTTTATATTTGGGAACATATGACAGTATATTGATATTGTAATATACTTCTCCAAGATTTATAGTAATAGTCTGAGGAAATGATTCTGAGGTTTCCCAGACTGAGTAATAATACCTGTCGTTTTTACCATCAATGGCATAGTATGGATTGCCACTTGTTGCAGTTGCCGATTGAGGTGTGATTGTAATATCAATGAAAGGATCCTGCGTAGGAAGCGGAATCCGGTTCAAATCCGGACTCCATTTCTCACCAACTTCAGCAAGTCTAGATACAATCCGTTTATCTAGTTTTCCATCAGGATTCGGAGGAAGATTGAGTATAAATGTACACCATCTTGGTTCAAGATAATTCAGATTCTCATTTACTATTTCACTAACACTCATCAGTTCTGCGTCCGGAATTCTTGAGTCCCAGAACCAGCCGTTCCCGCTGTTCTTATAAATGAGCTTGCTAAGAACAGCGGGGAGGGTATTGTCTGGTGGACAGGGGCTTCCGTCCTCGAAGTGGATCAAGTCGTTATGATAAAGACATCTCAGATGAGTGTTGTCAACAAGTAAACAGTTTGGCTGCAGTTCTTTTACGTGTGTTCTTATCTCGTCGTAAGGAACTTCTTTATGCCCCATTTTCCAGGACCACCCGTCTATGAACATCATCTTTATTTCACCGTAATTTGTTAACAACTCGGTCAACTGACCTTTTATAACTTCCATGCCGAAAGGTGTAATTTCCCCATTACCAATACCTGCGGTGTTATCCCAAATGGAGTAATAAAGGCAAGGGAGTAACCCTCTCGCACGAAATGCATCGACATATTCACGGACTACGTCGCCTGTACCATTTCTCCATGGAATTGATGCAACATCGAAATCTGTGTATCTGCTGTTCCACAAACAGAAACCGTCATGATGCTTTGTAGTTAATATGCCAAATTTCATTCCTGTAGAAACAAGCACATCAGCCCACTGTGCACAATCCAGATCAGATGGATTAAACTTATCAATATCCTGATTAGCCTGTGCCCATTGACCCCCGGTATGGGTTCTTATACCGTAATGGAAGAATGCTCCGAATCTTAATTCGGTGAATTCAAGTTGCAAATCTTCAATACTTTGTGAATGTGAATGTTGTGAGAAAATAATTGTAAGACTGAAAATAAGAATATAGATTCTTCCCCTGAGTAAAATTATCATCCGATGGATCTCCTGATAAAAACTGAATACCTGCTCGTCAGAAATAAATTGTTTGAAATATCACGAGTGAACAAAATAAAATAAATCCGCTGTCTCCAATAAAAATAACACACCTGCAATTTCATATAAATTACAGGTGTGATTAAAACTAAATTAAAAGTAAATATAAACTTATTTGAGTAATGTCATTTTTTTAGTTTCGACAGAACTGTTTGTCTGCAATTGACAGAAATAAGTACCGCTCGATAATCCGCTGCCGTCAAAAGAATATTGATAGGTACCTGCAGATTTTCTTTCACCTCTAACCAATACTGCTATTTCTTTACCGATAACGTCAAATATTCTTAAAGTAACAGTAGCTTCCCGGGATAGAGAAAAAGAAATTTGAGTAACAGGATTAAAAGGATTCGGATAATTTTGATGCAGACCAAATTCAGTTGGATGTGCGCTTTTTTTATTATGTACGCTTACTACTGTTGGTGAAGATAAACCTTCATAAGTTGATGCTAACCGGATCTCGTCAAAAATTAATCTAATAGGATCAGCATCGACTGCCCCGCCGAATTCAAGAGCAATAGCGTTAAAACCATCAGGCATCGAG
>JAFGMI010000042.1 GCA_016927595.1 Melioribacteraceae bacterium | reverse complement strand
CAGGATTTGGAAGATGATTTCTTCATAAAGACATCGTACGTAGGAGCTTTCGGCGGTAACAATTGGATGCTCGGCTGGACTGCGTTAAGTAATCTTGGTTATACCGAGATGGTTACAGATGTGGAAGAAACTTATACGAGTTCTACGCCCGATTTGTATAACTTATCTCAGAACTATCCGAATCCTTTTAATCCTTCGACAATAATTGAATTTTCGCTACCGAAAGAAAATTATGTTAAACTATCAGTATTTAATATTCTGGGACAGGAAGTTGCAACTTTAATAAATGGACAAAGAAATGCCGGGGTACATAGTGTAAGCTGGAATGCAGACAATTTAACCAGCGGCGTTTACATTTACCGACTTGAAGCCGGTGCAAACACAATAACGCGCAAAATGACTTTATTAAAATAATCCACAAAATCTTCTCTCCTTCAAAGGGGGTGATCGGTAACGACACCTCCTTTTTTATTTTATACTCAATAAATATAAACTTAATGATGTAATTGTTTTTGCTTTCATATAAAACATTTTTTATATTCCGCACAATATTGTCTCATTAATGCTCAATTATATGCGATCAATCAAACCTAAGAAAATTACAAAGGGCGATTTAATCGGTTTAATATCACCCGCATCGTCACCAGATGATCCATCCAGAATTGAAAAAAGTGTAAAATACTTCGAAAAACAAGGTTATCGAGTAATTGTTGGTAAAAATGTCGGGAAAGATAGAGGCTACCTTGCCGGAACTGATGAGGAACGATTGGAAGACTTGCACGAAATGTTTAAAAACAAAGATGTAAAAGCAATATTTTCAATCAGAGGCGGATATGGTTCAGGCAGGCTTCTCGATAGAATCAATTTTAACCTGATAAAGAAAAATCCCAAAATATTTGTCGGGTATAGTGATATTACTGCGCTTCAAATGGCGTTTTATGCCAAAACGGGATTGGTTACTTTCGCAGGACCGATGCCCGCGGTGGATTTCTGGCAGGATGAAGTGGACTCTTTTGCCGAAGAAAACTTCTGGAGAATACTAACCAACAATAAAAAAATCGGGAAAGTGATAAATCCAAATGGTGAAAAGTTTTATATTTTAAATAAAGGCAGGAGCGAGGGCAAATTAATTGGCGGAAATCTGGCTCTTGTAGGTTCTATGCTGGGAACTCCATATTGCCCCAGCTTCAGGGAATCAGTTCTTTTGCTGGAAGATATTGGCGAGTGCCCTTACAGAGTTGACCGGTTACTGAATCAGCTTAAATTAGCGAGAGTTTTTAATCAGGTTAAGGCAGTAATTTTAGGCAGGTTTGTGGATTGTTACGAAACAGATACAACTAAAAAGTCTCTGACCCTTAATGAAGTGATTGCAGATTATTTCGAAGGTTTGAAAATTCCTGTAATATATAATGTTAAGCATGGTCATATTTCACAGAATATCACTTTCCCTTACGGTATAAAATGCAACGTTAATACTTCCCGGGGTTTTATTGATATTACTGAAAGCGCGGTTATTTAGTTAATAATTTTTAACTACAGTACTTCTCAAAACCGATAAATTCACATCCAACGGGTGTTTAACACTTCTTATCTTTTATTCACTAAAACAAAGAATCTTATCTCCGATGCATTCTCTGTTTTAAGAAATAGAACTTCAGAATCCATATATTTTAACAAAAAACAAAATTATAGTGCTATGGTATATTTATTGTTAAAATTCTTTTGTGCAGATTCTTTTATATGTTTTATTAATCAGAATCGGACAAAACTCAACCATGCAAGTATAATTATTCGAAATGGATCTGAAAGAACTTCTAAATAAGGAAGGGGATTATACACGCGACGAAATTATTTCATTGCTTAATTCCGAGGATATTGATTCCCTGATTGAAAAAGCCAATGAGATCCGTGATTTTTATTTTGGTGAAACTGTCCATTTGAGGGGTATAGTAGAGTTTTCAAATTATTGTTCCGAAAATTGTATTTATTGCAGCTACAGGGAAGATAATCTGATTATTCCCCGTTACCGCATGTCTGCAGATGAAATAATTAATGCCGCAAAAACTATATATGATAATGGGATACACACTGTTGTACTTCAATCAGGTTCCGATAATTATTATGATACAGATTTAATTTCATACCTCATCTACTATATCAAAAGAGAATTTGATGTTGCTGTAACACTCAGTATAGGCGAAAGATCTTTCGAAGAATACAAAGCCTGGAAAATTGCCGGAGCGGACAGGTATATCATGAAACATGAATCTGCTAACCCCAAAACGTATTCTATTTATCACAGAAAAAACCAGTTATTCGAGAGGATTAATCACCTGAAATATCTTAAGCATATCGGATATCAGGTAGGGTCAGGAAACATTATCGGATTACCTCTTCAGACGATTGAAGATATTGCTGACGATATTCTTTTATGCAGGGAACTGGATGTTGATATGGCGGCATTTACTCCGTTTATTCCGGCGCCGAATACACCTTACCAGAATATGCAGAAAGTGCCGGATGAATTTGTTATGAAAGTCATTGCGGTTGTAAGAATAGTCCTGAAAAATATATATATATCGTCTTCATCCATTTTCGAACGTAATAATATTAAAAGCAGGGAAAAGGGGCTGTTGGCTGGTGCAAACGTCATTCTGCCGGATTTTACGCCTTCACCGTATCGCGATTATTTCAAGCATTATATTAATTCCGGTGGATTAATTGAAGACCCGCTTTCATCACACAAAATAATTAAAGACCGAATAGAAGCGCTCGGCAAGACTATTGCCAGTACCAAAGGGCATTCAATTAAAACTCAATCCAACAGATAATTTTCGGTACGAAAATTATCATTGCTCATCTTATTTTTTTCGGAAACAAATACGTGTTATATTTCCGTATAATATATTAAAAAAAAGGAATCTAGTAGAATGCAGCGAATTATAATAGTACTTATTATTCTTGTAATATCTAACGGATGCAATAAAGTAACTGACGATGAAATTTATGAGAATGCTAAAAGTAAACATGAAACTGGGAATTATGCCGAATCGTTGCAGGAATATGAAAGGCTGATCAAGGAATTTCCATCCACCAAATACAAAACACAGTCGCTTTTCGAAATAGCAAAAATGTACCACGGTCAGGTTATTAAATCACTTACCGAGGAACAGAACTATTTGAAAGCCATCGACTATTATAAAATGATAATTAAGGAATTCCCCGGCAGTAAAGAAGCGCCTAATTCGATGTTTATGATAGGTTTTCTTTTCGCAAATGAATTGCAGGAATTTGATTCCGCAAGATTCTATTACAACAGGTTTTTAGAAGTGTACCCCGACGATCCGATGGTGGTTTCGGCGAAAGCTGAAATTGAAAACCTCGGGGTGCCTACAGAAGAGTTTCTGGAAAACTTAACGAAGTCGAATAGTGAAGAATAACGATTCCTCGTTAAAATACCTTGATCCTGCTTTTGTATCTAAACTAAATTCGCTTGAACTGAAAGCCAGACTGGTTGTGGAAGGATTTATGGTCGGTCTTCATAAAAGTCCGTATCACGGCTTCAGTGTTGAGTTCAGCGAACACCGGTCATATATGCAGGGAGATCCGCTTAAAAACATCGACTGGAAGGTCTATGCCAAAAGCGAAAGGTATTATGTTAAGCAGTATGAAGAGGAAACAAATTTAATCAGTCATGTCAGTATCGATATCAGTAAATCGATGGATTTTAAACACTCCGGTATTTTAACTAAACTCGAGTATGCAAATATTCTTGCAGCAAGCCTGATATACATTATGATCCGGCAGCAGGACGCTGTGGGTCTTTCTCTTTATTCCGACAAAATTGAATCTTATATGCCTCCCAAATCAACAAGAATTTATCTGAGGAATTTACTAAACACTATCGAAGTTACTAAACCTTCTAATAAAACCAGGACAGCAGAGTGTTTAAACCAGGTAGCCGATAAAATAAAGAAAAGGGGATTGGTAATAATAATTTCCGATTTTTTTGATGACATCGATTCGGTATTAGCTTCAATTAAAAAATTTCATTTCAAGAAAAATGAAGTTATTGTGTTTCAGGTTCTCGACCCGATTGAAAGAGATTTTGCTTTCGGGAAGGATGCGATCTTTGTGGATAAAGAAACCGGAGATGAAATGACTACTCAACCTTATCAGATACAAAAAGCATATCAGGATACTCTAAGAAACTATATCGATAAAATTAAAAAGGAATGCTTAACCAACGGAATTGAATACAATTTAATTGATACGAATATGTCATTCGACAAAGCATTGCTTGCATATTTCAAGAAACGGGCAAGATTAAATTAATATTTGAATCCAGAAGACTGAACCCGGGACACACAATCCTGATCATTATCCTGATGCTGATCTGATCCGTCAATCCGCGAATACATTATTTTTAATCAAACCATCAGCTGTTTTATCTCACCGGTATAATTTCTGATATATACATCAGCTTTTTCCTGCGAGGTACTTTCAACCATACACCTGATTATAGGTTCTGTATTGGATTTGCGGAAATGCACCCAGTGATCATCAAAATCTATTCGCAGTCCGTCGTCAATATTGACCCTCTGAGATGAATACTTATCCTTTAGTTTACTTAAAATCTCATCCGCAAAACTATCATCTATTTCCAGTTTTTTCTTAACAATGTAATACTGCGGTATCTCATTCTTTAACCCGGAAATGGGTTTGCCGTATTCCGCAAGCTGCTGAAGAATCATAAGTGTTCCCACCAGAGCATCTCTTCCATACTGAAGTTCAGGATATATAACGCCTCCGCTGCCTTCACCGCCTATTACAGCTCCGACCTGTTTCATCTTACTTACTACATTTGCTTCACCTACAGGAGAACGGTACACCTTGCAACTATATTTCCCGGCAATATCATCAACCGCACGGGTGGTTGAGAGATTTACAACAACATTACCCGGATTTTTTGATAACACAAAATTTACAGCCTGCACAATTGTATTCTCTTCACCGAACGGCTCTCCGTTTTCCTGCAATAAAACCAGACGGTCTACATCAGGATCGACAACAATACCAAGATCCACATCGTTTTGCCTAACGGCATTAATGGTCTCGGTTAAATTCTCAGGTAAGGGTTCCGGTTTACGCGGGAAAATACCAGACTTATCGCAGTTTATTTTAATTACATCGCAACTTAATTGTTCAAGTAGTTCCGGCATAACATAAGAACCGGCGCCGTTAACGCAGTCCAGCAGAATCCTGAACCTGCGTTTCCGGATTCTATTAATATCAAATACAGGGAGATTTAAAACTGCATCCATATGGTCCATAATGCCTTGAGGATATTCTGCATATGTCCCAAGCTCATTCCATCTGCAAAACTTTTCTCTGGAACCGGCAATAATTTCCTGAAGTTTATCATTCTCCTCTCTTGTTAAAAACTCACCTCTGCTGTTAAGCAGTTTCAACGCATTCCATTCATTCGGATTATGGCTGGCAGAAATGGAAATACCGCCGGCAGCACCTGACTTTTTCACGTTGAATAGAACCGTTGGCGTAGGGCAAATACCAAGGTCGGTTACATCATTGCCTTTTGCAGTAAGCGTTCCTGAAACTATGTCTTTAACCATCCCGCCCGAAATTCTGCCGTCTCTTCCTATAACTATTTTTCCTTTACCGCAAAGTTGCGCGAATGCAGTAATGTATTTTACAAGCACAAAAGGGTCCAGTCCGTCTCCGACTATTCCCCGAATTCCCGAAACACTTACCATTAACGTTCCCATTACGGCTCCAATTCTAAAAATGTGGAATTTATTCAGAATTTATTTAAAATCTAAGAAACATTTACTTTATAAAACCGGCGCAGATAAATTTACAATATTTTACACTTAAATTGACATAATGATTTAATAATGGTATTTTTCAGCTCAGTTTTCGGGTACTGAATTATCATATCTAAATTAAAAACAAAAATTGGCTGTCGGTATTAACTATTTTATCAATCTAATTATATTTGTTATGGTTACCGAAACTAATTACAAAATGAATATTTCAAACAAAATCAACTCATTATTAATCAATAAAAGGAGATGCAGGATGAAACAAAAATTTCTACTTTTTGTAATGATTGCAATTTTAGGAGTGAGTTACACATTTGCTCAGACATCCGGAATTACAGCCGAAAACATGGCGGCTTTTACTGTTCCGAATGATCCTACGCTTGACTCAGCTGCCTACGCTCAGCAGCCTTATATGGGCGATCTTGGTGTCCGCCGTGTTATTGTTGCCGATGCTGACGGTGACGGCGAACAGGAAATTGTTGCAACAGATTATACAAATGGCGGTAGAGTACACGTTATGAAAGTTGTAGAAGACGGGATTCTTGAAATCGTGTGGTCATCTCCGGCATATGATCAGAGCAGTGGCTCAACACCGCGATATCCGCAGGTGGGAGACTGTGACGGCGACGGCATGCCCGAAATAGTTTTCGAACAGAGATATTTCCCGAATGAGGACGGCAGTACCGACAGAATAGCTTTTTTCGAATGGAATGGTACTGACTGGGGTGAAGAGGCTGCTTTTGCTATAACCACACTCGACCTTGAAAATGCTGGCGGTAGAGAAGGCATGAGAACATATCGTGAAGTGCTGACCGTTTACGACGTTGACGGCGACGGCAGAACCGAGATATTCCCACATGGTAACTCACCCAGAAAAGACGTACTTATTATAGGCGTTAAAGAATCATTCCCGGGTTTTGCATATATCGAAATTGAAGGCGGAAAACCTAATGAACAGTGGAACGGCGGCGACTGGAGTGCCGGAGGCTCTTACTGGAATACCGTTCCTGCTGATATTGACGGCGACGGTGAAATTGAACTCGTTAATCATACCTGGAATTACTATGGTTTCTGGTCAATAGATGTTAAAGGACCGGATACCTATGTATATCCTATGTCTGCTGATAACGCAACAGCTAAAGAAGAAGGAGCATATCATGAATATTCAACCGCGGATGCTGTAAGCTACTTCGGCGTTCAGGCTGTAGATGTAAACGGCGATGGCAGGGATGAAATAGTCGGGTCAAAATACAGCGATGGGTTCGACCTTACAATGCATGCTTTTTCGGAAGCTGATACCGGCGTGTATATATGGAAAGGCGATTCAGCATCACTTGCAAGTTATTATAATGTAATCGCTAAAAACAGTGATATATCAGCTCTTGCCGGAAGATCATACACCGAATTGTGGCCTATCGTTAAAGGTGATGTTAACAAGGACGGTAAGGATGAAATATACACAGGCGGCGGCGCAGGCATTAATCTTGTCGCAATAGAATATAAAGGCGAAGGCGAATTGCTGGATCCCGATAGTTATACTATGAATATAGTTTACGACGGTACAGGCGGTGATGTATTCGCAACATGGAATATTTATAACGGCAGAGCGACTTATACTTATGACACAACATACGTAACAGTCGATTCAATGGTAATAGATACAACGGCTGCTTTCGACGGTTCTGTAGTTGATACTGTGAAAGTTGAGACTCCTTTTACGTCATACATTTTTGCCGATAATGTTGATCTTGACGGCGACGGAACACTCGAAATTGTTTTGTCGGAACAGAGTGTTTACGATTCGGTTTCAATTAATATTTACAACTGGGTTGATACAATCGGCGTAGGTCAATGGGAACTTGATCTCGAAAATAGTTTCAAGGTCTTTAATGATTACCGCCAGACGGTCAGAGTTCTCGAATATACTGGTCCTCTTACAGGTTTCAGCGAACAAACCTACAGCATAATTACTCCTGAGGACTATAAGCTCGAACAGAATTATCCAAATCCGTTCAACCCTTCTACTACAATTAAATTCAGTCTGCCTGTCGATAAAAAAATATCTATGGTAGTTTACGATATGCTCGGCAGGGAAGTAAAAACTCTTATCAACAATCAGACATACCGCAAGGGCGGATATGAAATTGCGTGGGACGGAACAAATAATTTCGGCTCGAGAGTTTCCAGCGGTAATTATGTAGTAAGATTACAGTACGGAAGTTTTGCCAAGTCAATTAAAATGACTTTATTGAAGTAATGTTTTTGTTCTAAAATTTTTAGAGGCTGTCTTAGAAGTTTTATCATACTGCAATATTCTTTTACCTGATAATAATATGATGAAATTTTAGGACAGCCGCTTTTGTAAATAGACACTATTATTTTTGTGTATTTAATGACTGATGACAACTTTACACTTTTAAATTATATCAACGGTGAAGTAATGAATAAAATTAATCGGCTCCTGATGATAATGTTTTTTTCTGCGTTTTGTACCGCGAATATCATGGGACAGTCTACCGGAAAGATAATGGGAAGAATTATTGACCAGGCAACAGGTGAAGGAATCCCGTTTGCAAATGTTTTTGTAGAGGGCACTACGCTAGGAGCAGCAAGCGATATCGACGGGAACTATGTGATATTGAATATTCCGCCTGATATCTACAGCGTTACTGCTTCTTATCTCGGTTATCAAAAAGTTACCCAAACTAACATACGGGTTAATGTAAACTTTACAACTTCGCTGGATTTTGAATTAACATCCGGTGATGTTCAGCTTGATGCCGTTATAGTCGAGGGTGAACGGAATCCTCTGATAAGACAGGATTTAACCAATCCCACTGTAGCTATTAATGCCGAAACAATAGAGCAGCTTCCTGTAGATAATATTGCCGATGTTATTAAACTCCAAGCAGGAGTTGTGCAGGGTGACGACGGAGCACTTCATGTGAGAGGCGGAAGAAGCAACGAAGTGGCTTATCAGCTTAATGGTCTGTCTATTAACGATCCTTACGGTAACTCGCGTTCGGTCGGAATTGCTACAAACGCCGTTCAGGAAGTTTCGGTGTCAACTGGTACTTTCAGCGCCGAATTCGGAAATGCTCTCAGTGGTGTTGTTAATTATGTTACCCGCGAGGGAAGCGATAGATATACTTTCAGTTTACGCGGTTACGTCGGTGAATACTTATCCGGCAGATCCGATCTGTTCAGGAATATAGACGACTTTGATCCGCTTAACAGGAAAAGAGTTGAATTTACATTTGGCGGACCTTTCCCATTCTCTAAATCAACGAAATTTTTTGTTTCGGGTATTTTTGAGGATCGCAAAGGTCTGTACTATGGCGTCAGACTTTATAATCCCGCAGATTCTTATCTTGCACCTGATGGATTCAAAGTCGGCGATTACAGGTACGGCGATGGTAACGAAGCGTATTTCTTCAATCCTTTTGCTGAAAACAGCGATGGTACACCCACAGGCGATGGCGAATTAGTCCACTATGATCCTTCCCAAAGTCTTAACCTGCAGGCTAATATAAGCCACCAGTTCGGTTCATTGATTAAACTTAAATATGAAGCGGTATACGATAAGGGTAATTCCAGAGGCTTTGACAGATCATATCTGTTCAATCCTGATGGAGACGGCACTGATTATAGCGAAGGTCTTGTTCAATCGCTTGATTTAACACATACATTAAGTCAGAATGTTTTTTACACACTTAAAGCTTCTTATTCGTTGAATAACGCTAAACATTACTTGTATGAGGACTGGGACGATCCAAGATATCTGCCGGGTTTTTACAGGAAAACAATCGGATCCACAACATATTATGCAGGTGGAACGGATAATTACAGGTCCGATAGGACTACAAGAACAATAAGTCTGAAAGGCGATGTAGTTGCACAGCTGTTCGGGATACACGAGGTTAAAGCCGGCTTTGAATACAGAAAACATAAATTGGAACGAGACGGATACTCGATTATATTTTTCAGAGATGCATTCGGTACACCTTTAAGTACCAATGATGTGCTTTATCCTGATGACAATCTTACAATTACAAGAGGCAGGATATATGATGTTAATATTTATGAAAAAGAACCTGTCCAGTTTGCATCTTACGTTCAGGATAAAATTGAGCTTCATAAAACTCTTATACTTAACGTGGGATTACGATACGAGTATTTTGATGCCGCAACGCTTTATAATCCGGATATATCAGGAAATCTAACCGATCAGCAGTTCGGATTTTTAAACACCAATCTTACAGAAGTAAAACCAAAGCACATGTTTTCGCCCAGATTCAGCGTGAGTTATCCGATTACCGACAGAGGTGTTATCAGGTTTTCTTACGGGCACTTCTACCAGATTGCATCTCTCGAAAGATATTACAGGAACGATCTCAGATGGGTCCCGAATGTGTCGAGCGTACCGGAATTCGGTAATCCTAATGTTGACCCACAACGATCCGTTCAGTATGAAATAGGTCTGCAGCAGCAGCTCACAGATGACTTTAAATTCGATCTTACTGGCTATTATAAAGACGTGCGCGATTATATTTTCACACAGGCAGTCTATACAAAAGAAGCAAGACAATACGAAATACTTACTAATCTCGCATACGCAAATGTTAAGGGTATCACTCTTTCATTCATCAAGCGGCGCTCGCCCGGCAGTATGTTTTCTGCAACGCTGGATTATACATTCCAGCTGGCTGAAGGCAACAGAACACAACCCGAAGAAGATTTATTCTTCAGTGAAGCTGCTGGCAAACAAACTGAAACTTATCTTGTCCCCCTCGATTTCGACCGATCGCATTTAGTTAACGGCACCATAACACTCACCGACCCAGGCAACTGGAGTACCGGTTTTATTTACAATCTTCAGACGGGTACACCTTATACTCCGAGTCTTCCTCCCAGTTTGTCTACAATAACTTATGAGCAGACATCTGCAAGCAAACCGTTTCAATGGAATGTGGACTTTAAATTCGAAAAATTCTTTACTGTTGGTCCGGTTAATTTATCTGTCTTCCTCCAGATTGAAAATATATTCGATACTGAAAATGAATTGTATGTCTGGGCTAATTCGGGCGAAGCACTTAAAAATGTTGACGAGACTCTTAACGCAATTCAGTTCCAGGATATCAGGAACAGAATAAAACGAGGCGATCCCGGTTTGTTCGGCGAAGATATTATAGATAAATATTATGCAAGAGAAGAACGGGTCAGCAGACCAAGAGAAGTAAGACTTGGTTTTTCAATTCTGTTTGATTAATGAAAAGTTTATAGGGAATTATAATGAAACAGTTAAAACTCTTTTTAATGATAATTTTATTTGTCACTTCTGCGATAAATGCCCAGCAGGAGGAGGATATTTTCAGAAAAAATATGACTCCCCAGGAATATGAAGCCATATTCGGTCCTATTGCAGGAAAAAAACTAAATAAAATTTCGGGAAACCCGATTGAAATAAAGGATATAATTATTAAAGGGAATAAAATTCAGACCAAGCTTTATAATTACGGCTCGGTCTGTGCTCCGGCAGTTCTTAACGATATTGAAGATCTTGTATGGAACGGACTGGGTTACGGATTCGAATTCGGACTTATGGCAGGTGCCGAGGTGATCGATGAAAACGGTGATACACTTCATATCATAAGTGATTCGCATGTGAGATCGCGCGAAGGCGACTACAATGCCGATGCTTCACTGAAATGGGGCTGGCTTCCGAAAAACGGATACAGCGACCCTGACCAGAAACGTGTCGCATCGCTGAATGCTGAAGATGCTGACGGTGACGGTAAACCGGATTCATGGCCGGAATTATGGTATTCACAAGGTGCAGGTAAATATCTCTGGCCCGCTTTTTTAGGTGATCAGGCAACCGCACCCGATGAAGAGGTCTTTTATGCAATCGATGATTACACGAATTATGAGTTTTACGGACAGTATATTCCATTCCTTAATGATCTTACAAAAGGCGGTCTCGGAATCGATGGTGATGTAAGAATTTTGCAATTCAATAACCCGCTTGCCGAAGATATAATTTTTATGGTATATCAGATTACCAATGCAAGCGATAAAGACCTTCACGAATTTTATATGGGCATGTACGGCGACCCTCACATCGGCGGTGCAAATGACTATCGCGATGATATGGCTAATTTTATTCCCCCTAAAGGTGAACTGGCAGAAGGTATTGAACAGAGATCCAGAAGTATGGTTTTCGGGTGGGATGAAGACTTTAAGGGTCACGGTGCTAGGAGACCTGGTTATTTCGGATGGAAATTTTTGGAATCACCTTCCTTCGATCATGATATGCAGGACAACGATGACGACGGTATTAATGATGAGTCGCCTTTCAATTCAAAAGGTAATTTTATCGATGGTGTTGTAACTGATGTTAATACAGGTATTGAGGATCCCGACAAGTACAAAGCTGTTTTCGGCGAACCTAAACCACGATGGTCTGGTGACGAGGACGGCGACTGGGATGTGAACAAGCATGATATCGGTATTGACGGCATAGGACCCGAATCAGTAAATTACCCGGGCAAAGACTATGGTGAAGGCGATGGTTTTCCTTCGCAGGCATGGTATCTGGACATGAATACAAACGGTCTTTTTGATGATGAAGAAATAGGAACTTTAACAGAAGAATGGAACCTTGGTTACAAATGGGCTGGTTCTGAACCAAATTTCGGATTCAGAGATATTTCAGAGTCCGACCAGCTGGGTTTAACCGGTTTTACTGCGGCTGATTATAATGATGCATCCAACACGCCAAGAAACGATGAAAGAATGTGGCAGTGGTTTACAAAGCCCGAAATAGATCCTGAACAGCCTCTGCTCAGAACAGCGGGAGATAATGTGTTCTGTTTCTCAACCGGACCTATGATGCTTCAGAAAGGTGAAGCTCAGCGCTTCTCGATGGCGATATTAATGGGCGAGGATTTAAGGGATCTGCAGTTGAATGCCAAGACATCTGTTCAGATTCTTGAAGCCGATTACAGATTTGCCCAGCCGCCTGAAAAGCCTGCTCTTACAGCTGTACCAGGCGATGGAAAGGTAACTTTGTATTGGGATACGAAATCTGAAGAATCAATCGATCCTCTTACATCACAGAAGGATTTTGAAGGATATAAAATATACAGAAGCAGAGATTATAATTTTTCGGATGTTTATAAAGTGACTGATGCAAATGGCATCCCTTACTTAGGATTACCCCTGTTTGATGAGAATACCGGGAAAGCTGCCCAATTCGATCTTGTGAATGAATACTCGGGACTTGCAGCAGTTGAATACGAGGGAAGAGGCATAAAGTACGATCTGGGTAAGAACACTGGTCTGATACACGAATATGTCGATTCCACAGTAACCAATGGTATTACATACTATTATGCTTTGGTTGCTTATGACCGTGGTACTGACGATCTGCCGCCTACGGAAACTCAATCAGTAATTCAGGAAGATCCGCAGACTGGCGAGCTGATTTATGATGTTAATACATTGTCAGTCACACCCGGGCCTATATCCGTAGGAGTGCTTGATCCCGAAGCAGGCGATCAGGGCTCTCCAATTCATGTATCCGGTAACGGAACCGGTCAGATTAATCTCAAAGTGCTGGATAAATTAGCAGTAATGAACAAAAGTTATAAAATTGATTTTAACGGCGGCGAATATTATAACGTGCTCGATTCCACTGGTGTGAGTTATTCATTCACGTCAAAAGATACTGTTCTGGTTGCTTTGAGACATAAAAATATTGTGCCTGAAAGCGTAAAATTATATGATGCAGAAAATAATCTCGTTCCTGAAAGCGAATATGTAATAAATACAACACTTGGAAGAATAGGAGGGCGTTATCCGAACAGTCTTCCGGAAAGAAATATTTACACGATTAATTACAGGTATTATCCGGTTTATCAGAGCAAATTGTATGATATGGAAGACGGCAATCCTGTCTTCGACGGAATAAGAGTATTTGTTAAAGATGTTGAACTTGATGTTGACAGAGTGCAGTCCAGATTTACAACCAATACAGCAATCACTGTGAAAAGTGATGTCCTTTACCCGGCAGTAATCGGCAGTAAAAAAGTGCGTGTTAGTGCCGACTGGGAAGTAAGGTGGAATGATACCGATACTCTCAACAACGGGGAGTGGGCACATGCCAATGTTCTCAATACTCTCCTCGGACCGGTTAATGCACCCTTCACAATATGGTATATCGAAAGGGATGCAAGCGGAGCTTACTACGAGGAACCAGCTGCATTCATCGTGCAGTCGATTAAAAACAACGGAAGATGGGACTGGGGCGAGGGAATAGTCCTTCAACCGCAGGGGTCAACAAACGCAACAACAACGTACCAGATTAATTTTACACTGGATGAAAATATCTCTAACCAGGTTCTGCCTCAGGAAGGCGATGTATATCAATTGATTACCAGCAAACCGTTTTCAGATGAAGACACATTTTTATTTGAAACGAAGGAAATAGAGTTCAGCGCTGCACAGGCAAAAGAGAATGTTAATAATATCTTTGTTATCCCGAATCCTTATGTAGCTTATTCGATTTCGGAAAATCCCGGCAGAACGTTAACAAAAAGAGGTGAAAGAGAACTGCAGTTCTGGAATTTACCGCCTCAATGTACAATAAGAATATTCACTCTTACCGGTGAATTAGTTGATGTAATTGAGAAGGACGATAATACAAGTATAGCCAGATGGGATTTATTGAGTTCGGAAGGTATGCGTGTGTCATACGGGGTATATATTTACCACGTAGATATACCAGATGTTGGCGAAAAGATCGGACGTTTTGCAATTATAAAATAGAATGTTAATCGAACTGATTCTGTTATTATTGATCAGTCTTCAATTATATTATTGGAGTAAAAAATGCGAAAAGTTGTTTTTATTATAGTTTCTTTGATAATAATTCAATTCACTTCATATGAAATTAATGCACAAATATTCAGAGATATAAGCAGGGTCGGTACAACCGTAGCGCCATTTCTGAAAATTGGAGCCGGTGCGCGTGCCGTGGCAATGGGAAGTGCTTATACTGCAGTGAGCGACGATATTTATGCAACTTATTGGAATCCTGCAGGTATCGCTGTAAGCAAAGGCATCGGTCAGGTTGCATTCAATCATACCGAGTGGATCGCAGATATAAATTACGATTATGCTGCGGGTGCAATTAATGTACCGGGACTGGGCACTATGTTTATGACTTTTACATCAATGTCGACCCCGAAGGAAAAAGTAAGATCTTTCGATTTCCCGGACGGCGACGGACGAACCTGGGATGCTTCCTCACTTTCTCTCGGAATAGGATTTGCCCGAAGTCTTACCGACAGATTCTCGATTGGATTCCATGCGAAATTTATTCGTGAATCTATCTGGAACTCAAGTGCTTCGGGATTTGCATTGGATGTCGGTACTTACTATATAACTCCCTTTAATGATCTTGTAATCGGAGCAAGCATTTCTAACTTCGGAACGAAAATGAAACTTGACGGACGTGACATACAGGGAAATATCGATCCTAATGATGACCCTGAATCAGGTCCCAATAATATTCCCTTTAATTACCGGATGGAAGTAAATGATCTTCCGCTCAATTTTAAGGTCGGGCTGGCAATGGATGTGTATGAATCACGATTTACAACGATTAAAGTCGCAATCGATGCAGTCCATCCTAACGATAATAATGAGTACGTGAACACAGGTGTTGAATTTAACTTCTACGATATGTTCTTTATCAGGGGAGGTTATAAAACTTTGTTTATGCCTGACAGTGAACAGGGACTCACAGCCGGCGCAGGCTTGAATTATGAAATTAGTCCGGGACTTAAAGTCGTTGTTAATTATGCTTACGGTGATTTCGGATTATTGAAAAATATTCAGTACTTTGATATCGGATTAACTTTCTAGGATATTATTAAAATAGTCCCGTTATCGGGGCTATCGTTTTTAATAAGGTGGTAAATTTTTACAATGAGAACCTTATCAGCATTCATATTAGTTTTATTCTTTTGTCTAAATCATATTACAGGCGCTCAGACAAGTTACGATGAATTCGTAAGAATCAAGGATATAATACCCGATATAGCAGTCGATCTTAAGTATGCAACTACCGACAATGTTTTCGACCAGCAGAAGTTATATACAGCTAATGAATGCTACATGCTTAAAGAACTGGCATACAGGTTAAAACTGGTTCAGGATAGTCTTCGAAACGTAAGATCTTTTAATGGTTCAGATTATCCGGAAGGACTCGGATTAAAAATATGGGACGGGTACCGTCCGCGTTCAGTCCAATATGTGATGTTCGATATATTTCCTGATCCGACTTTCGTGGCGAATCCCGATAACGGATCGGGACATAACAGGGGAGGCGCAGTTGACGTAACTCTGATCGACATATCTACCGGGCAGGAACTTTTCATGCCGACCGGGTTTGATGACTTTTCTGATGCCGCCGGTCACGACTACCCCAAACACCTTCTCCATCCTATTGTGTATAATAACAGAGAGTACCTGAAAAGTATTATGCTGAATGTGGGAGGATTAAGTTATTATATTGCTGAATGGTGGCATTACCAGCTCTCTGACAATAATAAATACCCTCTTATGGATTTTCAAATGAAGTAGAGCGACATGAAGCATAATGTAATTTTAACAATAATCGGCTTTTTTATTACATCACTCAGTCTTTCTGCTCAGGATGAGTTTCTAATTAATTCCAACCTGAGAGGAGAACAGCGAAATCCGGTAATCTCAAGAATTAATACAAACGGCGATTATGTTGTAGTTTGGAAATCTGTTGATCAGCTCGATTCAAATTCTCAAGGAGACATTTTTATGCAGTTGTTTGATTCTGCTGATAATAAAATCGGACCTGAAACGCTCGTAAATGATTCAACAGCTGGTGATCAGAAATTTCCCTCGGTAGCGTCGGGATTGGATGGTTTTTTTGTAGTTTCATGGGCTTCGTTCAATAATAGAAATCTCGGGAATTCCTACGATATAAAAGCAAAAATTTTTAATAACGGGAATGTTTACAAGAATGAGTTCCTGGTCAACAGTTTTCAGCCGAACACTCAGACTATGCCCGCAATTGATATGCACCCGGATGAGAAATTTATTATTGCTTTTGAATCGTGGTATCAGGATGGCAGCGACAGGGGAATATTCGCACAGCAGTTTACAGATTTAAATGGTAGTAAAACTGGTGATAATTTTTTAATTAATACACAGACCGAATACAGCCAGGCACGACCTGTTATAAAATATCTGAGTGACGGTAGCTTTATTGCAGCCTGGGAATCATATATTCCATCATCACAAGGTTATGATATTTTTGCTAAAGTATTTGATAAGGATGGAATTATAATTAAAGACGAATTCCAGGTAAATTCCTGCACCGAGGACTACCAATGGTTCGGTGATATTGCTGTTGATACTCAGGATAATTTCAGCATAGTGTGGTGCAGCTGGGAACAGGACGGATACGACGGCGGAATTTATATGCAGAATTTTAATAACAGTTTTGAGAAGGTCGGGGAAGAAATACTGATCAATTCATCAACGAAATTCTACCAGTGGCTGCCTAAAGTTGAATATATTGATGACGGTAAACTCGCGGTTCTGTGGTCTAACTGGGAACTGGACGGCAGCAGAGAAGGAGTGTTCTACAAACTGGTAAGTGATAAAGGCAAGCCGTTATCGCTCGAAAGAAAAATTAATGATTATACCGATAATTATCAGTGGGAACCCGATTTCATTGTGCCGAACCCGGACGAGATATTGGTCGTTTGGTCAAGCTGGGGACAATACAATGAAGATTATGAGATAATAGGAAAAAGAGTAAACCTGAAATATACATCGGGCTTTCTTGATAAGTCTCTGCTCGAACATTCCGCCGGTAATACCACTTCGGATTTTGTGATTCATGTTGTCGATTCCTCTCTGATAGTTGAAGATACGTATTCAATTTACTTCGGCAATTCATCCGGGGATTATTTAACAATGTATGTGAGAAGTCTGAGCTCGGATGAATTAAAAATTGATGGATTTCCCATTAATTTCGGTTCCGGTGTTTCGTATATCACTGAAGAATTCGACGGGATATCGGTTGAACTTATCCCGGAGTTTAACCTGGCTTTAAATTTCAAAACGTTTGAATTTATTAATTCCTCAGGAACGAACATTACATTTGAACTTCAGAATCCAACAATCTCACCGGCTATTTCGCCGATAGATATTGCTCTGATATGGGGGAATCCGGATACACTGAGTGACGGGTCGTATTCAAATCCGCTTGATACAGTGTTAAGCACATCGAACAAAAAAGAGATTATTATACCGTTCACTGCCAGAGATATTACAGACGACAGCAGAATCGAAATGGTAATTTTTGAAAATACAAATACTAAAAACCTGCAATGGGATGCTGGCGAAAAAATAGTATTCATGACTCCGGAGGAGTATAAAACAAGCAGCTTCAGTACGCATGCGCAGCTGATTTCAACCCTGCCTGATGGCGGTATTTTATTGCCCGCAGAAGGAGATACTATTTTTATAAATACTTTAAAACCGCTGAGTGTTGATGATGAATTTCAGTTTACGGTTAGTATGTCAAATATCATTTCTGATGTAGATAAAACAAGTTCTGGGGCAGACAATTATCTGCTTGAACAAAATTACCCCAACCCGTTTAATCCGTCAACAACGATAAGTTTCTATATCCCATCCGCACAGAAAGTTATATTAACGGTTTATAACACCTTAGGAGAAGAGGTGACCACAATTATAAATGGCTTGATGAAAGCGGGTTCACATTCGGTAGAGTATAATGGTTCAGGATTGTCATCGGGAATCTATTTATATCGTTTAAGTACCGGTAATGTGAACATCGTAAGAAAGATGTTGTTTCTTAAGTAATACGTCACGGAATTTATTAGACCTGGCAATCATTATCTCAAATGAAGCTGAACAAAAGAATCCAAAAAATTAATGGTCTTCTTATAAAGTATTACGGCATTCCTGAAAGAAATTCGCGAATCCCCGATCCGGTCGACATGCTGATAGGGACAATTCTTTCGCAGAATACAAATGATAAAAATTCCTTTCAGGCATACAAAAATCTTAAAAAACGATTCCCGTCAAATGAAGAAATTTATAAAGCCCGACGAATTTCGATCGAGAAAGAAATCAGAATTGCCGGGCTTGGTCTGCAGAAATCTAAAGCGATTAAAGAACTGGTTTCAGGATTGATGAAAAAATACGGTAGAATTTCGCTCGATAATATTATTCATAAAGCTAATACTGAAATTCTGGACGAATTAACCAGTTTTAATGGTGTAGGATTAAAAACGGCTAGCTGTGTGTTGCTGTTTGCGCTTGACAGGGATATCTGTCCCGTAGATACACATGTGCATCGTACACTTAACCGGATTGGAATCGTTAAACAAAAAACTCCCGATAAGACGTTTAATGCGCTTCACGAGGATTTCCCGAAAGGTATTGCGCACAGTTTTCATACAAATCTTATTCGGCTCGGACGTGAAATTTGCAAGCCTTCAAATCCGGTTTGCACTAAATGTCCGCTTTTTAAGATATGCGGTTTTGAACCCAAGAACTTAAAATCTTCAGTACTGCCGACAGGCAGCAGTTTTATGCTGCTCGATCATATCTGATACAATCCTAGCCATAAATTATTATTTTAGAAGGCTTTAGTCCGATTTAATTAATAGGAGTTAAAGTTTCTTTTTACTTATATCTTCATTATATTTCACAGCTTCCATAATATTCAATAGGGTGAATTTTATATGTCAAAACATTACGGGATTGTAGTAATTGGAGGTGGTCCCGGAGGTTATGTTGCAGCAATTCGTGCAGCACAACTGGGATTCAGAACCGCAGTTGTTGAAAAGGAAAATTTGGGCGGAATTTGTTTGAATTGGGGCTGTATTCCGACTAAATCACTTCTTAAGAATGCAGAAGTCTTAGATCTTGTAAGTAATCATGCAGGTGATTTCGGGATAAAAGTTGAGGGTGTTAGCTTTGATTTTGATAAAATTATTAAACGAAGCCGAGATGTGTCAAACCGCATAGTTAAGGGAGTCGAATATCTTATAAAAAAGAACAAAATTGATCACATTAAAGGTTTCGGACGGTTCAAGTCGGGAAAGGAGCTGGAGATTTTGGATTCTGATGGTAAATTAACCGGTTCAATAACTGCAGATAATTTCATTATTGCTACAGGTGCCAGACCAAAAACAATTCCTTCTGTACCGGTTGATCACGAAAATATTATTACTAGCACAGGAGCAATGACCCTGTCTAAACAACCTAAAGACATGATTGTAATAGGCGCCGGGGCTATAGGGGTAGAATTTGCATATTTCTATAATGTACTCGGAACAAAAGTAACGTTAGTTGAAATGCTCGGCAACATGCTTCCAATCGAAGACAAGGAAGTTTCGCAGACACTTGAAAGAAATTTTAAAAAACGCGGTATTGAAGTTATAACTGGTGCAGTTGTTAAAAATGCGGAAATTCAGAAAACCGGTGTTAAGGTTACAATTGAGAAAACTGGTGAAATGCAGGTATTGAAAGCCGAAAAGGTATTAAATGCAATCGGCGTCACGGGTAATGTTGAAAATATCGGACTTGAAAAAATCGGTGTCGAGGTAGAAAAAAATTATATAAAAGTTAATAAGAACAATTACAGTACAAACGTTCCGGGGATATATGCAGTCGGCGACGTAATAGGACCGCCATGGCTGGCGCATGTTGCATCGGCAGAAGCAATTCATTGCGTTGAAAAGATTAAGGGTCTGAATTCTCCTCTTGTTAATTACTCCAATATTCCAGGCTGTACTTTTTGTCAGCCTCAGGTTGCCAGTATCGGTTTGACTGAGGAAAAAGCACGAGCTGAGGGATATGAGTTGAAGATTGGTAAATTTCCGTTCTCTGCAAGCGGGAAGTCGACAGCCCTTGGTGAAAGAGAAGGATTTGTAAAATTGATCTTCGACGCGGAATACGGCGAGCTGTTAGGAGCGCACATTATTGGATCCGAAGCGACCGAAATGATTGCTGAAGTCGGACTCGCAAAATCGATGGAAGCGACCTTTGAGTCGATTGTCAAAACCGTTCATGCGCATCCTACATTATCGGAAGCAATAATGGAAGCAGCTGCAAATGCATATGGGGAGGCTATCCATATCTAGATTACTTCAACATATCGACCTTGGAATAATCGGTTATAAGGAAGCCTGGGATATTCAAAAAGAGTTATTAAAAAAAAGAACTCTGAATGAAATTCCCGATACTCTCCTGCTCCTTCAGCATCCTCATACATACACACTTGGGAAAGTAGCCGATAGAAAAAATCTTGTGGGTTCGGATAAATATCTGAAGGATAATAATATTGCTGTTTATGATATCGACCGGGGCGGGGATATAACATATCACGGTCCCGGTCAGGTAGTAGGCTACCCGATCATCGATCTTAAAGAATGGAAGCAGGATACTCATCTTTATCTCAGATCTCTTGAAGAGGTAATTCTGCAGGTGTGCAAAGGATATGGACTTAAAGCGGGACGAAACGAAGGTTTAACCGGGGTATGGATTGAAGACCGTAAAATCTGCGCAATAGGTATAAAAGTAAGCAGATGGGTTACGATGCATGGATTTGCTTTTAATGTTAACACTGATTTATCTTTTTTCCAGGGGATTATTCCTTGCGGCATTACCGATAAAGAAGTTACATCGCTGCAAAAGGAGACTGGAATGAGTATCGATTTGAACCAAATAAATGAAAAAATCATTAATAAGTTTGTAAGTATTTTCGGTTACGATGAAACTGTTGCATCTGAATTACCATTTCTGAATACCGCTCATTTCGAAGAGAAAGGAGAGAAAATTAATGGCTGAAGAAAATAAAACATCTGAGATTACAGAGAAAATAAATAAAACCAACGGTTCTGCACCGACCGGCAAAATCGGATCATTCGGAGGTCTTACAAAGGATGAGTTAATGCATGCGCTCAGGATTATGACTATCGGGCGTGAAATAGATTATAAAATAATGAAACTGCTAAGGCAGGGAAAATCCTTTTTTTATTTATCAGCCGGCGGACACGAGGCAATTCAGGTTGCATTCGGGCTGGTTATGAAACCCCGCCACGACTGGGCATTTCCATATTACCGGGATATGCCTTTTATGCTGGCTCTTGGAGTAAAGCCTAAAGATATCTTCCTTCATATGCTTGCAAAAGCCGATGATCCGATGACTGGCGGCAGACAAATGCCCAATCATTGGGGGTCGAAAGAGTTTAATGTGCCGACTCAATCAAGTCCGACAGGTACTCAGTTTTTACAGGCAGTCGGCACTGCACTAGCTAATAAGAAGAAGGGGAATAATGCTGTTACCTACGTCTCCAGCGGCGAAGGGACCACAAGCGAAGGCGAATTTCATGAAGCCGTTAACTGGGCAGCGCGGGAGAAACTGCCGGTAATTTTCCTGATTCAGAATAATAAATATGCAATATCAGTTCCTGTTGAGGATCAGACAGCAGGCAGAAATGCATCCATAGCTGAAATGATGAAGGGCTATGAAAATCTTTACAGAGTAACAATTGACGGTACGGATTTTCTGGCTTCGCATGCTGCCGCTCAATCCGCATTTAAATACGCCCGGCAAGGGAAGGGACCTGTTCTCGTAGAAGCACATACCGTAAGACTATTTTCACATTCCTCTTCCGATGATCAGAAAAAATATATTCCGCAGGAATCTCTGGACGACTTTTTTGCGAAAGACCCGATTACTCTTTTTTCAAGTAAACTGATCCAGAAAGGGATTCTGACCGAGCTGGCGTTTGAGGAGTTTAATAAAGAAATAACAAATCATATATCAGAAATTTCGGATTGGGCGCTTGAACAATCTAATCCTGCTGCAGCGGATGCGTTAAAATATGTTGTGGATGAGAGTGGAACTCATGACAGAATAAAATTTGAAACTTCTATACCGAGCGGGAAAAATATCGTAATGGTTGACGCTATAAATCATGCACTGAAAGAAGAAATGGAACGGAATGAAAAAATTTATGTCTTCGGTGAGGATGTGCGTGATAAGAAAGGCGGTGTATTCGGTGCCACGAAAAATTTATCTTCTTACCTTGGTGATGACAGAGTATTTAATTCACCCCTGGCTGAAGCATCAATCGCAGGCGTCGGAATAGGAATGGCTCTTGCAGGATTAAAACCTTGCGTCGAGTTTCAGTTTGGTGATTACATTTGGCCCGCATTCATGCAGATCCGAAACGAGCTTGTTATGTACAGGTACAGATCAAATAATCTTTTTGAAGTACCTATGGTAATGCGTGTCGCAATTGGAGGATATATTCATGGTGGACTATATCATAGTCAGAATATTGAAGGTTATTTTTCACATATGCCCGGATTACTGATTGCCTATCCCTCCAACGCTGCAGATGCCAAAGGTCTGCTTAAGACTGCGCTGCGGCTCAAGGATCCTGTTCTTTTCCTTGAACACAAAGGACTTTACAGGCAGAGCTATGCCACATCACCTGAACCTGATAAAGACTATCTTCTGCCTTTCGGCAAGGCTAAAATCGTTTGTGATGGTAATGACATTACAATTGTTACCTACGGCGCTATGGTTCATGAATGTAATTTTGCAATTAAAAAACTTGTCACTGAAGGTTATAGTATTGAATTGATTGATTTAAGGACCATATCGCCTCTTGATGAAGAGACTATTTATAAATCGGTTCGTAAAACCGGTAAAGTAATTGTTATACATGAGGATACTTTAACGGCAGGATTTGGAGCGGAAATTGCCGCAAGAATTTCGCAGAACTGTTTTGAAAGTCTTGACGGTCCTGTAAGACGTGTAGCTGCTAAGGATACACCAATACCGTATCATCCGAATCTTGAAAGAGAAATTCTGCCTGACCGAGATTTAATTTATAATGAAATTAAAAGTTTACTGGCATATTAAATTAAGGAGTGATTTGACTGATGAATGTCGAAGTGAAAATGCCTAGAATGGGTGAAAGTATTACTGAAGGTACACTTATCAAATGGCATAAGAAGAAAGGTGATAAAGTTCAAAAGGATGAGATAATCTTCGAGATCAGTACAGATAAAGTTGATACTGAAATCCCCAGCCCTGAAACAGGAGTGCTGCTGGAAATAAAGGTTTATGAAAACGAAACCGTTGAAGTTGATACAGTTGTTGCCATTATAGAAACAGACGGTCAGGTTTCATCTGATGATGTGATTCAGAAGCCGGTTTTAGAAGAGGAAGTTCCGTCAACAACTCAGGTAGGGGGAGAACTGATCGATGTCCCGATGCCTAAAATGGGTGAATCTGTAATGGAAGGGACTATCATAAAATGGCATAAAAAAGTTGGCGACAAAGTAGAACGTGATGAGATTATATTCGAAATAAGTACAGATAAAGTTGACACGGAAGTACCATCGCCGGCAGCGGGTACTGTTGCTGAAATTCTGTACAATGAAAATGATACTGTGGAGGTTGACACGGTTGTTGCCAGGATATCTGCCAGCGGAGGTATAGTAAAACCTGCTAAGACAGAATCAAAGAAGGATGAGATACCTGCAGATAAAATGGAATCTCAAAAACAGTCCCAGATAATACCTGAAAACATTTTAGAGGATGATAGCAAGAAATTCTTTTCACCTCTTGTGATGAATATCGCTAAAAAGGAAGGAATCAGTTTTGAAGAATTATCGCGAATAACCGGCACCGGAATCAATGGGAGAGTGACAAAAAACGATGTGCTCAAATATTTGAAGCATCGTGAATCAGGCTCAACTACCCCTGTAGAATTACGTACCATTTCAGAAGAATTGCCCAGGCAAAAAAGTGTGCCGCATTTTGGTAAAGATGAGAGTATTAAAATTATCCCGATGGATAAAATACGACAACGTATAATGTATCACATGGTTAACAGCCGCGATACATCGGTGCATGTTACTGGTGTTACGGAAGTGGATATGAGCAGAGTACACAATTACATCCAGAAGAATAAAGTTTCATTCCAGAAGGATGAGGGAATTAAACTTACTTACATGCCGTTTATATCGTATGCATGCATTAAAGCTTTGAAGGAGTATCCTTACCTGAACGCATCGATAGACGGGGACAACATAGTTCTGAAAAAATCTATTAATCTGGGGATAGCAGTTGCCGTTGAACCTAACGGTTTGATTGTACCGAATATTAAGCATGCAGATGAAAAAAATATTAAAGGGCTTGCAAAGGCTATTAAGGAATTGAGTGATAAATCAAGGAACAAAGGTCTTCTTCCGGATGATATTATGGAAGGGACTTTTACGATTACAAATTTCGGTGTGTTCGGATCCTTATTCGGTACACCTATAATTAATCAGCCGGAAGTGGGTGTCCTTGGAGTAGGTGCCGTTACCAAAAAACCCGTTGTAATTGAAGCTGACGGACAGGACACCATAGCCATAAAACCTATGATGTATTTGTCGCTCAGTCATGACCACAGACTGATTGATGGTATGCTCGGTGGACTATTTCTGCGGTCGGTAAAAAATACGCTGGAGAACTTTGATGCAACAATTATTTAGGCAATCTTAGTCCTATAATCTTGATCAAATCCTGATCCTGATCATAAACATTGCAAAAGAAATTGAATAGAGACAGAGATAAGGATAATGATTAAGAACAGGATTATGATTTAGGTAGAGGCGAAGATTAAGATTATGATCAAGATTAAGATTTAGAGCAGGACAAAGAGTTAGTTAAGGACAAGAATTGAGATCAGGATCAGGACAAAGAATCAGGCAAAGACGAATATTAAGACCGGGACAAACGTGATAAGAAATGTATGATTCAAAATAATGTGAATGAGATTTACAGAAATCTGAATAAAATTTTAACACAGGATAATCATGATAAATAAACATCAAAGAGATTTTAAAGAGGCAGTTGAAAAAGAAAGAGTGGATTTGGGTAAAAGACCTGATTGGCTTAAAGTTAAATTGCCTGCAGGACAAAACTATAAAGATGTGCATTCTTTAATGCGCAAGGCAAAGCTTAACACTGTATGTGAAGAAGCCAGATGCCCTAACATTGCCGAATGCTGGAATGCACGTACAGCAACCTTTATGATACTGGGTGATACATGTACCCGTAGTTGCGGATTCTGCAACGTGAAAGTAGGGTTGCCTACAGAACTTGACCTCGATGAACCGCGCCGCGTTGCCGAATCCGTTGAACAATTGGAACTTCGTCATGTCGTTATTACTTCAGTCAACAGGGATGAACTTAATGATGGAGGAGCAGGCATCTTTGCCGAGACCGTAAGATTGATCAATGAAAGAATGCCCAAAACCACGGTTGAAATTTTAATCCCGGATTTCAAAGGTGAGGAGCATGCATTTGAGATAATCATGAAACATCCACCCCACATTTTAAATCATAATCTGGAAACGGTGCAGAGGCTTTACCATGCGGTTCGTCCCCAGGCGAAGTACAATAGAAGTCTTGAATTGATTCGCTGGTTCAAAGATAGAGGACTAAGAACCAAAAGCGGAATTATGGTTGGGATAGGCGAGAGAACAGAGGAAGTTTTAGAACTAATGCGCGAGCTTAAGGAACATGGTTGCGATATAATGACAATAGGGCAATATCTTCAGCCTACGAAAAATCATCTTCCCGTACATCGCTATGTAACTCCCGACGAATTCAAAATGTACAAAGAAGAAGGACTTAAAATGGGATTTAAAGCCGTTGAATCAGGTCCGTTGGTAAGAAGTTCGTATCACGCCGACAAACAGGCGAGAGACATGTGGAAGTAATACGTAAGTTATTTACTCTTTAATCTGGTACTATAGTCAAAAGGGATAAATAAAAAATTAAAGAATGAGAAATCCGGATCTGCCATTAGCAAACAGACGAGTATAGCGAAATTATTAATATATTATTACTCTCAGCCAATCTGAAGATACTTATTTCTTTTAAAGTTATTTCCGTATAGCACATTGCAGCCCTTAGTCATATTTAATTCTATTCCGAATTCGGTACTTATAAATTTCAGCACCTTAAATGGACTCTCAAGAAGTGACAAATAGTTCACTGTCGTGAATTGAAAATTTGAGTGATTGCTCATCCATCCCTTCACACGTGAAATGTGTTCGTCGAGAAAAGTTTTTTTTATTGCGTCTTCCGGCGTTAGCCGATCCTGCAAAGAATTATATACCGGATCCGGTTCGAATAAAAATCTGTTTTTATTTTCCATGAAAATTACATTGTAAGAATACTCGAACGGAAGCTGTGGTATCAGGAATGATATTAATTTTATTAAACTGTTATCAGCATTTTTAAGCCAGAGAGGATCTTTCAAACACAATCTCATACTCTCGGACTCTGAAAATTGTATGTGGTTTACCGTATTTTGTCTCGGCAGATAATTCGGAACTACATTCATCCCGGAGGCTTTCAATGCCTTCATCATCAACTCCTTACCGCTGAAACGTAATCCTGATACAATAGTAATCATAGTTAATTTCCCTGATTATTAACTAATTATTGTAATTATGTACGCTCAAGATTTAATTAGGATGGTATCGCTTACATTTCGGAAATAAATCTATAAAGTATTTTTGTTGAATTGTTTTAAAAATAGACGAACGACTATTATTCGGGATGGAATATCGGAATGTAGAATAAATATTCAGTAATATTTCCGGTCTAGGATCTTACTTAAAAAACATTATCTATTTATTTCATGACGTTCTGATAGTCAGATGAAACTGCAATTTATTTCTCAAAAACATTATTCTGTTTCTCAGATGTGGCAAAAAAGAGTCGCTATCCTATAAATCAAAATTAAAATGTACGGTTTTTGTGCTTTTATAAGATTTTAGTATCTTTAAATCAATAAAAACAGTATCAGTTTTTTGGCATAGTTTTTTGTTACAATTTCGTCTTTGGACGAAGCAGAATGAAAAGACAATTTAATCTAAAATCATATATTCGTGCTATACTAAATATTCTAATTATTGGAATGTTTATTCCAAAGAAAGGTTACTAAATGCTTAGTAACCTTTTTTATTTTTAAATGAATTTACGGAGAACAATATGGCAAAAGTGAAAGGTGATATTGTTATCGATATTGAAAAATGTAAAGGATGCGAGCTATGTATCGCAGCCTGCCCACAGGGTACGCTGGAAAAATCCAAACATGTAAACCAGAAAGGTTATTTATATATAGTAAAAGTTGAGGATAATTGCACAGGTTGTGCGAATTGCGCACTTGTTTGTCCCGATGCTGTAATTACTGTTTACAGACAGACGAGTAAAGCCAAACAGCAAGTAGCTAAAATATCTAATGTAACTGGGGATTTAACAGTAACGGTGAAAGAATGAAAGAATTAAAATTAATGAAAGGTAATGAAGCATTGGCAGAAGCCGCAATCAGAGCCGGTTGTGACGCATATTTCGGTTATCCTATTACTCCGCAATCGGAAGTTCTTGAATACCTGAGCCGTGAAGCTAATAATAGAACAGGAATGACTGTATTGCAGGCTGAAAGTGAAATAGCTTCGATCAATATGGTCTACGGTGCTGCCGGGACTGGCAAAAAAGTTATGACCTCGTCTTCCAGCCCGGGAATAAGTCTTATGCAGGAAGGTATATCTTATATCGCATGTGCCGAACTTCCCTGCCTATTAGTAAACGTTAACAGAGGGGGTCCGGGACTCGGAACAATTCAACCTGCACAGGGAGATTATTTCCAATCTGTTAAAGGCGGCGGGCATGGAGATTATCGGTTAATTGTACTTGCTCCTTCTACAGTTCAGGAAATGGCTGATTTTGTGGGACTTTCATTCGAATTAGCTTTTAAGTACAGGAATCCTGTTTTAATTCTTACAGACGGCGCACTCGGTCAAATGATGGAGAAGGTAGAACTCAAACCGCAGATGTCCAGAGAGTTTAAAGAACTGGAATGGGCAACTACTGGTCGTAAAAACGGTAACGGAAGAGTTATTACCTCGCTTCATTTAAAACCCGATGAAATGGAAGTCCTGAATCACCATCTGCAAAAGAAGTACAGAGAAATTGAAAAGAACGAGATAAGATACCAGGCAATTAATTGTGAAGATGCGGATTACATTATAGTCGCATACGGTTTGGTCGCACGTATCTGTCAGAAATCAGCCGACTTAGCCCGCGAGAAGGGCATTAAAGTAGGCGTGTTCAGACCGATAACACTTTTCCCGTTCCCTTACCAGCAATTGAAAGAAGTTGCATCAAATAAAAAAGGAATACTTGATGTTGAGATGAATTCGGGACAAATGATTGAGGATGTACGTCTTGCTCTCGAGGGAAGTGTGCCCGTCAGATTTCACGGGAGAATGGGCGGTATTGTGCCGTCACCCGAGGAAATTCTGGATAAATTAGAAGAAAAATTTATTGGAGGTGCTGTATGAGTGAGAAAAAAATGCTGGACGATCAGCACTACGAGGAAATGATTCAGGAAGAAAGTATCTGTATAAATGATAACATTGTTTACGAAGCACCGAAAAGTGCATTATATGATACTCCGATGCATTACTGCCCGGGTTGCGGGCATGGTGTTGTACATAGGCTGCTTGCTGAAGTGATCGAAGAAATGGGAATTCTCAACGATGTTATCGGAGTTGCACCTGTCGGTTGTTCGGTACTTGCTTATAATTATCTGAATATTGACATGTCAGAAGCAGCTCATGGCAGAGCATCTGCAGTAGCCACCGGAATTAAACGTGTACTTCCTGAGAAATTGGTCTTTTCATATCAGGGTGACGGCGACCTCGCTGCAATCGGAACAGGAGAAACAATTCATACTTGCAACAGGGGTGAGAATATTCTGATCATCTTCATAAATAACGGTATATACGGTATGACAGGCGGTCAAATGGCTCCGACTACGCTTCCCGATATGAAATCCACAACTTCACCATTCGGAAGAGATGTAATTACAATGGGAGCTCCTTTAAAGATGACAGACCTGGTGGCTCAGTTACCGGGCACATATTATGTAACGCGTCAGTCGGTACACAAGCCGACCAATGTACGTAAAATGAAAAAGGCTATTCAAAAATCGTTTGAATATCAGAAACAGAACAAGGGCACTTGTTTTATTGAAGTTGTATCCAATTGTCCTTCAAACTGGAAAATGACACCGGTTGAATCTAATAAATGGCTTGAGGATAATATGCTTCCGTATTATCCGTTAGGAGATTTGAAAACACCGGACGGTAAATAAAAAATTATTCCAGTATTGTTGTGAATGATTCTTTCATACGAATTAAAATTACTGCCGGTTGTTCGCGGCAGGGGAGAATTGAATTATGACAGAAGAAATTATAATTGCAGGTTTTGGCGGACAGGGTGTTCTATCGATGGGAATGATACTTTGTTATGCAGGTATGATGGAGAATAAGGAAGTTAGCTGGATGCCTTCCTATGGCCCCGAAATGAGAGGCGGCACCGCCAATTGTATTACAATTATAAGCGATTCTAAAATTAGTTCGCCGATTATTTCCAGGTTCGATACGGTTATTGCACTCAATCAGCCGTCTGTCGATAAGTTTGAAAACTCCGTTAAACCCGGAGGTCTTATCATATATGAAAGTACTAATGTTATAAATCCCCCTACCAGGAATGATATACAAATAATTGGTATAGCTGCAAGTTCGGAAGCAGCAAAGATGAAGAATACAAAAATTCTCAATATGATTATGCTGGGTGCATTCCTGAAGAAGAAACCTATAATCGGAATGGATAATATTCTCAAGGGGTTAAAGCAGGTTCTCCCCGAGCGTTATCATAACCTGATTCCTCTTAATGAAGAAGCAATAAAAAAGGGCAGTGAATTAGTTGGTGAGGTTGAAGTATCTGCATAATTATTCTTCATGATTTAAAGACCCGTCTTTGTTTAAAGACGGGTTTTTTTATGTAAATTACTCGTTGAATACAAGCTTTTTTTAATTGAAATACGGTTCCCAGTTGTCTATTTTATACCCCTGTTTTTAGGAATTAGATAATTTAATGAGACATTATAACTTTCTATTATTACTGACAATATTTCTGATAGCTGCCTTTACATTCGATTCAGATGATAAAGAATACAGACTAGGAAAACTGCTCAAAGACGACGACTCGAAATTTACAAATGTTGGAAATATCGGTTTAACGGTAACGAACTTTGGTACCTATGGTCATGGTTTCTCAAAATGGCCCGACCAGCCTTCATGCGAATATCCGCTCGGAAGCGGTATTGAACATATTTTTGACGGTGGTTTATGGATCGGTGCGTTTTTGAGCACCGATGCAACGGGAAGTAACAAAACCGGTCCTTTCGTTACAACAGGAGCTGTAGATGCTTCCTCGATATCTACAAGAGGCGGCGGGTTCGAATTTACTAATAAACCTGCTGATGTAGTTGTGGAAAAATCTTCTCTTACCGAATCAAGATTCTTTAAACCCGATGCGGTATCTCACCAGGATTTTGTAATTGACTTTTCCGATACAAGTCTTGTTTTCAGTAACGGTGAACTGATCGTCGATCATAAACCGCTCGGTCTTAGCGTTCACCAGGAAACATATGCCTGGAATTTTTCATTCGCAAATTATTTTGTGATTATGAACTACTGGATTAAAAATGTTTCGGATAAATATATCGACAGCATTTACGTAGGATTATGGACGGACACTGTCGTCCGTAATACAAATGTTACTTCACCCAGAAGCGGCGGTGCGTTTTTCAATAAAAGCGGCAACGGGTACGACGATTCTCTCTTTATTGCTTACGAATTTGATGCTGCGGGCGATATCGGCTTTACCGACAGTTATATTGGTATTCAGTATCTTGGTTCGGATACTGAATTCGATACTGTCGCATTTACAAGCTGGCAGTTCAGGAACACGGATGACCCGAATTTCTTTATGCCTCAGAATGATGTTGACAGATACAGAAAACTCCAGGGCTATTTCGGAGGCAATAATAAATATAATTCCGGTGTAAACCCTTCATCTCTCAGAGGTGCCAGTAACAGATCAATGCTTATTTCTGCAGGTGATTTCGAAACGCTTGCACCGGGTGATTCCATTAATATTACATTTGCAATTGTTGCCGCGAAAAAAGCAGGTTTCGAAAATCCTGCAAGCGATACCGAAGCACAAAAGGAAAATCTTTATAGAAATGCAAGCTGGGCATTAAGAGCTTATCATGGTGAGGACAGAAACGGGAACGGTGTACTCGATACGGGGGAAGATTTGGACGGTGATGGCTCAATCACAAGATATATTCTTCCGAGTCCGCCCCTTACACCTATAGTTAAAGTTGTACCCGAATCGCAGAAAGTTACAGTCTATTGGGACGCCCGTGCCGAAGATTCAATCGACCCTATTTCCGTTAAAAAGGATTTTGAGGGTTATCGTATTTATCGTACAAATGCAGGATTCGATTTGTCTGAAGCCCAGGACGTTCTTGCTTCCATGACACTGATCGCAGAATTTGACAGGAAGGATAATGATCTTGGGTTCAATACGGGTTTCTCTTTTATTGAACTTGAACAGCCTGTTAAATTTGCTGATGATGATATTGAGTATAAGTATAAATTCGAAATAAATAATCTTCTGAACGGATGGCAGTATGTTTACTCCGTGACTGCTTTTGATACCGGTGATCCTGAAAACAAATTGGAAAGTTTGGAATCAGCCAAGCTTGCATCTGCACAAAGAATTCTTCCGGGTACTCCTGCCGTTAATGATGAAGAATCTAAAGTCGGGGTATATCCGAATCCCTATTACGGCAATGCTTACTGGGACGGAAGTTCGGAACGTTTAAGGAAAATTTATTTTTATAATCTGCCCGAAGAATGTGAGATAACAATTTATACTCTTTCGGGCGATATAGTAAAACGAATACACCACAACCAGCTCAGCAACGGATCAGACGTGCGTTGGTTTGAAACTTATGCCGATGGTTCGCAGAAAATGTCAGGCGGCGAACATGCCTGGGATCTAGTTACGGAAAATGACCAGGCTGTTGCAACGGGACTGTATTTGTTTTCAGTTAAAGATCTTCGATCGGATAATATAAAGATTGGAAAATTTTTAGTAATTAAGTAAGGGATAATTAATATGAAAAAGTGTTTACTACTTACATTGCTTTTTATCTGTTCATCATTCTATGCGCAAACTTACCCTACAGTTAAAATAAGCGATATACAGTTTATTGATGATATCGCTAACACAGGGGATGTAGCCTCGCCAAGAGACGGCGATACACTTACCATCGAAGGCGTTGTTACGGTTGCACCAGTAGTCGATGCGCAAAATGACAGGCGTCCGATAATTTGGGCGGGTGGCAGATGGTCGGTTTATATGCAGGATGTAGACGGTCAGCCCTGGGGCGGAATGCTCGTGCTGCAGGACGATACAACGGGAGTCAATCAGAACACATTCTTCGATCTCGTGGATACAGCCCAGGTAATCAGGGTTACAGGTGTTGTTAGTGAATACATATCAACGACTGAGTTCTTTGTGTTGTTAGATCCGATTGCCCCGGTTGAGGTTATCAGTCAGCTTCCCAAAAGACCTGATCCGGTTGAAGTAAGCATGGATGCACTGATGAACGGCGGAGAAAAGAATCCCGAAGGTGAAAAATACGAAGGGATGTACGTTATACTGAAAAATTTTACAACGAGTGACAGAAATGTTACCAATGGATATTTCCGCCTGAATGACGGTAACGGCAATCACCTTATGGTTTATACACAATCATCGTTCTTTAAAGTTGCTTCAGATGGAAACAGGCTTACGGGTTTAACCGATTATGAGCCTCCCGTTGATGGCTCTGCTATTGAATATATTCGCGGTGCGCTGACAACAAGGGAGGATACATATTATATAGTTCCACTGTACCCGGGTGATATTAAAGTTGGTGCCGCACCTCCGACAATCTCCTCTATTCATAGAAATACTGCAATCGCCCTTCCTGATACTGATGTTGAAATTACCAGCAAAATCTATGATGCCGATGGTACGGTAGCGAGAGCGGATCTGCATTACAGAGTTGACGGCGGTTCGCTTAATCATGTTCAGATGAATACTTCGGGCGATTCGGTTTACTCGGCAACTATACCTGCCGTTTTTCAGGATGACGTGATAATTGATTATTACCTTACCGCTCAAGATGACCTCGGCAATATAACGGTGGAACCCGCCGATACAGTTGCGGGTAAACTTTTCTTTTTCGCTAAAACAAGTTCTCCGGATATAAAGGATATACAATATAGTCCCTTTGGTAGCGGAATGAGTTCGCTGCAAGGTTATGAAGTTACGGTTTCCGGTATTGTAACAGCTGATACGAGTGATCTCGGGAACACAGTCTATATTCAGGATGAAGAGGGCGGACCTTGGAGCGGTATAAGTCTGTTCGGTACCGAAGTCTTAAAATTCAGGAAAGGCGACTTAGTTACCGTAACCGGTACGGTTGCAGAATACTTTGACTTTACAGAACTGGAAGATATAAATCAGCCTTCTCAGGCATCTGTTGTCAGCTCCGGTAATGAACTGCCTGAGGCTGAAGTTGTACAAACCGGGTCGGTAGATTTTCTCCCGAATGGAAGTATTAATGCTGAACAATGGGAAGGTGTTCTGGTGAAATATGTTGATGCTGAGGTTTCAAATTATAATGCCGACGGAAGCAGTAATTATGGTGAAATACTGGTGAATGACGGCAGCGGGGATACAAGAGTTGAACTTCAGGACGGTGACCATAAATATCATAATTTATGGGATCCGCTGCTAATTGATGACACTACGCTGGTATTTCTTGATGCAGGCACGGAAATAGAAGAAATTACCGGCGTTATGTACTATTCATTCAATAATTATAAACTGATTCCGCGAAATAATGATGACTTTGTTTTCCCGCCGGTTGTTTCTGTTGACGATTCAGATATTCCCGCTGATTTTGCTTTGAATCAGAATTATCCCAATCCTTTTAATCCTTCAACGGTTATTGAATTTGCGCTGCCTAAAACCGCTGAAGTGAGAATCCGGATTTTTAATATACTGGGACAGGAAATCGCAAAGTTAATCGATGAGACCAGAAATGCCGGTTATCATAAAGTGAAATTCAATGCAAGTGGATTATCATCCGGATTATATTTTTATTCAATCGATGCCGGAGAATTTAATTCGGTTAGAAAAATGATGCTGATTAAGTAATAATTATAAATTTACCTTTTAAGTGATGCAGAGAAGAATTTGTTTAAAAAGTTAATTGAAATATTACTGATCGTCCCGGTGCTTTTCGGGTTCTGGTACTGTACGGAAAAACTGACTGATAATAAACTTGAGAATCAGCCGCCGGAAACTAATCTGTTTATTTATCCAGACGATGTTATCAGCCAGCAGCCAAGCCGCATAGAACTTCACTGGCAGGGTGATGATCCGGATGGATTAGTTGTGGGATACTATTACTCATGGAACGGATCGGACTGGGAATTTACCGGTCTTAACAGCATGGAATTTGCTCTTCGAATCGGCGCCAATGATACGGATTATGTTTTTTATATAATGGCTGTAGATAATAATTCTAATGGGATATATGATAGCAATATAGATAGAAACGGCATTGATCTGGGTCCCGAACCATTTAATGATGTAAATAATAATGCAACTTATGATGATGGTGAGGAGTTTATTGATATTGGTGATATCGATCCGTCTCCGGCTTCGCAGCAATTTCCGATAAAGAATTCGAAACCGGAAATCGAGTGGAACGAACTTACTGTTCTGCCGGACACATCATTCCCTATTATGACCTTCAGATGGAATGCTTCGGATATAGATGGCGATGAGTCTATTTCAAAAATTAATATTGCTGTTAATGATACAAGCAGCTTCGTATCAATTGACGGAACAATCAGACTTGTTACTTTACGCACGGATCAGTTCGACACGGAAAATCCTCAAATGGAAATATTGTTGAACGGGAATGAAAATTTTATTGCCGACTCGAAATTGAACGGACTTAAATTTGATAGCGACAACAGGTTCTTTGTTCAGGCTGAAGATATTTCAGGTGCCAGGACCAATTTTATTTCTTTACCCGATACATCCGGTCACTGGTATGTTAAAAAACCGAGAGGTAAAATTCTGATAATTGATAATTACGTGATTAATGATAACTCTAAAAGCTTTTATAAAGAAAAATTCGACAGCCTTAACAATTACAGTATGTACGATAAATACGATGTATGGGATTTAATCGGTAACCCGGTACCGTTCAGAAACATTACATTTTCTGAGACGATTAAGCTTTACGATGGAATTTTCTGGTATACCGATAATTCACCCGACCTCGATCTTGCATCGACTTCAATACAGAATTATTTGAACAGCGGCGGCAAGATTGCATTCTCTCTGCTTATGCCCAGATCGATTGATCTTGATCTGCTTCAGGGATTTCTTCCGATTGACTCGATTGAAACGAAATTTATCACATCCGTAATAACCGGTGCGGATATCGTACCGGATAATAATTATAATTTGTATCCGGCTCTTAAAACGAACGAGCCTGTATATATTGTAAGGACTTTTGTCCCTTCGCAGACAAGCGCATCGGCACTTTATCATCTTATCAGTCCGCAGGTTTCAGACAACGATATAATAGGCTTGAAGAATAATGATGATAATCTTGTTTTCATAGGAATGCCTTTGCATAAGTGCGACGGGATAAAGGGTGGCGTCTTGAAACTACTCGATAAAATATTCATCGATGAATTTGGTTTGGGATTATGAAGAAACTGATTCTTCCGATATTATTAATTTTCACCACCTGTATAACTGCCCAGCAGAAAGGGAGTCTTGAAGGCGTAATTACCGATAATGAGTTTAAACAAGCTCTGCCCGGTGTAAACGTAATTCTAAAAGGCACGTATTACGGTGCCGCTTCGGATTATGACGGTAACTATAAAATTGAAAATATTAATCCGGGAATCTATACAGTCGAGGTTACATTCATCGGTTATAAAACCAGGCAGTACACCGGAATTGAAATACAGGCTAACCGAACTCTTAAGTTAGATGTTGAGATGGAAGAATCCTCTCTCACTCTGGATAAGGATGTGGTAGTTGTAGGTGATAAACCCCTGATAGATGTTGAGGAGACTCAGAGTAAAAGGACAATATCAAAGGAAGATATCGAACTGGCAATAGTTGAAGATATCACCGATCTTGTAACTCAGCAGGCTGGTGTTGTACAGGATGATAATGCTATACATATCAGGGGAGGCAGATCGTATGAAAACGCATTTTTACTGGATGGTGTATCTGTTCAGGATCCCTTGGCAGGTACGGGTTTCGGTCTGCAGCTAAGCTCTAATGCAATTGAAGAAGTTGAGGTAATTACCGGCGGTTTTAATGCAGAGTTCGGACAGGCTACATCCGGAATTGTAAACGTAAGGACTAGGGAAGGAAGACAAAACTATGCAGGTTACATTTCGTATAAACGTGATAATCTAGGTGACAAATCATCGCCGTTTGTTTTTAACCTTGATATCGTTGAAGCTAATCTGTCGGGTCCTGAACCTATTACATCGAGCCTTTTACCTATGCTTGGGCTGGATCTCCCGGGCGATATAAGTTTCTTCGGAAGTTTTTATGCCGGACTTAGTGACGGCATTACACAGGGACATTATAAGCCGACAGCAAAACAACTCTATTCATCAACATTTTATGGAACGCGTTTTGCTCCCAGAGCAGAAAACAGCTGGTTCTGGCTGGGTAAGCTTACATACAGTATTAGTCCTACCATGAAACTTGTTTATTCCTATAACCAATCGGTTAATATAAACCAGAATTCCCAATCGTTGCAGGCTAATCTGGAATACGTTGAACCGAGTCCGGGTTATCAGTACGACTTTCAGAATATTCTTGATAATGCGAATACTTTCACTCATAATAATAAATATAGTTCGTTAAGCTGGACTCATACACTCAACTCAAAGACATTCTATGAATTTAAGATCAATCATTACTTCTCAAATCTGCGTGCTGATGCCAATGGAAAACACTGGTCGGAGTACGAAGAGAGAAAAGATATTGTTACGTTTCCACTCGAGTATTTCAACACCGACGGTGATACAATTCGCGTGATACCGGGTGATGGGTTCTGGGATGTAGGTAATCCATCAACATGGCGCGATCATTACATAGAAGAATTTTCGTTAAAGGGCGATGTGACTAGTTTCTTTGACGAGAAAAATAAATTTAAAGCAGGTTTTAATTTAGTGTTCCAGGAAATGCAGGTAATAGATCTTTACAGACCATGGATAGGTGAGCTGGGACTGAATAACGATATTTATAAAGTATATCCTGCGCGTGGTTCATTTTATGCTCAGGATAATATTAATTTCAGCGGTATGATACTTAATTTCGGAATGCGTCTCGATTACTGGTTCCCGGGTAAATATGTTGATGATGCAGTCAATAATCCGGATGTTGTGACAATACCCGACGAAACAAGAGAAAGATATAAAAATGAATCATTCCCATGGTTTGGTGACAGAAGGTTTAAAGCGAGGTTAAGTCCCAGGCTCGGTATTTCTCATCCGGTTACGGATAATCAGATTTTATTCTTTTCTTACGGACATTTCAATAAATGGCCCCGTCCTCAATTTGTTTATGCCAAACTAAGTCCCACGAATGCTCAGTCGTCTTTTCAACGGTTTGGAAACCCGAATCTTAATCCTGAAACTACCGTTGCATACGAACTGGGTCTGAAAACTCAATTCTCTCAAAACGATGTTTTAACAGTGACCGCATATTACAAAGATATATTCGATTATGTACGAACCAGAACGGCAAATATCCAGTCGGCACGTTTTGCAACTCAATCCTTTATAACTTATGCAAATCTGGATTATGCCCGGTCAAGAGGTCTTGAGCTTGAATACAAAAAACGAATCGGGAAATGGTTCTCAGGTATGTTTACATTTTCATATGCAATAGTGACAGGAAAAAGTTCTTCTGCCGATGAGGGAGTACTGATACTTAGAGGTGACCTTGATGAATCGATTAAAGAAGAATTTGTTTCATGGGACAGACCATTTACAATAACATCGATGCTTAATTTTTTCGTACCCGCAGGCGAGCCGTTGTTTAATTTCGGCGCCGGCATTCTTGACGATTATAATATTTATCTGAGATTCTTTTTTCAATCCGGTAAAAGATATACTCCTGCCGTTTTCACGGGCAGTTATAATACCGACGGCAGACCGGAATATGAATATATCCGCAATAACCGGTACAATGAAATCGGTGACGACTGGTTCTGGATAGATCTTAACTTTGAAAAAGGTATAAACCTGGGTGCACTCGATCTTACACTCTTTATCGAGGTAAACAACCTGCTTGACACAAAAAATTCAGCGATAATTAATCCTGTCACAGGTGAGGCATATGAATACGGCGATCCTACACCGTCGTCGTGGAACGATCCTTTATATCCCGATCTGCAGGCGCCTATCAGCACTTTCCCGTTTAATCCTGCAAGGTATTTAACAAGACGAAACGTGAAAGTAGGATTGGGACTCAGGTTTTAATTGAATAAAAAATAGTTTATAAATGAAAAAACTGATTGCGATTATATTATTACTGCCTTTGATTAAAATTGAGGCTCAGTTATTCCCGACTTTAGGTGGACAAAGAGCGGGCATCTCCACAGCTCAATTTCTTAAAATTGGTGTGGGGGGAAGAGCTGCTGCAATGGGTGATGCATTTATATCCATTGCTGATGACGCTTCATCCCTTTACTGGAATCCCGCAGGTATGGCTTATATGAACAGAAATGAAATTATGTTCTCACATAACGAATGGGTGGCTGATATTAAGCACGAGTTTCTGGGAGCAGCTTACAGGCTGTCTGCAAACGACGTCGTTGGTGTGTCGTTCATTTCGCTTCATATGGATGATATGCCTGTAACGACTGAAGTTATGCCTTTCGGAACCGGGGAGTACTTTTCCGTTGGTGATATTGCAATTTCGGTTTCTTATTCCCGAAAAATGACGGAACAGTTCAGTTTCGGCGGCACTATCAGATATATAGAAGAAACTCTCGATAAACTGAAAATGCGCGGTATTATGATTGACCTGGGTACTCTTTACTGGACTGGATTGGGTTCATCAAGATTTGCTGTAGCTATAACTAATTTCGGCAACGAACTGGCTCCCGACGGTGATGTAATTTTGTTCGGAGGAAGAAAGAAATCTGATTGGCAGTCTTTCTCTCCGCCCACAATGTTCAGAATAGGATTTGCATTCGAGCCTATACAGAATAATAATCATCGTTTGACTGCATCGGCACAATTGAATCATCCCAATGATAACAGTGAAAACGTATCATTTGGTTTTGAGTACTCCTGGAACAGTCTTGCTTTCCTGAGAGGCGGATATAAACTGAATGTAGATGAACAGGACTTTACTTTTGGTGCCGGATTCAGGGTGCCTTTGAGTATTGCGGATGTAACAGTAGACTATGCATATTCCGGTTTTGAACGGCTAGGTTCAGCACACAGATTTTCTATATTACTGGGACTTTATTAATGTCGAAAGTTTTAAAAATATTATTAGTAATATTCTCTGCAGCAACCATTATCTCTTGCACAGATAAATTTGATGCTCCCGATAATACAATATCGGATCCGGCAAATCAGATTATAGGTGATACGCTTTATATCCAGCAGTATCCTGTTTGGGCGGGCTTTAATTATCCTCAGGATATGATTGTAGGCAGGGAACCGCTGCTCTACATCGCCGATACCGATAACGACCGTATCGTAATGATGGATATCTCGGGAAGAATTCAAGGGAGCAGAAGTATAAAGCGACCTGTTGCACTTGCCCAGGATTATAAACTGAACTTGATTGTGTGCGCAGAATTCGATACCACGATTAATGGAATTTCAAATACATACAGTGCAGTGTTTAAGATAAACCTCTTCGAGGGCGGACACGATTTTTCCTCAGCACCTGCAAAAAGACTACTGCCTAAAACGGCATATGACTTCGACAGACCTGGGAGAAAGTATACGGGAGCATGCGTTTTCTACAATAATATGTTTTATATCTCCAGAACAGGCACTGTTAATTCAAGTCCTGTCGATCCCGATAATTCAATACTTATCTTTTCCAACTATGAAAGACGTGGGGTTGAGAGGGATACTCTCATCGGTCGTGTGCCTATGATTGAACCGCTGGGCTCGGGAGTTGTTTCAGCAAATATATTATCATCGCTTACTTCGTTCAATCGGATAAGTCTCGATATTATTACAACTCTGAAAGGGGAAAACAGTTTTAAAGTCCAGTATCTGCAGTATATTCAGACACCGTTATTTTCTGGATACATAAGCAGGCTCTCACCGTTCACAAATGAGCTTATGTCACTAAACAAATTCTCTCAGCCTGAAGGCACTGCTCTTGATATTTTCGATAATATTTATGTTGCAGACGCCGCTAAGGACAGTGTATTTAAGTTTAACAATTTCGGGGATGAGATGGAATCGTTCGGTGGCAGTGAAATTATGAGCAGACCGCATGCGGTGGCATATCATGATAAAACTCTTTATGTGCTGGATACCGGTAATAACCGCATCCTTAGATTTATTCTATCCACAGAAATCGATTAGTAAATATGAAAATAAAGATAATACTCTTCATTCTGCTGTTAAGCTTTCAATTTCACTTCGCTCAGGAAAAAGTGCGTTTCATGAGCTATAACCTCTTACGTTATCCTACAAATTCAGGAGCTGACCGCGAAGATAGTTTCAGAAAAATAATTGACGAAATAGATCCGGACATTCTGGCTTTTCAGGAAATGACAACAACTAACGGCGTAACACAGTTTATCGAAAATGTTCTCGGTGAAGAATACAGAGCAGGCTATTTCAGAAATAATCCTTCGACTGATATTGATAACGGCTTGTACTTTAAAGACTCTCTGTTTACAGTATTAAAGTTTGATTACCTGCCGACCGTCCTGAGAGATATTCCGCAATATACCTTAAAGCACAATATCACGAATGATACTCTAATTGTATTCGTTGTACATTTAAAAGCCGGTAATACCAACAGTGACAGTCAGCAAAGGTTCAATGAAATAAACCAGCTGCGGTTAAAAACGGATACCTTCCGGGATGGTGTAAATTATATTGTCTGCGGTGATTTTAATCTTTATACCTCTTCAGAAACTGCTTATCAGCGGTTAGTTGATCAGTCAACCTCGGGGTATTTCATCGATCCGCTGCGGACGGGTTCATGGCATGATTCACAGAATTATGCTGATATACATACGCAGTCTACCCGTACGGGTGCAACACCGAACAATGACGGCGGTTCTACCGGAGGCATGGATGACAGGTTCGATTTTATTATGTTGTCGCAGGCTGTAATTGACAGCGGCGGTATAACATATAGTAACAATTCATACACAACACCCGGGAATGATGGTCAGCATTTCAATAAGTCTATAAATGATGCACCGTTTGATTTATCGGATCTCTCTTTCCTGAATGCTCTTTACCTGGCATCGGACCATCTTCCGGTTCACATTGATCTGGAATTTGAGGTGCCCACATTTGTTGAATCGGCGGATCATATACCTGAAACAGTAACTCTTTATCAGAATTACCCGAATCCATTTAATCCGTCAACGGAAATCAAATTTTCTGTAGGCAGAAGGGAGTTTGGAAGAATACTTGTAACCGATGTATTGGGTAACGAGGTCTCGGAATTATTTTCCGGAGAATTGAATCCCGGAATCCATATAGTGCGTTTTTCTGCAAAAAACTTAGCATCCGGCATATACTTTTATAGTATCATCACTGAATCTGATTATTTGACAAGAAAGATGCTCTATCTGAAATAAATTAGTTTGAAAAAATTTACTTTAATCAATAATTTTGTAGTTTCTCAAAAATTAAATAAAGCATAGGGAAAATATGGCAAGCAGCGAAGGCGTAATAGCACAAGTAATAGGTCCGGTTGTTGATATAGATTTTGAGGACGGTTATTTACCAAAAATTTTCAACGCGATAAAAATTCCTCGTATAAATCTTGAGGGTGAACAGGAAGATTTAATTGTTGAGGCTCAGCAGCATCTTGGTGAAAACAGGGTTAGAGCTGTTGCAATGGATTCTACAGACGGTCTGGTGCGCGGAATGAAATGTATTGATACGGGGGAGCCTATCTCAGTTCCTGTTGGACCGCAGACACTCGGAAGATTAATCAATGTGATAGGGCAGGGAATTGATGGTTTAGGTGAGATAAAATCTGATAAAAAATATGCCATTCATAGACACGCCCCGGCATTCAGTAATCTGACAACTCAGCAGGAAATTTTTGAAACCGGTATAAAGGTTATCGATCTTATCGAACCATATTCAAAAGGAGGTAAGACAGGACTTTTCGGCGGTGCCGGCGTTGGTAAAACTGTTATAATTCAGGAACTGATCCATAATATTGCAAAGCAGCATGGCGGTTATTCAGTATTTGCCGGTGTTGGAGAGCGAACCCGTGAGGGTAATGACTTATGGCTGGAGATGAAAGAATCTGGAGTGCTCGATAAAACTGCACTTGTATTCGGACAGATGAATGAACCCCCGGGTGCAAGACTGCGGGTAGGATTGACCGGTTTGACTATCGCGGAATACTTCCGTGATGAAGAAGGCAGAGATGTACTTTTATTCATTGATAACATTTTCCGTTTTACACAGGCAGGATCTGAAGTTAGTGCGCTGCTGGGAAGAATGCCTTCAGCAGTCGGTTATCAGCCGAATCTTGCTACCGAAATGGGTGAGCTTCAGGAAAGAATTACATCAACCGATAAAGGTTCTATCACATCAGTGCAGGCTATTTATGTGCCCGCAGACGACTTAACTGATCCGGCTCCGGCTACTGCATTTTCACATCTCGATGCAACAACTGTATTAAGCCGTCAGATTTCAGAGCTCGGCATTTATCCTGCAGTTGACCCGCTCGACTCTACTTCAAGAATACTTGAACCGGGTATTCTAGGTCAGGAACATTACGATGTTGCGCGAAGAGTTAAAGAAACTCTGCAGGCATACAAAGATCTTCAGGATATTATCAACATTCTTGGTATGGATGAGCTAAGTGACGAGGATAAGATTGTCGTCAGAAGAGCCAGAAGAATTCAAAGATTTTTCAGTCAGCCTTTCCATGTCGCAGAACAGTTTACCGGTTTCCCCGGTAAGTATGTTAAACTTGAAGATACCATAAGAGGATTCAGAGAAATACTTGACGGAAAACATGATGATCTTCCCGAAAGCGCCTTTATGTATGTAGGAAAGATTGAAGAAGCTGTTGAAAAAGCTAAGCAAATGGCATAAATATGAAAACACTTAATATCGATGTAATTACTCCGTCTAAGGTGGTTTACAGTTCTCAGGCAAACTCAGTAACAATTCCAGGCAGTGCGGGTAGTTTTCAGGTGTTGTACAATCATGCACCTATACTAAGTACTTTTGAAACAGGTATTGTGAAGATTGAAGAGAACAACGGAACAGTTTACAGATTTGCTACCGGTGGAGGAACCGTAGAAGTTCTTAAGAATAAAGTACTGCTGTTGGCAGAAAGTTTTGAACGCCCCGAAGAGATAGATGTTAAACGTGCCAGGGAAGCAATGGAAAGAGCAAGAAGAAGACTTTCAAAGGAAGCGCAGCAGGTGGAAAAAGTTGACCTTGCACGCGCTGAAGCTGCATTGAAAAGAGCCGTTAACAGGTTGAAATTAAGCGGAGATTATAAAAACTAATCTTCCCGGAAGTTGAATGGAATATTATTCGGTGGGCAAATTCTTGTTATTGATTCAGATAACCGTCGTTCATAATTATTTCTCTAATAGTATTCGCTTTATCTAGAGTGTTTTCCAACTTTTTAAGATGATCATCAAGATAGTCAAGTCTGTCTCTTTCGCTTGCCAGTGATAATATTTCCTGCTGCTGTCTCAAATTTAAACCGCTTTTCTCTGCAAGTTTATATGATTTCTCTTTGGCTGATCGTAAATTTTCCCAGAAACTGTTGCTTAATTGAATTGATGTCTTCTTTATAATGTTTCTTAACCTGTTGATTGCGCGCTGAAATATGTCGTCGCTAAAATCCGGATATTCATTATCGTTAAAAGGAGTGACAACGGCTTCCAGGTAGCCGTCTTTATGAAGATTCGTTGATTCAACCAGGAACCTTTTGTATCCCTTTACAATTATATCCATACTTCCGTTATCATAGGTTTTAATAACTCTCGTAACCCTTACACTGCATCCGATTTTTGCTATGTCATAGTCAATTTTAGATACTATACCGAAATATTCATCATTATTGATACAACGGTCAATCATCTTCTTATACCGGACTTCGAAGATATGCAAAGGATAAATCGAATCCGGAAAGAGGACAATATTAAGCGGAAATATGGGTATAATTTCGTTCATAAAAGATTTTTTATTTCAACGCAAATCTAAAAAAAATGCCCGAAAGTTCAAGTCAAACTGACGGGCATCACATTAATGTTATTTACCAGATTCTAATTATTTTGCGTTTTTCATCCTTTTTGTTACTTCTTCCCAATTAACAACATTCCACCAGGCACTTATATAATCGGGGCGTTTATTTTGATAATTTAAATAGTAAGCATGCTCCCATACATCGAGACCAAGAATTGGAGTTCCTTTAACCTCAGCAACATCCATAAGAGGATTATCCTGGTTCGGGGTTGATGTGATTACCAGTTTCCCATCAGTAACAACAAGCCAGGCCCAACCCGAGCCGAATCTTGTTGCAGCAGCCTTTGAAAACTGATCTTTGAATGATTCAAACGAACCGAAGGCGCTGTTAATAGCATCAGCCAGATCACCGTTTGGTTCTCCGCCACCGTTCGGGGACATGATTTCCCAGAATAAAGAATGATTCCAGTGTCCACCGCCGTTGTTTCTTACAGCTGTGTTAGATGAAGCATTAGCCAGCAACTCTTCAAGACTTTTACCAGCCAGATCAGTGCCTTCAATCGCAGCGTTAAGATTATTTACATAACCGTTATGATGTTTGCCATGATGTATTTCCATTGTTCTCGCATCTATGTGCGGCTCTAAAGCATCGAATGCGTATGGTAACGCAGGTAACTCGAATTTGCCCATGATTTCACTCCTATTAATTGATTGAAATTTGCCAGTTAAACTTTCGGCTTTGTTCATACCGGCTGCAACTGCTGCAAGACCGATAGATGTTAAAAAATTTCTTCTTTTCATTTTGCTTATACCTTTTTTATACTCCGAATGATTCGCCACAGCCGCAGGTCTTTGTCGCATTAGGATTATTAAAAACAAATCCCTTGCCGTTAAGACCGTCGGAAAAATCAAGTACTGTGCCTGTTAAATAGAATAAAGATTTACCGTCTATATAAATTTTAAGATCACCATACTCCAGAATTGTGTCGCCTTCTTTTGTTTCGCCGTCAAAACCCATATTGTATGTTAATCCGGAACAGCCTCCGCCTTTAATACCAACTCTTAAGCCATAATCCGATGGTATATCATTTTCATCCTTTATCTTTAAAATCTGTTTTAAAGCTTTATCAGTAATACTTATATCCTGAATAATGGACATATTACAACCTTTCTAATATTAAACATAAGCTTATAAAGAAAAATTCACTTTCCAGGAATTGTAATTGAGCCTTACTAATTGCCCTTCAGATTCCAGGTGTTGAGTAAACTTTTTCATCAGTTCTTCAGCTTCAGTGTAACTGATAAGAATGTTCTTCCGCTCAAAATATGTTCGTATTGCGTATTGAATATCTCGCAAAAATATGTTTGAATTAAAAAAAAGCGGATACCTTTCCCTCATGAATTGAAAAAAAGGCGATTTGTTGCTCAGTAATTCGTTGTAGCGTTCTTCTGTCGATTTCATTTTACTGTCCGATTATTTCTTGCAAAAATGTTTTATCAAATAACTCGTTTATTTTATTTTGGATTTTGTTCAGCGGATCCCTTAAACAGCAATTATCAAAACGTTCACAACTCACTTTTGAGGCTCCGTCGAACATACATTTAGTCAGCATAACTTCTTCGTCAACAGCAGATATTACGGATCCAAGACTCAGTTCAAAAGGGGAGTAGTTTAGCACATAACCGCCTTTAGCACCCTGCTGTGATGAGATAATTTTACGTTTAACCAGCTGTTGCAGAATTTTCGCAGTCAGATCATGTGGAATATCAGCGTTTCTCGAAATAGTCTTGGAATTGATACACTCATCTGCAGAATGCTCAGCAATATATTTCAGCGCTAAAAATGCATATTCTATCTTTTTCGGTATTTTAAGCATAATTTTTATCTTTTGAAATACGACTAAAAAAGTCGGATATAAAACTACAAAAGATTTCCGCTAAAGACAAGCGGAAATCTTTCCGGTTTTTCCGGTGATGAAAGATAGTTAACAACTACGAAATTTCTGCTAATTATTCAGCAGTATTGTCTTTTCTCTTTATTCCATATTCAGCATGTTGTTGTGCCAAAGCTGTCAGACCGCCTATCGCACCAAGATTCATAGATTCAAGCGCAGAAGAGGGAACAATTACCAGTGATCCCTTTTCCTTTAAGCCTTCAAACAGCATGTTCATGCCGCGCAATTGTAATGCGATGGGATTATTTAAATAATTTTCGCTGGCTTGCCTGAACTTTTCGGATATTTCCGTTTCAGCAGTTCCCAGAATTATTCTTGCTTGTCTTTCTCTTTCAGCCTGGGCTTGTTTACTCATTGCATCTGCCAATGCCGAAGGTATAACAATATCTTTAATTCCAACATTCTGACATGTAATGCCCCAGGGATTGGTATGTTCGTCGAGTGCGGTTTGAAGAGCTTCTGCTATTTTCTCACGATTTTGAAGTACATCGGCTAACTCATGTTTTCCGATTATATCTCTTAATCCTGTCTGAGCGATGTAATATACAGCGGTGATATAATCCTGTACCTCAAGAGCAGTCTTTTCGACATCCCATACAGTCCAGTAAACAACAGCATCCACATTTACAGGTACTGTATCTTTGGTTAATGTTTGTTCCGCTTTGAAGTCAGTTACCCGGATCCGTTGATCAACATATTTATCAATTCTGTCTATTATAGGAATAATAAAGAATAATCCGGGTCCTTTAAGACCAGTAAACTTTCCCATCCTGAGCACAACAGCTTTTTCCCATTGATCAGCAATCTTAATAGAAGCAGAGATACAAAGCACGACCAAAAGTAGGATAAAGAATAGAGTAACTGATAGCAGCTCAGCATAGTATAATGCTAAAAAAATCAGTTCGAATAGTATGAAAACGGTAGCGGCAACATAATTGACCTGTGGTTTGTTACTTATTACTTTTCTCATTTGAGCCCCCGTTTCTTTTGTTTAATTCTTCAATTAATTCGATTTTTGAGAATCCGTAACTCGAAGCAATAGTTAAAAACTCATTTACAATTCCCTCAAGTTTGTTCCTTCGCTCGGTTTCGGGAATCATTAGTTTAATATCCCCTATAAATGTTCCTGTGCCTTGCTGGGTTTCGATAATATTCTGAATCTCAAGTTCCTTATAGGCTTTCGAAACCGTATTCAGGTTAACCTTTAAATCTACCGCTAAAGCACGCACTGTCGGCAGTTGTTCCCCTACTTTAAAATTTCCTGAAGCTATTCCGTATCTGATCTGGTCAATGATCTGACGATAGAAAGGGACACCGCTTTTCGGGTCAAGTTTAAAATCAATCAAGTTACCCCCTGTTAATAGTGTACTATATAACTAATACAATAGAAATATATAAGACCGAATCGATTAATGCAAGGGAATAATAAAAAAACAGAGAGAAGATTCAGTTAGGAAGAATCAAATGATATATAACTATTTGTCTGTTTAGAAGTTAATTCTGATTAGTATAGAAATATTACACGCCAAAAAACTGAACGCACTGTTTTGCGAAATCAAGAATCGGCGTAAAATAAATTCCAAAAATAATTGTCGGTACAGCAAGAATTAAAACGAATATCAGATTGTTAAATGATGGCTTAATAACAGGCGGTTCAGTGCTGGGTTTTACTAGATACATATGTTTAAGCACCCTGATGTAGTAGTACAGTGAAACAACGGTATTAAGAAGAGCAATAACGGCAACTGCAATCATATTTGCATCTACAAGCGCTATGAACAGATATAGTTTGCCTATAAAACCCGCTGTAGGCGGAATGCCGGTTAGAGAAACCAGAAAGATACCAAGCGATACACCGAGCAGGGGAGCTTTGAATCCAAGTCCGTCATAATCGTCAATATTTTCCGAACCGATTCTGTTAGCAATAAGCATAACAATAAAAAATGCCCCGATATTCATTATAGCATAAATAAAGAAGTAGACGAGCACGGCAAGTACACCCTGGTCTGACATAACAGCCAGTCCAAGCAGCATATAACCTGCATGGGCTATACTGGAATACGCAAGCATTCTCTTAAGATTATCCTGCCAAAGTGCGGAAAAATTACCAAGAGTCATTGTGAGAATTGCAATAATTACCAGGAGCAACTGCCAGTCAAAAACCTCTGATAATTTCCAGAAACCTTCAGAATCAACGTATGAAACGAATCCGACACGTATAAATCTGATCAACAGAGCAAATCCCGCAGCTTTACTGGCAACAGAAAGGAAAGCCGTAATTGAGATAGGTGCGCCTTCGTAAACATCGGGTGTCCAGAAATGGAAAGGAGCGGATGAAATTTTATACCCGATTCCCGCAAATACAAGTATTAACGAAATTGTGATAGTAAATAAATTTATTGAGCCGGTCTGTAAAAAATTATTTAATGCGGTCAGGTTAGTGCTGCCGACCATACCGTAAATCAGTGAGATGCCGAACAACATCAGACCAGAAGAAAACGCGCCAAAAAGTAAATATTTTAAAGCAGCTTCGTTATTGCGGGTTTTGTTTTTGCTGAAACCTGCGAGCACGTATGATGAAAGCGACAGTAGTTCAACAGAAAGATAAATAAGGATTAAATCGCTGGCAGATATCATAAACATCATACCAAGCACCATACCGAATATAAGCGTATAATATTCGCCGAGCCTGTCGAACGATTCATTAACTTCATCGGTTGTGCTTGAGAAGTAAATAATAAGCATTGAAGCTGCAAGCACCAGAATTTTAAAGAATGCGCCGAATGAATCAATCGTCAACATACCGTAAAATAGGGGAGTATTTTCCGGGCTGAAAGCGAAACCGCCGTCAGTCAGGTTACCGGCTTGAGTAATGAGAGCGACAGCTAATCCGACAGTAGATAAAAACGGCAGCATCTTTTTATTGTTCTTAAATATAAGATCGAATAATACTATTACCAGAAGAGTAACAGATATTATCAGTTCAGGAGCAATTAAAGATAACGAGTCGTAAAGGCTGTTCATTTCCATATTATTTACTATAACCCACTTAATGTAAATTTACTAACGTTTACTGAGACAAATTCAACCAGTGTATTCACCGAAGTATTCATTATATCGAGCATAAATGAAGGATAAATACCGAGGAAAATTATTATAACCGCCAGAGGTACCAGCATGGCATACTCGCGTCCATCAAGATCAGTAAGATCAGACCATTTCTCCTTCAGATTACCCAGGAAAATTCTCTGCAATGCCCATAACATATAGCCAGCACCGAGTAAAATACCCAAAGTCGAGATCATTGCAAGAATTCTTGTAATTTCTTCTCCGATTGATCCGACAAATACCAGTGCTTCCGAAACCCATCCGCTCATTCCGGGGAGTCCTATTGCAGCAAAGAAAGCGACTGTTACAAATCCTGTATAAACAGGCATCTGGTTTGCGAGACCGCCGAAATCATCTAGTCCTCTTGTATGAGTTCTGTCATAGATAACACCAACAATAAGGAACAACATTGAAGTTATGGTACCGTGGTTGAACATCTGAAAAATAGCTCCATTAATACCCGTGGTACTTAATGAAGCCATACCGAGAAGCACATAACCCATATGAGAAATTGAGGAGTACGCAATAAGTTTCTTAAAATCCTTCTGAGCCATCGCACAAAGTGCACCGTAAATAATATTTATCATACCGAACAGTGCGATATACCACATAAGATCTTTTGTGATCTCAGGGAACATCGGATAACTGATTCGCAGGATGCCGTAAGTACCCATTTTAAGTAGAACTCCCGCAAGAATAACACTTATAGGTGTAGGCGCTTCAACGTGTGCATCCGGCAGCCAAGTGTGGAACGGGAACATAGGTATTTTAATTGCGAAACCTACGAACAGTGCAATATATGCAATGAATCTTAAATTACCCGGATTGAACGGAGACAGAATACCATCCGCAGTGTAATTTGCGGGATCCATCATTGAGAGCATATTAAACGTGAATACAGCAGAACCGTCAGCTAGTGTTTCCTGAGTTGAGAAATAAAGTCCGATCATAACCAGCAGCATAAACACTGATCCGAACAAGGTATAGATAAAGAACTTTATTGCAGCATATTCTTTTCTTGTACCGCCCCAGATGCCGATCAGGAAATACATAGGGAGCAGCATCAATTCCCAGAAAACATAGAACAGGAAAAAATCAAGCGATACGAAAACACCCATCATACCTGTATCGAGCAGCAGGAACAGTGCAAAGTATCCCTTCAATGATTTTGAAATATTCCATGACGATAAAGTAGCGATAAAGGCAACAATAGATGTCAGCAGTACCATAGGTGTACTTAAACCGTCCACACCTAAAAAATAATCGATCTTTACCGTTCCCAGCCAGGATAGTCCTGTAATCTCAATCCATCTGAATTTTTCTATGAACTGGAATGAGCTTTCTTCGAATATTCCGCCCGCATTGTAGTCATAACTCATCAAGAGAACTGCGGATAGAACAACCTGGATCCCGGTAGCAATAAGAGTCGTAATTTTAATCTCTCTCTCTTTATCTTTGGGCATCAGCAAAACCAATACCATTCCAAGTACGGGAATAAATGTCAGTAACGTTAAAATTGGGAATCCATTCATTTTTATTATTATTCCTTACTTATTTTCATTAAAAGGGACTTACAATAAATATCAGTAAAATAACAGAGAATACTACCAGAACGATATAAGTCTGAACTTTCCCTGTCTGTATTTTCTTAAACGTGATTCCTATAAATCCGCTGAAGAATGCTGTAAAGTTCACCAGACCGTCAACAATATAAGTATCAAATAATCCGCTTAAAGCTGATATAAATCTTGTTAATGAAGCTGAGCCGTTTACGATTCCGTCAATAATAGTATTATCAAACCATGCAAGTGCTCTGCTTAAAGTTACTGTCGGATTAATAAAAATTGCATCATATAATTCATCGATATACCATTTATTCAGTGAAAACTTGTACAAACCCGGAACCTTACCGGCAATTTTATCCGGATCGATCTTTTTCCACTGATACATTGAATAAGCGAGCAGAATGCCTAAACCTCCTAATATTAGAGATAGAAACATTGCAGGGTAATGCGCATGATGCATTGCCTCTGTGTACATTTCAGAATGAATAATACCGGCATTTTCAGCTGCGCCGCCAACCATGAATTCAAAACTTGATTCTGCAGGAACAACTGTATGAGGAGTTTTAACCCAGGATGAAATGAACCATCCTGCATCGGGTGAGTGAGGCAGAGGAGTATACCAGATAAATACTGATAAAACTCCCAGAACAACAAGAGGCATCGCCATTACAAAAGGAGATTCGTGTGCATGATCATATTTATGCTGATCCCTGGGTTGTCCGTGGAAAGTTATTATAACTAATCTGAACATGTAAAATGCAGTCATTAAGGCAACACCGAATCCGATTACGGGAATAAGCCAGTGACCCGTTAAGGACCCGAAGGCATATGTACCTGCCAGAATACCATCCTTACTTAGAAAGCCTGATGTTAATGGAACGCCGGAAATCGCCAGTGTGGAGATCAGAAAGCTTGCGTATGTAATAGGCAGTTTTTTCCGAAGACCGCCCATGTTTCTGATATCCTGCTCATGATGCATAGCATGAATAACCGAACCCGAACCGAGAAACAGACATGCCTTGAAAAAGGCATGAGTAACGAGATGAAAAAATGCAAAAGCATAAGCACCTACTCCTAACGACATAACCATATAGCCAAGCTGACTTACAGTGGAATAAGCGAGTACTTTTTTAATATCGTTTTGTGTCAATGCAATTGTTGCCGCTATAAATGCAGTAAAGGCTCCTACAATGGCTATTACGAGCATAGCATCTGCAGTCAGCATTACGAAGATCCGCGCTATCAGATAAACACCGGCAGCAACCATTGTTGCAGCATGAATCAAAGCGCTGACCGGCGTGGGACCTTCCATAGCATCCGGAAGCCACACATGAAGTGGGAACTGAGCAGATTTACCAACAGCACCCATGAAGATAAGAATACCTGCGGCAGTTAACCAGGCGGAACTTCCGAAGGGAAGATTACCCGCAGCTATCTGCTCAAATATCGTATCGAATGTGAAAGTGTTATATGAAGTAAATAAAATTAAGATTCCGATAAAGAAGCCAATATCGCCGACCCTGTTTACAATGAACGCTTTTTTCCCTGCATCGGCTGCTGATTTTTTCTCGTACCAGAATCCGATTAACAGATAAGAAGAAAGCCCGACTAGTTCCCAGAAAATGTACATCATCAAAAGGTTATGAGTGATTACAATACCGAGCATCGAAAATGTGAATATTCCCAGATAGGCAAAATATCTGTTGTACCTTTTATCCCCACGCATGTATTCAATGGAGTATACATGTACTAGAAGGCTTATAAGGTTAACGACAACGACCATAATTGCGGCGACATTATCTATCTTTACGCCAAGTTCAACTGAAACCCGACCGAGAAAGGGGACATCGCCGAAATCTATCCAGGTAAAACTTGAAACTATTTCAGTATCAAGGTAGGAACTGAGTTTTACAATCAATACAACGATTGAAAGCAGGAATGCACCAATCAGTATTCCCACTTCGAACAAATAAAGTTTTGGAAATTTTTTATTGAATAGTAATACCGTTGTGAACCCAAGAAGAGGGAGAAAAAGAATTACTATCGATAATGTTACTAATATGGATTCGCTCATAAACTTTTACTCTTTTAGATCTTCAATCTCGTCAACATTTACGTGGTTGAATGTTTTATAAATATTTAACACTATCGCGAGTGCTATCGCAGCTTCAGCCGCTGCAAGAACTATAATGAACAATGCCATCACTTGTCCTTCAAGACCGAAATTACCGTACTTGGAAAACGCAACAAAATTTATATTGGCTGCATTTAGTATTAGTTCAATTCCCATAAGCACCATAACAGCATTTTTACGGGTTATTACACCATAAATCCCAAGTGACAGCAACGCTGTACTAACAACTAAAAAATGTGATAATCCAACTTCCACTTTATTAATCCTTAAGCTCTTCTATTTCACGTCTTGCGAATGATGCTGCACCTATGAGAGCTACTAAAAGCAAAATGCCTAAAAGTTCGAAAATAAGCACATAATCTGTTAGCAGCAGATTCCCAAGTCCAATAATTGTTGTTGATTCTGTTGATGCAGTGTTTACTTCAACCCAGTCCGTCTTGAATGCTACAATTGCCGTTAATGCTCCCCAAAAAATACCAACACCTATTACCGCCGGAATAATATGAGCAGTGCCGGTCCTGAGTTCAACACTTGTAATTTTATTTGTTAGCATTATACCGAAAAGTAATAATATCAGTATGCCACCGACATAAACGAGGAGCTGCACGACCGCAATAAAGTCCGCTCCAAGCAGGACATATATTCCTGCTACACCGAAAAATGTAAAGAGTAAATTAAAACCGGCATGAACAATATTTTTGGATGTAACAACCATAAATGCCGAGACTACTGTAACTATCGCAAAGAAATAAAATATTAAATCGTATAATTCCATTCTATGTATTAACCGTTTTCTGACTTATTAGAACCGGTATCGGATTTATTCTCCGACTCCTTCGTTTTAGCTGCTACCTCAGCTTTAGCCTTAGCTTCGGCTGCCTTTTGTGCCTCTTTCTCAGCCTGAAACTTTTCAAAATTTGCTTTCTTTTCCAGGACTTCTTCATGAGTCAATGTTGAGAAATTATAAAGAAGACCTTCACGCTTGAATTCCGAGAATTCATAAATGTCCGTCATATAAATGCATTCGGTAGGGCATGGGAAAACGCACAGCTGGCAGTAACAGCATTTTGCGAAATCAATGTTGAATTTTGTAACCCAGAGTGCTTTTTTCTTACCGTTTGATGTTTTACCGAGGTCTTCAGTCGGCAGACTTTTAACTGTTTCAATCTCAATACAGCTTACGGGGCAGGCGCGTGCACATTGGTCGCATCCTATACAGTCGTCCATATTAACGTAAAGCCTGTTTCGTACTCTTTCTGGTAATGGTACTTTAACATCAGGATACTGAATTGTAACAGCCGGTACAAAAAGATGTTTGAAGGTAATTTTCATACCTATCAAAACCGTCCAGATGCCTTCCCATGTATTTTTCAGATACTGTTTCATTCTATATTAATGTTATTATTCCGATTATAAGTAGATTTAAAAACGCATACGGGATTAAATATTTCCAGCAGATAGTCATAAGCTGGTCGACTCTTACTCTTGGCAGCGTCCATCTCAGCCACATCTGAACAAAAACGAAGAAAATGCCTTTAGCGGCAAACCAGAAAACCTGCTCAAAAGGAATAAGCGCTTCTAAGCCGAGTGTGTTTCCGACATAGCCGATAGGCGAATGATAGCCGCCAAAGAATAAGACAGAAACCAGCGCAGAAACGGCAAACATATTCGCATATTCAGCCAGAAAGAACATCGAGAATTTAATTCCTGAGTATTCAGTATGATAACCGCCTACAAGTTCCGATTCGGCTTCAGGCATGTCGAAAGGAGTTCTGTTTACTTCAGCCAGCGATGAAATATAAAACAGCAGAAATCCTGCAAACATGAAGGGAATCAGGAGCAGTTTGGTAAAAGACCATTCAGCGCCGCCGAAAATATTCCAGTTCCAGAAATATGCCGTCTGCATCTCGCTCATTTCGGCTAGACTTAAAGTGCCGGTGAGCATCACCATCGAGAGTATAATTAATGCAGTCGGTATTTCGTAACTTACAATCTGTGCAGCAGAACGGAGAGCGCCGTAAAGACTGTATTTATTATTGGATGTCCACCCAGCCATCAGAATTCCGGCAACTACCAGACCTGAGACGGCTATGATATAGAATATGCCAAGATCAATATCTGCACCAATATACTTGCTGCTGAAGGGGAGAGCCGCATATACTGCATAACTTCCGGCAAAAACAAGATATGGCGCAAAGTTGAAGAACTTTTTATCAATCCCATCTGCCACAATATCTTCTTTTTGGAGAAGCTTGAAAAAGTCCGCTACAGTCTGAAGAATACCATGGTATCCTACGCGCATGGGACCTAACCGGTCTTGCATGTGTCCCGCTACCTTGCGTTCCATCAGAACGCCGAAAATAACGAAGGGCACTATGAACACAACCGGAAGAGCTGCCGAAATAAATGCAGCTATAATTTCATTTCCTATAAGATCGACTAAAAAATCGTACATATCTTTTTATACTGTAATTGCTGAATTATTTATCTGTCAACTTCACCGAGAACAATATCAATACTTCCGAGGATTGCAATGATATCGGCTACCATATGACCCCGGCACAATTCATTGAGCACAGAAAGATTAACGAAAGAAGGCGCACGAACCTTTACCCTGAAAGGATTGAGGGTTCCGTCGCTGATTATAAAATAACCAAGTTCGCCTTTTGAATTTTCTACTCTCTGATAGACCGATCCGGCCGGAGGTTTAATTCGCTTCGGTATGGATTCATTGATATCACCTTCCGGCAGCTGATCAAGCGCCTGTTCAATAATTCTGAGACTTTGCTCCATTTCAAGTACACGGACGTAATATCTGTCCCAGCAGTCCCCAACCGTTCCCATTGTACCTTCGCCAACGGGGATTTCAAAATCGAATCTGTCGTAAATTGAATATGGATCGTTTTTTCTTAAATCCCACTTAACGCCGCTAGCTCGTAAATTAGGACCTGTAATACCGTAATTGATTGCCGTATCAGCAGGTAGAATACCTATGTTGGCGGTTCTTTCAATAAAAATTTTATTAAAAGTTAGTAATTCATTCACTTCAACTACGTTAGGTCTGAAATAACTGATGAATTCCCTAGTCATTCTTACAAAATCCGGGTGAAGATCGTGCGACAGACCACCGACCCACATATAATTGTAAAGTAGACGAGCTCCGCAGGTCATTTCAAACAAGGTTAATATTTTCTCCCGGTCGCGGAATAAATAAAGGAATGGTGTAAATGCACCGATATCTAGTCCGTAGGTACCAAGAGCAACCATATGAGAAGCAATTCTCTGGAGTTCGCCCATTATAATTCTTATATATTCAACACGCTCCGGCACTTTAATTCCCATAAGTTTCTCGACTGCAAGAACATATCCGAAATTATTGTACATCGATGCAAGATAATCCATTCGGTCTGTATAAGGGATTACCTGAGGGTACGACATAGCTTCAGCGTGTTTTTCAAAACAACGGTGAAGATATCCCAGATGAGGCTTAACTTTGGTAACAACTTCACCTTCAAGTTCAACTTCCAGTCTTAGTACTCCGTGAGTTGAAGGGTGCTGTGGTCCCATGTTTAGTATTAGTTGTTCAGTCTTAATTGCCATCAGTAAGGTACTCTCATTCCGTGATAAAACTCGGGATTTTTATAGTCTTTTCTCAGCGGGTGACTTCCTTCTTCCCAGTCGTAAGGCATCAGAATTCTCTCTAAGTCAGGATGATTCAGGAAAATTATTCCTACCATATCATATGCTTCACGTTCATGCCAGTTGGCAGTTTTCCAGATTCCTTCAACGGATTCAACTTCCGGATTCTCCCTCGGTGTTGACACTTTTACGGTTAACTTGTGATTAAACTTCATTGAGTGGAGATGATAATAAACACTTAATGTACCTCCCGTGATAATTTCAGCGCCGTCTGCATCGGTTGACTTTTCTCCGTTAGCGTCATCGACACCCGAGAGGTTCATTAATGAATCGAAAAATAAATCTTCATTTTCTGCCAAAAAATGAGCAATTTCATTTATTTTTAAGGGATCAGCCGATAATACCGGCTCAACCGGAGTTTCAGTTTCAAGTCCGAACTTATAATCCGGAAATTTATTCTTCAGGATTTCGAAAATCTCTTCTGATATTTTCATGCTTTTTTAGTTCGTAAAGTTTCTTTTCTTATTTTTTCCTGTAATTTTAATAATCCCTCTAACAATGCTTCAGGTCGGGGAGGGCATCCCGGGACATAAACATCAACGGGGATAACTCTATCAATACCTTTGAGGACATGATAACCATGTTCCCAGTAAGGACCTCCGCAGTTTGAACAGCTTCCCATCGAAATAATATATTTTGGATCAGGCATCTGTTCGTAAAGACGCTTAATCCGGGTTGCCATTTTAAGCGTTACGGTGCCTGAGATTATAATAATATCCGCCTGGCGCGGCGTGGGACGTGGCATAACTCCGAATCGGTCAAAATCATAATGCGAAGCAGATGTAGCCATCATTTCAATTGCACAGCATGCTAAACCGAAACTTAACTGCCATAATGAGGACAAACGTGCCCAATTTAACAAATCTTCGCTTTTAGCAATGACAATATTACTGTCAATGAATTCTTTATCTAATAGACCCATAACAAACTTGTTTAATTAGAAATCAGTTATCAGCCGATGGTTCAATAGTTTCAGGCTGAGCAATTTTTTTCTTTAAAATTTTGCTGAGATCGGGGATATTAGGTTTGGGTCTTGCCCATTCCAGATCACCTTTCCGCCATTCATAAGCCATACCGATTGCTAGAACAACAAGAAAAATAATTCCTACAAGAAATCCGTAAATACCATAATCTTTATAGGTAATTGCCCAGGGGAACAGAAGGACAACTTCCACATCAAATATCAAAAATATTAATGCCACAACGTAAAAGCGGATATTAAATTTTATCCATGGAGTGCCCATGGCTTCTTCACCGCATTCATAAATTTTAAGCTTTTCTTTGGTTGGTCTTGTTGGTCTGATTAATCTGGCTATGAAGATTGAAATCGCAACAAACAGCATTGCGAATATTAAAAAAACAAAAATCTTTCCGAACTCTGTAAGCATCTATATTATGTCAATAAATTTTAGAGGCTAAAATAGCTGAACAGGATAACAATATCAAGAAAAGAATATTTATTAATTTACAATTCTTGCATGAACTAAATAAAAATATCATCAATAAGAGTTTTAAGTGTAATTTTTCCTGCAGAAATCTCACGCAGAGAGTTAGTTAATTCAGAAATATAAATCGGTTTGATCAAACATTCTAATACTGGTCCTTCGCTGAATTTATTTACGATGTTTTTTACATCGTAAATATTTATAAAATGATGAACATTACTGGTCATATTAAAATCGAATTTAATTTCAATTTTATGATAAAGTTCACGGTCAACCTTTTCAGCCGAGCTTAGAACCTCCATTGCAGCATTATAATAAGCTTTTCCAAGCGGACCGACACCGAGCTTTGTACCTCCAAAGTATCTCGTAACGACTACCATTAAATCGAACAGTTCAAAATGTTTAATCGCATTATAAATGCGTATACCCGCAGTACCGTTAGGCTCGCCGTCATCGGAATATTTGAAATTCCCGTCTCTAAGCTGAAAAGCATAACAGTTATGGGTAGCATCATAAAATTTTTTTCTTACACCGTTTAATTCCGAATCGGTTTGTCCGATGGTTTCAACAGGGATTGAGTGAGCGATAAATAAAGAACCCTTTTCCTTGAATTTGAATTCATTATGATATTTTATTGTTGTAAACTTCTGAATCTCTGACATGGCAGTGAATTTTTGTACAAGTTTTAAATTGATTTTGAATTTGTCAATAAGTAGTATTCAGGTTTAAACTTAATCAAAAACTACCCAAATGGATTTTGAAAACCAAATAGTAATACAGGGTGCAAGAGAGCACAACCTTAAAAATATATCACTTAATATTCCACGGGATTCACTGGTAGTTGTAACAGGATTATCGGGATCGGGAAAATCTTCGCTGGCATTTGATACAATTTATGCCGAAGGACAGCGAAGATATATTGAATCGTTGTCGGCATATGCACGGCAGTTTCTTAATCTGCTCGAAAAACCGGATGTTGATCTGATTGAAGGATTGAGTCCGGCTATATCGATTGAGCAGAAATCAACGACAGGTAATCCCAGATCCACAGTCGGTACAGTAACTGAAATATATGACTATATGCGTCTTCTCTACGCACGTGTTGGTAAACCTCGATGTTATAACTGCGGACGCCCTGTAGAAAAGCAGACTACAGAACAGATAATCGATTCAGTAACTAACCAATTTAAAGATGCAAGGATAATAGTCCTTGCTCCTGTTATTCGCGGGAGGAAAGGACACTACAGGGAACTTTTTGAGGATATATTAAAAGACGGCTTTATACGAGCCAGGGTTGATGGCGAACTGGTTGAACTTTACAGGGGATTTAAAGTCGATCGTTACAAGGTTCATAACATAGAAATCGTTATTGACAGGATTAACGTTTCAGAAAAATCGGTGCACCGTTTATCCGAGTCGGTAGAAATATCTCTTAACTATGGAAACGGGAATCTTATAATCAGCAATGGGAAGGAAGATTTCGTTTACAGCCGAAATTTGGCCTGCCATCATTGCGGAATAAGCTATCAGGAGCTGGCTCCGAATTCTTTTTCTTTCAACAGTCCTTACGGTTCATGTCCCGATTGTGACGGTTTAGGCGAAAAAAAATCACTCGACATCAACCTTATAATTCCCGACTGGGATAAGACTATTAATGAAGGAGGAATTGAGGCATTGGGGAAACCACGGAATATCTGGTTCTTCAATCAACTGGAAGGTGTAGCGGCATCGCTCGGCTTCGACTTCGATACACCTCTAAAAAATCTTAATGATCAGCAAAAGGAAATATTATTAAACGGCAGTAAGGAAAAGATATCGTTTACGTACACTTACAGCGGAGGTAAAACTGTGAATTATAAGCATAAATTCTCCGGAGTGTTTCATTATATCAAGCATTTTTATGATAACACAACTTCCAATCATGTACGTGACTGGGCTGAATCGTTCATGACGACGAAAACCTGCACAACTTGTAAAGGTGGACGATTAAAACAGGAGTCGTTAGCTGTTCTTGTAGGCGGAAAAAATATAAGCGAAGTAACCAATCTATCACTCGAGAAAACGAAAGAGTTTTTCAACGGCTTAATGCTGACGGACAGGGACAAAATAATTGCAAAACAAATACTTAAAGAAATCAATGAGAGAATTGACTTTCTTCTGAATGTTGGACTGGATTATCTGACACTCGGACGATCAGCCCGCACTCTCTCGGGAGGAGAATCGCAGAGGATCAGACTTGCTACACAGATTGGGACTCAGCTCGCTGGTGTATTGTACGTACTTGACGAACCTAGTATAGGACTGCACCAAAGCGATAACATCAAACTTATCAGTTCTTTGAAGAATCTGAGAGATCTCGGCAATACTGTAATTGTTGTTGAGCACGACAGAGAAACAATTGAAAGTTCCGACTATCTTATCGATCTTGGTCCGGGAGCCGGCGAACACGGAGGAGAATTATGTGTGGCTGATGAGACTGCTAAATTGTTAAACGGCGGCAATGGATATAAATCGATAACAATAGATTATCTTAAAGGCCGGAAAAGAATACAGTCCCCTAAGCAACGCAGGAAGGGTAATGGCAATCGGATACAAATCAAAAATGCATCGGGTAATAATCTTAAAAACATTGATGTCAATATACCACTCGGGGTTTTCACGGCAATTACAGGTGTTAGCGGATCGGGAAAATCGAGCCTGATAAACGAAACGCTCGTAAGCGCTTTGATGTGTAAGTTCTTTAATTCTAAAACAGTACCGCTGCCTCACAAGGAAATTACAGGGCTGGAAAATATTGATAAGGTAATCGAAATTGATCAATCACCGATAGGAAGGACGCCCCGGTCCAACCCGGCGACGTACACCGGACTGTTCACATTCATTCGTGATCTTTTTACAGAGCTGCCGGAGGCTAAAATGAGAGGGTATAAACCGGGAAGATTCAGCTTTAATGTGAAGGGAGGCAGATGTGAGGATTGTCAGGGCGCCGGTCTTCAGAAAATTGAAATGAATTTTTTACCTGACGTTTATGTCCATTGCGAGACTTGTAATGGTAAACGCTACAATAGGGAGACTCTGGAAATTCTATATAAAACAAAATCAATTAATGATGTTCTGGAAATGACCGTTGAAGATGCACTGGAATTTTTTAAGGATTTCCCAAGAATCAAAAGAAAAATTAAAGCGATGAACGATGTTGGTCTGGGTTATATTAAACTTGGTCAGCAGGCAACAACGCTTTCGGGCGGTGAGGCGCAAAGAGTTAAACTGGCAACCGAATTAAGTAAGGTAAGTACGGGTAAGACACTGTATATACTTGATGAACCTACAACAGGTCTGCACTTCGAGGATGTCCGGATACTGTTAAAAGTACTTCAGAAACTGGTTGACAAGGGGAATACAGTTGTTGTTGTCGAGCATAATCTTGATGTAATAAAAGTCGCTGATTATATTATTGATCTCGGACCCGGCGGAGGTGAGCACGGCGGCAGAATAATAGCAGAAGGGACACCGGAAGAAGTTGCAAAAAATAAAAAAAGTATAACCGGACAATTTCTTGTCAAAGAATTATGCAGGAAGTAATTTATGAAGAAAACAATAACTGAGTTCAAAAAATACCGTTCCGATATGAACGATAAAATATTAAACTCCGGATTCAGAGATTTCAACAAGTTTTTTGCGCTTGATAATAAAGCTTATATCAACGGGGCGCTTGACGCCAAAACAAAAGAACTTATGGGTCTGGTCGCTTCAATGGTATTAAGATGTAATGACTGTATACTCTATCATATCGATCGTGCGGTGGAAGAGGGAGCGAACCGGCAGGAATTCTACGAGAGTTTTAATATAGCGCTTATTGTAGGCGGGTCAATTGTAATACCTCATCTCAGATTTGCAATGGAACAGCTGGACGAATTGTTGGGAGATAAAAATGAATAAACAAGTAATAATTCCCAAAGCAATTGTAACCGTTAATAATAAAAACGAGATACTTTATAATCACGTGTTAGTTATTGAAGACGGAATTATAAGCAGCATTAAACCAGAAGAGCATTTTGATATTAATTCCTTTGAAGGTTTAGTGCATGAACACAGGGATTTAATTCTAATACCTGGTTTTGTACAGACACATATTCATTTATGTCAGACTCTTTTCAGGGGTCTGGCTGATGATCTTGAATTGCTCGACTGGCTTCAGATGAAAATATTCCCTTATGAGAATGCACATGACATAAATTCATTAAGTGCCTCGGTGCGTCTTGGTATTGCCGAATTACAACTGGGAGGGGCTACGACCATACTGGATATGGGGACTATTAATCATCAGGATGTTATCTTCAATGAACTGATTGATTCAAAGATGAGAGCCATTGCAGGTAAGTGTCTTGTTGATATAAATGATCTGTATCCCGAATTTAAAGAAAGCACCAGGGACTCAATCGATACATGTAATGAACTTGCTGAGGAGTTCCATAATAAAACCTCAAAAATAAAGTACGGATTTGCACCCAGGTTTGTTCTTTCGTGCTCCGAAGAATTGCTGCGGGAGAGTTATGAGATGTCGAAAAATTTCCACGGTTCTTTATACCATACGCATTCTTCTGAAAATAAAAGTGAAATTGATGCGGTAAGAAAACTGCATGGCGCCGAGAATATTGAATACTTCGATAGAATCGGCGTACTCGGGGACACTACAATTCTTGCTCATTGTATACACGTTAATGACATGGAAAGAGTTAAATTAAAAAAGTCAGACACCAGGGTTGCTCATTGCCCTTCGGCAAATTTGAAGCTGGCTTCCGGGATCGCGAATATTCCGGGGTACCTAAAGGAAGGTATCTCTGTGTCGCTTGGGGCCGATGGACCTCCCTGCAATAACAATCTCGATATGTTTACTGAAATGAGGCTGGCATCGTTAATACAAAAACCCATTCACGGACCTGGAATAATGGATGCTTTAACCATGCTGAGACTTGCCACTATCGAGGGTGCTAAAGCGCTACATCTGGATTCGGAAACAGGCAGCATCGAGATCGGGAAAAAGGCTGATCTGGTATTACTTGATTTAATGAAAGCAGGTAATCCAATCTTGATGAGTGATGCTGAAATATATTCCTCCATTGTTTATTCTTCCGGTATTCATAATGTCGATCATGTAATGATAGAAGGGGAATGGATAGTAAGGAACTCTGAATCATTATTATTTGATACTAAAGAACTGCTTGCAACGGCGGAAGGCGAATTAACAAAATTAATTAATAGGGTTTAATTCAGGTCTACATGGATAAATTGATTTTCGCAACCGGTAATAATGGCAAACTTGCAGAGGTGAAAAAAATATTTGCAGATACCGGGATTGAAATAACAGCTCCCTTTGAACTTGGTGAGACTGCAGAAGTTGAAGAAACCGGATCTACTTTTGAAGAAAATGCATTCATCAAAGCTGAAGCAATATACGCAAAATACAAATTGCCGGTTATAGCCGATGATTCGGGGCTTGAGATTGATCAGCTCGATGGAAGACCGGGAATAATTTCAGCCAGATATGCTGGTGAAAACTGTACATATGATGACAACAATAACAAGGTGCTTGAGGAACTTAAATCCATGACCGGTCCCCATACTGCCCGTTTCATCTGTTGTGCCGTTTATTTCGACGGAGTAAAGAAGTATAGCGCAACTGGTAAACTCGAAGGTACAATTATAAAGGATAAAAAAGGAGCTAACGGATTCGGTTATGATCCTGTATTCGTTCCTAAGAATATGGATAAAACACTGGCTGAATTATCGATGCAGGAGAAAAATAAATTAAGTCACAGGTACAAAGCCTTTGAAAAACTGAAAGGATTAATAATCTGATTACTGTTTTTCGGCAATTGTGACATGAGCAATTCCGAATGTCAGCGGTTTTATAAGAACTTTTTTAAATCCTGCACTCAAAAATAATTTCTTCAAATCAATCTTCCGGTCAAAATCATTAACTGATTCCGGTAAATAATTATATGCTTCTTTGTCTTTCGAAATAAATCTGCCGAGAGCCGGGAGTATATTATTGAAATAAGTTAAATAAATTTTTTTAATGATAAAGTTACGCGGCAGACGGAATTCAAGAACAACAACTTTACCGTTTTCCGATAAGACTCTGAAGAAATTATTGAAACTTTCCTGTATGTTAAAAAAATTCCGGACTCCGAATGCCACAGTGATTAGTGAAAAAGTTTCGTTTTTGAAAGGGAGAGATTCAGCCACACATTGTGTGATTCTTCCATTGCTGAGTACCGATTTTTTATTAAAGATTTTCAGCATATTAATTGATAGATCTGCTCCAATAATTTTAGAAACACCAGACTTTTCAGCTTCGATTGCGAAATCGCCGGTACCGCATGCAACATCGAGAAGCACTGTGTTTCCATCAACCCCACAGAGCTTGAGTGCTTTTTTGCGCCAGTATATATCAATGCCGGCGCTCAATAAGTGATTAAGCAAATCGTATCTGTAAGCGATACTGTCGAAAATTCTCTTTACCTGTTTCTTCTTTTCCATTTAAAGACTAATTTACAATTTAAAATAATTTGGTTACAAAATTAAACGAATAGCATCCGTAATACTATGAAAAGTTTAAGTAAATATATAGAAGCTTTAAGAGAAAATGTATGTGCAATCTGCGTCGATTCTTCCGAGGAAGGGGAGTGCACGTTAACCGAAAAGGAAGTTTGCGCAATCGAAATTTACTTTTCGAGAATTCTGGATATTATTCATTCAGATCAGGCAGATGATATCGATCTGCTTACAGACCGGTTGCGTAAAGAGATATGCGAAAAATGCCGCGCTTCGGTCGGTAAGGATAAATGTTATTTAAGGGATGATGCAAATTGTGCTCTGGACAGATATTTCCCATTAATAGTCGAGACTGTCCGGAAAGTTGATCGGGAGGTTATCTGAATTCCGGATATTCGAATAAGGTTTTGTCTGTGTATTTCATCCAGATATTATAAAGCATTTTACCTATAATCATTGTCGCTACCATAAATAAAGCTCCTGCAATCAGATCGACCACGTAATGGTATCTGAGATACACTGTGGAAAATATCAGAAGACTTCCATTGACCAGGAAAAAATATCTTGATGAAGTTCTGAATTTAAAGGATAAGTACATTACGATGAGAGTCATTTGCGTATGACCGCTTGGGAAAACATCCCGCTGCACAACTAAAGCAGGATTTATTGTTCCTGCGGGTATTGACTCCCCGGCATTAACAATCTCTCTCAGGTAGTTGGTGAGAAAAAGCCCTGGCAGTTCAGCATTTGTTAATTCAAAGTCATGCAACGTAAATCTGGGACCTATTGCAGGTACCAAAAGGTAACCGAGGTATGAAAGAAAAAATCCTAAAACAACAGTGAATGTTGTAAAATGGAATTCTTTGTCACGACCCATTAAAAGCAAATGAATACCCAGTATAACCGGCAGAAAGAAAAACGTTCCGTATACTATCTGAAGTAACTCCGTTAATACCGGATTGGATATTTTATACAGATAATGTGTCGGATCACCTCCGAATAGAAACCTGTCGGCTTTAATAAGCAGTTGATCGTAATCAACTTCCCGGATCGGTTTAACAAGAAAGTAGAATTCCTTGAAAGCAAGGAATATGAGAGGCACAGGGTACCAGTAGTGAAGTTGTTCGATAAGCATATTTTTTTTAATATCGTCGTAGTAAGCAATGAAGATGACTGCAATGGTAGTGAATGAATTCAATACTATGTGAATTAGCCAATTATCGACTTTTGTTATAAAAAGGAGATTGATCAGAGTTAAAATAGTAGCGAATGAAATCACTAATATATCAACTGCTCTTAATTTTGCTAAAATGGATTTAACGGAATTCATTAAGAAATGAGAAAAATTGTTAAAAATGTCATGTAAATAAAAAGCCCGAAAATATCGTTCATAGTTGTAACAAACGGTCCGGTTGCAACAGCGGGATCAACGTTAAATCTTTTTAATGCCAGAGGGATACTGGCTCCTACAACGGTTGCAAATACGATTATGCAGAGCAAAGATACCGATAGTATCACGATGAAATAGGATTTGTCAAAAAGGAGTAAATTTATAACAAGCAGTAGTCCCGAAATTACAATTCCGTTCAATAGTGAGACCAAAAATTCTTTGCCCAATCTCTCAAATGCCTGTTTCATCCATATATTACCGGAACTGAGGCTTTTAACCATTACAATGGAAGCCTGAGTCCCCGAGCTGCCTCCCATTGCCATTACAAGCGGGAAAAAATAAGCTGATGTTGCTATCTGCTCGATGGTTGCACCGAAACTTTTCAGTAAAACGACATTAAGTAGTTCACCAACGAGACCAACCAGCAGCCAGGGCAGTCTGATTCTTGAAATCCTGAACACGGAATCGCTTGATTCCTGTTCTTCCGACAAACCCGCGAAAATCTGAATATCTTCGTCAGCTTCTTCCTGAATTACATCTGCGATATCGTCGAATGTAATTCTACCGAGCATTTTTTTGTTATCATCTACTACAGGGATGGAGATAAGGTCGTATTTCTTCATTAAATTTGCAACTTCCTCCTGGTCAGTATCGGGAGTTACAACTATAAGGTCCTCTTCCATTACTGATGAAATTCTCGTCTCGGGAGTATTAACAATAAGAGATTTCAGAGCTACTCTTCCGCGAAGTACATCGTCATTATTCAGAACATAGATATAATATATATCCTCATATTCCTCCGAATGAAATCTTACGGTTTCTATTGCTTTGCCTACGGATGCTGTATCAAGCACATAAACGTAGTCGCTGCTCATAATACCGCCGGCACTATCCTCGCGGTATTTTAGTAACTCTTTAACTTCAACCGAATCTTCAATATCAATATTATCGAGAACGTGTTCTGCGACGTTTTCCGGAAGGTCGCTTAATATATCGGTAGCATCGTCTGTCTCAAGTTCATCAACGATATCGGTGATTTTCTCTTTATCGATTTCCTTAAGAATTTTTTCGCGGAGATTCTCGTCGAGTTCAACAATTACCTCACCCGCCGTTTCAGTTTCTAATAATTCAAAAACAAAACGGGCATCGTCTACTTTCAGATGGTTTATGATTTCTGCAATATCAGCAGGATGGAGATCGGTAATAATATTTAATATACTTGATGAAGCCTGATTCTCAATAAGGACTGAAATGTTGTTGAGTAATTCCGAATCAATCTGAATTACATCTTTTACTTTTGTATTTGAGTTATTTTCGTTCATCAAATTCTTTCTGTAAAGCGAGTGTTAAAAAAACATACTCATCAACCGAAAGTTCTTCCGCCCGACGGTTAAAATCGAGGTTTATCTTATTGAAATTATAATCCTTAAATATACTATTACTTAATGAATTTTTTAAAGTTTTTCTTCTATTGCCGAATGATGCTTTGACAACCTGTGCAAAAAGGTCAGTATTAACTTTCGTGTCAGTGTCTTTTTTGAAATTAATAATAATTACAGCCGAGTCAACTTTTGGTCTTGGATAAAAAACATTTGAAGATACTTTGAAGCAATACTGTACATCTGCCATAAACTGTAAAATAACACTCAGTATTCCGTAATCCTTAGATCCTCTTTTTGCAGTAATCCTTTTTGCAACCTCGTGCTGCACCATTAATACTGCCGAAGCAATAAAATCTCTGGCACCGATAAGTTTAAAAATTATTGGTGAAGTAATGTTGTATGGTATATTACCTACTACTTTTAATGCTTCAGCGTCAGTTATCAGGTTCAAGTCGACATCAAGAAAACTTTTATTTATCAAATTGATATCCTTGAACTCGAATTTCAGATCCTCAATCACTCTTTTATCGATCTCAACAGCAAAATACTTTGCCGGTATCCCGTATAATTCTCTTGTTAATGCTCCTGTACCCGGTCCTATTTCGAGGATAATATCATCCGGGCAGGGGTCTATTACGCCGACAATTTTTCTGATAATGTTTTTGTCTTTGAGATAATTCTGACCAAGTCTTTTAATTGGCTTAACTGCTGACATAGGACCTGAAAATTTATTAGTGTCTGGTATGTAAATTATCACTTTTGTATCTTCTCAAACATAATTAAAACTTACAATTATAACCTGGAGAAAGTGTGTCTGAAAAATACATTATATCAGTTGATCTCGGTGGTACAAAAATACTAAGTGCTCTTTTAAGCGAAAGAAATAAAATAATCGACAGGGTTAAAACTGCTACCGATATAAGTAAAGGACCGGATTATATAGTAGATTCGATTAATTCTTCTATCAAAGAACTTATTAAAAAGAACGGAAAAAGTACTAAAGACATTAAAGGCGTTTGTCTTGGTGTCCCGGGAACTGTTAACCCGACATCCGGTATTATCGGTGATGCCCCGAATTTGAAAATAAAAAATTATAACATTAAGAAAGCTTTGCAACAGAAACTCGATTTGCCTGTGATTATAGAGAATGATGTCAACCTTGCTGCCCTGGGCATTAAACGTTTTGAATTTAAAGACAAAGTAAACAATATGCTTGTTGTTTTTGTAGGTACCGGTATAGGAGGTGCTTTGATATTCAATAACCATATGTACAGGGGAAGTTCATTCTATGCAGGGGAGATAGGGCATATGAAAGTCAACGATTCCGGCGAGTTCAGTAACTCAGGTATAAATTCAACTTTTGAAAACCAGGCAAGCAGGACTGCAATAGTTAATTCAATCCTGAACGATATAAAGGAGGGCAAGAAATCGGTTTTATCGGAAGTCAAAAAGATTAAGAGTAAAAACCTGGCAAATGCAATCAGCCAGGGAGATAAGATTGCAGTTAAATACGTCGACAAGGCTTGTAAAACTATCGGTACCGTTCTGGGAAGTCTTACAACTTTGCTGAATATAGATACGATTGTTCTTGGCGGCGGTGTTTTGGAGGCAATGGGCGACTATATGCTGCCACTAATAGAAAGGGCATTCAAAAAAGCCGTGCTGCCAGAGCCAGGTGAGAATGTTAAAATTGTTGTAACAAAGTTGGGCGACGATGCCCCATTATACGGCGGAATAAGTCTTGCTGATGAATTCGTAAATTAGCTATCAAATGTTCTTTCAATAGTTTCAAGTTTATCGCTGATTTCCGCCCATTCTTTATAGCAGGCTTCAAGTTCCGATTTTATTTTCTCGTATTCTGCATTCTTGTTCTTTGAAAGGGACGGGTTACTGTATATTTCTTCCTTTCCCAAATCATCCTCAAGTTGAATTTTACTCTCTTCAAGCGTGTGTATTGAATTTTCAATCTTCTCAAGTTCTGTTCTCAGGTCCTTCGTTGCTGCATATTTTTGCTGCCTTTTTTCAGCCTCTATTCTTTTCTGTCCTTTTTTGCCTGATGGGGTTGTATTTCTCTTCTGAATATTATCTGTCTTATTTTCATTTGATTTGAACAGGTAATAGTCTATATCACCCGGATACATTTTTGTATGACCTTTTCTTATTTCAAACACTTTATTGACTATTGGACGAAGGAATTCAATATCATGAGAAACAATAACCAGACTGCCGTTAAAATTTACAAGTGCACTCTGTAAAATCTCTTTGGATGAAATATCAAGATGGTTTGTTGGTTCATCCAGGACAATTAGATTCGCTTTGGTAACCAGAATTCTGGCAAGAGCAACCCTGCTTTTTTCGCCGCCGGAGAGTACTTTTATTTTTTTAAAAACGTCATCATCACTGAAAAGAAATGATCCTAATAAACTTCTGATCTGACCCGGGGTCAAATCATGTGAGGCTTCCGAAATAACATCCAGCATGTCATAATCAAGATTCAGAGAATCAGCAACTTCCTGTGCGTAGTATGAAATGAATGTGTTATGCCCGAAAATTACTCTTCCGAAGTCAGGCTCCAATTGATTTGCTATGATTCTGGCAAGTGTAGTCTTACCTGCACCGTTCGGACCTACGAAAGCAACTTTATCACCACGTTCAATTTGAAAATCGATATCGGTCAATACATGGTTGCTGCCGAAACTTTTTGATAAGTTCCGAATATCGAGCGGTACAGAACCGCTTAAAGGAGCCGGAGGGAATTTAATTTCAATTTTACTTTCGAAATCAGGTAAATCGATCGTCTCCATTTTCTCGAGCTGTTTTATTCTGCTTTGTACCTGCTTTGCCTTAGTATTCTTGTATCTGAATCTTTCAATAAATCTTTCTGTTTGTTTTCTTTTTCTTTCCTGGTTACTGAATGCAGCTCTTAACTGTTCATCTCTCAGTTTTTTATATTCAAGGTAGCTTTTATAATTCCCGTTGTAATAGGTGACTTTACGGTTGAAAATTTCTATCGTCTTGTTTGTCAGTTTGTTTAGAAAATACTTATCGTGTGAGACCAGTAACAAAGCACCATCGTATGACTGAAGAAATGAAATCAGCCATTGAAGAGATTCAATATCGAGGTGGTTTGTAGGTTCGTCCATCAATAAAATATCATTATTACCCAGAAGAATTTTTGCCAGTTCAATTCTCATCTGCCAGCCGCCGGAAAACTGGTTTGCAGCTTTTCTGAATTCAGCGGGATCGAACCCCAGACCCATCAGTACTTTTTCAATCTTAGAATCAAACTTATAAAAGTCATTTATTCGTTTGTATTCATCAAGTTCTCCAAGCAAATGAATTACTTTTAATTTTTCATTTTCATCGCTGGCGTTGTCAATAATTTGGTGGTAAGATTTCTCTTTAGCTATGACTTCATTTAGGAATGCAATGGATGATTTAACCTCATCAAAAATCGGGAGAGAAGAAGTGTTTATAAATTCCTGCGGCAGGTAGCCCGCTGAGATGTTTTTTTGAATTAACAGTTTACCTGAGCTTGGTTGAATAGCACCGGTTATCATTTTTAAAATCGTTGATTTACCGGAACCGTTGGCACCTACCAGTGCAATCTTATCGGAATTGTTTATCTTTAAAGAAGCGTCTGTGAACAAATCTTCGCCGGTAAACTGAATTGAAACATTCTGGAAATCGATCATATAAAATATTATTTTCTGAGTACAGCAACCTTGGTGGTTTTAATGTTATTCGCTTCTTCATCGAAGGCAACAATTAAATAAATACCGCTTGACACGAAATTACCATTTAAATCTCTTCCATTCCAGAAATCAATTTTACCACCGATCGTTTCAAATTCATTTATTAAATCACCGCTCAGACTTAATATTTTAATCGAGGAATTCTCAATCAATCCATCAATTTTAAGATTGTTTTGAGATCCGTCGATAATAAATGGATTGGGATAGGTATATAACTCACTAAAGTCATCATTCGGTTCGATCGAATTAGTTTGAAGTACGGATAAGCCGAAATCGGTACCCACATAAATCAAACCCGATTTATCATCAATTGCAATGCTCTTAATATCATCAACAGGAAGAGGACTGTTCTTGCTGTCGTATTGATTTATAAGGGCGGAGCCGTCCGATGTTACGTGAAACAGTCCCTGGTTTGTCCCTAACCATTTCTGATTAAGCGGATCGACGGCAATACAGTTAATGGATTGCTGCCTCAGCGGAAATGAAGGAAACAGCTGAGATGTTGGTCGGGAAGGGTCTGTGATGATCTTAACTCCTAGTGAAGTGCCCACCCAGATTTCGTTTCGTTTATCTACAACAAGTGAGGTGATTTCCTGACTGTCGAAATATTCTGCAAGATTTAATCTTCCCCATAAGTCATCAGTAGTAGTTTCGAAAGTCCTGTTCTCATTAAAATAGTATAAACCGCGACCCTTTATATTAAACCACTTTGTGCCAAAGTTGTCAATCGCGCCATTCTCAATGTAAAAATCTTCCGTAATCGTAAAGAAGGGAAAGCGGTAGCTGTAAGCATTATTATCGCTTGTTAGTACTACCAGTCCCTCATTATTAAACGGCCAGTGATTGAAAATCCAGGTATTGCCTTCATCGTCAATTTTAATATCCTGGACCACAATAAAACCAGTTGATCCGGTAATCCCAACCAGAGGCGTATTGCTGCCGTTGTAATTAGTCAGCACGTCATTATTTAATGTGGAAAAACCGGAACCCCAGGTACAAAGATAAACGATATTGTTGTAGGAGAAGACTTTGTGATAAGCATTTGAAGGAAGCTGACTGTTATTGCTGATGTTGTAATTAGTCCACCCGGCTTGATCGAATTTCATAAATCCTTTTCCAAAGGAATCTCTGCCTGTGGCAGCCCATAAATTATGGTCTTCATCCACTGCAAGACTAATAAAAGAATTAATAACAGGTCCGTTGGGAATAAGCGATTCTTCGGCGTCATTTTGCAGAATTATTATACCATTAGCTGATGCTATATATATTAATTCCGAATCGCTTCGATCATCGATAATGAATGAAGCGAGTATATTATCTGTAGCCGAATACAACGATTTTTCATCAGTCCCGTTATACCTAACAAGTTCGTTTTCATACAGCACGTACAACTGCTGGTTTATCTGCATTATACGGTTTACTTTGTTTTTACGTGAGAGGAAATTGTTCCAGTTACTTCCGTTTTTAATAAAAAGACCTTTATCAGTACCGACCAGGTAGGTACTATTGTAAATAATGGAGCAGTAAATATCAGATGCGGTTATCGAACCGGGAATATTTCCCAGCCCGAATGTTTCCCACACGTCAGGATTAGAAAGATTTACTGTTGAGCCTTTCTGAAAAGCAAATCCGTTTTCGGTACTTACAAAAATCAGATCGGAAACAAAAACACTGTGGACCCTTGAGGCAGAAGGGAAACTACCAAATTTTATTACGGTTTCCTCGAAGGTAAATTCATCAATATCGATTATCGACAATCCAAAATCTGTCGAAATGAAAGCTGCACTATTATTTATAAGTATATCATTGATCGCTTTTTGAGTGTATTCGGTTCTGTTAATATCGAGTATTTTTTTTACTGAACCGTCCGATGGATCGTAAACATTTATAATCCCTTCAACAGTACCCAGCCAAATGCGATTAAATGGATCAATTGCAACCGAGGTTATATTCTGGCTGCTTAGCCCTTCCGATTTTCTGAGCTCATCTCTGAATTCATTATCGGCATATGAAAAAATACCGCCTGAGGTTGCAGCCCATATCGTTCCGTTGCTTATATCAACGTCCTTTACATTTTTCATATCGGAATAATTTTTCCAGATGCCGAAATGTTGTGACATACTTATTGAACTGAGCAGCAACAGCACTAAGAATATTTTCATTTTTCCCCTTTAATCTTTTATCAAACCTTATAAAAATCAAATAGACAATACAAAGTTTATAATTTTTATGGAAGGGATAAAGTCTAAAATTGATCACAAAGAATAAATCAACCCGGATTCTGATGCAACATTTGTTTCATGGCTTCAAATCTTTGAGGGATCAGCAGAAATCTGCCTAAATTATCATCATCGCCTTTCGCTCCACCATGATAATCAGAACCTCCGCATTCCAGCAAACAGTAATGATTCACTATACCGCGGTAGAATTTTACCTGATACTGGTTGTGCGAAGGATGCACGACTTCAATACCGTCCACGCCGGCATTGATCATGTTCATGAGAATAGACTCTTTAAGATGACCCGGGTGAGCGATAAAAGATAAACCGCCGGCATCGCTGATAAGTTTTAATGCACTTTGTGGTGAGACATGTATTTTTCTTTCATAAGCAGGACCATTATCACGAAGATATTTATGGAAAGCCTCATAATAATCGTTCACTACACCAATCTTGAGAAGCGTTAATGCTATATGTGGTCGTCCTATAGCTGAATTCTGCGCAATGTCCATTACATCATCGATGTTGATGTTAATGCCTAAAGAGTTAAGTTTTTTGATCATTCGTTTTGCTCTGTAGACACGTTCCTCCCTGAAGAATAGAAGATATTTCTGAAGTTCCTCGTCCTCAATATTTATAAAATATCCCAGCAGGTGTACTTCTTTGTCTTCCAGATCGGTGCTTAATTCAACACCCGGAATCACTTCAATTCCAATATCCTTTCCGATTTCAACCGCTTCTTTAATGGCATAAACACTATCATGATCTGTTATGCTGATTGTGGTAAGTCCGAGATTTTGGGCTCTGATTAATAATTCCTCAGTCGAATGAGCACCATCGGAATAGATCGTGTGCATATGTAAATCTATCTTCGGTTCACTCATTGATCAGATGTATGTTTCTTTGAATTTTTCGAAGTTAAGTATCCTGAGTCTTGATCCCTCTAGTTCCACTAAACCTTTTTTGGCAAATGTATGTAATGTCCGTGAAATGGTTTCTCTTGAAGTGCCTGCCATATTTGCCAGATCCTGCTGCAGAGGCAACTTTTCAATTTCAACAATTCCCTGTTTAATTTTACCGATGTCTTCAGCAAGTTGAAGTATAACCGTCGCCACCTTTCCCTCTGCGTCTTTGAGAGAAAGAGCTTTAATCTTCATGTCGGCGGTTCTTAATCTTCTTGTTAATTCCTGGAGCAGCACTATTGATACTTCAGGATGTTCTTTAAGCAGTTCCAGAAACTGATCTCTTTGAATTATAAAAAGTTCCGAATCTTCCATTGCATAAACACTGGCAGAGCGGGATAACCCATCGAGTATTGCCATCTCTCCAAAAAAATCCGACTGTCCTAAGATTGACAGAATAACTTCCCGTCCGTCATTGCTGGTCCTTGTTACTTTTACTTTCCCATCGATTATAACAAACATTGCTGTTCCGGAATCTTCTTCCATAAGGATAACACTATCCTTAGGATATTTTTTTCTGATGCCTACCGATCCGATTTTTTCAATTGCCTCCGGTGTCAGGTCGGAAAATATTGGTACAAACATCAATGTGTCCGAAGGATCACTCATGAGACCTCCAATTACGAATTCCTGTGATTATTATCACATTTATACTAAAAAATTATACATTTTGCAAGAATATATATTCAGATGTGGAATTAAATTTGGGTGGAAGACTTTATTTTTAATATTTATTTAAATTGAAAAAACAGGGATATATGGGTATATTTTGAGTTAAAATTTATGAAATTCACTAAAGGAGGTAATATAAATGGCTATTAAAATAGGAATTAACGGATTCGGCAGAATCGGCAGACTTGTATTCAGACGCTCAGTTGAATTGCCTGATGTTGAAGTTGTTGCTATTAATGATCTTTTAGATGTTGATTATATTGCTTATATGCTAAAATATGATTCTACTCATGGACGATTTAAAGGAAAAGTTGAAGTAAGCAACGGTAAATTAGTAGTCAATGATAAGGAGATACGCGTAACTTCAATCAAAGATCCCAAAGAATTGAATTGGGGAGAGGTCGGTGTAGAGTATGTAGTTGAATCTACAGGATTATTTTTAACAAAGGAGAAAGCTCAGGCGCATATTGATGCCGGTGCAAAGAAAGTAGTTATGTCAGCCCCCTCCAAGGATGATACACCTATGTTTGTTATGGGAGTTAATCACGAGGCTTACAACGGTCAGACAATTGTTTCTAACGCTTCATGTACAACAAACTGCCTGGCACCTATTGCTAAAGTGCTGAATGATAAATTTGGAATATCAGAGGGTCTGATGACTACAGTTCATGCGACTACCGCTACTCAGAAAACTGTTGATGGTCCTTCGATGAAGGATTGGCGAGGCGGACGCGGCGCATCGCAGAATATTATCCCTTCGTCAACTGGTGCTGCTAAAGCTGTGGGAAAAGTTATACCTGAATTAAACGGCAAGTTGACCGGAATGTCCTTGCGTATCCCGACTGCTAATGTCTCTGTTGTGGATTTAACAGTAAACCTGAAAAAATCTGCCACATATGATGAAATTAAAGCTGCAATGAAAGAGGCTTCTGAAACCAGTCTGAAAGGAATATTGGGTTATACTGAAGATGATGTTGTTTCGACTGATTTTAACGGTGATTCCAGAACTTCAATTTTTGATGCCAAAGCAGGTATACAGTTAACCGATAAATTTGTTAAAGTTATTTCATGGTACGATAACGAATGGGGATATTCCTGCAAGGTGCTTGAGTTAATTCAGTTTATGGCTACTAAATAATTAAAACATTAAAGCGGCATTTGCCGCTTTTACTTTAGTAAATTATCATCAGAAGGAATTGAAAAAATGAATAAACTGTCAATCGATCAGGTTGAACTAACGGGCAAGCGTGTGCTTGTGCGCGTCGATTTTAACGTACCGCTAGACTCAAATCAGTCAATTACAGATGACAGAAGAATTGTCGCAGCTGTTCCGACAATAAATAAGATTATTGCTGACGGTGGTAAGGCAATTCTGATGAGTCATCTTGGCAGACCAAAAGGGGAAAGGAAACCTGAATATAGTTTAGCTCCTGTTGCGAAACGATTGGGTGAAATATTGGGGAAGAATGTATTATTTGCCGACGATTGTGTAGGTGAAAAGATTAAACAAATTGTTGATCAGATGAATAACGGCGATGTTTTGCTTCTTGAAAATGTGAGATATCATGCCGAAGAAACAAAAAACAACGAGGATTTTTCACGTCAGCTTGCGGAACTGGGTGATGTTTATATAAACGATGCATTCGGCAGCGCTCACAGAGCACATTCATCTACAGAGGGAGTAACAAAATTTATTTCCGTCTCGGCAGCAGGATACCTGATGCAAAAAGAACTCGAATACCTTGGTTCGGCTATCGCAAATCCTAAAAGACCATTTACCGCAATTTTAGGAGGCGCAAAAATTTCAGGTAAGATTGATGTTATTCAGAATCTGCTTGATAAGGTCGATACTCTGATAATAGGCGGTGGAATGGCGTATACATTCTACAAAGCTCAAGGTAAAGAAATTGGTAAGTCCCTTCTGGAAGAGGACAAAGTAGAATTGGCTAAAGAACTTCTTAACAAATTTGAAAATTCTGTTACCAGAGTTCTGATGCCCGTTGATGTTGTAGCTGCGCCTGATTTCGATAATGATTCTCCTCAGACTATTGTTGATATCGATTCAATACCTGCAGATCAGCAGGGACTTGACATCGGACCCAAAACCATTGCACTATTTAAAAAGGAAATCCTCAACAGCAGTACAATTGTATGGAATGGTCCTATGGGGGTTTTTGAATTTGATAATTTTGCTGAGGGTACATTTGCTATATCATCGGCACTTGCCGAGGCTACAGAAAAGGGGGCAGTAACCGTTATCGGCGGTGGAGATTCAGCAGCCGCAATCAAAAAAGCAGGACTTGAAGATAAAGTCTCGCATGTTTCCACCGGTGGAGGAGCTTCACTAGAATTTTTGGAAGGCAAAATTTTACCAGGTGTTGCGGCACTGTCCGAAGCATAATAGGTGCAAGATATTTTTATTAATAGAAGCAGTCTGACTCGTTCAGATTGCTTCTTTTTATTTAAAGCAAAAAGAATTAACTTTATTTGACAGTAATTTTATCAGGACTTATATGGGATTAAATGACAGAGATTATTACAGACCTTCGGGATTTGGTGGCTTCAGCTTATTTCCGCCTGTAATTAAAAATCTTTTAATTATTAATGGTATTGTATTTTTTCTCCAGGTCCTGGGACAGACTATCGTAATTGGAAGAATGCTCCTTGCTGACTGGATTACAGTATATTTCGGTTTGATACCTATTGATTTCAGCGGTGCTTCATTCCTTCCATGGCAGTTACTTACCTATCAATTCCTCCATGGCGACTTCGGACATATTTTCTTTAACATGCTGATGCTGTGGATGTTCGGAATGGAAATAGAAAATTACTGGGGATCTACAAAGTTTTTAGTATTTTACCTTTTATGCGGCGTGGTTGGAGGTTTATTCCAGATTATTGTAGGACCACTACTGTCCCTTGGCGCAGCCCCTACTATCGGAGCCTCGGGTGCTGTATACGGAGTTATGGTAGCGTTTGCTATGTTTTTCCCGGATAGATATATTTTCCTCTATTTTCTTCTCCCGATTAAAGCGAAGTACCTTATCGCAGGTATAGTATTGATTGAGTTCATGTCGGTCGGTGAAATGAGTTTTGTAGCTCATCTTGTTCATTTGGGTGGCGCGTTCACAGCTGCTGTTTTTATTATTCTTGACAGGCAGTATAATTTTAATTTCGATCGTTGGTTCAATAAAGTTAAACGCGATGTGAATTCATTCAGTAAATCAAAGAGTAATACCTTCGACAAAAAGTTCAGGAAACCGTTCGCATCGAAAAATTCATCTGTTGAAGATGCCGATTTTTATGAAATAAATTCCATGAATGAGACCGACGAGATTTCCCAGGAAGTAATTGACGGTATACTCGACAAGATTAGCCGGAGCGGTTATCAGAATTTAACCGAAAAGGAAAAACGAATATTATTCGAAGCAAGCAAGAAAAAATAGTGACACGATTTTACGCAATTTCGGTTGCCGCACTCATTATTACATCAGCCTGTAACGAACAGCCGTTGCTGAATAAAGAAACAGCAGCTCGAATATATGTTGATCTGCTCGTAATAAAAGAAAAATTTTATTCCCAGAAGGACTCAATTCAGATTTATAAAGAAAAAGTATTTGATAAGTACGGCACCGACAGCCTTGCATATAAATTGACATTAGAAAAATATGAAGTAGATCAGGACGAATGGAAAGAGTTCTTCGATCTGTCGGAACAGTACCTTGATACTCTTAGGACATCTTTGAACGATTAGCTGCTTTATGCTTTGCAAATACCACTCTTATTTTTCCATAGCTTATCCTGGAAGGAAGCTTCGATTTAATTAGCTTCAATTCATCAAACCCCATGTTAATGATCTCCTGTATCTGTTTGATCTCTTCCCCGGATATTAAAGAACCTATATCCAGTCCGGTGTTCATTTCAATAAGAGTTTCAATATGCATTGATATTACCGCTTCAGGAAGTTTGGTGAGGGCAGCGATATCTTTCAGTGAATAACCGTTCTTGACAAGTTTTTCAATGTTAATTTTCTGAGAATCAGCTGATGGCTCCGTTACCCTTGTATCTGAATTCCGCTTAAAATCCTTAATCATCTCAATAAGATCTTCACCGATTTTATTATAATGGCGCTGGGTAAAATCTTTAATGCTCATAAGTTTGGTCGGTGTGTCGGGCAATGTCCTGGCAATTTCATGCAAGGTTTTATCCGAACAGATTATCTCCTCAATCTGGTTAAATTTTTTTGATGCATCTTTCCTGATTTGCTTTAAACTTCCAAGCAGCAGAATATAGGAGTTTAATGAACCGTTATCATCTGATTGCGAGGGGAGGGCATCTGCAATTTTATATTTTGCCTTTTCGCTTATTACAATTGTATTGTTAAACTCTTCAAGCAGACCTTTGCCGGCTAAATCGTTAATCGAATGCGTAATTTCTTTCTCCGAATAATGCTTTAATCTGTTAAAATTATTCAGGCGTCTTAATCCTTGTTGAGAGGATTTCCCGGTTAATAATTTAACCAGATCCTTTTTACGTAAAGGAAATTTCGATTCGTTCAGCGCATCGATTATCACTTCTCCAATATATTCGCTTAACTCATTCCCGATTTCTGATACGCCGGTACAGTTATCACACTTGTTGCATTTGTACCCATTATTCTCTTCGCCGAAATATTGCATAATAAAATTGAACCTGCATTCTTTTGTTTGCGTATAGTCAATAACTGACTTTAATTTATTCATTGCGTTCAATTTCAGTTTAGCAATATGATGATAGTCTATCTGAAGGTGTTCAGCTTTTACCCTTGTCCCCGTAAAAATTAATTTTTCAAAACCTGAAGGGACATTGTACTCGACAATTCCTGCATTTGAAAGCCAGCTTATCATACCGACTAATTGTGAGATCTCAATTTCAAGTTTATTACTTAATTTTTTCTCATTGATATTAGCGGGTTTTGAGAAAATTTCGAATCCGAAATCCTTTAATAGCAATACCAGAAAATCCTTTATAAACTTGTTGTTTTCTCTTCTTAAGAAATTTTTTAAATAATCGCTCGACACAGATATTCTCAGTCCGCTCATATTTTCCGGTGAAATCTTTCGTTTGAAATATCCCGAATTAATGAGCAGGTTTATACAATGTTGCGACTTTGCCGGTGAGATGTTCTGTGTTTTTATAAAGTCAAGAAAATTTCTGTCAAGCACAATCTCACCGTTTAATGCTGATCCCAATGCAATCTTGGCAAAATCACACACTGCATTATAAAACGAGTAGACATCGGATTGATTGGGATAGCTGCTTTCTATAAGATATTGCTGAAGCGATTTGTCTTCGTATGAAAAAAACAGAACAGCTTCAGATTCACCGCCGTCTCTTCCGCCTCGCCCGAATTCCTGGTAGTAATTTTCTATTGATGCGGGAATATTAAAGTGTATCACCGTTCTAATATTGGGTTTATCGATTCCCATACCGAAAGCATTTGTTGCGGCAATTACATCAACTCTGTTGTTAAGAAAATCATCCTGGATAATTCTTCTCAGTTCCGGTGTCAGCCCGGCATGATATACCGCAGTGTTAATCTTCTTGAAATTGAGGTAATCTGCAACTTCTTCACAGTATTTCCTTGTCGCTGCATATATTATTGCAGGTGTTTTATTTTTCGTTAATAATTCCGGAATCATTTCCTTCTTGTTATCGGATTTAATTACGCGCAGTGATATATTTTCCCTTTCAAATCCCTTTACTATAATTCTCGTATTTTTCAGACCAAGCTGTTTAACAATATCGTTTCTGACTTCGGGGCTGGCAGTTGCTGTAAATGCCGCGATACATTTTGGAGAAACAGCTTCGGCGAATGTAGAAATATCTCTGTAGCTTGGACGAAAGTTGTGCCCCCATTCGCTTATACAGTGCGCCTCATCCACAAACAGGTAATCTATTCGGTAATTTTTTATTCTATTTATAAATTCCCGGTTCTGAAGTCTTTCCGGTGAAACATAAAGCAGTTTTATTTGCTTGCTGTTCAGATCATTAAATACACTTTCCGTTTGTCTGTAATCAAGCGAACTGTTTATGAATGCAGCGACGTATTGTTTCTTGTTTAATGAATCTACCTGATCTTTCATCAATGATATTAGAGGAGAGATAACAACTGATATATTTGAGCCCATGATAGCCGGAATCTGGTAACAAATTGATTTACCCGCTCCTGTTGGCAGAACAGCAAGCACATGATGTGCGTCTAAAATGCTGTCGATAATTTCTTCCTGAGGATCTCTGAACTTTTCGTATCCGAAGAAATTATTTAATATATCGGTTTTGGTCATGTACTAAATTATAGCTAATCGTTTTTAATTTAAAATTAAAGACTTATTTTGACTGTTTAATTTACGGCATTATTAAATTACTCAATTAGATGATAAAATTTGAGCATATTGTTAAGCGATTTAACGGTATAACCGCATTAAACGATATATCCGTTTCAATCGATAAGGGTGATTTCTTCGGGTTGCTTGGACCAAACGGTGCCGGCAAAACTACACTGATGAATATAATAGTAGGTTATCTTTCACCAGATACAGGTAAAGTTTTATTCGAAAACAATGTTCTGTCGCAGAATAAACTCGGAGTCAGAAGAAAAATTGGGTATGTACCGCAGGAAATTTCTTTATATCAGGAATTGTCGGCTTATCAGAACCTGAAAATTTTCGGGTCATTTTTCGGATTAAGTAAAAATGAACTGACAAAAAATATAGAGAGAGCGCTTGAATTAGTTCAGCTCAAGGAAAGGAAAAACGATACAGTGAAAAATTTTTCGGGTGGAATGAAACGGCGGTTAAACATTGCTGCAAGTATTCTTCATGATCCTATACTACTGCTCTGCGATGAACCTACTGTCGGTGTCGATCCACAGTCAAGAAACGCGATATTCGATATGCTTCAGCACCTTAATGATACTGGCATAACGATAATTTATACAACTCATTATATGGAAGAAGCGGAACGGCTCTGCTCCAGAATGGCGATAATAGATTACGGTAAAATTATAAGTATAGGTACTCTGCCTGACTTAATTAATCTGCTTGATAAAAAAGAATCAGTAAAGATTAAAAAACATCCGGGTCTGCAAGAGAAGTTAGAAGAAATAAGCAAGCTCGGATCTATGTTTGAAAGAGAATTGCAGTTCGAGTTACTGCCGGACAGCAGATTCACAAAAAATTCAACTTTATTCGAAGCATTGGAATCACTTGAAATCGCATCAGAGTATATCCAGCTTAGCAGGGCTTCACTCGAAGATGTGTTTCTTCATTTAACAGGCAGGAGTCTGAGAGATTGAATAATATAATTAATCTGTTAAAGAAAGATTTTATAAGATTTATTAAAGACAAAACTGCCGTTCTTCTGACTTTTGCAGTACCTGCTGTTCTTATAGTAATTTTTGGAAACATCTTCGGGGGCAGCGGAAATTCAAGGGGTAAACTTCCGGTGATTTTCGTTAATGAAAGCAATTATTCGATCGCTGCAAAAGTTGAAGAGAAACTTGACAGTTCCGGTTCATTGAGGCTGGTAAGAGAGTACTGGGATGATGGAAGAGATACAGTTTTAGCTTACGACACTGAAACTGCAAAGAGACATATTAAAGAAGGTAAAATCTCGACCGCTCTGGTTATACCTTCGGATTTTATGTCGGATACTTCCACATCGATCAAAGTGCAAATTTATTACGACCCGAAGAACGAGATTGAGTCCAGTATAATCCAGGGGAGTTTGCAGCAGGTTATTATGGGATCAATTCCGGAATTATTTCCTCAAATAATGAACAATCAGATAAATGATCAAATCGGAATTGAAAAGAACAAGGAGTTTCAGAACGAACTTGCCGATATAATCTCAGAGACTTTCAAAGTTGAGAAAGATCTTATCCTGAATCAAAGCGACTCGGTATCGGTATTCAACTTCGGCAGCAGTGGGGAGAATAATTTTATTAATGATCTTATCAAGATAGAAAATATCCAACTTGTCGGTCAGGAAGTTAAAAATCCGGGTGTAACCAGAATAGTGGGAGGTTGGGCGATGATGTTTCTGCTCTTTTCTTTAACAGGCGCAGCTACATCATTGTTTGAGGAAAAACAGGAAGGATCACTTAAGCGTCTTTTATGCATGCCGGTTAAAAGATCGGAAATTATATGGAGCAAATACATTTTCTCTATTTTTGTCGGTATGCTGCAACTTTCAGTGCTTTTTCTCTTCGCATGGGTATTGTTTGATGTGGATATCTTTTCAAACTTCCTGAATTTGATGATTGTAATACTTGTATCTGCAGCCGCAGCAGTTTCTTTTGCTATGATAATTACTGCAACCACTAGCAGTCTGCAGCAGGCAAATGGCATTGCAACATTGATTATTATGGTGATGTCCGCAATCGGAGGTTCGTGGTTTCCAGTTTCATTTTTACCCGACTGGATGCAGGTTATTTCAAAGTTTACTCTGACCTACTGGTCAATTGAAGCATTTCTGCAGGTTCTTTGGCGAGACGGAGATATTGCAAGCATTGCCCTCCATCTTGGGATACTAACAACTATCGCTGTGGTTGTGAACTATTATGCGATATTATTATTCAAAAAGGGAAAAATCTTTTAACCGATGCATGTAATTAATGTAAATAATCTCACCAAGGTTTACAAAGCCCGGAAAAGAACAGCTGATGTTCTGGCTCTTAATAATTTCAGTTTGCAGGTTGAGGAGGGTAAAATATTCGGGCTGCTGGGTCCCAATGGTGCGGGTAAAACTACCTTCATTAAAATATTACTGGGAATCACGCACCCAACGTCCGGTACAGCTGAAATGTTGGGAAAGCCCATCCAAAATTATACTATTAAAGCGAGGATAGGCTACCTGCCGGAAAATCACCGGTATCCCGGATATTTAAATGCGGAACAGATACTGATATATTTTTCAAAATTGAGCGGCTATTATCCATCTGATTTAAACAGCAGGATTAATTTTCTGCTTCATCTGGTAAAGATGGAAAAATGGAAAAGGGTAAAAATTAAAAAGTATTCGAAGGGCATGATGCAACGCCTTGGTCTCGCGCTGTCCATGATTAATGATCCCGATGTGATATTCCTCGACGAGCCCACAGACGGTGTTGATCCTATCGGCAGGAAAGAGATAAGGGATGTACTGGTAAACCTGAAAAATGAAGGTAAGACGATATTTCTGAACAGTCATCTTCTTTCGGAAGTAGAACTTATATCTGATGAAGTTGCAATACTGCATAAGGGAAATCTCGTGCAGAGAGGGAGCGTTCAGGAATTAACCACCACAAAAGAGATATACGAAATAACACTCGATAAAGCATTGGTCATGGAAAGTATAAATGCAATTAATGAAACAGGGATAATCGAAAGGCATGGGAACAAGTATACGATAAAAGTTGCAACCAACGAAGAACTGAACCGCATTATAGACGAACTGCGCCAGAACGGATATTACTTCCAGTCGATAGTACCGAAGAAACATTCGCTCGAGGAAATGTTTATCAACCTGATAAATGATAAAGAGAAGAATGCCTCATGAGAAATATTTTAACAATATGCAATTACACTTTCAGAGAAGCGTTATCCCGGAAAATATTTCTTACTTTTTTCGGTGTCTCATCTCTGGTGCTCCTGATATTTTCACTGATCTTTGCAACTGTAAGTATTGAAGACATGCTGCCGGTAGTAAATGTAAATGGAGAGAATCAGGTTGATAATCTTGTAAGTGAACTCACTATTTTCTTTAAAACCTTTATAATTGTGCCACTATACGGCGGCGGATTATTTCTTTCGATATTTTCTGTTTCCAGCTTTATTCCTAACATGCTTGAAAAAGGTAACATCGACCTACTTCTTTCCAAACCTGTTTCGCGAAGTCAGATAATCTGGGGCAAATTTGCCGGCGGTTCTATAATGGTTCTGCTTAACGTTGCATACCTGGTTACAGGTATCTGGCTGTTAATAGGATTAAAGTTTTCGGATTGGGGAATGAGTCTATTGTATTCCATTCCTTCCATTACATTTGCTTTTATGGTTCTGTACGCAATGATTGTTCTTATCGGAATACTGACGCGAAGTTCAATTCTTGCTATGATGCTGACCTATCTTATTTTTTTCATATTTTCACCTCTGCTTGTTGCCCGGGAACAAATATACCTGCTTTTCGACAGTGAGATTCTCGAATTCCTGATCGATTCAGTATATTATATTCTTCCCAAGACTTCCGAACTTGGAAAAATTACCGTTGATCTTGTTCAAGGCAGGGGAATATCCGATTATCAGCCTATCTGGACTTCACTTCTTTTTCTTATTCTCAATCTTTCACTAAGTATTATTACTTTTAGTAAAAAAGATTATTAAACCCGGGTATTCCTTTACTTTTAACATTAAATTTATGGTATGGAATTTGTCAATTTATGCAATTGATATTAATTATCCGGCATGAATTGCGATAATAGTTATTAAATTAAATTTAAAAATCGGGATTAATAATGGCAGAAAATAATAAGCAACCTACAAAACTGGAAGACTTGCTTGGGGATGTAGCGAGACAGGAAGACGCCGATAAAATTGATCAAGTAGCGATAATCGGAGCCGGTGTAATGGGCAGAGGCATTGCACAGTCGGTCGCCTCATCTGGAATAGAAGTCATGATACTTGAAAAAAACAATGAGCATATTGAGTCTGCAAAAGAGCAGCTTAAAAAAAATATGGAAATCGAAATTGGCAGATGGGCTATGACCAGCAGTGATATGAAATCAATACTGTCTCGTATCACATGGACTCTTGAATTCGACAAGATTAAATATGCCGATATTATTATTGAAGCAGTTGACGAAAGTTTTCAACTTAAAAGGATGATATTCAAAAAACTTGATGAAATTGCTAAACCTGAGACAATTTTAATATCCAACACCTCCACATTAAGCCTTACACAGATAGCTGAAATTACCAGCAGAAAAGATAAAATTATCGGCATGCATTTTCTGCATCCGGTGCCTAAGATTCCATTAGTTGAACTGGTAAGGGCGCTTGAAACTTCCGATGAGACAGTTCATAAAATTAAAAGTTTTGCTGCTAAGATAGGTAAAACGCCAATTGAGGTTTATGAGTATCCAGGCTACGTTACTACCAGAACAATTGTGCCTTTCATGAACGAAGCAATGCATATTTTGCTTGAAGGTGTTGCATCGGCGAAAGACATTGATACTGCGATGAAACTTGGGTACAATATGAACATCGGTCCTTTGGAAATGGCAGACATGATGGGACTTGATGAGGTTCTGAGCTGGATGACACATTTGTGGAGAGACCTGGGTGAGCCGAGATACAGACCTTGTCCTATTTTAAGAAAACTCGTTCGTGACAGGAAACTGGGAAAGAAATCCGGTCAGGGATTCTATAAATACGATGAAAACGGAAAAATTATTTCTTAATGTGGAGAAAAAATGAAAGTTTTAGTTCTAAATTGCGGCAGTTCATCAATTAAATACCAATTCATCGATACAGATTCCAGAACAGCACTTGCTAAAGGGCAAGTGGAACGTATCGGAATGAGCAGTGCCGTTCTGACTCACAAACCGTTTGACAGGGAAAAAATTAATATTGTTGGAGAAATTTTAGATCACACTATTGCGATTGAATATGTTATTGCCGTTCTGTTGAGCCCGAATCACGGTGTCATAAAAGACAAGAGTGAAATTGATGCAGTCGGGCACAGAGTTGTACACGGGGGTGAGGAATTCTCTGGTTCAGTGCTGATAACAGACGATGTGATGCGTGTGCTAAAAGAAAATATTGAACTGGCTCCGTTACATAATCCCCCGAATATTAAAGGCATTCAGGCAGCTCAGGCTCACCTTCCCAAAACTCCTCAGTGCGGAATTTTCGATACATCTTTCCACGTAAAGATGCCGCCTCACGCTTACTTATACGGACTCCCTTATGAATTGTACAAAAGATATAAAATACGAAGATACGGCTTCCACGGCACGTCTCACCGTTATGTTTCAAAAAGAGCTGCAAACCTGATGGGTAAATCTTATGAAGAACTGAAAATTATTACATGTCATCTTGGTAACGGTGCTAGTATAGCGGCTATTGATCATGGTAAATCGATAGACACATCTATGGGATTTACGCCTCTTGAAGGTCTGTTAATGGGTACCAGATGCGGAGATATTGATCCTGCGCTTGTTACTTATATCATGGGCAAAGAGGGACTTTCGCTTTCCGAAATGAACACTCTGCTTAATAAACACAGCGGTATGGTCGGGCTAAGCGGCATAAGCAGCGATATGAGGGAAATTGAAGAAGCTGCAGCAGAATCCAATAAAAGAGCCAGAACCGCATTGAAGGCATATAATTACAGAATAAAAAAATATGTTGGTTCATATATTGCAGCTCTCGGAGGACTCGACGCATTGGTCTTTACAGGAGGTATTGGTGAAAATTCTGTTTTAACGAGAAAAGAAGTCTGCGAAAATATGGAATATCTTGGTCTGGAATTGGATGATGAACTGAATCAGAATGCAATAGGTGAAGCCGTTCTTTCAAAATCATCTTCAAGAGCGAAGATATTTAAAATACCCACGAATGAAGAACTTGTTATTGCTCTCGACACGGAACAGATAGTAAAAGGTCAAAAAGAGAACTGATAATTTTTCGAACTGAATTTCAGAAAGATGCTCCTGTATTCCGGGAGCATTTTTTTTGCCATTATTTACATTTAAAAACATTTTATTATTTTCAATAATCTGTTTATGAAAGATGAGGGAATAATGGATTTAAAGATCAGCGATAAAGTTGTATTTGTGAATGCAGCCAGCCGGGGTATTGGAAGAGCTGCTGCAGAATTATTTTTAAAGGAAGGCTGTAAGGTTGCAATCGCATCCAGCGACCAGACCAAGCTTTATGCAACCGCTGTTGAATTGAAAAAATCCACCGGTACAGAACCCGAATGGGTTGTATGTGATTTGAATAAACCGGGGGATATAGAGAATGCAGTGAAAGCTGTATCCAGTATACTAGGAGATATAGATATTTTGGTAAATAACTGTGGGGGACCTGTTTCCGGCAAATTCGATGAACTGAATGATAATGACTGGACAGATGCAGTAGATCAGGTGCTTATGAGTGCAATAAGAATGACAAGAGAAGTGCTGCCTGGAATGAAGGCAAAAAACTGGGGACGAATAATCAATATAACTTCTATAAGTGTTAAACAACCGATCGATAATCTGTTGCTTTCAAATTCTCTGCGAAGTGCTGTAACTGCATGGGCGAAGTCATTAAGTGGTGATCTGGGAGAATATAATATAACAGTAAACAACGTGGCTCCCGGTTATACATTAACCAGCAGGCTGTACGAACTTGCCGTTGCAAGGGCTAAGGAAAGCGGGGATTCTCATGAACATGTACTTGCATCAATGGCTGCAAATGTACCGTTAAAGAGACTCGCACGCCCTGATGAAATTGCCTCGATGATAGTGTTCTTGAGCTCAGAACCTGCAGCTTATGTTACCGGTCAGACAATAGTTGTAGACGGGGGTCTGACTAAATCGACATATTGATTTAAATGCATATTTAATGTTTCAAAAAATTTCCTCATAAACAGAGGACAATGAATTGATAAAAGAAATTGAACTCACCGTTTCACCCGATCATATTAACGATAGCGATTATATTAATAAAGCAGCGGGTAAAAAACTTCACCTTAATCCTGATGAACTTTACACAGTTGTAATTTCGAAAAAATCTTTAGATGCCAGGAAAAAGGAAGTTGTTTACAGAATCAAAGCTGCGGTATATATAAACGAACCTGTAACAGATAAATTTAAGCCGATTAAGTTAAAATCTTTAACCAATAATAAACAGGTTGTGGTCGTTGGCGGGGGTCCGTCCGGCATGTTTGCGGCAATTAAACTTATTGAGCTGAATATCAAACCCGTTATAGTTGAAAGAGGGAAGGATGTACGATCACGCAGAAGGGATATAAAAGCAATAATGAGAGATCATATTGTTAATCCCGATTCGAACTACTGTTTCGGCGAAGGCGGCGCAGGTACTTACAGCGACGGAAAATTATATACTCGATCGACAAAAAGGGGAGATGTAAAAAGAATTCTTAATTTACTTTACCAACACGGTGCTGCAGATGATATTCTTACAGATGCACATCCGCACATCGGTTCGAACAAACTTCCTAAAATTGTTGAGGCAATCAGAAATACAATATTGGAGTCTGGCGGTGAGTATTTATTTGAATCCAGACTTACCGACTTGTTAATCGGAAATGATAGAGTCAGAGGCGTAATAATAAATGACCAGAAAGAATTGCATGCCGACGGAGTTATACTGGCAACGGGACATTCAGCAAGGGATATATATTATCTGCTGGAAAGAAAAGGTATAAAGATAGAAGCTAAGTCTTTCGCTATGGGAGTCCGCATCGAGCATCCTCAGATTTTGATCGATGAAATTCAATACCATTCGGCAACAAGGCACCCTAACCTGCCCGCGTCGAGTTATAATATCAGTTGCCGGGTAGACGACAGAGGAGTTTACTCTTTCTGCATGTGTCCGGGAGGCATAATTGTTCCGGCATCAACCGCTCCGGGTGAATTGGTGCTTAATGGTATGTCGGTATCAAAACGCAATTCTAAATTTGCCAATGCTGGACTTGTTGTTACGATTAATGAAAACGACTGGCAGAAGTATAAAAAACATGGTCCGCTTGCCGGGCTGGAGTATCAGAAGCACCTGGAACGTATAGCTTTTGAAGAAGGTGGTTGCTCTCAAAGAGCACCGGCACAGAGAGTAACCGATTTTGTTAATCGGCGGGATTCGCGTTCGCTTCCTGATACTTCATATGTCCCCGGAACGGTCATTGCTCCTCTCCATGAGATTCTGCCCAAACAGATCGCCAGGGGATTGGGGATTTCGCTTAAGCATTTTGGTAAACAAATGCATGGATATCTGACTGAAGAAGCTCAGATTCTGGCTGCAGAAACCAGAACCAGTTCGCCGGTAAGAATTCCCCGTGATCCTGAATCGCTGATGCATATTGAAATTAAAGGATTGTTCCCGGCAGGAGAAGGTGCCGGTTACGCCGGCGGAATAATATCGGCTGCCATTGACGGTGAGAGATGCGCCGAAGCTGCATATAAATATCTGAATAAAAATTAATTGCAGTAATTGTTAACTGAGACTGGTTCTGAATCCGGTTTCTTCAAGAATTATCTGCGCCTGTGCAGCATCAGCTTTGCTTTCAAATGAAATCCTGAAAGTACCTCCGGCACCTTCTCTAATTTTAAGAAGTTCGATATCCTTTATATTGATATTGTGTCGGTATAAAGCTGTTGATATTTTGCTTATTACACCCGGTTCATCTTTAACGAATATATACAGGTCGAATAGCGGACTTAAAAAACCCTTCGTGTTTTTGGGTATTTCATCTCGGTGCTTTCTTGCATCATTGAAATAATGTCTCAACTCACTCATTCGATCCTTGTATATGAATTTCTTGAGCTTTTCGATTTCGAATGAGAATTTTTCAATCGCAGAAAGTATCTCGTCCCGGTTTTCTTTTATAATTGACTCCCAAATTTCAAAATCGCTGGAGGCAATTCTGGTCATATCACGAAAACCACCTGCTGCAAGATCAAGAAAATTGTAACTGTTTGTTTTCAAAGATGAAGTATTGACAAGAGCAACAGAAACAAGTTGTGGCAAGTGACTTACACTCGCTGCAATCACATCATGCTGCTTGGGTGGGATATATAAAATATTTGCTCCGAGACTTTCAATCAATTCCCGGAAAGATTGCAGATGATGCTGCCGGTCAAGATTTTCCGTAAGAATGTATATTGAGTTTTCAAACAGCAGCGGATCGGAATTCTGGTAGCCGCTCTTTTCTTTCCCCGTCATCGGGTGCCCACCTATGTATATACCTTCACTGTCTGACTGAACCCATAAGTCGGCAAACACCGATTTAACGCTGCATACATCAGTAAGTATCTGACCGGATTTAAGGTTTGGTGCGATTTTATTAAAAGTTTTCAGTGCTTCACCAATCGGCAGGCAGATAAATATAACGTCACTCGCAAGCGCATCTTCAACAGCGTACAATTTATTATCGATAACTCCATCGCTGAACGCAAGGCTCAGAACTTCTTCTATATCGTAAGCAGAAATGTGAAAGTTATCTTTAACATTCCTTAGAGCTTTGGCGATTGAACCTCCGATCAGTCCAAGGCCTATTATTGAAACACTTTTCATTTATTTAAATATCCCTGTGAATAGCGTGTGCAATTGCTCTCAGTTCATTCACCAGATCCAAAAACGTATCGGGCAAAAGAGCCTGCGGACCGTCCGACAACGCATTTTCCGGATCGTGATGTATTTCTATCATCAAACCATCCGCACCGGCAGCTACGGCGGCGCGTGCCATCGGCGCTACCTGGTCTCTTAATCCCGTCGCGTGCGATGGGTCGGCAATCACTGGCAGGTGACTTCGCTTATGCACTACGGGTATGGCTGAAAGATCGAACGTGTTGCGTGTGTACGTTTCGAATGTTCTTATACCTCGCTCACACAGAATCACATTAGGGTTACCGTTTGCCAGTACGTATTCTGCCGACATGAGCCATTCCTCTATTGTTGCCGACAAACCGCGTTTTATCATCACTGGTGTCCGAGTATTCCCCAGTTCCTTAAGCAATGCGAAGTTCTGCATGTTGCGTGCCCCGAGCTGGAATATGTCGGTGTATTTTTCGATGACTTCTATTTGACTTATCTGCATAACTTCAGTTATCATCAGCAGGTTATTAGCATCAGCTGCAGCTCTCATAAGTTTTAATCCTTCTTCTCCCAGACCCTGAAAAGAATAGGGGGAAGTGCGCGGTTTGAACGCGCCGCCTCGCAATATTTTTGCGCCTGATTCCGCGACAATATCAGCAAGTTTAAAAATCTGCTCCTCGCTCTCAATCGAACACGGTCCCGCCATCATCGCAAGTTTATTTCCGCCGATCTCAACATCTTTGATCTTGATTATCGTGTCATCACTTTTAAAATCACGGCTCGCCTGTTTGAACGGTGCGGTTACCCTGTAAACCTCAGCAACTCCATCGAGTATTCTTATTTTTCTTGTGTCGAAATCGGGCTGAACGCCTATTGCTCCGAGTATGGTTTTCTGCACACCCCGGGATTCGTGTATCTGGAAACCATATTGAGCCAGATGGTTCTTAATATTCTCAATCTGTTCCTCAGTCGCATTGTTTTTTAATATTACTACCACAATAACTCCCTGTATTAATCATGAAACTTTTTTTCGCCAGCTTTAACCGCAAGGTCTAAATAATCTTCTTTTGTTGGAATTGCGCATGAATAATCTTTGCTGTACGCGCAGTAAGGATTATACGCAAGGTTAAAATCAATATCGTAAATATACTCCGTATCAGAGTTTAATTCAAAATCAAGATAACGTCCTACTCCGTAAGATTCCTCACTGGTTGTTCTGTCGGTAAACCATATGCTGTAGTATTTTTCACCCGACTTAGTTGAACCTTCATAAACGTTTACGCTGTAGGAGTTGTTGTTGTATACGAAAGTAATGTAGCCGTACCTCACCGTTTCTCTCGATTCTCCCTTCGTCCCGAAAATAGTAATCGTATCTTTCTTTTCGTATTCATAAAGCTTGCTGTGAAATCTGAATGCGGGATCGACATCGAAGTAATTAAGATTATGAAATTCAACTTTAACTTTATAGTTGAAAGGAGAGTCGGGGTTGTTCAGCATGTATTCATTCTTCTTTGCCCTGTATGCTTCTATTTCATTGATGTATTTAAGTTCTTCTGGTGGATATTCATTTGAACACGAAACTAGTAAAACCGTGAGAATTAATAATGTCAGTGATCTCATATTGAATTCCGGTAATTATTTTTCTTTCAGTTTTTTCTTTAGTTCATTGAGTCTGTTAAGTGCTTCAACCGGAGTTAGATTGTCTATTTGTATATCGGAGATTTCCTTACGCAGTTCGTCATCCTTGAACTCGAACATGTTGATCTGGTATTCATCCTCTTTCTTCAGCTTAGCAAGTTTGGCTTTTTTGATTTCGTACGGAGTAAGTTCTTTGCCTTCAAGGTTCTCCAGAACCTCTTTAGCACGACTCGTAACAAAAAGCGGCAGACCCGCCATCTGCGCTACCTGTATACCGTAACTGTGATCGGCGCCGCCGGGAGTTACCTTATGCAAAAATATTACCTTGTCACCGTATTCCCTGACTTCGACTTTATAATTTTTTATCCGTGGAAAAATGGTCGACATTTCGTTAAGCTCGTGGTAATGAGTTGCAAATAGTGTTTTAGCAGACAGGTCCGGGTTCTCGTGCAGGAATTCAGTAATAGCCCATGCGATAGATATACCGTCGAACGTGCTTGTGCCTCTACCGATCTCATCGAGAAGTATGAGACTTTTATTAGTAGCATTATTCAGAATATTAGCAGCTTCCTGCATCTCTACTAAAAAAGTACTCTCACCGGCAGCTATATTGTCGCTCGCGCCTACACGTGTAAATATTCTGTCGACAATTCCTATTGAGGTTTTTTCAGCAGGTACGAACGATCCTATTTGCGCAAGTAAGACTATCAATCCGACCTGACGCAGGTAAACCGATTTGCCCGCCATATTTGGTCCCGTCAGTATTATTATCTGATCCTCGTCATTTGAAAGCAAGCAGTCGTTAGGTGTGAACTTTTCACCGGGAGGTAATATCTGTTCAACTACGGGGTGTCTGCCCTGAATTATCTCAAGTTTTTCCGATTCATTAATTTCGGGCTTAATGTAATTATAATTTACCGCTGCCTGTGCAAACGACTGGAAACAATCGGTCATTGCAATCAGCCGTGCATTTTCCTGTATTTTTACCGTTTCAGCAGCGACCATCGAGCGCACCTGATTGAACAGCTCATACTCGAGGTTGTAAATATTCTCCTGTGCATTCAGTATTCTATCTTCGTACTCCTTCAGCTCGGGAGTAATGAATCGTTCATTATTAACGAGTGTCTGTTTACGTACGTAATTCTCGGGCACTTTGTTTTTATGAGCGTTGCTTACTTCAATATAATAACCGAAAACTTTGTTGAACCCGACTTTAAGTGATGAGATTCCGGTTCTTTCACGTTCTGATTTCTGCAGACCAGCGATCCAGTTCTTCGCGTTCTTCGAAAGATCGCGCAGTTCATCCAGCTCCGGGCTGTAACCTTCACGGATTATTCCGCCCTCAGTAATGCTCAGCGGAGGATCATCTGTAATAGCAAATTCAAGCTTCTCTACAAGATCGTTTAGCTCATGGAAGCTACTGTTTATAGTACTCAGAGTCCTGCTTTCTGCCTGATCTAAAAGTTGTTTTACAAGTGGAATTTTTTTAAGAGAATTTTTAATGCTAATAAGTTCGCGGGGATTAGCGCGTCCTGTGCATACTTTTGAAATAAGTCTTTCAAGGTCGCCTATCTCGTTTAATTCCTTAACTATATTTTTACGCAGGTTTGTATTCTTTACAAACTGTTCAACGCATTCCTGGCGCTGCTGTATCGGTTCAAGTTTACGGAGCGGCGCTGAAATCCATTTTTTCAGCAGTCTTCCGCCCATTGCGGTTTCAGTCTTATCGAGAATTGATATAAGCGATCCCTCGCGCGTTCCTTCCTGAATAGTGTAAGTAATCTCGAGATTTCTTTTTGTCGAGAGATCCAGCATCATGTATTCGGAAGGATTGTAGTTCGAAATTTTATTAATGTGTGTTAGGTTTGCTTTCTGTGTCTCTTTAAGGTAGTGTAGTACGGCACCTGCTGCAATAATGCCGTCCTCGAGCTTATCGATGCCGAAACCTTTCAATGTTTTCGTCTGCAGCTGTTCGAGCAGAATATCCTTTGCGAATTCGGCGCTGAATATCCAGTCGTCTATTTTAGTAATACGGATATTACTACCGAGTGAATTAATAACTGGTTCGAGAACATTTTTCTGCCGTTTTGAAACCAGCACTTCAGCAGGGGAAATGTGTTCGAGCTGGGCTTTGAACTGTTTCTCGGGAATTTCGTAGCAGAAAAACTCGCCCGTTGATACATCGGAAAAAGATATTCCCGCAACAGCGTCGTGCAGGTAAACCGAGAGCACATAATTGTTCTTTTTATGGTCGAGCAGCCGGTCGGACATCGCGACACCGGGAGTAACCACTTCAACAACCTCCCGCTTTACAATACCTTTGGCGAATTTAGGGTTCTCAACCTGCTCACACACAGCCACACGGAAACCCGCACGCACAAGTTTAGGCAGATAGCTGTCGATAGCGTGATGGGGGAAACCGGCAAGCGCCACGTTCTGAGCTTTGCCGTTGGCGCGCTTGGTCAGTGTAATGCCCAGCACCTTCGAAGCCGTTCTGGCGTCCTCTTCAAAAGTCTCGAAAAAATCCCCTACCCTGAACAGAAGAATAGTATCGGGATGTTTTTCCTTGATCTTGTAATACTGGGTCATTAAAGGTGTTTCCGACATACAAAGCCCTTAAATTCAAACTAAAAATATAGCTTTATATGGTTCTAAATTCAATTTAATTAGGAACACAAATGGATGTTTGATAAAGGAATTAAATTGCTGTCTGCAAAAAGAATTTCATAACCAATCACCGGTTAATCTTAAATAAATTTATTGATATGAATTTTTCAAAGAGCATGTCCTTTCATTTGGAATAATCACTCATTTTAGATAAAATAAGTATGCGCAAATTTGCACACATTACCAGAGGGTGTTGATGTTTATAAGATTAGAATCTGCAGATTCTCAAACCGGGGGCGGTTCCGGAATTAAATACGAATTCCACATTACTAAATCTTTGAGGGAAAAATACGGCGTTGATGATGAATTGTTTTCAATCACTGGCAACGTAGTACTCGCGGATTTTACGGCGGTACGTAAATTCGTTAACAAGCTTAATGCTGTCAGACCTGTTGAAAATCATGTCAGATACGGAGAGGTAAACGGTGCGGCTTTGCTCGATGAGATCTATCATTTCGTACTGCGCGAATATGAGGAGCGTGAGAATCCCGGTGTGTTTTCTTCAGCGGTTAAACATGTTGAAGCAAAACTGGGTGAAGATAAACTCCGCAAGCTGCTTTTCGATTTTATAGAACTGTTTCCGCCTGTTGAAGTATACAAAGGCAAATCAAGTGCGTTCGATTACCTTAATTCAATTCAGGGGAAAAAATCGAACATTGAAATCACATTGGAAGAGATTATACTGCTGCATTTCGCGAATATTAATCCTGCAGGGAACAGGCTGAAAGAATTGTTCGATGACAACTATTTCAGCGATAAGAAATTATACGACAGTACCATTACAGAACTCGACGCATTTTTTAAAACCCAAAAATCATTCGGACCGGACAACCAGGATATATTCGCACTCCTGCGCACACCCATTCTCAGTAATCCCGATAACCTCTGGGATCAGCTCGAATTCATACGGAAGAAATGGGGAATAATATTAAAGGATAATTTTACCGGCAGATTGCTGCTTAGTAAGGATCTGATGAAGGAGGATATAAAGTTCGAAAGCTTCGGAGCAGGGGGAGGCAGACCACCGGTTCCTGTGCCTGTATATAAAGGCAGGATAGCTGGAGCGGATGATTTCGTGATAGGAAAATCGCTTTATAAATATGCCGAGGAAGCGGAGCAGGATTACGACGAACCGGAACAGTTCACACCCGATATTCACTGGATGCCTCGTGTAGTGCTTATTGCCAAGAACGCTTATGTGTGGCTCAACCAGCTTTCAAAAAAGTACGGAAGAGAAATTAATCATCTCGACCAGGTCCCTGACGAGGAGCTCGATTTATTGGCTAAATGGAATTTTACAGGACTATGGTTAATTGGACTTTGGGAACGTAGCAGCGCATCTAAAAGGATTAAACATATAATGGGCAATACGGACGCAGTCGCTTCTGCTTACTCACTTTATGATTATACTGTGGCTAACGATCTCGGCGGCGATGTGGCATACGATAACCTGAACAGACGTGCTAAGAAGCGGGGCATCCGGCTTGCAAGCGATATGGTGCCGAATCACACCGGTATATTTTCGAATTGGGTGATCAACCATCCCGATTATTTTATTCAACTTCCTCATCCGCCATTTCCAAATTACAGTTTTTCGGGGGAGAATTTATCGCAGGATCCTCATGTCGAAATCAGAATTGAGGACGGATACTTCAGTCACCACGACGCTGCGGTAGTTTTCCAGCGTGTTGATAAACGATACAACGATGTAAGATATATTTATCACGGCAATGATGGCACAAACATGCCCTGGAACGATACCGCTCAGCTCGACATGCTTAAAAACGAAGTGCGGGAAGCCGTAATCAGCAAGATATTCGAAGTCGCACGCAAGTTTTCCATCATCCGTTTCGACGCGGCAATGACTTTAACTAAAAGACATTTCTCACGTCTCTGGTATCCTCAGCCGGGAAAAGGGGGCGACATACCTTCAAGGGCGGATAATGCGATGACACGCGAACAATTTGATCAGTTATTCCCGGAGGAGTTCTGGCGCGAGGTTGTCGACCGAATTAACCGTGAAATGCCAGAAACACTATTACTTGCTGAAGCGTTCTGGCTTATGGAGGGCTACTTTGTGCGCACTCTTGGGATGCACCGCGTTTACAACAGCGCGTTCATGCACATGATGATGAAGGAAGAGAACGAAAAGTACCGCGATCTTATAACCAACACACTAGAGTTCGAACCGGAAATACTCAAACGTTATGTAAATTTCATGAGTAATCCTGATGAAGAAACAGCGATAAAACAGTTCGGTACCGATGATAAGTACTTCGGTGTGTTGACTTTGATGGTTACGCTTCCGGGTCTGCCTATGTTTGCGCACGGACAGATCGAGGGATATACGGAAAAGTACGGAATGGAATATAAGCGAGCCTACTATAATGAATTGCCTAAGGACTGGCTCGTTAAACGTCATGAGCGTGAAATATTCCCGCTAACTAAAAAGCGCTATCTCTTTGCCGAAGTAACCGACTTCTGGTTTTATGACTGTATAGATGAGTACGGCAATATCAACGAGAATGTATTCGCTTTTACAAACTCGTTTAAGGATGAAAAAGCTCTTGTAATTTATAATAATAAATACGACAGAGCTTACGGTAAAATAAATGTTTCGACACCGAAGCTTGTACCGAATTCCAGAAACGAAAAATCGGCGAAATCAATAACGCTGATTGAAGCACTGGGCATTAAGGGCGATGACGGGTATTTTTATAAATGCAGGGACATGATTTCGGGACTCGAGTACCTGCTTAAAGGTACGGAAATGGTTACGGGCGGTTACTATGTTAACCTGGAAGGCTTCAAACACAAGGTGTTTACCGGCTTTAAAGAACTTTACGATGATAAAGGTGACTACGACAAGCTTTACAACAAGCTTCACGGGCAGGGTGCTGAAGATATAGATATATCGATGAGGAAACTGAAACTGTCTCATGTGCATGAATTGTTTGAGAATATATTCCGCCAATCGTATCTGAACGACCTGGTAGACAGACTTATAACTGATATTAACGAGGAAGCCGATGTTGAAGAAGAAATTAAAGAAGTGACTGAAAAGTATTACTTACTTCACAATGAAATAAAAAGGGTGTTAGGCAGGAACCACAAAGATGAGGTTGTCATCGAAGGATTTGCCGGTCAGTTAAAGCAGATAAAAAAAATTAATCTTGCGTTGATTCTCAATTTTTCCCCTGCGACACATCACGAATATACGAGTCTCAATAAATCCATCGTAATAAGCGAGGAATCAAATTATAACGAGAATATACTCGTGATGCTCTTATATATGGTTATTACCGAGCTTCATAAAATTTATGATGAAGACGAAAATAGAATGAGCATTATTGATGAACTCCTGCTCATATATCCTGTGAACAAAATTCTTAAAAGACTCGGAAGGGGAGATATAGGGGTAGAAAGGGAATTATCGCTGCTGAAGGTTTTGCTTAATTATACCGATAAATTATTTGACGTTGAAAAAGGACCGGTCAATATTTTCAATATAAAATCAGAAAGTGATATCCAAAACTTTATTTCGATATTTAAACAGGAACTGATTGAGCAACTGCTGATGGATGAAGATGTTCATTCGTTTCTTTTAGTTAATCATTATGAAGGCATCTGGTATTACAGCAAGGAACGGTTCGAGGAACTGGTGGACTGGCTCTTGAGTATAGCACTTCTCAATTTTATGAATTATACAAACGAATATAAATTCGATGCGGCTGAATTCGGGAAAAAGGTGTATAATTTAAAACCTAACAGGGATATTAATCTGGACGAATTAAACTCTGAACTCATTGAGGATTTTATTAAAAAAGCAAATATGATAGGTGACTATCTTAAAGACAATTCAGAACGCAGCGGTTACGATTTGGATATATTAAGGCAGATACTTATAAATAAAGAAAAATAGATCTGTTGAATCATTATTAAAAGATACTTGCTATACCGTTTAGCAATTCACTGAATGCTTTTTTATTTATCCCCAGGCTGTAGTAAGGATAACTCTTTGATTGAGCTAAATTCCTGCCGACAGCTATACTTGCGTATGAGTTGAAGTCATAGGTCAGTGCCACGCCGAGAATCTGAGCATCGGATTTGAAAAGCTTTTCCGTGATAATCATTGCCACTCCCAGCCGGTTGATTGAAAGAGTCGGTTTCAAAGTCGCATCACCTGAAACAACCTCATCCCCGAAGTTCAGACCAATCTCAAAAACGACGGGCGAATTTATCGAACCGGGTGAAAGCAGACTAACCTTGCTTTTCGCGGGAGTGCCGGTAATGGGGAATGGAATGTAGCGCAGCCGGAAAATACCCAGCCGTTCTGCCGGATCCAAAGCTTTCCTGTAACGTAAATTATTCTTGTAATACCTGTACAATATTGTTGCGTATTGTATGGAGTCATCAATCAACAAATCCGATTTTCTGATTGCCGGACCGGAGAAAGTAGTGTCAGAATAATATCCGATAATATTTTCGTAAATATGTGCCTTGATACTGTCTTCCGATTTGATAATTTTATATCTGCTGGTATAGTTCCGGATAGTTTCGCTCACCTGCTTATCTTCCACCAACAAGGTTAACATCACTTCAGCTTTTTCTTTAACCGAATCTGCCTTGTATATATACCAATTCGTATCCGAAATAAATCTTTTAATAAATGAGATATCCTGCGCTGCATTATATGCATTTAAATCATCGGATGAATAAAATTTTTCGACAATGGAAGCGGTTATATATTGTTTATAATCAGGGTCAACCCATACAAGAATACTATTAAGTTTATCGCGGATTTCTTTGTTGAATAACCATATCTTACTTCTCATTCTCCTTAACGCAATCAACTCTTGTTTATACAATTCGTCAATACCGAATTTCATTTTTGCTTCTATTCTCTGAATGGCTTCACCTAATTTAAATTGCGGGAGAAGCGCCTGCCAGTATTTACCGCCGCTCATTTTGTCGGTCAGAGAAGTAAATATTTTATCGCCGTAATAGATTGTAATTTCAACTTCCTTAACACTGTCCTTCAGTGAATAAACCGGGAAGAAACGAATCAGGTTCGGATTATCGGTTTGCGGCTGTCCGTCAACACTGTTATCTACAGCGTAATAATTCAAAGCATTGTAATTCTGTTGAGCTGCCAATGATGTAACGCATAGAGCTAATATGATAAAAATCCTCATGTGCCACCTATAAATTAACGCTGATCGGATAGTTAAGCTGTATCAATGGAATTTTATCACTATTGAATGAAGAACCGCTGATTCCAATAATTATTGAAGGGCTTGTATTCGAAAAGCCGAACATTATACCTACGGTATACTTCTTACCGAGCTTTTCATTAGCGTTATATGTATAAAACCCGGCGAGACCGATTGTTGCTGTATTTTTAAACAGATGATTTACTGCGGCTCCCACTTCCATTGAATTCCCGGCGTTAATATGTTCGTTGCCGAAATACAATGAACCGAGGAAATCCAGCTGCCAGTAATCCGAACTGTATCCCAATCGAAATCCGAAAAGGGAATAGAGCGCTGAATCTTCAGCCTGGTTAAAATTAATATTGCTGTACAAGGTAAAACGATAGTCCTCAGCAATTCTGAAGGTATACATAAGTCCGCTGTTGAATACTCCGGAACCTTTTGTTGCGGAGAAACCTGTAATACCGCGTAGTCCTTTACTTATGTCAGTCACCTTTCCTCTTAAGGTCTCTTTTAAATCTGTAACAGCCGTAATAACAATATCCTTCAGACTGTTATATTCCGCTCTCATGACACGGTTGAAATTATCAGTTTCGGTTTCAAGATAAGTAGAAATAGCAATATTATCCGGGTTAAAATTCAATCTGGCTTTTATCATCTCCGTTAATTTTTCGCTCAGTAAATCAGCCAGTGCAAGATCGTACTTTAACGAGGGGATGAAAGTCAGCTCGGAATTACCACTCCCATGTAGCCTATTAAATGCAAGGAAAAAAAGTATGTCCGTCAAGTACTTGTTATCAATTTTCATTCTAACCATTTCAAAATTTTCGATAAGATGTGTCTCCAGACTTATTTTGAAATCCTGGAGTGCATTGCGCAGATTAAATTTTAAATCAGGGATTTCCAGTTCCGTTTCGAAAAAATCCGCAATGTTCAGGACAATCTTTTTATCTGATGAATTGTATGACATCTCTACCGGTAATTCGATTTTTGTTATGGTGAGTTTCAGATCATCAAGCTTTTCATAGAGACCTGACAATTCCACTCCCTTGATTTCATTACTCCCTTCATTCTCGAGCATATGCTGTAATTCCCTGAAAACGGGTTCGCGCTGAATAACCAGGTCCGAAGAAATTACTTTAAATAAGCTTGATCCCTGCTGAGCCTCGATTCGAACTTCAGCGCTTGCGCAAAATATAACTAGCAGTAAAAAATATTTTATTTTATTCACCATTGGCACTTAATTAATGAAAGTATTAACTATTTGAATGATAAGGCAATAGCTATTTATATTCAACTTAATTAATTAAAGAGTTCTATTTTCTTGCAATCGCATTAACGTTTGAGATTTCATAAATGGAGGGAGAAAAATAAAAAGCCCAAACTAATATCGATTTGGGCTTTACTTATTTCAAGTTTGGGAAAAATCGTATAACAGATTTATCTCCGGACTGAATTTTCTTCGAGATGAAATTTATTCACATTTATTCTCAAATCCTCGGTAAGTTTTTTAAGATCATCTGTTGTATTTACGATCTGAACTATACCCGATGACGACTCATTTATCAGTTCCGTTATTTCATTGATATTTGAAGTTATATCCCCGGTAAAACTATTCTGCTGTTCAGAAGCATCTACAAGAATTTTGATTTGATCCGATACTACTTCATATGAATTATAGACTAATTTCAGAACGTTTTCAAGTTCTTCGGTTAATGTTTTCCCATTTTCAACCGCAGTATTAGATTCCTGCATCGATTCATCAGCTTCTTTGGCTTCAATCTGTATTGACTTAATAGTCTCGGCAATTTCCTTTGTTGCCTTGGTTGTACGTTCAGCAAGTTTTCTCACTTCATCAGCAACAACCGCGAAACCTCTGCCTTGTTCACCGGCACGTGCCGCTTCGATGGCAGCATTCAGGGCTAAAAGATTAGTCTGATCTGCTATTTCGTCGATTACGTTCGCAATTTCACCAATTTGATCTGTTTTTTGTGCAAGGGATGTAATTATTTTTCCGGTTTTATATGAAGAACTTGATATTTTTTCCATCCCTTCCATGGATGCAATGACTTTATTGACGCCGTTTTTAGCCTCGACTTTACCATTCAGTATAACGCTGGAAACCTCTTTAACTGAATTGTTCGAACTTTTTATTGAACTCATCATCAGTTCGATTGAATCATTTACTTGGATCGATTTCCTGCTTTGTTCATCAGCGCTTTTCGCCATATGTTCTGATTTATTATATATGTGCTGGGTCATATCTGTGATATATTCTGATATGTTTTTAATGTTAGCTATCATTCCCTTAATTGATGCAACAGTTATATTTAAGTCGGCAAAAAGTTTAGCTGCCTGGTTATTACCTTCTGCACTGAATTCAATTTCAAGATTACCTTCGGCTAATTCCGTAACAAGATCGGTATTCTGATTTATATATTCATCGATTTTGTCCAGATATAAATGACAATTTTCAACTTTATTCAAACCATTGTAAATTGCCGTTGCCATTTTTTCACATGTATCGTAACCGCATGCAGCACAGTTTCTAAAATCACTTTTTTCAAATTTCAACATCTTATTGTAAATTTTTTCAAGTTCACTCTCAGAAGGTTTTTTAACGCTTATCTTGAGGTTATCGGACAAATTTTTGTATTTTCTTGAATACAATCCGGTTTCCCAGTATTTATCAACCGTTTTTTTAACTTTCCTTTTCGAAGGCTTTTTAAAAAATCTGGAAAGATATTTTTCCTGCATTTCCTGATTTCTTTTTTCGATATAATACTCAACTTCGTCTATCGATTTATCTCTTTTCGTCCCGGTTCCGCCGTTGCAGCCTTGCTCACAATTCAGGCAGTCTATAAGCAAAGGAGCCTTCTTTGCCTTAATATCTTTCTCCAGATTATCCAGGTAATGATATATTGTTTCGGGACCTTCAATCTTCCTTGTAAGATTTGTTATACCTTCATGTTCGCGTTCAGCAGTTCTCATCAATCCGCCGGGTGTTGAAAAAAGAACAGCCCTCTCAGCCGGGGGGTTACTATAATCGATTTCTTTGAAATTATTTAGATTTATACGTTTAGCAGAAAGGTATTCGTCGATTCTTGTCATTGTTACATTATAATCACCGATGCCAACTTCGTCGAACTCTCTTTTCTTAGCGATACAGGGAGAAATTATCATAATCTTGCTGTTTTTATACTCCGGATAGAAATGCTTTACCATTTTTATTGTATGCATCATCGGGCTGTCGGCAGGGGCAAGGTACGGGAGCAACTCGGGTTTGTATATCTCTATATAAGTAACAATAGCAGGACAGGGTTGAGCAATTACACATTCAGGATTGTTATTTTTTATGTGCTCAAGATAACTTTTAATAGTTAACTCAGCTCCGAAACTAACATCAAAAACAGCTCTGATTCCCACCGAATGGAGCCAGCCGTTAAGTTTAAGATACTTGTTTGGAAAATTCGAGGCTACTGCTGGTGCAACTATCGCTATCATATTCTTATCGTTCTTAATGTCATTCAACCATCGGTCAAAATCGTCTATAATTATTCTTGCATTATGCGTACAAGCTGTAAGACATTCTCCGCAGCCTATACATAAATCTGAATTAATAGAAACATGGTCTCCGGATGCATCATTACAATACTTTACCGGGCAGACAGAAATGCACTGATAACAGTTAGTGCAATTTTCCGGATCAACGTAGATTAGTTCTGGAAGTGTCATAGATGGAATGTTCCTCAATTAGTAGTATAATATTTATATTTATCGAACTAATACAGGTGTTATTATCGGTTTTTAATCAAAATAGTTTAGTTTATTTTGCCCGATAATGAATAAGTATCACAAGCTGATTAGTAAGAGATAGGAACGGGTTAGAAGTGTAATCGTCCGTTATATTAACGGACGATTGTGTAATAAAATAGTACCAGGGAATCAGTTTGAAGCGAGAAGGTCATTTATTGCAGCTGCTGCTTTACGCCCTTCGCCCATTGCGAGAATCACAGTTGCAGCACCAAGCACGATATCACCACCGGCATAAATTCTGTCAACGGAAGTTTTCTGTTTTTCATCAACAATTATATTTCCCCATTTGTTTACATTCAGTTCCGGAGTCGTTTGACTGATTAATGGATTGCTGCCATTTCCGATTGAAACAAGTACTGTATCCACGTTGAGGATGAATTCAGAGTCCGGGATAACTACAGGTCTGCGCCTTCCTGATTCATCCGGCTCACCGAGTTCATATCGCAGGCATTCGAGAGCTTTGACTCTTCCATTACCATCACCGATAATTCTTTTTGCATTCTGCAGGAAACGGAACTCAATGCCTTCCTCTTTAGCATGAGCAACTTCTTCAACACGTGCAGGCATTTCCTTTTCAGTTCTGCGGTACACGACATATACTTTTTCAGCTCCCAGACGAACCGCCATTCTTGCAGCGTCCATAGCGACGTTACCTCCGCCTAGTACTGCAACATTTTTAGAATTATAAATCGGAGTGTCAGCATGTTCGCGATCAAAAGCCCGCATTAAATTCGCACGTGTGAGATATTCGTTTGCAGAGAAAACCCCGACCAGATTTTCTCCGTCAATGCCCATAAACATAGGAAGTCCCGCACCTGTACCTATAAATACCGCGTCGTAGCCGTCTTTATTAATCAGATCCATTAATTTTCTCGTTCTACCCACCACGTAATTTGTTCTGAATTCGACACCCATTTTTGCAAGCGTATCGATTTCCTGGTCGATAATATCATTAGGCAGACGGAATTCAGGTATACCGTAGCGCATAACGCCGCCGAGTTTGTGAAAAGCCTCGAAAATTGTCACCCGATGACCTTCACGTCTCACATCAGCAGCTACAACAAGACCCGCCGGTCCGGAGCCTACCACAGCAACCTTCTTTCCAGTATCAGGTTTAACTTCCGGTATTCTGATGTTGCCAGTTGCTCTTTCCCAGTCGGCAACAAATCTTTCCAGCCTGCCAATCGTAACGGCTTTATCTACATCCTTAAGTCCTTTGCCGACTGCACAATTTTGCTGGCACTGAGTTTCCTGAGGGCAGACTCTTCCACAAATTGAAGGGAGTAAACTTACCTTTTTAATTTCGTCAGCTGCGCCCTGCATATCACCCTCTGCAACATAACCGATGAAACGGGGTATATCAATCTGAACCGGGCAGTCTGCAACGCAGGTTTTTTTGACGCATTGGAGGCAGCGCATAGCCTCAATTCTTGCCTGCTCCATGGTAAGCCCAAGCGCAACTTCATCAAGATTATGTCTTCGTGCAAATTCATCCTGGTGAGGCATTGTTTGCGGAGGAATTTTCATCCTGTCGCGCGGTTTTATCGGTTCTTCTTTTGCAAGAAGTTCTTCGAGATACTCCTTTGCTTTTAATTCTATCTGTTCATTATTTAATATACTCACTTTTCAATCTCCGATTTTTTCTCATCAAACTGTATTTCGAGGTTACACCGGTGTGCGTGCCGTTCAATATCCCTGTATGAATTCAGCCGGGAAATCATATTGTCGAAATCAACCAGGTGTCCGTCGAACTCAGGTCCGTCTACACAAACAAATTTAACTTCGTTACCGACATTAACACGGCAACCGCCGCACATACCGGTTCCGTCGACCATAATAGTATTGAGTGAAACGAGGGTATGAACATCATAAGGACGAGTTGTTTCCGAACAGAATTTCATCATCACCGGCGGTCCGATTGCAATAGCCATATCAGGTTTTGGATTACGTTCGCAAATTTCTTTCAGTGGTTCGGTTACCAGAGCCTTCCGCCCGTAAGATCCGTCATCTGTACAGACAATAAATTCATCAGCGATATTCTTCATTTTTTCCTCAAGAATGAGAAGGTCTTTATTTCTTGCGCCTATAATAATTATTACCTCGTTGCCGGCTTCTTTAAGTGCCTGTGCTATAGGATGGAGAGGGGCAACGCCAATTCCACCGCCTACACATACCACCGTCCCGAAATTATCTATGTGTGTGGGCTTACCCAGCGGACCTACCACCGTGGGAATAACATCACCTTCGTTAAACTGAGACAAGTCCTGTGTCGACTTACCGACAACCTGAAAGATAATTGTAATTGATCCTTCGTCTTTGTCTGCATCTGCTATTGTTAATGGAATTCGCTCACCATAATCGTCATCTGTTTGTAGAATTATAAACTGTCCAGCAAGGCGTTCTTCGGCTATAAGAGGGGCTTCCAGTTTCATCAGAAAAACATCTTTTGCGAGCCGTTTTTTATGGAGTATTCTAGTCATAAATAAATCTCCGTATACGTTTTTGAGGTTGTATGCAAGAAAAAGTTATAATCCAATAATTATCGAAATAATAAATGAATTTTTAAATTTCCAAAACTATAGAATCTGGAATTCCTATCAAAAGATTTTTTTATCCGGGTATAATTCTTTATTTTTTCATTCAGATCATAGTGTGAAAGCAAGAGTTGCTGAAAGACAAAGGAACAGAAATTAATGTTTTTACTTTCGTTTTAGGACAAAGAGGCTTAATTTTTGACACTAAACTTTTCATATTAAATACCTCAAAAAAAGGAGTGATATTTTGGTAATAGCCGTTCCAAAGGAAGTGATGCCCGGAGAAAACAGAGTATCTATTGTCCCAGATGTCGCTTCAAAACTGATCAAAAAAGGCTTCCAGGTAAATGTAGAGAAAGATGCCGGCTTAAAAGCCGGATTTACAAATGATCAGTATGAAGACGCCGGAGCAAAAATTATTGATAAAGTTGAAGAATTGTATTCTTCAGCCGATATTGTTATTAAGGTTCAACGACCGGTTGAACATCCTCAACTGAACAAAAATGAAACTGAGTTGTTGAGAGATGGTCAGCTGCTTATCGCATTTACATATGTTCTTCATTATACCGATACTGCGAAAGCACTGGCAGCAAAAAAAGTAAATCTTATTTCGATGGAAATGATCCCCAGAACCACGCTTGCCCAGAAGATGGATGCATTAAGTTCGCAGGCAAACATTGCAGGGTACAAATCAGTTATAATCTGTGCCAACCATCTTGGGAAAATATTCCCTCTTATGATGACTGCTGCCGGGACAATCCAACCTGCGCGTGTTGTTATTATGGGTGCCGGTGTAGCCGGTTTACAGGCTCTCGGGACAGCCAGACGTCTCGGTGCAATTGTTGAGGTCTCCGATATACGCCCTTCAGTAAAAGAGGAGGTACTGAGTCTCGGCGGACGTTTTATAGAAGTTGAGACTGATGAAAATATGCAGGATGAAGGCGGCTACGCGAAAGAAGCATCCGAAGAATTCCTGAAGAAACAGAAAGAACTGATTTTTAAGCATGTAACTGAAGCCGATATTGTCATTACAACGGCTCTTGTCCCAGGAAGAAAAGCTCCCGTACTTGTTACTGAAGAAATGGTAAAAGGTATGAAGCCAGGATCTGTAGTTCTTGATATGGCGGTTGAATTCGGGGGCAACTGCGAAATAAGCGTAAAAGGTGAAACAGTAGTAAAGCATAATGTTACTATTATTGGGGAGCCTAATCTGCCAAGTCTGGTTCCTACAAATGCAAGTGAAGTATATGCGAAGAATATTATGGCACTGCTCGATCATATAAGCAAAGAAGGTAAAGTTGAGTATAATTTTGAAGATGAAATTGTAAAGGGAAGTGTGATTTCTTATAATGGTGAAGTGGTTAATGAGAGAGTGAAAGAATTATTAAATCAGTGAGCAGATAGTTGTAAGTAGTGAAGTAGATAGTATTAATGTAGTAAGGTCAGGATAAAATAATTTAGTTTGTTTTGTTCTTATTAATACTTGATGGTGAGATTGATATGTCTTCAAAGAAATTTCAAGATTTGCTGGTCTGGCAGAAAGCTCATGGATTTGTCCCGGATATCTGTAAATTAACCGAACCCACGAAAAAAGAGGAATTGTTCGGATGACATCACGGATAAGAAGAGCATCCATCTTAATCGCAGAAAATATAGCTGAGGGATTAAAAAAGAAATCGAAGAAGGATAAAGATGGATTATATAACATCTCACAAGGTTTAATCGAAGAATGCGAGCACTGCTTAATTACTATTTCGTAGCCGATACGCAGAAAACATCTTCACTGCTTGAAGAAGTGAGTGGAATCATGGAAGGTTACATACATTCATTACTGAATTCTGACATTTTACTACTTGAACGATAAAAGAAAGGTTTTAATTAATTAATAAAAGGTTACACAAATGGAAATACTTGATCTATTAATGTTAGTATATGTATTTGTACTGGCAATCTTCGTGGGTTTCGAACTTATTACGAAGGTACCGCCGACTTTGCATACGCCTTTGATGTCCGGATCCAATGCAATTTCAGGTATTACGATTGTCGGTGCATTATTAAGTGCCGGGGCTGAAGAGTTCACCTTGAGTACTATTCTCGGGCTTGCAGCTTTGATATTCGCGACCATAAACGTGGTTGGCGGATACCTTGTTACAGACAGAATGTTAAAAATGTTCAAAAAGAAATAAGAGAGTATTATGCAAATAGTTTCATATCTAATATATCTGATAGCCTCGGTATTATTCATTTTCGGTATTAAAAAACTGGGGTCTCCTAAAACTGCACGACAGGGTAACATGCTCTCTTCTTTGGGAATGTTTTTGGCTGTCGTAGTTACATTACTCGATCAAAGAGTTTTGACTTTTGAATATATCATTATCGGAATTGTTGTAGGTTCTGCTATAGGATCAGTAATGGCTCTGAAGGTTCCGATGACCGGAATGCCGCAAATGGTGGGATTACTGAACGGCTTCGGAGGCGGTGCGTCGGCACTGGTTGCGTTTGCAGAATTTTATCATCTTTCCGATGTACACTCTGCTCTCGATATTCCGACTTCGGTTACTGTAGTACTTTCGATCATTATCGGCTCCGTTACTTTTACCGGTTCACTTATAGCTTTCGGAAAGCTGCAGGAAATAGTTACGGGAAAAGTAGTGAAGTATCCGTTGCAGAATCCGATAAATGTACTTTTGTTTCTGGTGTCCGTTGCAGCTGGCGTATTTTTCGTTATCGATCCGGCACAAATCGATATGCTGTTCCTTATAGCGGGTATTTCACTGGTGCTTGGCGTTCTGCTAGTTCTTCCGATTGGCGGTGCCGATATGCCCGTCGCAATATCCTTGCTGAACTCGTATTCAGGTATTGCTGCATCAATGACAGGATTTGTTCTGAATAACAATATGCTTATCATTGCAGGCGCTCTTGTCGGTGCATCCGGTATTATTCTGACTATAATAATGTGTAAGGGTATGAACAGGTCTCTTATGAATGTGGTTCTAGGAGGCTGGGAGACTGCCGGAGGTACCGGTGCTGCTGCCGGAGGCGATAAGGCGCAGAAGCCCGTTAAATCTGTAGACCCGGAAGAAGCTGCAATGCTGTTTGACTCAGCACAAAATGTAGTAATCGTCCCGGGTTACGGTATGGCAGTTGCTCAGGCTCAGCATGCTGTTCGCGAATTAGCAAATGTACTTGAGAAAAAGGGTATAAACGTCAGGTTTGCTATTCATCCTGTAGCCGGCAGAATGCCCGGACATATGAACGTATTGCTTGCAGAAGCACAGGTTTCGTACGATAAACTCTACGCTCTTGAAGATATAAACGATGATTTCAATAATGTTGATGTTGCATTTATAGTAGGTGCTAACGATGTGGTTAATCCAGCAGCCCGTCACGATAAGAATTCTCCGATTTACGGGATGCCCATTTTAAATGTTGATTACTCGAAAACAGTAGTTGTAAATAAAAGATCGCTGAACGTAGGATATGCCGGAATCGACAATGAATTGTTCTATGGTGATAATACGTTGATGTATTTCGGTGATGCCAAGGATGCTATAACAAAACTCGTTAACGAGATTAAAGGATTGTAAAATTTTTAACCCGACCTCCCTCGGTGGTCGGGTTTATTCCGCTATCCATGCAAATGCAAGAATGTGTCCGTCATGATTAATCGAATAACCTGTATAATGTCCCCACTCCCTCTTTTGGAATGGTGAAAGTTCAATACAGCCGTATTGTTTAGCCTTTTCATGCATCTCTTCGGCGTTTTCACATTCAATATAAATTTCATGTATACCTGCGGAGGTATTCGGGTATTTTGCAAAAACATCGTAGTCAAATATTTTCGACGGCAGATCTATTGTCTGTAATCCGAGTATTAAATTAGTCCCGATCTCGAACTCAACTATATTCTCGGTATCAACAACGGGGTTTAAATTAAACAGAAGCTTGTAAAATGCTTTTGATTTCTGCAAATCATTTACCAATAGAATGGTGTGAAGTTTTCTTACTTTAATTAATGGCATAAAATTTTTCACTAATATTTTAAAAATAATCCTATTTTTTGAACTAAATAATTATCGCTGTGGTTAATCATCTAGAAACCCGGGAATAAATTTATGAAAAAGTTTTTAATTCTTTTCTTTACAGCATCGGTACTTTTTTATTCAGGTTGTGGCGATGTTGGAACCGATCCTGTTGAAGAGGAAAAGAATAGAGGTGATATCGTTTCTGTAAACTCAAATGCTATTTTGAACGCATTTACTATTAAATCACTGTTGTTCTTTTATGATCAAAATGCAAGTTCTGATTTTCAACCTCTATATGATGTTGAAATTGTGAGTATAGTTTACAGAACTATTGACTGGCAAGGCAATCTTGTAGATGCATCCGGGGCTATAGTAATACCGAGAACCTCAGGAAATTTCCCGCTAATCAGTCTGCATCATGGTACACAAACTAATTCAACACACGTCGGATCACAAAATATCATGTATGCTATGGAAGGTATTATCGCGGCATCTCTCGGTTATGTTGCAAGTCAGCCTGATTACCTGGGATTTGGTATCTCGGAACTGTTTCATCCATACCTTCATGAAGAGACATCGGCTTCCAGCGCAATCGACATGCTGCGTGCAACAAGAAATTATTGTGAAGACAATTCGATAGAACTGAACGATCAGTTATTTCTTGCCGGCTATTCTCAGGGCGGATACGTTACAATGGCAGCACATAAGGAAATAGAGGCTAAATACTCGGATGAATTTTCGGTAACAGCCTCCGCACCGATGGCGGGACCACATTCTCTTCTCGGTACAGCGCTCCAGATAATATCGGGACCGGTTTATGAAAGACCTTCTTTTATTTCATTCCTCATAATGGCTTATAACGAAGTTTACGGATGGAATAAATTAAGCGAGATATTTAATGAACCTTACGATGATCTGTTGCCGCAATTGTTTGACGGAACTAACAACACATGGGAAATAGATGCTCAGCTTCCTGTGCAACTCGATATACTTTTCAAGGATAGTTTTTTAACAGGTCTTAAAAATGGTTATACGGAGTATTTAATAAACGCATTGCTTGAAAACAGTGTGCTGGATTGGACGCCTCAGGCACCAATAGCAATTATCCACGGTGATGCTGATACATTTGTTCCATTTGATAATGCTACTGCTGCAAGGGATGCTTTGCTCGCTAACGGCGCATCGTTTGTCGACTTGATACCGATTCCCGGAGGAGACCATATTACGAGTCTTTTACCGTCAATTGAATACACAATTAATTGGTTTAATACATTCAGATCTGGTTCGCTTTCAAAAGTAGAACTTGCGGTAAAGTAAATTCATTTTGATAATTTGTAATAAGAATTCTCCCGAAGTATAATAAAGCATCCTATATATATGGATAATACTGATGCTATAAGGAGTTCAGAAATCACTTCCGAAACTGCTTCATAGCGCGTTCTGATAAATTACTTTCTTTTTCCCGAATAAAGATTCTTTTATTGTTATTTAGGTATTCAGGAAAAAATCAGTGTTATGTTCTTATTGCTATTAAAAAAATCCCCGGTTCTTTTAATACCATCCATTATCATTTTATTTCAATCATGAATCTGCAGTTATTAAATATTGACATATTGTACTGGGATTCCGGGAAGATGTTGGGATTTAAAACTGAATCTGAAGTGAAACCAGTGGAGTTGATGCTGCCCGAGTATCGGTTTTGTTTAAATTATCTTTATGCAGTTTTGAAATGAACTTAGCACTGAAGTAACCGATGGCTGCTCCCAGGAATACATCCGATGTCCAATGGACGTCGTAATCAACTCTTGAATAAGCAGTAACCAGAGCGGGGATAAATACAAAGTATTTTAAAAAATCTGAGGATACGTTCTGGGAGATAATCGTAGACAGAGAAAAAGCAGCTGTAGCATGTCCTGACGGCAATGACCAGTTTTCGTCATTGAATGATTGAAAAGGTGAAAATGAAAATGGTCCGCCTCCGGTAAATGGTCGAGATCTTCCGATAATAAATTTAAGTGAATGCGTTAAAGCACCTGAATAAATCATAGACTGTAGAATTTCGAATCCGAACTTCCTGTTAGCCTCGTTGTTGTTTGAGACACCATGCAGTAATAATGATGCTCCGAGTAGTAATGATAACGAAGGTTCACCCCAATATCGACCAATTTCAAGCGCCCTGAAACTGTTACCGGTATTTATCATTTCACGGATATCGTCATCGATATACATTAGACTCCAGGTACTGCCGAGAATTAAAGCCAGATTCAGCACGTCCTTTGTTGTCCAGTTGACGGGTTGTTTGATATAACTTACAGCATCGTCACCTAGTCTGCTGATGTTGTATCTGTCCTGGGGATAATAGGTAACTGAGAATAAGAATAAAATGATAAACGTCAGTCTGATTCGTTCTATCATGCCTTATCATTTTTATTCGTAAAATATTTTATAATCTCAGCCCGTTCGAGAGTTATCAAACCTCCTGAAGAAGAAGCTTCAAATAATTGATCTATAGCAGGTAGGAAGGCATCGATTTTCTCTTTTGAATCGACTATTTCTATTACAATCGGCAGGTCCTCCGACAGTCGGAGTATTTTTGCAGAGTGAATCCTGGAATTTCCACCGTATCCCATTATACCTTTATACGCTGTTGCTCCTGCCAGCCCGGCTTTTCTCGCCTCGATAATAATTCGTTCATATAATGAAACATGACCAACCTTATCAGTTTCACCGATAAAAATTCTTAATAGTTTAGCTTCATTTGTGATTTTCATTTATCACCTGGTTAATATGTAAGATATATAAATACCGATAATCGTAAGGAAAATATTGAATATAATGTTATATCCAGCCAAGAGATATTCAGTTTCTTTAATTAAATTGAACGTTTCAAGAGAGAACGTTGAAAATGTTGTCAATCCGCCGCAAAACCCAACGCCTATAAGTAATTTTAGATTCTGATTTAGTATTTCCTTTTCATCAAAAGCAAAAATCAGAATTCCCAGAATAACACTGCCGATCAGATTTACTATCAACGTACCGCTGGGGAAATAAAAAGGAAAATACTTGTAACTGACCGATGAGAAATAGTACCGTAAAGCACCTCCTAATCCTGCACCGATTCCAACAATAAGATAATTCATATCCGTTCTTCATTACTGTTAATTTAATACTTCGTTAAAATACAACCTTTCAGTGAAAAATTTAATCTAATTATTTAATCAGATTATGTAACAATTCTGAAGGTACATGAGTCTAAATAAATAAAAACAGTTAGGGAGGCGAATATGAATAAAGTTATTAAGCTGTGGACGAAGTTATTTATTATTGCATGTTGTTTACTTGTCCTGAATCAGACAGCATTATCACAATCCCTGAAGACTCTGCAGGAAAGGACTTTTAATGTTACCGAAGGTCAATTTGTTAAGCTTGAGACGGATGCCGGGGATGTTAAAGTGAATACATGGGACAATGATCAGGTATTAGTAAAAATATCTGGTAATCGTAAAGCTGAAGATAAATTCGAATTTAATTTTGATCAGACTTCAGAGGGAATTTATATAACTGCTGAGAGAGAAGGTTCATCGTGGTTCAACTGGTGGAGCGGTGTGGACCTGATTTTTGAGATAAAAGTCCCCAGGAAATTCGAAGCATTCATCTATACAGCCGGCGGTGATATAGGTCTGATCGATCTTACTGGTAATGCAGATTTAAAAACATCCGGCGGTGATATAGATGTGTATACATGCAAAGGCGACTATACCTTAAAAACCTCGGGAGGTGATATCGATGTACAGCATGTGGAAGGAGAACTCTACATGAGCACCTCCGGGGGCGATATTTTTACAAAGAAAGTTACTGGTAATGCAGAAGCAAAAACATCCGGCGGTGATATTTCTATGGAGGTGTCTAATGGGAGGGTATATGCAAGCACAAGCGGCGGTGACATTGGCGTAAAATTAGCCGGTCAAAACAAAGGCGTTATTCTCAAAACCTCAGGCGGAGATATTCTGCTTTTTGTAGAAAATGACTTCACGGCAGATTTGTATTTAAAAACGTCAGGTGGGGACGTGGATGTGGACATGCCAAATACAAGAACCATCAGTGTCAGCTCTTCTAAATTTGAGGGACAGCTGAACGGCGGAGGCGCTAAGGTAGAATGCAGGACTACAGGTGGTGACATTAGAGTACGCAGACAATAGTATAAGCGCGGTTCAAAAAAACCGCGCGCTCCTGATTTTTATTCACAAACTTTTGACTTACCTTATATATTAAGAATCTATAAATTAAAAAATATGATTCTGTCTTTCTTTTTCAATGATTTTACTCTATTTGTAAGAAAAGTATCTCATGATTAGTTATATTGATCAGGCTTAATTTATTCGTATTGAGCATTATCCAAATATAAAATCTGTGAGGGGCTAAATGGGAGAACTTGAAAAAACAACTACCAATAAAATTGACTGGTCGCTTTTTATTGGACATGCAATTAATATTACTATGAATGAAAATTACGGGGTTGTATACGGGCAAAAGAAGGATGAACAACCTACATTTTACGAGATCGTATTCAAAACAGGAAAACTTATTGATGCCTTTGATGATGCTCTGTTACTGGATTCCGAGAGAGAAGGACATTCCTACAAAATATATATACCTTTCGCTTCAATTAAATGTGTTGAGATATTTTAATGGCTATCAGACTGATTTTGTTTCTTGTTTTAAGTAATGCGTTATTTGCGCAGGCTTTGGTAATCAAATCACTAAGGGCAATAAAATTTGGGGATGATACCTCACCCCCGGTTATTACCGTCGGAGAAAAGCTGAAAATTGAATTTGATGTCAAGGCAGACATCGTCCCGGATTTAATTATTTTATTCAGGTTCTGCGATCGGAACTGGGTGCCGGAAGAAAATATTTTCCTCGTAAATAACGGATACAATACAGAATATAATCTTTGGTTTGACCGGCTGCCTCCTGTTGTTGAAGGAGCTGATTACAGATACGAAGGAGTATTTCCGAATAATAATGTGAAATTCCCTTACTCTGGTAAATGGCGTTATTATATTACCGATATTCAGGATACAAGCAATGTCTTTGCTTCGGGGAAATTTTATTATATCGACCCGAAAATGCGAATTGATGTATCCCTGAAAAGAGTGAGACTGGAAGGCAGAACAGTCGACCCGAGCATTCTTGGACAGGTTTTTGATATTACTACAAGATTCACTTTACCGGATAGTCTTGAGGAATTCAGACTCGGGAGTGTGGAGATTATAGAAAATCATAAATTTGGATACCCTGTAATTATCGAAAAAGATTTTACAGGCACTGATAAATATTATGAATGGATAGGAAATAATTATAGATATACTGTTAAAAATGTAAGCCCGGGTAATGAATACAGGCAAACTGATCTAAGGGACAGAAATAAATACAGAGGACCTTCAACATTTGCTCGGTTTGAGGGAGTTGATGTTTCCAGATTATATTCCCCGGGAGGAAATGATTTTAACGGTGGTTTTAAACTAACCAATCCTCAGGATGAATATGCGGATTATATGGATGTTACATTCGAGCTGCGTGTCCCGGAGAAAATTTCGGGAGATGTTTTTCTGGTCGGTGGATTCAGCAACTGGGAGGTATATCCGGGTAATAAAATGTTATTGGCAGACGAGACACTATACTACACTGTTGTAGAATTGAAAAGAGGAATTTACGATTATCAGTATGTGACGGGTATAGAAAGTGATGGCAGGGTTGAGAATATTAATTGGAATATTCTTGAAGGGAATGATTGGAACACTGAAAATAATTATTACATTTTCGTATTCTATAATACTGCTGAAAAAGGCGGCTATGATGAAATAATAGGATTTAAGAAAATTATGAGCGAACAAAAATGAATAAACTGCAAATCGGTGTAATTGGCACCGGGCATCTTGGGAATCTTCATACAAAATTATTAAATGAAATAAGCAATTGCGAAGTAGTTGGTGTATTTGATGTTGACTTGCCAAAGGCTCAGAAGGTGGGAAATGACCATCATGTATCTGTGTTCGATAAGGTGGAAAGTCTTCTTAAAAAAGTTGATGCAGTATCAATTGTAGCCTCAACTAGTGCACATTACGGACTGGTAAAAAGTTCGTTTCATCATCATAAACATGTGTTCGTTGAAAAACCTATCACTGCTGAAATAAAGGAAGCAGAAGAACTTGTTAAAATTGCACGTGAAAGTAAGTTGAAATTTCAGGTCGGACATATTGAACGTTTTAATCCGGCTCTCATTTCGCTTGAGAAATATAAACTTGAACCACGATTCATACAGACCGACAGGCTTGCACAATTTAATCCCAGAGGCATCGATGTGGCGGTGATTCATGATCTGATGATTCACGATATTGATATTATATTAAGCCTGGTTAAAAGTGATGTGAAAGACATTAAAGCAAGCGGTGTGGCTGTTGTTTCCGACAATATTGATATCGCTAATGCCAGACTCGAATTCGAGAACGGTGCTGTAGCGAACGTAACCGCAAGCAGAATCTCTCAGAAAAAAATGCGTAAGATGAGGATGTTTCAGAGGGATACTTATATATCACTCGATTTTACGACAGGTGTGTCGGAAGTATTCAGATTGGTTTCACCGGATGATAGCAACCTGGAACATTTTATAACTTTCGGGGAGATGGGAATAGGCGCAAATAAAAAAGCTGTGGTATATGAACAGCCGCAGCAAAAAGATATAAACGCTCTGAAATATGAGCTTCAGCTTTTTATTGACGCCGTGCTTGAAGATAAAGAACCTGTGGTAACGGGTGAGGACGGATTAAAAGCATTGGTGGTAGCCGACGCCATTAAAAGTAAAATAGAGGAGTCTCAAAAAAGTTGAGAGCATTTTTATCAGTTGTTTTTTTTGTAATAGTAATTGGCGGATGTTCAGTAATCCAGACGCTTACAAATATCTCACGACTGAAATTTAAACTGGATTCAGTTAAGGATGTGACAGTAAATAATATTCCTGTGTCAGGGAAAACAAAACTCGCTGATTTTAATTCGTTAGATATTCTGAAATTAACTTCACTTTTTGCATCCGGGCAATTTCCCGTAAGGTTCAATATTAATGTTGCTGCGTCAAATCCGAATGACGGAATTGGCGGATATCCTTCAACCGATATTACCTTAAAATCATTTCAATGGGATTTGTATATTAATGAAAAAAAAGCTGTCAGCGGCAATATAAAAGAACCTGTTGTTGTTCCAGGTATAGGCGAGAATAAAATAATTACTTTGTTTGCCGAAGTGGATTTATTTAGAATTATAACTAATAAAGGTCTGGAGGAAATTATAAACCTTGCACTCGTACTAAGCAGATCAGGGGGAGTTGAGTCCAACATAAAAATAGTAGCGCAGCCTGTTATCGGCACACCATTGGGTGATATTAAGTATCCCGATCCTGTAACAATTGTTAGCAAATCCTTTAATTAGTATCAGTCAGGAACAAAATTTATATTCCACTTTAGAAATAAAATTTTTGCGCCATTTCAAGCGGATAATGAAACTAAATCATTTAATAGTATTTCTTTTACCGGTAATATATTTCGCACAGACACCGGATTCACTTGAATTCAAAAATCCGCTTGATGATTCGTTATTAACCGCAACAAAAAATTCATCATTAATCGACACGCTAGAAAAAAAAAGAAGGTTTGATGTTGATGACGTAATATTTGCCAATTCAAGCGATTCGCTGAGGTTTGATGTGAAAAATAAGCGAATGTATTTGTACGGTAAAGGTGAGTTGAAATATAAAAAATCGGATTTAAATAGTTCGGATATTGCTGTTGACTTTGAAACCAACACACTTGAAGCACAGGGCAAATACGATACTTCCTCATCAAAGTTAACAGATACACCGGTTTTAACTGAAGAAGGACAGGTTTACGAAGGCACTTCAATCAGGTATAATTTCAAAACGCAGCAGGGTTATATCTCACTGGCTAAAAATGTAGACAACGATAAAACTTACCGCGGCGAGCAGGTTAAAAAGGTTGACCGTAAAACATACTTTATAGAGGATGGTATTTACACAACATGCGACAGCGATACTCCTCATACTCATTTTACAGCCTCATCGATGAAGGTTATTCAAAATGATAAAATCATTGCACGATGGATATTCATGTATATAGGCGGAGTGCCTGTCCCGCTGCCTCTGCCATTTGCCGTTTTCCCGAATCAATCTGGCAGACGATCGGGTATAATTGTCCCGACTTACGGTTTTGACAACAGACTTGGTCATACATTCAGAAATATGGGATACTTCTGGGCTATAAGTGATTACATGGACTTGATGATTGGCGGTGATTTTTATACTAAAGGGGGTACGAGATACAGAACCCGGTACCGATATAAAAAGCGTTATGAATTCAGCGGAAATGTAAATGCTGAAATATCAAACCTGCTCGAGGGAGGTGAACCAGGAGATCCTGGTTTTAGCGAACAGTTAAACTGGAGCCTCGGCATAAGGCACAGTCAGGATATTAATCCAACCACTTCGCTAAATGCCAATCTGCAGTTCATGTCTACTGAATTCCTCCAGAATAACAGAAGAAATTACAATGATTATATCACTCAGAATATTACATCGAACGCTACATTTTCAAAGCGATGGGAGGAATCAGGTACAAGTTTAACGCTGGGCTACAGCAGGAACCAGAATCTTTCTAACGGGAACATAACTGAAATACTTCCGAGTATGAGTTTTAATATGTCTCAGAAATATCCTTTTAAGCGCGAAGGCGTATCGCGCAAAGACCAGAGATGGTATGAATATATAGGTTTGAGTTACCGCGGTGAATTCAGGAACCGGAGAACCAAAACAGCGTTTACTACTACTGTGGATTCGGTAACCGAGTCCGGTTACAACAAGGAAATAAGAGGTGGTATACAGCATAACGTTACCGTAAATGCATCACCTAAAATAGGCTACTTTAGTTTTTCACCAAGCATCAATTATGTCGAAAAGTGGTACGATAAAAGAACAAAGCGAGAATACATTGAACGTGCTCTTAATGATGGCACAACAACTTATGATATGGAAGAAAAGGATATTAAAGAGATCAGCTTTGTAAGAACTTTTGATTTCAGGCTTTCCACATCGACAAAGTTATATGGAACGTTGCAGCCCGAGATGCTGGGAATAAAAGCTTTCCGTCATACAATTACTCCTTCCATCAGCTATCAGTATCAGCCAGATTTCAGTGACGATAAGTGGGGCTACTACGATAAGGTATTTAATCCCCAGTCAGGCAGGTACGAAAGCTATGATAAATTTTCCGAAGGGATTTTTTCGGGAGTATCAAGCGGTGAAAGACAGAGTATTAATTTATCGGTAGGGAATCTATTTGAAATTAAAACTGAAAAGGATAGGACAGATACCACATCTGAAGAGAAAAAAATCCAGCTTCTTAACCTTAATGCTTCAACAGGATATAACTTTGCGGCAGACAGTCTTAATCTCGATGACCTTCGACTGAGTTTCAGGACACAAATCGGTGACCTGCTAACGTTTAACGGATCGTCGAGTTACTCGTTTTATGATTACGCAGTCCGGGGTAATTCCGTCCTGGAGGTTAATAAATTCCTGTTGAGTGAAGGCAAAGGTTTTCTTCGAATGACCAACCTTAATTTTAATATATCAACTAACCTTTCAGGTGATAAAATATCGGGTGAAAAAAGAGACGGAAGTAAACAAAACCTTCAAAATAATAGTGACGCTCAAGATGAGTATGATATTGATGAAAACGACAGCTATACCGGGGAGGGAAGAAAAATTTCTGATTTCACAATCCCCTGGAATTTAGGGTTAAATTTAACTTACAATTTAAACAAGTTTAATCCTGACAATCCGGTTATAACCGCTAATGCCGGGATAAACCTCAGTCTGAGTCTCAGCCAGAACTGGAAGCTTACATTCAGGGGCAGTTATGATCTTGAACAAAAGAAATTAAACGCGCCGCAGATTACCGTTTACAGGGATTTACACTGCTGGGAGATGAACTTCGTTTGGAATCCTATCGGCGTATGGAAAGGTTTCAGATTCGAGATCAGGCTCAAAGCACCCGAGCTAAGAGATTTGAAGGTAACTAAAACCAAGGATATTTATTCAGGTTATTAATTATGATTAAACATTATATAATTGACGGGAATAACCTGATAGGTAAATCTAAAAATTTGTCTGCATTGAATTCTGTGAACGACAGCAGATCATCGCTTGCATTAATTCTCGACAGGTATTTTTCAGGAAAGAAATATTCTGTAATGGTTCACTTCGATGGTTATGATTCAGATCCGGTTAAAACCAGCAACGTTAAACTTCAGTATTCTGGTAGCAGAACAGCGGATGAAGAAATTAAAAATGAGATAATGGTTGCAAAAAATCCAAAGACAATTTGTGTAATTTCATCCGACAATAATATTATTGAGTTCGCGAGGGTCAACAGTTGCAAAACAATCAGAAGTGAAATTTTTGCTGCGAGTCTTACAAATAATGAGAATGGGAGCGAAGAGGAAAAAAGGATACAATCTATTGATAAGGAAGAAATTAAAAGAATATTCGGAGTATAATAGTGAAATACTTATTGAGACTTTTTATTTTACTGCCAATGGTCATATCAAATTCATGCGGAGATAATATGGATATTAATCAGTTGAAACTGAATATACTTGCAAAAATTCCTGATAACAACGGAAATTATGCCATAGCCTTTATTGATCTCAAGACCGGTGAAGAATTAATGATTAATGAAAAAGTTAATATGCATGCAGCTAGTACAATGAAGACACCCGTAATGATCGAAGTTTTTAAGCAGGCAGTTGAAGGTAAGTTTAATTTGCAGGATTCAATTCTGGTAAAGAACGAGTTCAGGAGCATTATTGACGGCAGTATTTACTCGATGGATATCGGGGAAGACAGCGGCGACAGTTTATATCAGTCCCTGGATAAGAAACAGTCGATTTATCAACTGGTTTATGAAATGATAACAGTAAGCAGCAACCTTGCAACAAATATTCTAATTGACATTGTCGGTGCCGATAATATTATGCAGACTATGAAACAAATAGGAGCCAATGATATCCAGGTTTTACGGGGTGTTGAAGATATTAAAGCTTACAGGCTGGGTAAGAACAATACTACAACAGCATATGATCTTGCTGTAATACTGAAAGCCATCGCGGAAAAAAATATTATTAATCCGGGAGCATGTGACCAGATGATCACAGTTCTTTCAGAACAGAAGTTCAATGATATAATACCGGAGCTTCTTCCGGAAAATACTATTGTTGCGCATAAAACCGGTTCTATTACAGGCGTTAAACACGATTCGGCAATAATCTATTTACCCAACGGGCATAGTTATATTTTAGTATTGCTTTCAAGCGGTGTTGCAGATGACGAAAAAGGCAAGAAACTTCAGCAGGAAATATCAAAAGAAATTTATGATTACGTTGTATCACAATAAGATTTAAGGAGTTATGAAGTATAAACTTAACTGCATTTTAATTTTAATATTCATTTCGGCATTACAGATCTTCGGGTATGATACACTTTATACTAAAATTATTTCGGATGAGTGTGTTCTGTTCCATATAGCAGATACTGCCAAACCAGTAGTTATAAACATGCTTGAAATAGACTTAACCAGTACTGATATAAGCATAGATATTGTTATCTCACATGACAGACTGAATTCAGGCGGCGAACGGGTTTCCGAAATGATCGGTAGAAGAAATAATAACGGGGATAGAATACTGGCCGGAATTAATGCTGATTTCTTCGGTAATAATCCGGTTCAGGCTCAAAGCTCAATAATTATAAACGGAGAAGTTGTTAAAGCTGTAAATATTGGTCGTACTCAGATAGCTTTCAGCGAAAATAATGTTCCTTTAATAGGAATGTTCAGATTTAAAGGTGTCATAAATAAAAAAAATGATTGGATACTTAGCGCCGTAAATAGTTTCGATACTGCTAACACAACACGAATGTTTACTCATCACTGGACTGGATACATTAAACTTCTTAAATCGAGAAAATATTTTTTACTTAATTATGACGGTATAATTGAACCTAATCGGGATGAAGTGTTTATTGTGCAGCATGATATTACACTGTCCGACAGCATACAGTTGAACAAAGGTCAATCTCTTCTAGAACTTGTACCATACACCGGGTATACATTAAACGACACATTAAGTGTGTACTTTGATTTCGACAAACTGAATGATGATGTTAGGTCTCTTACAGGTGGATTACCATTACTATTTTACGGAAAAGATGTGCCGGATTCAGATACGGAAATAGGGAAGAATTTAAGTCCGAATTTTCTTGCGGAAAATCCCAGGACTGCTATTGGGTATAACGAAAACAAAACAAAACTTTACATTATGGTTGCCGACGGAAGACAACCTGCATACAGTAAAGGTTTAACAATACTTGAACTTGCAAAATTCATGTCAGATTTAGGTTGTTATGATGCGCTTAACCTTGACGGGGGTGGATCATCGGCAATGTGCGTCGGTTCGGATATTATTAATAGACCATCTGATTTGGCAGGAGAAAGACGGGTTTACAACGCTATTGTTATTAAAAAGTAAGATTATCAGGATGTTGGTAAATTATTACCAAATAATAATATCCGGTATTTACTAAGAAACTATTAATGAGGAGAATTTTACAACTATCATGAAAGATAAAATTGAAAAACCCGGTGATCAAATGCTCGTAATTTTTGGTGCTTCTGGTGATTTAACAAAAAGAAAACTTATTCCTGCCCTTTACAGCATTTATTTACAGAATTTGCTTCCTGATAAATTCTGCGTTCTGGGTGTCAGCAGAACAGAAATGAGTGACGATGAATTCCGGAGTCAAATGGCAGATGCAATTGAGGAATTCAGTAAAAATCATAAAGCCGACAACGATATTTCAGGTTTTCTAAACCGATTATATTATCAAAGTATAAATACATCGGATGAAAATGAGTATAAAAAACTTGAGGAGAGGATAATAAAATTAAACAAAGAAAATAATACAAGGGGTAACATCGTTTTTTATCTATCGACACCGCCAAGTCTTTATCATGTAATCCCGAAGAATCTTAGCAGATATTCATTAAATAAATCATCGGAAGGGTTCAGGCGTATAGTTATTGAAAAGCCGTTCGGCTATGACATTAAGTCTGCAAAAAAACTTAATAAAGATCTGCTAGAGTATTTTAACGAGGATGATATTTATAGAATTGATCACTATCTGGGTAAAGAAACTGTCCAGAATGTATTAGTTACCAGGTTCTCAAACGGTATATTCGAACCATTGTGGAACAGCAAGTATGTCAACAGAGTTGAGGTTACTTCAGCTGAAAGTATAGGCGTAGAAAGCAGGGGTGGTTATTTCGACGGTTCGGGTACCCTTAGAGATATGGTTCAAAACCATCTGATGCAGATGGTGGGCCTGGTGGCAATGGAACCTCCCTCTTCCTTTGAATCGAATTCAATCAGGAATGAAACTCTAAAAGTTTTTCAATCACTCAGGGAATTTAGCGAGCGGGATATAAAGAAGAATGTTATAAGGGGACAATACACTAGTTCAAGTATCGGTGGTGAAAAAGTAAAAGCATACAGGGAAGAGAATGGAGTAGATAAAAAATCCCGTACCGAAACGTTTGTAGCAATAAAATTTTATATTGACAATTGGCGATGGGGAGGTGTGCCTTTTTATATCAGAAGCGGAAAAAGACTGCCTACGAGGGTAACTGAAATTGTTATTCATTTTAATAAAACACCGCATTGGCTTTTCGGAGCATATCAAAAGCCGAATGAAGCTTGTAATCAGCTAATTCTGAGAATTCAGCCGGATGAAGGGATATTATTGAAATTTGCCATGAAAGTCCCCGGACAAGGATTTAATGTCCAAAATGTAAAAATGGATTTTCACTACGCGGATTTGAGGAATACTTATGTTCCCGAGGCTTATGAACGACTGCTGCTCGACGCTTTGCTAGGCGATTCGACATTGTATACGAGAGGTGATGCTGTGGAACAATTATGGCAATTCATCGCGCCTGTACAAAAGACATGGAATGAAGATCAAAGTATCCCGCTATATGGATATCCTGCAGGCACCTGGGGTCCGGAAACTGCAAACGACCTGATAGAGGAAGAGGGAATAACCTGGCAATGCCCTTGTAGTAATTTGACAGACGAAACTTCATATTGCGAACTATAAGGGATAATAAAAATGAATCAGAAAATAGTAACCAGGTATAGTACAGATGAATTGATGTTAGCGGCTGCAGAATATTTCTTTAATTTTACGGTTAACAGTTCAAAACCTCTGAATATTTGCTTATCGGGTGGAAATACTCCAAAAATATTTTTTACTGAAATTGTTGAGTCTTTTGCTGATAGAATAGATTGGAATAATATCAGGTTATGGTGGGGAGATGAACGATGCGTACCTCCGGATCATGTTGAAAGCAACTACGGAATAACGAAAAAGTATTTGATTGATAAGTTGTCCATGCCTGAAGAAAACATTTTCAGGATAAAAGGTGAAGACAATCCCGAAGAAGAAGCTTTAAGATACGCAGAACTGATGAATTCTGAGATACGCTCATTTAACTCTGTGCCACAATTTGACATAATATTTTTGGGACTCGGAGAGGACGGACATACCGCATCAATCTTCCCAGACTGCATCAATTTATTTTATTCGGATAAAAATTGTGTAACAACATTTCATCCTGAATCAAAGCAGAGAAGAATATCAATTACAGGCAGAATAATTAATAATGCTGCAAATATTATTTTTTTAGTGACGGGGGAGCAGAAATCAAGAATTATTAAAGAGATAATTGCGAATGAGGAAACCGCCTTAAAATATCCGGCGGCGCTTGTCAGACCTATTTATGGGGATATTATCTGGTTTCTGGACTCAGGTGCAGCCAGTAAATTATGAGTTTCTGTTCCGTTGTTTAATTGTTGGTTCGTTATCAGCAATGTCCCGGGCGAATAATCTTTAATTTATATATTTTCATTTTCGAAATATTATTATTTGTTGGAGATTCAAATGGATCATTACAGAGAAGAAGAATATATGCCGTACTTATTAAATCACGAAAGTGATGTAATTGAAAAGCTGAACGAATTAATTGATCAAAACATTATCACAAGAATTTGGCAGAAGGATTATAAGGTATGGAGTGATAAACCAGATGAAATAAGCAACAGGCTTGGCTGGCTCGATAGTCCTTACGAAATGCAAAAGAGTATTGATGAAATAAACACTTTTGCAGAAGAATTAAAAAATGAAGGATTCAAAAATGCTCTGTTGATGGGAATGGGCGGCTCCAGCTTAGCCCCTGAAGTTTTCAGACTTACGTTTGGGGTAAGGGAGGGCTATCTTGACTTATCGGTTCTCGACAGTACTCATCCCGAGGCTGTAAAATCAATTTCAGAGAGACTCAATCCTGAAGATACTTTATACATTGTATCTACTAAATCTGGCGGTACGGTTGAAACGATGTCGTTCATGAAGTATTTTTACAATTATGCACAGAAAGTCTTGAAAGAAAATACAAGCAAACACTTTATTGCAATCACCGATCCCGGGAGCGGACTCGAAGAAACCGCAAAGAAGCTTAATTTCAGAAAAGTATTTATTAATAATCCCGATATAGGCGGGAGATTTTCAGCACTTTCATTATTTGGTTTAGTCCCGGCAGCCCTGGTCGGAGTTAAAATCGATAATCTTCTTGAAAGAGCTGTTAAAGCAGCTGAGCAATGCAAATCGGAAAGTAAAGATGATATCTTCTCAAATCCCGGTTCATTGCTGGGGACTACTATGGGTGTTCTGGCGGTAAAGGGTATTGATAAGATTACATTCATTACCTCTCCCCAATTAAAGTATTTCGGCGCCTGGCTGGAACAGCTTATTGCCGAAAGTACCGGTAAATCAGGTAAAGGGATAGTTCCGGTTGATCTGGAAGAAGTTGTAGAACCTGTTTACTACAGTAAAGACAGATTCTTTGTATACATCAAACTTAAGGATGATTATTCACAAAATGAAAAATTTACTCTTCTTAGAGAAGGAGAACACCCCGCAGTTCAAATAACAATAGATGATGTTTACGAATTAGGCAGAGAGTTTTTTGTATGGGAATTTGCGACGGCAGTTTCGGGATGGGTTACAGGTATTCAACCGTTTGATCAACCGAATGTTGAGTCGGCAAAAATTATTGCAAGACAAAAAACGCAAGAATATATTGAAACGGGTTCACTTGATATTACTGAGCCTTATATAAAAATTAATGACGTTAATGTATCCGGCTATTCAAAGGGAAATAATCTCAGTGAACTGATCTCAGGATTTATCGGGGACCACATCCAGCAGGGAAGTTACATTTCACTCCAAGCATATCTTAATCCGGGTAAAGATATTTGGGATAAACTTCAGTCAATCAGAACCAAATTGCAGATGAAGTATAAATGTCCCACTACGCTTGGTTACGGACCGAGGTTTCTCCATTCAACAGGACAATTACACAAAGGCGACGGAGGGAAAGGATTATTCATTCAAATAACGGAGAATAAAAATACCAATCTTGGCATTCCTGATGCCGCCGGAACCGATAAATCATCCATCTCTTTTGATGTTTTAATAGATGCTCAATCCATCGGGGATATGGAAGCTTTAAAGAATAATAACAGGCATGTATTGAAACTGCATATTACTAAAAACACCGAAGATGTCCTTTCGAGTATTTTATAATTCACAATTCGATATGTCACCGTTGAAATCAGCGGTGGCATAAAATTATCTTATAATTTTGCACTATTGAAAAACATGTCTTAAATTCGTATACTATTGTCTCATTTAGCTCTTTGAATATTAAATTAAGTGGTGAATATGGAAAAATGGAGCTGGGAAGTTGAAAATGAAGATTTTCTAAAAAGAACAATCGAACGCTGCCGCGATAACAAGATTATATTACCTACTTTCGCACAACTTAAACACCCCGAATCAATACCTGATAAACTTAAAGGTGCAATACGTAAGATTGATGCACAGGATTTGCATCCATTGAATCTTTTCAGAATAAATTGGTGTAATGAACCGGAATCAGGATTGTTTAACGGAATTAACTTTCTGGAAATACCGAAACAAATTACAGGAGTCAAAGCCAGAATAATTGGTTTGATTGGGAAGAATTTTCCGACCGGTGCACACAAAGTCGGAGCAACTTATGGCTGCCTGGTCCCTTATCTTATAACCGGCAGGTTCAACCCTGAATATCATAAAGCCGTTTGGCCTTCTACGGGTAATTACTGCAGAGGAGGAGTATTCAACTCGAGATTATTATCCGTTCACTCAGTTGCAATACTTCCTGAAGAGATGAGCAAAGAAAGATTTGAGTGGCTGAGAGAGAGAGGGGCTGAAATATATGCAACTCCGGGATGTGAGAGCAACGTAAAAGAAATTTACGATAAATGTCATGAACTTGAGGCTGAAAGTGATGAATATATGATATTTAATCAGTTCGATCAGTTCGGCAACAGTATATGGCATTATGAAATTACAGGCTACACAATCGAGAAGCTGTTTAATAAAGTTAAAAGTAATAATCAGAAATTATCTGCGTTTGTCAGTGCTACAGGCTCCGCAGGCACAATTGCTGCCGGTGATTACCTGAGAAAAATTTATCCTCATATAAAGATTCTTGCATCCGAAGCATTACAATGTCCCACACTCCTTTTGAACGGTTTCGGAGGGCACAGAATTGAAGGAATCGGAGACAAGCACATTCCATGGATTCACAATGTGAAGAATACCGATGCGGTTTGCGCCATAGATGATGAAGATCCGATGCGAATATTAAGATTATTCAATGAAATGGAAGGGCATGAATTTCTCGTATCACTTGGGGTTGATGATTCTGTTATAAAAAAACTTCCGGATATCGGTATATCAAGTATAAGCAATCTTCTCAGCGCCATAAAACTGGCGAAATATTATGAGATGGGTGAAGAGGATATCATTTTTACTGTTTTCACTGACTCCTCGGATCTTTACATTTCCCGTTTAAATGAAATGAACTCAGCTTACGGGGAGTACACTTTGCAACAAGCTGAAATTGATTATGTATCGGTACTGAAGAAACAGTCCTTCGATTACTTCAAGGAATTAACATACTACGATAAAAAGTCAATACACAACCTGAAATATTTTACATGGGTTGAGCAGCAGGGGAAGGATGTTTCAGAATTGAACGCACAATGGAACAGCGATGAATACTGGCATGAGAGATTTTCTGTTGTTTCGCTATGGGATAAACTAATCGAAAATTTTAATACAAGAGCAGATGTTAAAATATAGTATATGCAAACGAGCAGAATAAATAATGTATTTATCTCATCCCGGGATAATTACTTGTTTCTTGCGGATATAGAATTTAATTCGAGAATTGAAACAATAATTAAAAAATCTAATAATCCGGTTTGCTGGTCTGAAATCGATACTGTTGAAAAGCTCAGGCATTTTAAAGATAAAGCAAATTTTAATGTTCCGGGAAGATCCATCGGTGTTACAGATGGAAATTTCAGTTTACTGATTCCCGGAGGAATTGATACACATGTACATTTCGACACACCGGGTTATGAATTCAGAGATGATTTTGAGCATGGCAGCAGAGCTTCTGCAGCAGGAGGTACTACCACTGTTTTTGATATGCCGTGTACATCAGTACCGCCTGTAACATCGGCAAAAAATTATTCCGAAAAATTAATGGCTATTAAGAATAAGAGCATAGTTGATTATGCATTATGGGGAGGAGTACGGGGAGACGATTTTACAGGAGATAACCCGCCTCGGTTGTTTATGCAGGAACTTATTGATAAAGGTGTAGCTGGCTTCAAAACATACTTGATATCAGGTATGAACGAATTCAAAGATCTGACTTTCGATCAGCTTAAAAAAACCGCAAAGTTTTTATCAAAGACCGGAAAAATTATTGCTGTTCATGCTGAGGATAAGTATCTGGTGAAAACAAGAAGCGACCTATTGAAACACAAAAACATGAATAACTGGAATGCATATTGCGAGGCGAGAGATACCGATGCGGAAGTTAGAGCTGTTCAGGAAATAATAAAAATTGCAGAGGAAACCGGATGCAGATTTCATATAGTGCATTTAAGTTCTTCGCGTGCTATGGAATTGATTTCTCTGGCTAAAAAGCATGAAACCAGAATTACTTGTGAAACATGTCCGCATTATCTCCATTTTACCCAGGAAGATTTTGGGAATACTGAAATTTCAAAATATCTTAAAACCGCACCACCGGTAAAATTTGAAAGCGACAGAGAATCGTTATGGGATGGCTTAAGAAGTGGTACAATTGATTTCGTGACAACAGATCATGCCGGTTGTGACCCTGACATTGAAAAAAAAACTGAGAATTTCTGGGAAGTTTACGGAGGTATACCAGGGGTTCAGCATAGAGTAGCTTTCATACTTAGTGAAGGTTTTTTGAAAAAAAGAATATCTCTGGAGGAAGCTATAAAAATATTGTCAGCTAATCAGTCAACATTATTTAATCTGAAAAGCAAAGGCAGACTCATGAAAGGTTTTGATGCTGATTTTTGTCTAGTGAATCCATGGAAAACTTATCAAATAACATCAAGTGAAATGCTGTGTAAAGGCAAATATACGCCGTTTGAAGGAGTGAAATTGGGTTGCAACGTAGAAAAGGTTTATTTAAGAGGGAATTTGATTTCAAATAATACGGAAAAATTTTTAACCAATGATTATTCTTTGGGTAAACTGCTTGAAATTAAAAATTGATTTCTGATGAGCCACAGCTTCAAAATATTAAATGCTAATCTTTGCCGAGTGTCTAATGGCGCAGTAATACCTGTTTATTGTGATTATGTGGTAGATGATGGGATTATTTCAGAAATTAAACCGAAAAACTATAATCAGTATTCAGATCCTGTCGGGTCAGAAATTGACCTTCAAAGACGGGTTGTTACCATTCCTCATGTCAACTTTCATGAACATTTTTACTCAAGGCTGGCAAAAGGTTTATCCATAAAAAAACCGACAGCGAATTTTCAGCAGATCCTTGAAAATTTATGGTGGAAAATTGACAAAATTATTGACAGGGATATTCTCGAAGCTTCCGTAGAATTAGGCGCATTGGAATCGATAAGGAACGGCGTATTATACGTTATTGATCATCACTCTTCACCATCATTTGTGAATGGCAGCCTTGAACTAATAAACAGTGTTCTTAAAAAATATTCAATAAGGAACGTATTGTGTTTCGAAACTTCTGATAGGGATGGTGAATCGATTAAATCTGACTCGTTAAATGAACAAAAAATATATTCAAAATCTTTGGATGAGAATAGTAAAATACTTCTCGGTCTGCACGCTTCATTCACGATTCATGATGACACGTTAAAAAGTGCGAAAAAAATAATTGATGAAATTGGTACGGGCATTCACATTCATCTTTGCGAAGATGAAAGCGATGTCCTCATAACATTAAAAATGTCTGGCTTAAGTCCGGTACAACGGCTTCAGCAATTCGGACTTTTAAATTCAAAGAGCATTCTGGCTCACGGTATACATTTGTCAGATAATGAGCTGAAGATCATAGAAAAGTCAGGAGCTGCAATCGCATATAATCTGCATTCTAATTTAAATAATTCGGTCGGTCTGCCGGATTTCAGGGCGAATGCCGATATACCCATTCTTATCGGCACTGACGGCATGCATGCCAATATTGCATCATCTCAAAAATCATTATTTCTGATGATGCGGAGTTCAGGTTTGTCATTTGAGCAGACCTTCAAAAAGTATAGTTCTTCGTACCATAACCAGATTGAATTTATATCACAATTTTTCCCAGGATTCTCAAAGCTTAATGAGGGAGAAAATGCGGATTTTATAATCTGGGATTATGTTCCTCCCACACCCTTTAATGTTGATAATTTCTTCGGTCACTACATCTATGGTATACTTGAATCGCAAATCAGGAGTGTGGTTTCAAAAGGAGTATTCATTATGAAGGATTTCATTCTTCCTTTTGACACATCGGATTTAAGGGATAAAATATATATACAAGGTAAAAGACTCTTCCAGAAATTTAATGAATTGCAATAAATGTCCGGGGATTTCAATATAGTTGGCAGATCAGTTGTAAGACAGGATGCTTACGCAAAAGTAACAGGTCAGGCAAAATTTGCGGATGATTACAAATTCCCGGGTATGTTATTCGGGGTTATGGTAAGAACTGATGTTTCTCATGCTTTAATACATAGCATTGATTATTCCGGATTACTAGACTATCCGGAAGTTACAGTTTGTGATATAAATGATATCAGGGGAAGCAGAAAAGTTGGTGTTGTAACAGCTGATCAGCCGGTTTTCTGTTACGAAAAAATTGTTACACCCGGTGATGTAATTTGCATGCTTGTAGGTGCTGATGAAAGTCAGTTGAAATTATTAACTGCAAAAGTAAAAACTGAACTGGAAGAATTACCATTAATTACTGATCCTGAAAAGGCACTAGATCCGGATGCAACGTTTATTCATCCGGATAAGAAAAGTAATTTAATCGTTCATTACCCTTTAAGAAAAGGAGATGTTGAAAAAGGTTTTCACGAATCGAAACATGTTATAGAACAAAAGTACACTACGCCACTTATCGAACATGCATATCTTGAACCAGAAGCAGTAACCGCAGTACCGATAGAAGGGAGGGGAGGAGTAAGAATAATCGGGAGTATACAAAATCCCCATACCACAAGACGAATAGTAGCTGAAGTCCTGAACTTTCCACTCACTAAAGTCCGTGTAGTACAAGCGGAACTCGGTGGTGCATTCGGTGGAAAAGATGATTTAATGAATATAATATCTGCACGTGCAGCAATTGCAGCTATTAAAACCAGAAGACCTGTTAAAGTAAGGTATACAAGGGAAGAATCGGTTGTTGAGTCGTATAAGCGTCATCCGTATATTATGAAATATAAGGTTGGATTCAATGACGACGGTATAATAAAGGCGATGAAGATTGATATACTTGCAGACGGCGGAGCGTATGCATCGATGAGCCCGTTTGTAACCTGGAGGACAGTTGTTCAGGCGACAGGTCCTTATGAAATAGAAAATGTACACACCGATGTAAGAGCAGTTTATACAAATAATCCTTATACCGGAGCCATGAGAGGGTTCGGATCTCCGCAACCTATTTTTGCTCAGGAATCACTTATGGATGAAATTGCTGAAATCATCGGAGTTTCTCCTTATGAGATCAGAAAGATTAATGGAGTTAAGCCGGGTTCAATTACAGCATCGGGACATAAACTAAGGGATCATGATGTAAATCTTCTAAGCGTTCTGGAAAGAGCTGAAAGAGAGACAAATTTTACGGAAAGGCATAAGGAGTGCTCCAGATCTGCAAATACAAAATTCCAGACAAGTCAAAAGTTCCGTGGATCTGGATTTATCCTTAAGAAGGATGAGATGCTGGATAACAGAGATATTATTAAGAAAGGAATAGGATTAGCTGTTAGTCTAAGAGGATGCTCCCTGGGAGCAGAAGGAATTGATGCAGCTGCCGCTTATTTATCAGTGCAAAAGGATGGATCAGCATATTTGATTTCAGGATTAGCTGAAAACGGACAAGGATTAAGAACCACATTCTCTATTATTGCGGCAGAGGTACTTGGAATTTCTCCGGAGCATATTTACTACCTGGAACAGGATACTGGTATTATCGCCGACAGTGGTCCGACAGTTGCATCCCGGTCCACAATTATGGGGGGGAGTGCAGTGAAGAATGCAGCGGAAATTATTAAAAAAAGATTTGAAGAAATGCTTCTAACTTATTGGAATATAAAGAGTAAGGATCAGTTACTTTTCAAAAATAATCGGGTTTACGAACAATCCCGCTCAATCAGCTTTAGCGAATTGTGCTCTTTAGCGTATTCGAAAGGTTTGAATATGTCAGCAATAGGTTGGTTTAAGGGACCATCGGTACATTGGGATGAAGAAAAGGGTCAGGGAGCAGCATATTTTACATATGTTTATGGATGTCAGGTCGCAGAGGTGTCAGCAAATTTACTAACGGGTGAAATTTTTGTAGACAGAATAGTTGCGGTTCATGATCCGGGGAAAATTATAAATTTAATGGGAGCAAAGGGACAGGTTTTCGGCGGTGTAACACAAGGGGCAGGGTACGCGTTATGGGAGGGGATCACTACTTATAATGGTAATATAAGAGAGAACAATTTTGACCAGATTTTGATACCTACCAGTAAAGATATTGGTGAGATTGAAAGCATATTCCTTGAAGGGGAAGATATTTATGGCGCATGGGGTGCAAAGTCGCTTGGTGAACCAACATTGGAATTAACCGCTGCTGCGATTGCTAACGCCGTGAAAAATGCGACAGGATTAAGGTATTTTAATCTGCCGCTTAATCCGGAAGAAATATTGTTGAGCAGGAAATTGTCGCCAAATGATTTAAGTAGAGGTAGTACGAATTGAAAAGGGATATTGAATTATTTAGCACCTGGAAGCTTGATGAAGCTCTTGAGTTGCTTGAGGATGGAAATTCCCATGTAATTGCAGGAGGGACTGATATTATTCCAGGCATCCATATCAATTCAAATAGATTCCGGGATTTTAACAAACTTGTTGATATTTCAAGGATAAAGGAACTTAAAAGAATCAGTGAAGAGAAAGATAAAATTATTATTGGAGCTGCAACAACCTTTTCGGAGATTGAATCGGATGAAATATTGCAGAGACATTTGCCCTTACTCGTAAAAGCAGTTTCTAAAATCGGCAGCAGACAGATCCGAAACAGAGCTACAATCGGGGGCAACTTTATAAACAATGCACCTTGCGCCGATAGTGTTCCGCCTCTTCTGGTTTATAATGCCGGAATTAAAATAAATTCTATTCATCACGAAAGAATGATAAATCTTGAGGACTTTTTAATATCTCCCTATAGAACAAGTTTAACAAATGAAGAAATTGTAACAGAAATAGTTATTCATAAACCCCGGGAAAGTCTTAACGATGTATTTTATAAACTTGGCAGACGCAGGGGAGTAGCAATAAGCCGGATTACACTAGCTATCCTTTTTGAAATTAAAAACAACAAATTTACAGACTTCAAGATTGCCAGCGGTGCGGTAACACCCATCGGTAAAAGATTTTATGAGATTGAAAATTATGCAGACGGAAAAAAAATTGACAGGGATTTACTGATTGATATCTCAATCAGATGCGGAAAGGCTGTGCTTGAGTCAACCGGCTTAAGATGGTCTTCAGAATACAAATTACCTGTTTTGCAGCGACTAATATATTCTTTGTTAGAAGACAATTGCCTGAGACGATGATGATAAGAAGAATTAATCTTACAATTAATGGAGATAAAGTCGGAATAGATGTTCAACCTTCTATGCGTTTATTAGATGTACTCAGGGAAATATTAAATTTAACAGGGACTAAAGAAGGTTGTTCAATAGGGGAATGCGGTGCCTGTACTGTAGTAATTAACGGTAATGCAGTAAATTCCTGTTTAATAGTGATCGGACAATGCGAAGGTTCGGAAATTACTACCATAGAGGGATTGGAGAAAAACGGTGAACTGAATAAACTGCAGAAGTCTTTTATGGAAAAAGGTGCAGTCCAATGCGGATTTTGTACTCCCGGCATGATTATGTCGGCTTATGCACTGTTACTTAAAAATCCGAATCCCACCGAAGTTGAAATTCAAGAAGCCATTGCGGGTAATTTATGCCGGTGTACAGGATATAAACAGATCATAGAAGCAATCAAATCACCTTAACAAGTATCTGAAATTTTGAATGATCTGATTTATAACTTTTCTTGAGATAAACTTATTATCGTTAAGAGAATCTGATCCAATAGCAAAAAAATGTTCCTCACCATTAATTCTTAATTTTATATTCTCATCATCAATAAAATAAAAGCCGGGATTAATACTTTTTAAATACTCATTTTCTGAGGAAAAGTAAGTGAGTTTGTCTCTGTACGGTTTCCCCTGGTAGGGACAGAATGTTTCGCAATTACCGCATTCATTGCATAAATCATCCAGGTGAAGTATTTGATATTTATCCTTTAATCCGGAAGTATTTATCTTAACCGCAACATTAGCCCTGTTAGGACAGACATCAACGCACTTATTGCATTCGAACGAACACAGAAGGCATCTGCCGGCTTCCTCACTAACATCATCAACGCTGGACTGCTTTATATACCCTTTGTCGCTGATTACCTGAGAATCTAAATTATCCAGTTCTATATTATATTGTTTAACGTTTGTTCCCGCTCTCCTTATTATTTCATCCGTTACTTTTCGTGCATCAGCTATAGCTTCTACAACTGTTGCCGGACCGTTGCCGGCATCTCCACAAACAAAAATATTTTCCATGGTTGTTTCGAGAGTCTGTTCATTCATAAATGTCTTCTTATTAATTCTTTTTATATTATTGCTTGCGAGCAGCTCATAATCTGTATGTTCGCCTACAGCCGATATAATCGTATCAATTTGGAAATAAGTATATTCATCATCAATCGGTTTGGCTTTGCGTCTGCCGTCATCATCAATCTCATCAAGCTTCATACACTGACATTTTAATTCACCGTTTATGAAACTAACCGGCTGTAATAATTCTTCAAAATGGACGCCGTCTTTTAATGCAGCAAAAAATTCTTCTTTATCCGCGGGCATATAATCTTTAGTTCTGCGGTATATAAGATATACATTTTCTACTTTAGCGCATCTCATTGCCGCTCTTGCACTATCCATGGCGGAATTACCGCCGCCTATAACTGCTACATTACTTCCCAAATCAATCTCTTCATTAATAAAGTGGTATCTTCTCAGAAAATCTAAAGCGTTGATGATACTGCCTTCATGTTTCAGAAAGTTGATTGTATTCGGTATTTCGGCTCCGATAGCAAGAACTATGTAATGATAACCTTCAGCTTGTAATGCTTCAATAGATACATCGGGGTCAAAACCGAAAACAAACCTGACGCCGTGTTTTTCGATAAACCTGATATCCCTGATTATCGCCTCTTCAGGCAGCCGGAAACGGGGTATAATATTTTTGACAACACCACCAGCGGAGTTCTCTTTTTCAAATATTGTAACGTCCAATCCGGCTCGGGCTAAAAAATATGCAGCTGACAGACCGGCTGGTCCTGCTCCTATAATTGCAATTTTCGAAGCATCTTCGTTCGGAGTAGGAAATTCATATTCTTTTACTAAATCATCGTAACCTTTAAGTGCTGCAATCTTTTTGAGATCCCTTATCAGTACGGGTGTTTCATAATCCCAGCGTGTACAGTGTGCCATACACTGATGATCACATATATAACCTGTAATATGCGGGAGCGGATTTTTATCTATTATAATTTTTAGCGCTTCCTTGTAATCACCCTGTTTCAGCCTCGCAATATACTCAGGAACATCCTGATGTATGGGGCATGCTGTCTGGCAGGGGGCGATGTAACAATCCAGCAGCGGCAGACTTTTGGGTATCTTTATGCTTTCAATAGTGCGCGTATCTTTTTTATAATAATCGGTTGTAGTGGACAATTTTGCAAGTTCTATTATTTTTTCTCTTTCTAATGAGACCGGATGTTTTACCATATCCGATAGTTCAGCTATCTGCTTCAGTCTTAAAAAACCACCTGGTTTCAGCAATTCCGTTGCCATCGTAACCGATCGGAAGCCGCACAGCATGAGGTCTTTAATATTAAGTGAATTGGCTCCGCCAGAGAAAGATATATTTAAATTATAGTCGCTACGCTCGCAAATTTCCTTTGTAAGATTTATTGTTAAGGGGAATAATGAACGACCGGACATATACATTTCACCGGCAGCTAATTTCGGTTTTGCGTTTTTTACTGGCAGTGTATTCGACAATTTAATTCCGAACTCCCTTTCGTTCACCTCACCGATTCTGCTTAAACGTGACACCATCGGGATAGCCTCATCCATAGTTAAATCTTTATCGAATACATCCTTACCGACTGATATATAATTATATGCGAGATCCGAGATTATTTTATTGACGAAATCGATACCAAGAAGAGTAGGATTCAGTTTTATATACGTATTTAATTTTTTCTTACTCATTAAATGAGAAGCTATAGCCTCAATTTCGTCGGGAGGGCATCCATGCATTGTGGACAGAGTCACAGAGTCAGTAATAGATGTTGGTATCTCAGCCAGACTATTTTTATAGTCGAAATCAGGATTAATATTTTTTAATATATTTTTATTGAATTCAATACTGCACAATAGATCAAGTTTGTTAATTATACTATTGAATACATTTTCTGCATCAGTGTTCATCATCCCATTTATGAAATTATCAATCGATTCGGATTTTATCCCTTCGAGATTATAACCGACGCTCATATTGAATACAAAACCACTTTTGCTGCCTGAAAGACCCAGAAGATTTTTCAGGAAATGAATGAACACCCAGGCTTTCACGTATTCTTCATAAGATTCATCAAGCCTTAATTCCTGCGACCATTCGGTGTTATAGCATTCATCAGTAGCATCAATGCATGGTTTTTCGATAGCCAGCTGATCAAGAATCTGCACGGTTTTTAATTCAATATATCTTCCACCGGTTAAATATGAGCATATAATGTTTTGAGACATTTGTGTATGTGGACCGGAAGCGGGACCAATAATATTATCTGTCATGTACGATGACGGACTATAATTGTTATTCGCAGGTTTGTAAAAATCTTTTTCGTGAATTCCGAAAATTGTTTTAGTAGTCGTATATTCATTAATAATTCTTGTGAATAGTCTGTCTGCTGGAATCGGGTACATTTTATCGGACATGATGTTATTATCCTTAATTAAACATATCACAGTATTAATAAAAATATTTTTTTTGTATTTTTAAAACATTAAATAAGATCGAATAAGATGCCTCAAAAAACTTCTCACAAAGTCCTTTACCAACCATTTTATAATCAGGGGTGACAATTATGAATCTATATGAAGAAATTAATATAACTGCAAAGAAATATGAATCCTATACAGCAGAACATTTATCAAAGCTGATTCGTATAAAATCATTAAGCGGTAGAGAGGAAAATGTCGTGCTCGAGATAAAATCCATGATGGAGAAAGCGGGATTTGATGATGTGCTGATAGATGGGCTGGGTAATGTTATAGGCAGAATAGGTAATGGTAAGCGAATAGTTGCAATAGACGGACATGTAGATACAGTTGATGTGGGGAATATTGATAACTGGGACTTTGATCCTCTAAGCGGTGAAATAAAGGACGGCTTTGTTCAGGGTAGAGGGAGTGTTGATCAGAAAGGAGGCGTTGCAGCATTTATAACTGCCGGAAGAATAATTAAGGAATTGGGACTTTGCGAAGATCTGACAGTATACTTTACAGGTTCAATAATGGAAGAGGACTGCGACGGTTTGTGCTGGAAGTATATTCTTGAAGAGGAGGGATTAAAGCCCGAATGCGTTATTGTAACTGAACCGACAAATCTCAGAATATTGCGCGGTCAAAGAGGAAGAATGGAAATGCGCGTAAAATTTCACGGTGTATCTTCACACGGATCAGCTCCCGAGAGAGGAGTAAATGCAATTTACATGGCTTCACGAGTTGCACTGGAAATAGAAAAATTAAATACTGTATTAAAAGATGACCCTTTTTTAGGTAAGGGAACGATTACTGTGACGGAGATTAAATCCGAAACTCCTTCATTATGTGCGGTTTCCGATTTTGCACAAATACATATCGATAGAAGACTCACTCACGGTGAAGATGAACGAGTTGCTCTGGATCAAATCAATGAGATTATTAAAAGCAAAAGCGAAAAGGCAGAGGTTGAAACTCTATATTTTGAAGAAACCACTTTTACAGGTAAGAAATACGGCATGAGAAAATATTATCCAACATGGGTTGTTGATGACCAGCATGAAATTATTAAAAAAGGCGTTGCAGTATATAAGGAATTATTTAATGCGCAGCCTCTGATTGATAAATGGATTTTTTCGACTAACGGAATCGCTATAAATGGCTTGCATAATATACCAGTAATAGGTTTCGGCCCGGGCGATGAAACATATGCGCATGCACCAAATGAAAAAGTTCCTGTCGACCATCTTGTCAGGGCATCGGCATTTTATGCTGCTTATTTTGCAAACTATTAATGTGGGAATATAATATGTATGAATCATTAAAAGGAAAACACTTTCTTACCTGCGAAGACTGGAATAAAACTCAACTGGATATTGTATTTGAACGCGCGCTGGAGTTAAAGCAAAAGTTTTATAACGAAATACCGCATCTTCATCTTCCATATAAAACACTTTTTATGATGTTCTTTGAACAGTCTACCCGCACCAGGAACTCGATGGAAGCGGGAATGACCCAGCTTGGAGGTCATGCTCACGATCTTACTGCTGATAAAATGCAGTTATCTCATGGTGAATCAGCGAAAGATACGGCTGTAATTTTATCGAGGATGGGACATGGTATTGCCTGCAGGAATTGTTTTTACGGTATAGGTTCCGATTATTTATCGACGATGGCAAAACATTCAAGTAAACCGGTAATGTCTCTACAGGACGATATATATCATCCTTTTCAGGGGCTGGCTGATTTAATGACTATATTTGAACATTTTGACCGAAATACAAAAGGACTTAAAGTAACTATTTCCTGGGCATACGCCGATACGCATTCCAAACCGTTGTCGGTTCCGCAGACTCAGATTTTGCTTTTCCCCCGCTACGGAATCGATGTTACGGTTGCTCATCCGAAAGAATTTCCATTATCAAAAAATATTGTTGAAAAGGCATATAAAAATGCTGAAGTAGGTAGTGGAAGTATTAATTTTACAGAGAATATGGATGAAGCTTTTGAGGGTGCAAATATAGTTATTCCGAAAAATTGGGGCGGGTTCGGATACTATGATATTGATGAATATTTGAGGAATGAAACCGACTGTAAAAAAGAAATGAAAACTAATCTGGAGAAATATCACAACTGGATCTGCGACGAAAGAAAAATAAAACTCGCCGATAAGCATGTTAAACTTATGCACGCTCTGCCTGCAGACAGAGGACATGAGGTCACAGACGAAATTATTGATGATGAAAATATCTCCATCGTATATGATGAAGCTGAAAACAGGCTTCATACTGCGAAAGCAATTATGTCATTAACAATGTAAAAATCATGACAGATTATAAATATAAATGTTCCTGCTGCGGAAAAGAGTTCGGTAAAGAACTGATTGAAGAAAACTTTTTATATTTATGTCCGGAATGTGGTTTAGCCGAAAGAAATCAACCTCTTAAAGGAGTAATGAATATTTTTTATGACTACGATGAGTTGGATTCAAATCTGGACAGGAATAAATTTTTGAGACTGAATGCAGGGAATTTCTCCGGCTACAAAGATTTACTACCCGTTAAGCACATCGATGATGATATCAGGATTAATCTGAATCCTCGTATTTATAATATTAATCATGCTGGAGATACTATTAAGATTTTCGACGATACACTGAATCCTACTTTATCATTAAAGGACCGCGCATCAATACTCGCCTGCCTAAAAGCAAGAGAATTGGATATCCCTGATGTATGTACATCTTCCACGGGGAATGCAGGATCATCACTGGCTGGTATAAGCGCTATATTGGGTCTGAGAAGTCATGTTTTTGTACCTTCCCGTATACCAATCTCGAAGCGCGTGCAAATCCAATCCTATGGTTCAAAAATATATATTATAGACGGAACATATGATGACGCATTTGATCTTTGTAATGAAGTTGCATCAGCGAAAAAATGGTATAACCGCAATACAGCATATAATCCGCTGACAATAGAAGGAAAGAAAACTGCAGCCTACGATATTTTTATTTCGTGTTCCGGGGAAATACCTGATTCTTTATTCGTCCCTGCAGGTGACGGTGTTATAATATCGGGACTTTATAAAGGATTTTATGACTTGCTGGAATTAGGATTTATCGGGAAGATACCGCACTTAATTGCTGTTCAGGCAAAAGGAAGCAATGCACTCGTACGTTTTATGGAGTCGGATAAATTTATATTTAACAAAACTGATACAATAGCTGACAGCATTGACGCCGCAGCTCCGCGGAATCTTTATATGGCAGTTGATTCGGTAAGAAAGACAGCGGGGATTGCCTTATCTGTTAGTGATAATGAAATACTGGAAGCTCAAAAATATTTGGCTGCTCATCATGGAATATTTTGTGAACCTTCCGCTGCTTCGGTATTTGCTGCATATCTCAGTATTCGCAATCAGGGTTTTGAATCTTATTACAAAAATGCCATGCTATGCATTACCGGAAATGGACTAAAAGATACAAAAGCTTTAAGCGACTGGAATATAGTGCCTGAAATATATAACTATGATGAGATCAGATCCCAGTTGATGTTGAAATGAGCGGATTAACTTTTTAATTTCAGATATCAAACCACATAATAACCGGGTATTGAATGGAAGCACAGATCAAATTTGTTTTAAATGATGAAATTGTTGAGTGTTTCGAAAACCCTGCTCTTACACTGCTCGATTTTATCAGGAAGCATAAAAAGCTTACGGGGACTAAGGAAGTCTGCAGGGAGGGAGATTGCGGTGCCTGTGCGGTAATTAAAGGTGAAATAAATGAAAACAAGATCATATACAAATTAATAAACTCCTGTATTTATCCTATAGGCAATGTGAATGCTAAACATATTGTAACGATAGAAGGGTTGAATCAATCTGAATTCACACCTATTCAGCAGGCATTTATCGATGAGGCTGCCAGCCAGTGTGGTTTCTGCACTCCGGGATTTATAACGGCTTTAACCTGTTATCTGTTAAGTGAAGAACAGTATAATTACAACACGGCTGTTGATGCCATCGCTGGGAATATATGTCGCTGCACGGGGTACATGTCCATCAGGAGATCAGTAAATAATTTAATCGATAGTGTAAACGCTAACTGGAGCCATAAATTATCACGAATCGATAATCTAGTAGGGCTGAAAATTGTACCGGAATACTTCCGCGGGATACAGAATAAATTGATGGAAATATCAACCGATGTAGTTAAAACAATTCGTTTAAATGAAGGGAAGAGAATAATTTGTGGGGGGACAGATTTATTTGTACAACATCCCGATGATTTAACCGACAGTGAGAATGAATATGTTTCTGACTCAATTGCCAGTGAGATAACGGAAACAGAGACCGAAATACATATCGGGGCTAATGTGAGCTTCGAACAGTTTAATAGAAGTGATATAATCGGTTTGTACTTTCCCGGGTTGCATGAATATATGCATTTAATAGCATCTTTACCGATTCGTAATGCAGCTTCGATTGCAGGAAATATTGTAAATGCCTCACCGATTGGCGACTTGAGTATATTCCTACTCGGCATTAATGCAAAGCTGATTCTCGTTAACAATAAAAGGCAGCGCGAAATAAATTTGAAGGATTTCTATAAAGGATATAAATCCCTCGATAAAAGCGATGATGAGTACATCTCAAAAATAATAATTAATAAACCGTCAGAGAATTTTTATTTCAATTTTGAAAAAGTATCAAAGCGTCAGCATCTGGATATTGCAACAGTTAATTCTGCAATGAGTATGACTATTGAGGATGAAATTGTAAAAGAAGCACATCTATCATTCGGAGGTGTTGCTCCGGTACCATTATATATGGCAAAATTATCAAAAGATATTCTTGGCAGAAAAATTGAACCTGGTCTCTTGCAATATGTTGTTGATGATTCACAGAACGAGTTAGCTCCTATCTCAGACATCAGAGGTTCAAAAGAATACAAATCATTGCTGGTAAAACAGATAATTAAAAAACATTTTAATGTATTGTTCCCGGAAGTATTCACCGCGGAGGTTATAACATGAATAATCCGGACGTAAACAAGCATGTAAGAGGTGAATCTATATTTATTGATGATATTTCACTGCCTGCTGAGACACTTCACTGCGCCGTTCTGGATTCTGCATTTGCCCACGCAGGTTTAGTTTCGATTAATACGAACAGAGCAGAAAAAATGAACGGGGTGATTGCTGTCCTTACAAGCAAGGACATTCCCGGTGAAAATCAGATTGGGGGAATAATTCAGGATGAAACACTGCTTGCAGTAGACGAAGTCAAATATATCGGGGAACCGTTAGCAATAGTCCTTGCTGATTCTATTACAAACGCCAGAAAAGCTGCAGCGTATATTGATGTTGAATACAAAAAACTTCCTGTTATTACCGATGCCCGTGAAGCCTGCAAAAATGGTAGTCTGATTCAACAACCGACAATTTTTGAATCAGGTGATATTGATAAAGCATGGGGAGAATGCGATTTTGTTTATGAAGGAAGGGTGGAAACTGGCGGGCAGGAACATCTTTATCTGGAAACACAGTGCGCTGTTGCGTATCCGAAGGAAGAAGATAAATTACTTGTGTTGTCGTCGACACAGCATCCTACAGCTGTTCAGAGGGCAATTTCCAGAGTACTTGGTATACCGATGAGTAATATCGAAGTTGATGTTCTCCGATTAGGAGGAGCATTTGGTGGGAAAGAAGATCAGGCAACACACTGGGCAGTATTATCCGCTTTGGGAGCACACATAACAAGAAAGCCTGTAAAACTTGTTTTACCCAGATATCAGGATATACGGGTTACCGGAAAACGACATCCTTATTCATCTGATTATAAAATTGGTTTAAAGAAAAATGGCAAAATTATTGCTTTTGAAGTTATTTACTACCAAAATGCCGGAGCATGCGCCGATTTGTCCCCGGCAGTTCTAGAAAGAACTCTGTTCCACGTTACTAACAGTTATTTTATTCCTAATGTACGTGCGACAGGTATATCATGTAAGACTAATCTTGTTCCAAATACTGCATTCAGAGGATTTGGTGGTCCGCAGGCGATGTTTGTAGTTGAATCGGCACTTCACGATGCAGCTGAAAAGTCGGGTATTTCTTATCAGACAATTCAAAAGAGTAATCTGATTAAAGACGGGGAGTTATTTCACTACGGACAAACATGTGAAAATTCAAATGCTTTGAAATGCTGGGAAGAAGCAGAAAGATTATATGACTTTATTCAGATTAAGAAAAATGTTGACGAATTCAATCAAAAAAATAAGCTGGTTAAAAAGGGTTTTTCAATTATGCCGGTATGTTTCGGTATATCTTTTACCAGCTCATTTCTGAATCAAGCCAGTGCGCTTGTTCACATTTACACAGATGGTAGTATTGGAGTTAGTACTGCTGCGGTTGAGATGGGACAAGGAGTTAATACAAAAATAAAGACTATAGTAGCCGAAAAATTTTCTGTTAGTTCTGACCGTATTAAAATTGAATCGACCAACACTACACGAATTGCCAATTCCTCTGCTACTGCAGCAAGCAGCGGTGCTGATTTAAATGGCAATGCGGTGCTGTTATCCTGCAGTAATATTCTTGAAAGGTTAAAAAAATCAGCCGCAGAAGAACTGGTTACTGAGGATAAGAGTGAGATAGAATTTGCAGATGAATTCGTTTTTGTCAACGGTAAAAAAACTGAACTTACATGGACAAAACTTGTCCAAAAATCATATATGAAAAGAATTAATCTTTCATCGCATTCATTCTATGCAACACCGGAAATATACTTTGACAGGACTATTAACAAAGGAAGACCGTTTGCATATCATGTATATGGTACTGCTCTGATTGTAGTAGAGCTCGATTGTATACTCGGACGTTACAAACTCGATACTGTTAAAATAGTACATGATTTCGGAAAGAGCCTTCATCCAAAAGTCGATATCGGTCAGGTAGAAGGCGGTCTGCTTCAGGGGATCGGCTGGATGACCATGGAAGAAATTATATATTCGCAGGAAGGCAGACTGCTTTCAAATAGCTTGTCGACTTATAAAGTCCCCGATATATATTTTACACCGCAGAATATTGAAGTTAACTTCCTGGAAGAATCAATCAATAAATTTGGTCCTTTTAATTCGAAGGCAATCGGTGAGCCACCATTAATGTATGGTATAGGGGTTTATTTTGCAATTCGGAATGCAATGAAAGCATATAAAAAAAATCTGGTTATGGATTACTCAGCTCCTCTGACTCCCGAAAAAGTATTAATGAATCTGTTCATGTAATCGAGGAAAGTTTATAAAATTATATAACTAATTTCCAGTTATTATAAATATAATTATAATTACTTGTTAAATATCT